>JANXAW010000008.1 GCA_025061985.1 Fimbriimonadales bacterium
GATGGTGATGCCGGGGGATAATGTGAATATGGAGGTGGAGTTGATTTCGCCGGTGGCGATTGAGGTGGGGATGCGGTTTGCCATTCGTGAGGGCGGACGCACCGTCGGCGCCGGCGTCGTCACCGAAACTTTGGACTAAGCTTTCGCTACTCTTGTGGGGCGAGCAGGGTATAATTCCCGCTTGCCCCACCCCTGGAGGCGAGAAGGATGAAACGTGACAAAATCCGAATACGACTGCGTGCCTATGACCACCGCGTATTAGACGATTCTGTGAAACGGATTATTGAGCAGGTGCAGAGCACGGGCGCGCGTGTGCGCGGCCCAGTGCCCCTGCCCACTGATGTCCGTCGCTTCTGCGTCATCCGCGGACCGCACATTGACAAGATCGGGATGGAGCACTTCGAAATCCGCACTCATAAGCGACTTATTGATATTCTGGAACCGAATAACCGTACCATCGACGCCCTTATGCGCTTAGACTTGCCCAGCGGTGTAGATATTGAAATCAAGCTCTAAGGAGGCAGTAGCAATGCAAGAAGAGAAACCAACTCCTGAGTCGGGCGCGCAGGTAGAGGCGGCGCAGCCTGAGCCCACCTCTGCTCCCGAGCAAGCTTCGGGCGGAGGTCAGACACCTGTCGCTACCGGGGAAGCGCCTTCTGCAGCTGCTGAAGCTGCTCCTGCGCCACCCAAGCGCGAATTGCCCCCACCTCCTGTGTTGAAGGGTCTCATTGGGCGCAAACTCGGGATGACCCACATCTTCGACGACCAAGGTCGGATGGTTCCTGTTACGGTTGTGGAACTGGGCCCATGCTACGTGGTGCAGGTGCGCACCCCTGAGAAGGACGGCTACTACGCTGCCCAAGTAGGGTTTATGCCCACTAAGACCCAGCGTGTCAACAAACCCATGCTGGGCGTCTTCAAAAAAGCAGGGCTGGAAAAGCCGTTGCGCTACCTCAAGGAGTTTACCGTGTTAGAGGGGCAAGCGGTGCAGGGGCAGGAAATCCGCGTTGAGCACGTGTTCAAAGAGGGTGAGACTGTCAAGGTCACGGGTATCTCGAAGGGTAAGGGCTTTGCGGGCGTAGTGCGTCGCTATAAGTTCGCAGGCGGTCCAAAAACGCACGGCTCAATGGTACACCGTCGTCCGCTCTCCAGTGGTGCCACGGGTCCGCAGCGCGTGTTCAAAGGAAAGCCGATGCCCGGTCGCATGGGCGGCGACCAAGTCACTGTTCGCAACTTGACTATTGTCAAGATTTTAGCCGAGAAGAACTGTGCGCTCATCAAAGGCGCCGTGCCCGGTGCTCGCAACTCCATCGTATACGTGCAGAAGCAGTAATGAGGTGATCTGTATGCCGAAAGCCAGTTTGTGCAATGCGCAAGGGCAAGTCATCGGCGAGGTGGAGCTGAGCGAACGCCTGTTTGGAACGAAGGGCAGGCTCAGCGTAGTGCATCGCGCGGTGGTAGCGGAACTTGCCCACCAACGCCAAGGCACCCACAGCACCAAGACCCGCGGCGAGGTACGCGGAGGTGGGCGCAAGCCATGGCCCCAGAAACACACAGGGCGCGCTCGCCAAGGCTCCATTCGCGCCCCTCAGTGGCGCAAAGGGGGTATTGTGCACGGACCTAAGCCCCGTGACTACGACCTCATTGTCAACAAGAAAGAGCGACGCCTTGCCTTCCGCACCGCCCTCACCGACAAAGTCGAAAACGGCGCCTTGCTCGTTGTAGATAACTTGGACTTCCCTGAGATTAAGACGAAGCACGCAGTTGCCTTTCTGAAAGCGCTCGGAGTAGAAGAAGGCGAGCGCGTACTTGTCTTGCTGCACGAGCCGAACGAGCGCGTGTATAAGTCATTCCGCAACATTCCGAATGTGCTGGTGCGAATTGCTCCTGCCTTTGCTCTGCACGAACTTATCCCTGCGCAACGCGTGATCGCCACCCAACAGGCTATCGCTAAGATGGAGGAGGTTTGGGCGCGATGAAACACCCTACCCAAGTCATCATTCGCCCTGTCATTACCCAAAAAAGCACGATGCTGCGTATGCAGCACAACCAATACGTCTTTGAGGTGGCGGATGATGCTACTAAGATCGATATCAAAAACGCCATTAGGCAGCTGTACAACGTGGATGTAGTCAAGGTGCGCACGATGTGGGTCAAGCCTAAGCCTAAGCGGTTCGGCATCCGCAGCCAAGGACACACGAAGGCTTGGAAAAAGGCTATTGTGACCCTCAAGCCCAACCAGACGATTGAGGACTTCAATCTGTAAGATGGAGGAAAGTAGCGATGCCAGTCAAGAAGTGGAAGCCGACCTCGCCCGGCAGACGCTTTATGGTGACCTCCACCTACGAGGAGATCACCAAGGATGAGCCGGAAAAGCGCCTGACCGTAGGGCTGCGCAAAACTGGTGGGCGCAACAATATGGGGCGCGTCACAGCCCGCCACCGCGGTGGAGGCAACAAACGCCTCTATCGCATCATTGATTTCAAGCGCGACAAGGACGGGATTCCCGCGAAAGTAATCGCGATTGAATACGACCCGAACCGCTCGGCTCGGATCGCCTTACTAGAGTACGAGGACGGCGAGCGCCGCTACATCCTAGCGCCAGTGGGGTTGGAAGTGGGGATGACCGTAATGAGCGGTCCTGATGCGGACATTCTGCCAGGCAATGCGCTGCCCCTACGGAACATCCCCGTTGGCACGCTGGTGCATAATGTAGAACTGTATCCGGGCAAGGGTGGGCAATTAGCACGCAGCGCAGGCGCAGCTGCCCAAGTTTTGGCGAAAGAGGGCAACTACGCAACCTTGCGAATGCCCTCGGGCGAAATACGGCTGGTTCATCTCGACTGTCGCGCTACGATTGGGCAAGTCGGCAACCTCGACCATGAGAACGAGGTGTGGGGCAAGGCAGGTAAATCGCGCTGGATGGGGCGCCGTCCCCACGTGCGCGGTTCCGCGATGACCCCGCGCGACCACCCACACGGCGGTGGCGAGGGTAAAGCCCCCATCGGCTTGCCACACCCCAAAACTCCATGGGGCAAGCCTGCTCTTGGCGTCAAAACCCGTCGCAATAAGCGCACAGACCGATTCATCATCAAGCGGAGGAAGTAGCGTATGGCACGCTCGCGCAAGAAGGGACCTTATGTAGACCCGAAGCTGATGAAGAAGGTGCTGGCAATGCGGGAGCTGCCACCAGCGCAGCGACGCCCCATCAAGACTTGGTCGCGCCGCTCGACCATCGTGCCAGAAATGATTGGGCTCACCTTCGCCGTGCATGACGGGCGCAAGCACGTGCCCGTGTACGTCACTGAACAGATGGTCGGGCACAAGCTAGGTGAGTTCGTGCCCACACGCACCTTCCGCGGTCACAAAGGCGCTGAGAAAACTGTCAAGATCCAAAAGTGAGGCGATCACGATGAGAGCTGTAGCACGCTATGTTCGGATCCCGCCGCGTAAAGCGCGGTTAGCCATCGATTTGGTGCGCGGTAAGCAGGTTGATGAGGCGCTGGCGATTTTGCAGCGCCTGCCCAACAAGTCTGCCCGCATCGCTCGCAAAGTGCTCGAATCGGCGATTGCCAATGCGATGCACAACTACAACCTGTCGCCGAATACGCTTTACGTCCATCGCGCATATGTTGATGAAGGACCGCGCTGGAAACGCATCCTGCCCAAAGACCGAGGGCGGGCGTTCCGAATTCTCAAGCGCACCAGCCACATTACGATTGAATTAGGCGTTGGGGCGCCACAAGCGCGCTCGCGCCGTAAACAAACTCCCGCGCAACAAGTGCAGGAGGCGCAGAGCTAATGGGTCAGAAAATCCATCCGATCGGTTTTCGGGTAGGGATCACACGCGACTGGGATAGTCGCTGGTACGCTCCTAAAAAGCTGTACCGACACTTTGTGTATGAGGACTACCTGATTCGGCGCACGATCAAAGAGGGTTGGTACAGCGCTGGCATCTCACGTATCGAAATCGAGCGCGCTGCCAACATTGTGCGTGTGATTATTAACGCAGCGCGCCCGGGGCAGATCATTGGGCGCGGCGGGCAAGGGATTGAGGAAATAACGAAGGCGATTTACAAAGCTATCTACCCCAGCAAGCCTGAACTGCGCATTGATGTAGTAGACGTACGCAATCCTGAACAAGACGCGCAACTAATAGCAGAGAACATCGCGAGCCAGTTGGAGCGACGTGTGTCGCACCGCCGCCTGATTCGCCAAGTTATCGCCCGCGCCAAGCGCATGAATTGGCGGGGTGTGAAGGTGATGGTGTCAGGGCGTCTAGGCGGTGCCGAGATTGCTCGTACGGAGTGGGATCGGTGGGGGCGCGTGCCTTTGCAGACCCTGCGCGCCGATATCGACTACGGTTTTGCCGTTGCCTACACGATCTACGGCACCATAGGCGTCAAGGTGTGGATTTACAAGGGCGATATTCCTGCCACTGAGCGGCGCATTTTCCTTTCTTCTTCTATGGCTGTGCCTGAAACGACAGGATTACCTGCCGAAGCGCGGCGCGGTGCACGCCCTGCTGCGGCGGGGCGGGCGGAACGCCCTACGGGGCGACGCCGACGCGGACGCGGAGGACGAGGGCGCCGCGGTGGTGCAAGCGAGCGTCCCCCAAGCGGAGGCGCTCCAGAGACGCCTGTTGAAGAGTGAGGTGAACCACGATGCTAATGCCAAAGCGTACAAAGTATCGCAAGCAACAACGCGGGCGGCGCAAAGGGATTTCTAAGGGCGCGCGCGAGCTGCACTTTGGCGATTTCGGGCTGGTCGCTTTAGAACCAGCCTGGATCACGAACCGCCAGATGGAGGCTGCGCGCGTGGCGATCGTGCGTTACCTTCGCCGCGGCGGCAAAATCTGGTTCCGAATCTTCCCCGATAAGCCCTACACAAAGCGCCCCGCCGAAACGCGCATGGGGTCAGGAAAGGGCAACGTGGAAGGCTGGGTCGCCGTTGTGCGCCGCGGACGCATCATTATAGAGCTTGGTGGCGTAGACGAGGAACGCGCCCGCGAAGCCCTGCGCCGCGCTGGGCACAAGCTCCCCATCAAAACCAAAATCGTTTCTAAAGCCGATTTCGCGCTTGGCGTAGAAACCGCAGGAGGTGAGACCGCATGAAGCCTCTCAAGCCAGACCAGCTCCGCCGAATGACTATGGCTGAGCTGCAAAAAGAGCTGGACAACATGCGGATGGAACTCTACCGCCTGCGCGTGCAAAAAACTATCGGACAGCTCAAAGATACTGACTCTATCCGTCAGCTCAAGCGCAACATCGCGCGCGTGCTGACCATCATTAACGAGAAACGACGACAAGCAGGTAACTAAGTGGGGTAAACTGCCATGGGCGAGGAAGTCATTCAAGCAGAAGCGACGACCGAGACGCCCACAGCGGCGGCTGCCGAGAGCGCGGAAACGCGCCCTTACCGTGGGCGACGCAAAGTGCGCGTTGGCATCGTCGTGAGCGACAAAATGGACAAAACCGTAGTGGTGGCAGTAACGCGCAGCTTTCGCCACCCACTTTACAAGAAAACAATTCGGCGCACCAAGAAGTACATGGCTCATGACGAACACAATCAGTGTCGCGTGGGCGATCGTGTGGAGATCGTGGAGACGCGCCCGCTCAGCCGCCATAAACGCTGGCGCGTCCGCCGCATCTTAGAACGCGCGCAGTAGGAGGGATAAGCGATGATTCAGCCGTTCACTCGTCTGAAGGTGGCTGACAACTCGGGGGCACGCGAGGTGATGTGCATCCGCGTGCTCAAAGGCTCGAACGCCCGCTATGGCTATGTGGGCGATGTTATCGTAGCATCGGTCAAGGATGCTGCCCCTAGTGTTCCCAGCAAGAAGGGCGAGGTGCGCCGCAGCGATATCGTGCGCAAGGGCGATGTCGTGCGTGCCGTGATCGTGCGCACGCGCTACCCAATTCGTCGCCCCGACGGAAGCACGCTGCGGTTCGACGATAATGCTTGCGTAATCATTGACCCGCGTACAGGGGAGCCAAAAGGCACGCGCATCTTCGGACCCGTAGCACGCGAGCTGCGCGATAAGCAGTTCATGCGCATCATTTCGCTGGCGCCCGAGGTGCTCTAAGGAGGCGAGGCATATGGTTCGCAAGTTAGAAAAGCCATTGCGCATGAAAATCCGCACAGGCGACCTCGTGCAGATCATCTCTGGCAAAGATAAGGGGCAGCGTGGGCGCGTTCAGCGCGTCTTCCCACGCGAGAACCGCGTCATTGTCGAGGGGCTAAACCTCGTGTGGAAGCACCAAAAGCCCCGCCGCTTAGACCAGAAGGGCACAAAGATCCAAATCCCCGCTCCCCTGCACGCCAGCAAAGTGATGTTGGTTTGCCCGCACTGCGATAAGCCCACGCGCGTGGGGCGCGTGCGCGGACAAGACGGAAAGCTCCACCGCGTGTGCAAAAAGTGCGGCGAAATGATCGACGCCACGAAGTGAGGGAACAGCCATGGCAAAGCAAAAAACGCCACCACCGCCACAACAGCCACAGGGCAAGAAGGCAGGTAAGGAACAAAAGCCTGTACAGCTATATGAGACGGGCGACGGCGAGATTGTGCGCCTGCGCCCACGCCTACGCATCCACTACGAACAAGTCGTGCGCCCACAACTGCAACAACAGTTTAACTACAAAAACCCGATGCAAATTCCACGCTTGGAGAAAATCGTCATCAACATGGGTGTGGGCAAGGGCGAGCAAGAACCCAAGCAGCTGGAAAATGCGATGCGCGACCTCGCGCTCATTTCTGGGCAAAAGCCCGTCGTAACGCTCGCGAAGCGCTCTATCTCTAACTTCCGCATCCGCAAAGGGCACAGGATTGGTTGCAAAGTCACCTTGCGTGGCGACCGTATGTACGTGTTTTTGGAGAAGCTTATCAACATCGTGTTGCCGCGCATTCGCGACTTCGTGGGTCTTTCGCGCCGGTCGTTCGACGGGCGCGGTAACTACTCGATGGGATTGCGCGAGCAAATTCTGTTCCCAGAGATTGTGTATGACCAAGTAGATCGCATCCGTGGGATGGACATTACGATTTGCACCACCGCTAAGACCGACGAGGAAGCCTACGCGCTACTCAAAGCGCTAGGCATGCCCTTCCGCGATTAGCCTAACGGTGCGACGACATCCTTGTCGTCGCACCCCCTGGTAAGGAATGTACGAGAGTTGCCTCATCTTCCCGCGGGATGGCTGGCATAACCACGCGCCCAGCCTCGTGGAGTACCCCAATGGCGATTTGCTGGTGTGTTGGTACAGCGGTTCGGGGGAACGCACTGCCGATGATGTGTGCATCCTTGGCGCGCGCTTAGTATGGGGTGCCTCGGAATGGAGCGCGCCTTTTCTGCTTGCCGACACCCCGAACTACCCCGACTGCAACCCCGTCTTGTTCCTTGATGCCCGCCAGCGACTGTGGCTTGTTTGGCTTACCGTAATCGATCATCGTTGGGAGAATGCCCTACTGAAGTACCGCATTAGTACCGACTATGAGCAAGCGCTTGCGCCCCGTTAGACAGCAGGTGGGGTGCTGCACATTTTGCCTGGCGCGGAGTTTGTGGAGCAGGTAGAGGCGTGGCTGCAGCGGCTGGAAGCGCACGCGAGCCAGTTGCCCGTCGCTAAGCGCGTTCGGTTAGAGGTATATGCGCGCACAGTTCGGCATCGTCTGCACAACGGCTTGGCGCGTCAACTGGGATGGATGACGCGCCTCCCACCGCTTGTTGAGGGCGAGCGTTTGCTGCTACCGCTGTACTCGGATGGATTCGGCTTTTCGCTGATAGCGATCAGCGAGAACTCAGGCGAGAGCTGGCAAGTAAGTGCTCCGATTCTGGGCGTTGGCGCTGTTCAGCCTACTCTGCTGCGCCGTTCCGATGGCACGCTGGTGGCTTTCATGCGCGATAACGGCGCGCCCCCTAATCCGCGTGTTTGTTGCGTACTCGTACGACGGTGGCAAGCACTGGACCGAGGCGCAGAAAACAGCCTTGCCTAACCCTGGTGCCAGCATTGCTGCGCTAGCACTACGCACGGGCGAGTGGCTGCTGATTGGCAACGACACAGAGCAAGGCCGCCATCAGTTAGCCATCTGGCTTTCGGAGGACGAGGGGCGTACGTGGTACGCTATCTGGAGCGCAGCGCACTCGGGCAGGCACGCTATGCCTATCCTTGCGCTATTCAGGCGCGGGATGGGACGATCCATGTTGTATATAGCTATGCGCTAGAGCAGGGCGACTTGCCTAAAGACGAGCTCGGACGCTCCAAGCGTAGTAGCATCAAATGGGTGCGGTTCACGCGCGAGTGGCTGCTCAGCGTGTAAGACGCGCAGCGCGCTCCAGCGCCTCTATCAGTCCCAGCATGCGCGCAAAGTAGTCATGCTGAGGGTTTGGCGTTTCCAGAGTGTCGGCAATCACCAAGGGCACGCGCAGGGTGCGTGCCAGCGTGGTTGCTATAGGAGAAGGGGCTGGGGTAAGTATCATTGCAACGCCTTCGCGACGCGCTTCCGTGATGAAGTGGCGCATCGCCGCTATTGTAGACATTGCCCCGTGGTCGTGTTCATGGACGTGCCCGTGCCCGTGAAAGTGTTCGTGGGGATGCGGATGGGCGTGCTGATGGGCGAAGTGGCGGCGAAAACCTCTGATGCTGAGGCTACCTAGCGAGCGCATGCTTAGTTGTCGTGCGAGGGGCAGGTAGGCGTCGTGAGTAGCAAGGTAAGCTTTGCCGCGCAAAGTGCGTCGCGCCTCGCGAATGCGCACTTGAATTTGGCGTAGCTGTAGCTGAAACCGTTGCCACGCCTGGCGTTGGGTTGCACTTATCAGCTCGTCTTGAGCTGCCCATCGCAAGATTTGCGCTCCGCACTGGCGCACATAGCGCACATCCAGCCAGATGTGCCCATCTTCGGGCGGAGGTTGCAAATACGCTACCAGTCGGTAAATCGGCACGCGCCCTTGCAGAACCCGCTCTAGCGTGG
The DNA here is from genome assembly GCA_025061985.1 of Fimbriimonadales bacterium. Classification (GTDB taxonomy): domain Bacteria; phylum Armatimonadota; class Fimbriimonadia; order Fimbriimonadales; family GBS-DC; genus GBS-DC. Next base: position 8,963 of record JANXAW010000008.1, read on the forward strand.
ACAGATACCCTTCCACTAAGCCTGTGGCAATTACGCGCCGCGCCCTGAGAGCCTGCTGAACCATTCGCACTGTAAGCGATGTTTCGTGGGCATCTGCCCCACGGGGCTGGATCAGCACCACGGGCAGTTCCAGAAGCCGAATCCAGTCGGCGATCACGGCAAGCGTTGCAGCGTACATAGGCTTCCCCAGTGTGCTGTGTCGGGATTTATGCCTTCACCCCTCGCGCATCTGCGGGAAGAAAATGACTTCGCGGATAGAATCTGCCCCCGTTAGCAGCATCGCCATTCGGTCAATCCCGATTCCTAATCCGCCTGCAGGAGGCATGCCGTATTCCATTGCCAGCAGGAAGTCTTCGTCGAAGGGGTGGGCTTCTTCGTCGCCCGCTTGACGCAAGCGCAGCTGTTGCTCGAACCGTTCGCGCTGCTCTATGGGGTCATTCAACTCCGAGAAGGCGTTGGCGACCTCCTTGCCGAACACATAGCCCTCGAAACGACGAACGAAACGCGGATTGCTTGGCTCGCGCTTGGCAAGAGGAGAGGTGTCTACGGGGAAGCTGTATACAAAGGTTGGCTGCTGCAGGTGCTCTGCGACACGCTTTTCCAGCACCTTCTCGATGATGCCGCCGATGGTATCTTTGCGTTCCACGTGAATGCCCAGCTTCTCGGCAGCTTGTACGGCGCGTTCCAAGGTTTCAAAGTCCTCCTCAGTTAGCCCCGTGTAGTGGTGGATGGCGTCCATCAAGCGGATGCGTTGCCATGGTTGGCTGAAGTCCACTCGTACGCCATGCATCTCGAACACTGTTGTGCCGAAAACCTCTTGGGTCACGGCGCGGAATAGGTCTTCCACCAGCGTCATGATGTCTTCAAGGTTTGCGTAGGCTTGGTAAAGCTCCAACATCGTGAATTCGGGGCTGTGGCGTGTAGAGATACCCTCGTTGCGGAACACGCGTCCGATTTCGTACACGCGGTCAATGCCCCCAATCAACAGGCGTTTGAGGTGCAGCTCTAGCGCGATGCGCAGTTGGAACTCGCGCCCTAAGGCGTTGTGATATGTAACGAATGGGCGTGCTGCAGCGCCCCCTGCCAAAGGCTGCAACACAGGTGTTTCGACTTCTAAAAAGCCCCGCTCGTCCAAAAAGCGACGAATAGCGCGCACTATTTGGCAGCGGGCGATTAGGCGTCGGCGCGAGTCAGGGTTCACCAGCAGGTCCAAGTAGCGCTGGCGGTAGCGCTGTTCCACATCGTGCAACTCGTACCAGCGTTTCTCGCCTTTCTCTTTGGGAAACGGCACGGGGCGGAGGGCTTTTGCCAGCATCACAAATGAGTGCACATGCACAGTGATCTCGCCCGTGCGTGTTTTGAACACGAACCCCTGCACGCCTAAATAGTCGCCCAAGTCCCATAGGTCAATCAGGTCATACCTTTCGCGTAGCTCGTCTGCCTTGAGGTAAATCTGAAGTCTGCCAGTGGCATCAAGGAGGTCGGCAAAGGTGACCTTGCCCATCTTGCGTAGGGCGGCGATGCGTCCTGCGACCGACACCGTTTGCCCTTCTAGTTGCTCGTAGCGTTCGTGGACTTCGCGCAGGGTGTGCGTGATTGCGTAGCGCTCGTTTGCAAATGGGTCCAAGCCCAGTTCGCGCAAGCGTTGAAGTTTTTGCAGGCGGATCTGAACCAGCTGGTTCTCGTCTTCAAGGGCGTGGTGGATTGGCTCGTGCATAGCGGGCGAATTGTACCACAGCGCGCTATTCCTCGCTGAGCGGGCGCAGGTAGGCGATTACCTGCCCATACTGCACAGGCTGTCCCGCCTCCACCGCCCACGCTTCCAGCACCCCAGGCAGCGGTGCCACCACTTCATTGGGAATGCCTAGCACCGTCACGGTTGCCAGCACTTGCCCTCGCTCGACGGTGCTGCCAACCGCAATGGACGCGGGCGTGCAATACCCCACGTACTCTGAGCATACTGCTAATGGCGCAGGCGGTTGCCACGCGCTCGGCTCAGAGGCACTGGAAGAGCCTTCAGCACTGGCATAACCGCTTACGAACAGAGGGGGCATCCCCTCTTCGCTGGAAGAAGGCGACTCTGCACCCTTAGGGCGACTTAGTGCGATTCGCAGTGCGCCCTCACGCCACTCCAAATGCGTGGCGTTGTGCTGCGCCATTAGCTGCGCCAATCGCTCCACTTGCTCCAGTACCGCGTCTAAAGTTTCCATTTGAAGATGACCAGCTCCACCAGTCGTAGTGAGTAGCTCAAGACGACAATCACTGCTGAGACGTATAGCACCAGCGAGGCAATCTCGCTGGTTTGCGCAGCAGCTTTGAGCACGCTCTCACTTGCTTGCGCGGGGCTAAGTGTGAACCGCGCCAGCAGTGAATCAAGCATACCCAATAGGTCGAGCACTGCGCCTTGCAACGGCTCGCGGAAAAAGTACGCTGCACCCACCACTGCCCCGATGGTTAGGGGCGCGAACAGTTGGTACTTTTGGCGTTGGTGTTCGTTGTAAATAATGCACTCGCCGCATCGCTGTCTGAGTTCCCAACGGCTGAGCGTTGTGTTGCGAGGGATGTACTTTGCATTTTTCTCAGGATCGCTGCTGATACGGGCTTCCTTGAAGGCGGTAATGATGGCTTTCTCCTCGCACATGCAGCCTACGCCTTCGCGCCAGCAGGTGCGCCGCGCATGGTAGATTGGGCAGCGTGCGCGAACGTAGTCTCGGCAATATGGTAGCTGCCAGCATTTGCCCAAGAATCGGCGCTGTACCTGTTGCTGCGCTACATCTGTGCCAAGGCGCAGTGGCTGATCTAGCCCCACCCCGTAGCGCAGTCGCTTGATTGCGTGTGCCAAACTCACAAACACGGTCAGTAGCAAGCCAGGTGGGAACAGCACCCACGCAGTGTTGCGAATGCGTTCCAGCGCGAAGTCGCGCAGGGTACCGGGCGTAGGTAGCGCGCCGAGCTGCCCAATCAGAAGGGGTAGCCCCCAGTAAAAGCCCGCTGCTAAAAGTAGCAGTATCACCCCCACTAGTGGCTCTTCCAAGTAGTTCCATGCCACTCCAATCACAACAAAGCCTGCACCCAGCAGCATCATGTTTCCCGCCAGCCCCAAGTTGCCGCGAATGCGAATCTGATCCTGCACCGTGTACTGCTGCGAGTCTAGGCCCGCAAACAAGACAGCGTACAAGAGGTAAACAAACCCCAGCACGAACATAATCGCACCAAGGGTCATCATCCAGTGGGTAACCGTCGTGATCCAACTGAGGATAAGCTGTCGGCGGTACTCCTTGTAGACAGACGGCTGCTTGGGCATCAGCTTACCTCCCCACTCCTACCTTATCCTACGGCTTCTGCTGCGAAAAGTTTCGGGTAGCCATACGAAAGGCGCATCAATTTGCTACTTGTGCATCGAGGGCGAATTTCCTCTTTTCTTGCTTACAAGCCACAATGCAAGTTGAGCTTGCTGGGCAAGTTCCCCTTGCAATTGCCCCTGAATTTTGCTGGGATCTGCCATAGATCGCCCCACTTGTCGAGTGAAACCCTGTCACGGAGTGATTGTAAATTGGGGGCAGAAGCCACGGGTGTGGCTAGTCTGTGCGATGAGCAATCGGAGGTTGTGCAAGGATGCGAGCGGGAAAGGTAGCGGTTGCTGGAGTTCCCGAAATTGCCGCATGACCGCCCGTTCACGCTGATTGGTTCGGCAGCGGGCTACAGCTCGGTGCAAGTGACCAATGTGTGGCCTCCTTTGAACGGTGAGGTGTGGGTGAACCTTCGGCTACCGCCGTCGTGGGGCGGGCTGTTGATGGGGCGCCGCCTGCATGGTCGCGTACAGCTGGACGGCTACTTTGGTGATCCGCAGCAAGTGTGGCTTACAGTAGAAGCGTATCAGCACAATGCCCTTGTTTGGCGTCAGGATGTGCATCCTAACGCTGACGGCTCGTTTGCGGTGGACTGCCCGCTGCGCGAGACGGTTGATCTGCGTCTAAAGGCAGATCGCTGGATTAGCACATGGGTTCGCAACGTGGATTTGAACACCACCACTGAAAGGCACACTCTACGTGCAAGTTTACGACCTTTTCACGGGCGCCACCGTGAACAACGCGAACGTGCAAGTGGCAAGCGACGATAATCAGATCAACCGCACCTACACGGTTACGGTTTCCCATCTGAACTACCGCACACGCACTTTGAGAGGGATTATCCTCCGGCGCGACGCGACTACCTACTGTGACGTTTACCTCACCCGCACGCTACAAACCGTGGGGCGCATATCGGGCACCGTGCGCAACGCAATGAACGGGCAACCGATAGCGAACGCCTACGTAAGCGTAACGTTGAATAACCGCTCCGTGTGGACCTTTACCGACTCTGCCGGGCAGTACACGACTGACAACTTGCCACGCGCGACCTACACCGTTCTTGCGGACGCACGCAACTATCACTCGCAGCGCGTCTCTGCTGCTGTGGTGCCGAACCAAACTACCACCGCTGACCTTGTGCTTACGCCCCTGAGCGAACCCGTAGGCAACTTGTACGGCCACACGTATGACATCATATCGGGCAACAATGTAAATAACGCGACGGTCACGCTCATCAGCGACCTCGGCTGGAGCTTGACCGTCAGCACAGGCAATGGCAACTACTACAGCTGGGAGAATTTGCCTGTGCGCACGCGCTACAAGCTGGCGGCTGCTGCGGAGGGGTATCGCAGCACCAACCGTGTGAACATTGAGCTGTCCACTGCCTACGATACAAGGGTTGATCTGTTCCTCCCCTCTGCAGGCACGCCTGCGGCGAATCTCAGTGGGCGCGTCTATGACATTCGCACGGGCAACCCGATTTCGAACGCTTTTGTGCAGCTGACGCATCAGGGGCGACCTGTAAGCGTGTTTGCTAATGAGCAAGGTGTGTTCCAGTTTAATGGTCTTGTTCCTACGAGCTACGATCTGTATGCATGGCATCCAAACTACAATGACCAGGTGCTCAATAATGTGCCTCTCCGGGCAGGTGATAGCTCTGCCGATATCTTGCTCACTGCGGATGGCACGCCCGTAGGTGGCTTTGAGTTCTACGGCTACAATTTTGCTACGGGCGGTGCTGTGAACAACGTTAGAATTCGCATCACTGCGCCTAGTGGACACTCGATGACTACCTACAGTGGCGCGGGAAGCTACTATGAGTTTGTGAGCAACTTACCTGTGGGCGTTCCGTTGCGGATTGAGGCGTTTGCACCAGGCTTCCGCAGCCGCCTCTACGCCAATCGCTATGTGCGCTTAGGGCGAACTGACAGGATCAACATCTGGTTTGTGCCCGAAGACATCAATGTGGGGCGGCTCACGGGGCGTGTCACTGACCTGTTCACGGGCGCAGGGATCGCGAATGCCTACGTGTTCATGGAGCAGGTGGGCACGGGGCGCTGGGCACCCACCTATACCGACGCCAGTGGTAACTTCACCATCGATGAGCTGTTCCCCACGACCTACAATGTGTCCATCGGTGCGCCTGGCTACTATGAGTCGGTTGCCTACAACGTCCCGATTGCTATCGGCGATAATGCGATAGAGTTCGCGCTTACGCCGTATAACTATCCGTCTGGGCGGCTTTATGGCGATGTGGTGAACGCTGCCAACAACCAAGGCATCAATAACGCCGTGGTGCTGCTAATCAGCAGCACGGGCACGACACGCATCACCTACACGGGCAACGGCAGCCGGTTTGACTTCGATAACCTAGCGTACGACCAGCGCTACACGCTGGTTGGGCAAGCGGCAGGCTTCCAGCCTGGGCAGGTAAGCAACGTTGAGGTGCCTGCGTTTGGTGAGGTCTACGTGCGTCTCCCGCTGAACGCTGGTAGTGGGGGGCTGATTGGGCGCATCGTGCTGCAGGGGTTCACGGGTAATCCTGCAGGGCGCGTGCAAGCGCGCGTGCAAATCCGTAGCGGCAATCAGCTTGTGCGCGAGGCTACTGTGACCTTGGGTGACTCTGGCGCGTTCGTTGTGCCGAACGTGCCTAACGGCACCTACAACATCTGGATTAAGCCGCGCGGTTGGTTGGCATCTCTTACGAACGGCATTACTATCCCGAACCTGCTGCCGATTGCGTTTCTGTCGGGTGCACACGGTGATGTGAACGACGATAATGTCATCAACAACGCCGACCTGTTGGAGATCCTGTTCAACTTCGGGCAGAGCGGTTCGAACCTGGCTGCTGACCTCAACTACGACGGAAGTGTGAACAACGCGGACCTACTGATTGTGTTGTTCAACTTCGGGCAGCAAGGCCCACCGTAGCGCTTGGGCATGCCCTTACGCAGCGGTGTGCTTGAAGGGCGTGGGGGTTGCCCCCACGCCCTCAAACTTTTTCATTCCCCCTCTACGCATGTGTGGGGGCGGTAGCCTGCTGCTTCTGCCTCCTGGGCGGAGCGGAATCGAACTTGGTTCTCAGGTTTCGGCAAACCGGGGCAGTCGGGGGCATGGTACACCTTGCTGCGGCGGTTGCCGATCACGGCGAATGTTGGTGCTGGGGCGCGTGTGGTGGTAGCCGTCGGCGACATACGAGAGGTGCGCGTGGTGGCGATGTAGAGCTTTCTGTCGGCGCCAAGGCGCATTACGATGTCGCCGTGGAGGTCGGTACGGTACACACGCAGGTTGCGGAGCAACGCGAGGGTTTCGCGATGAGGATGCCCATAGCGATTGCCCGCTCCTACCGAAATCACTGCAACCTTGGGGCGCACGCGCTTGAGGAAGGCGCGATCCGTGCCGTTCGCTGCGCCATGGTGCGAGACTTTGAGGATGTCCGCTTGCAGGTTTTCTCGTGCCGCATACAGACGCTTTCGCCCCTCTCGCTCAATGTCGCCTACAAATAGGAAACTAGCCTCTGGTGCGTCGAGGCGCAGTACAAGGCTGTTGTTGTTGGGGTCTGAGCGTGTGCCTTGCAAAAGCGGTTCGCTAGGTGCAAGCACACGGATGCGTACTCCGGGTGATGGTTCCAGTGTCAGCCCGCGTCGCACGATGCGGAACTTGGGGCGTTTCCCATCGGGTGTGCGTGCCCGCTGTACGGCGCGTAGGAAGTCGCGATACACGGGCGACTCGTAAGGCATGCCGATGTCCCATACCTCCACCACAGGGAGGGTTCGCAGCACTTCAATCAAGCCCCCGATATGGTCGCTGTGGGGGTGGGTTGCTACTAACCAGTCAATCTGGCGCACGCCCAGCCGTTCCAACTTGCGTACCAACGCGCGCCCTTGCTCCACCTCGCCCCCATCGATGAGCATCGTTCTGCCGTTGGGGAAGGTGATGAGAGCGCTGTCGCCCTGCCCCACATCCAAAAAAGCGACTTGCAGCGTGCCCTCAGGAGCGGGTTGTAGTGAAGCAAGTGTTTCAGCGGGCGCGCCCGTAGAGGGCTTAGAGGGCGGGCTACACGCTTGGAGCGCCAGTATAGCCAGCGTTAGGAGCCACAACGCAGCACGCATAGTCGCTGATTATTGTACCGCCTGCCGCGCCTTATAGCTCCAACGGCGTGATAATCTTGAGCGCAAAGCGGTTCTGCGTACGGGTAGCGTTGGGCAAGCCGTAGATGAGGTACAGGTCAAAACCACTTCGCACGCGCTGGAGGTAGGTTAGATAGAAGTTGCGCGTGGTCTCCACTGCGCCCCCGAACTCAAGGCGATTGAGGATTAGCCGTCCGCCTAGCGCACGCTCAGGGTCAATCTCATAGTTGAGCGTGAGCACCAGTTGGCGGGCGCGGTCAGTGGGGGCATTGGCGTAATCGATCTCAAGGTTTTCGATATCCAAGCGCAGGCGCAAGCGCGGCACCAGTTCGTAGGATTGCACTAAGCGGGCGTAAAAGCTGCGCCCGCCGTTTTGCTCGCCCGCTCGCAGTTCTATACTGCCTACGCGGTAGTTGTCCAGCACATTCCACGCATACTCCAGCCCGACAGTGCGGTCTATGTTAGGCGGGCGGTTGAGGTAGTCGGTTGTGAGCGTGAGCCGATGCTGCGAGCGATAGAGCCACTGGTGGCTCAGGGTTGCGCCTTCGTCTAGCCGCGCGCCACCGTAGCGCGTGCGACGGCTCAGCTCTACGCGCGTCTCGGTGTAGAGTACGTGCGCTCCCTCAGGGCGGTCAAACCAAAGGATCCCAAACCGCAGTCCCCGATAGCCCACCTCGGGCACAAAGCCTAATCGTGGGCGATAACTTGGTTCAATATCAGTGTACTGAAGCAGATAGTTGGGCAACCGCTCGGCAGCGTTGCGAATGAGAGTATACTGCTGATGCACGCCGCGGTGCATCCCGCTGTATCTGTAGTAAGCCCCTGTGAGACGCACTTCGCCGACGCTTGAGATGTACTGCGTGTCTAAAATCGCGCCTAGCACCTCTTCGGTGACGTCGCCTTGCAAGCGCACGCCCAGCAGGTTCACAAACGAGCGCTCTGCGAACTGATAGCGGATGCGCCCCACGCCAAACTGCCGAATCCGCCCGTTATGGGCGTATTCGCCTAGCATCAGTCCGTAGCGCCAGTCACCTGCTGTGCCGAACGCCTTGAAGCCTGCGTTCAAATCCTGTACGCGCAGGCTGTAGAATGTGGCGCGGGGCGGCATGTACTCGCTCCCCTCTTGGAAAAAGGGGCGTGTTTCGGCAAGCACCTTTTCGGTGTAGGAGAAGTCCACATCGGCGACATCGGCAGCGATGTTGCGGAAGTCTGGCTTGAGCGTGAGCAGGGCGGTAAGTGTATCGCCTGCGATGTAGCGCACATCCAGTCCGCCGCGCGAATGCGTGGCTGCTTGGTTGCGGTCGCTCGTAAGGTAGGGCAACAGGATAATCGGGTAGCGCGGTGGGGGCAGCTCCAGCCCTGTCCACAGGCTCTGGCGTCGCGGTGAGTAGTACGCGCCCATGTTGGGGAAGGTGTAAATCTCGTTGAGGCGAGGGATGTAGCGCTCCAAGATGATGCCAAAGCGCGTTTGCTTAGGCGGGTAGCGCAAGATTCGGAACGGGATGCGCAGCTCTGCGCTCCAGCCGTTTTCAAGAAGGCGCGCTGCTGCTTGCCAGTCGCCGCGCCAGCGGATGTTTTCGGTGGTGCCCGCAGGAAAGTCGTCGGCTTGGACGCCGCGTGCGTTCACCGTGAAGGTGTAGGGTTCCAATCCGCGTGCGTATGGCTCCACCAGTACGGCTACGGTGTCATCGTTCTCCAAATCGCCACCGCGCTTAGTTTCTCGGGCTTGAATCTGGCGTGGGTTGGGGTCTTCGCAAATAAACGCCACATAGATTGCCTCGGAGTCATAACCGATGTAGGCGCGCGTGGGAAACGCACCCCATCGTTGGCGCGAAGGCGACCAGAATCGCTCTACGGCGTATGCCTCTGCCCACTCTTCGGGGCTGACAATACCGTCGATGGTGGGCGGGCGGCTAAGCTTGTGCGCAGGAAACTGTGGGGGATCGACAGGTTGCGCATAGCCTACAGCCCACGCTCCGATGAGCAGCGCCAGCCACTGCCCCAACCTCCGCACGACGCACCTCCCCTCTGCGTTGCAAATTCTGCTGAACGAGCGTTTTTCCTACTTAGAGGGCGCAGGCAACGGGGTGCTAGCGCTTTCTTTTGCTGAACTCCTGCTCGATCGCCTGTAGTACGGCTGCGTATTCGGGTGTATCCAGCCCTTCCAGCCACATAATCAGGGCGTCTTCCGTGTTGTCGTAGTATTTGGGGCGAATGGCGACTGGGCGGAAGCCAAACTTCTCGTAGAGCTTTTGGGCAGGGGTGTTGCTAATACGCACCTCTAAGGTGGCTTTCACGCAGCCGCGCTGGCGCGCGATGGTGAGCAACCGATGGATGAGCCGTTTCGCGAAGTTGCGTCTCCGATACTCGGGTTTGACTGCCACATTGGTGATATGCGCTTCGTCCAGCACCAGCCACATTCCTGCGTAAGCGACGAGCTTGCCATTCAGCCGTAAAACTAAGTAGAGCGCTGCGGGGTTGCGCAAGTCGTTGCGGAATGTCTCCTCTGACCAGCCGGGCGCAAACACTTCGCGCTCGATGGGCATTACTTCGGGCAGGTGCGCCTCGGTCATGCGCTCGATGGTCAGCACTTCGCCGTTTTCAATCACGGACTCCGCAAAGTCGTTTGTAGACTTGGATGACTTTGCGCACATAGTTTTGCGTTTCCTTGTAGGGTGGCACGCCGCCGTACTTGCGCACGGCACCCGAGCCGGCGTTGTAGGCTGCTAATGCCAAAACCACATACTCCCAGCTGTAGGGGTTGCCTGTGCGTGCCCAGTACTTTTCCAGATGCCCGCGAATCAGGCGCACGGTGCCGTACAGGTTTTGCACGGGGTCGTAAGGGTCTACGATTCCTAGTCCGCGGGCGGTGGCAGGCATCAGTTGTCCTAGGCCTGCGGCGCCTTTGCGCGAGGTGGCGTTCGGGTTGAAGCCCGACTCCACCAGCACAATGGCGACGATGAAGCGCGGGTCAACGCCGTAGTATGCGCTAAAGCGTAGGATTGCCCAGGCGATTTGATCGGCAAGCTCTTTGGAAAGGCGGGGGTTGACGCATCGAATGAAGTGGGCGTAGATGGGCTGGTATCGATGGAGGTTGGCGCGGAAGGTGTCCCAATCGGCGGCGGGGTTGAGCGGGGGCGATGCGGAGGAGCGTTTACCGCGACTGGTGAGCGTGTGAGCACGCGGGTAGCGGCGCGTAGTAGGCGGTTGCGACGCTTGGGCGGCTTGTTTGGCGCGTTGCTCGGCTTCCCAGCGTGCCATCAGACTGGCGTAGGTAGCCCCCAGCAGCCGATAGGTGGGGGTAACGAGTTCGCTTTCGCGTTCCACTTGCACTACGGCGCGAATGCGCACTTGCCCGCGCGTCAGCCAGCTGTGCCCCTCGCCAATCGTGATCACCACGCTGCGCCCCGGCTCCACCTCCATTAGGATGGAGCGGTGCTGGTCTACAGTGATGGAGCCGACCACGGTGCCCTCTACTTCCAGCACACGCTTGCCCACCGCCAGCTCCAGCCCTGCAATCGGGGTGGGGGCTTTGATGTGATAAGCGGCGCGTAAGCGCAAATAAGGTTCCAGCTCCTGCGCCCCTACGCTTCCGCAGAGCCACCCGCCGATCAGCCACAGCCACGCACGTCGTAGCATGCCAAGCTACCTATTCCACATTTGCTAACGGTTTCCTGCTTGAAAGGATCGGGTGAGGTTTGCCCAATAGTAAAGCTAGAGAGCGCAATCACCTCTGTCGGGCTTGAGCACTGCGCGAGAGGGTTTTGGGGAGGGGTGCTCCTGCTTCAAAGGCGGATGGGCAATTTCCATAATTTTCGCAGGGATGTCTGCGGCGTACAGAGACCAAGCGGTGGGGCTACGCCAGCGGGTGATGCAGCGGGCGCGGGCGGCTGTTTTTGTGCCACCGGTGATTTGTGCGGACTTCGTGCTGTTTCAGGGAGCGCCTGTGGCGTTTCCTAAGAGCACTTTGGTTTGGCATTGGCGGAGGCGCGCCGAGCCAGCCGTCGGATGGGATTTGCACCGCCGACTGCACGTGGTGGGCTTGCCAGAGCAGTTTCAGGTTGCAGAGTTGCGCCGTTGGTGCGGGCTGTTTCCTCTGTGGCATGTGGTAGGGCATCAGCTTGAGCTTTTGGTGGTTGCTGATATCGCGCGTGTGTGGCTGAGGGCGGGCGATAGCTTACTGCCGCGTCTAAAACCGTTGCTTGCATGGCTCTGCAAAAATCGCCCTGAGATGCCGATAATTTTTGCAGGAGTAGGGAGTAGCGTCGCTCAACGGCTACAGTTTTGGGCGCAGTCCAGGTATTCTTTACGGTGCTTTGCTCCCGCGCAGGAGCCGATGGCAGTGCCGCGGGCGGGCTACTATCGGCTCCTGCGTTGTGCTTATCAAGGTCGGAATGAAGGGCGAACTTCATAGCCATACGAGGAGGCTTTTAAGATGCAAGAGCGTTTTTATCGAGTGTTAGTTGTTTCGGCGGAGGTTGCGCCGTTAGCGAAGGTTGGCGGTCTGGCAGATGTAGCGGGTGCGTTGCCGAAGGCGCTGTATGCTTTAGGGCATGACGTGCGGATCCTTATGCCTGCCTACCCGATGGTAGAATCTGATGCTCGCTGGCAGGTTGAGCTTTTAGCCGAGTTCGAGGTTTGTATTCATCCTAACTGGTGTGAGCGGGTTCAGGTCAAGCAACTTCGGCTTCCTTCGGGTGTGCCTGTGTACTTGCTTCGGGTGGGGGAGTGGTTTGCGGAGGCGAGTGAGTCGACGAAAATCTACGCTGTGTCTCCTCGGGCGTATGTGGCGTTTTGTCGAGCGGCGGTGGAGTGGCTCGCTCGCTTCAGCGATTGGACGCCTGAGGTTGTGCACTGCAATGATTGGCACACGGCGCTGATCCCGGTGTACTTGCGGGTGCTACGCTCTGAGCGCACTGCGGAGATTGCGACAGTGTTCACTATTCACAACTTGGCGTATCAAGGGGTGTTTGAGCGCGAGTTCTTTGGCGAGCTGGGGTTGCCAGAGTACCTGTTTGACGTAGAGGGGCTAGAGTTTTACGGCAAGGTCAACCTTATGAAGGGCGCCTTGCTTTATAGCGATCGTATCAATACGGTAAGCCCCACCTACGCTGTCGAGATCCAGACGCCTGAGTATGGCGAGCGGTTGGAGGGGCTGCTGCGTCGTTTAGCAGATGAGCGACGCTTGATGGGCATCCTCAACGGTATTGACTACGAGGAGTGGAATCCTGCGACGGACCCATACATTCCTGCGCGCTACTCAGCCGATGACCTGTCGGGCAAAGCGGTGTGCAAGGTGGAGTTGCAGAAAGCATGTGGGTGGCAGCCTGCTCCTGATAAGCCCTTGATTGGGCTGGTGTCGCGCCTAACTGATCAGAAGGGGCTGGATTTGCTCAAGGCGTTGGGTGCGAAGTTCCTGCAGTTGCCGATGCAGTTTGTGCTGCTAGGTACAGGCGATCCGGCTTACGAGCGGTATTTCCGGGCATGGCATAGGCGTCATCGGGTGAAGGTGCACGCCACCATAGGCTTTGATAACGCTTGGGCGCATCAGATCTATGCTGGTGCTGATATGTTCTTGATGCCTTCCCGGTTTGAGCCGTGTGGGCTGGGGCAGATGATAAGCCTGCGGTATGGAACAATTCCCATAGTGCGCCAGACTGGGGGCTTAGCGGATAGTATCGCGCCGTATGATGCTGTTCAGGGCACAGGTAACGGGTTTGTGTTTCGGGAGTACACGCCCGCGGCGCTTTACGAGGCGGTGCAGCGCGCGTTAGCGACCTATCAAGACCAGCGCGCGTGGCGGGCTTTGGTGCAACGCGTGATGCGTCAAGACTGGTCGTGGGCGCGCTCAGCGAGAGCGTATGTGGATTTGTATGCTGAGGCACTTGCAGCGCGTGCAACGCCTTCCATTGCGCGCTAACATATCCCTAACCCAAGCAGCCCTAATGGAGAGGCGCACAATGGCGCATGAACTGGGCAGTTGTGCCCCGCATCACAGGCGGGCTGGGCTGTATGCTGGTGCTGACAGTGGGTATCCTCACAGGGACCGACCCACTGCTATGCACAGTGCGTGGACTGATTGCGGGAATGGTTGGTTGGGTCGCAGGGGCACTCTGGGCATTTGTGATGAGTCACCTTATGCCTACCCCCACCTTTTCCGAGTCGGCTTCTTCTACCGCTACCCACAGCAACGCTGCCGAACCCGAGACTGCCTCGTCCGAGGACGAAGACGCAGCTGCTGCCTAACCTAACCAGTAGGAGGTACCCTTACGATGATGGATGCCCATCAGATTCAGGAAGCGTGGAAACGGTTCAAGGTCTACGGCGACCTGAAAGCTCGTGAGCAGCTCATCCGCCAGTACGCTCACTTGGTCAAACTCACGGTCAACCGTATCGTGCCCTATCCCCCAAACGGGATGGAATGGGAGGATTTGTATGGCTATGGAGTGATGGGGCTAATCCGCGCTGTAGACCTTTACGATCCTACGCGCAATGTGAAGTTCGAGACTTACGCAATTGCCCTGATTCGTGGGGCGGTGTTGGAGGCGCTACGCTCTGAGGATTGGATGCCTCGCTCGGCGCGTGATAAGCAGCGGCAGCTGGAGCGCGTATGGGTGCAGTTGGAAGCTAAGCTAGGGCGCCCCCCAACCGAAGAAGAAGCTGCCGAAGCGCTGGGGATTTCCGTTGAGGACTACCGCCAGCTGCTGATTGCTTACGCTCGCAACGCTGTGCTCTCGTTGGAAAGCTGTTTGCTGAATGGGGATGAGGATGACGGCAACTCTCTTGCCGAGACACTTGCCGACGCCGAAGACCCCTTCGAGGAGCTTATGCAGCGCGAGCAAACGCACGCGCTTGTACGCGCGATTGAGAATCTTGGGGAGCGCGAGCGGATGGTTATCCAGCTTTACTACTACGAGGGTTTGACTTTCAAAGAGATTGGGCAGGTGATGAACATTTCAGAGTCGCGCGTGTATCAGATTCATACGCGGGCGCTTGCGCGGTTGCGTAGCCAGCTCTGTGGCACCGCGGCGGATCCTTATGCTGGCGAGGGCTAAATGCTCGAAGCCCACTCTTCTAATCGGATGCGCATTTCGGGGTGCCAGTCGTGTCCCAAGTCTTCGTAGATGAGCAGTCGTTTGGGTACGCGCAGCGCCTCGTATAGCGAGAACACCACAGGTGGGCGGATACCGGGGTCTTTGAGCGCAAGGCTGAGCTGGGTGGGTACGCGCACAAACGGCGCGTGATTGACCGCATCGAAGTACTGAAGCACTGCCAACACTGCCTCACGCGAGACGCCTGTTGCTTGCATGTAGTCGGTGAACTCCTTGATGGGGTAGCGCCATGCGGGTTTGCCCAACAGGTATTCCCAGTAGCTGAGCGCAGGCAGCTCGGCGACCACGCATGCCACCAGCGCACACCATGCCCCTAACATCACTGCCAAGCCGCCCCCTTGGCTTAGCCCTGCTGCCACCAACTTGTTGGGGTTGACCTCTGGTTGCGCTGCCAATACGCGTATTGCCAAAATGCTTTCCTGCACAAGGCGCCGGTAGATGTAGGTTTGAGGCGACTCTATACCCCGCGTGAAGTAGCCCACTTCGGGGCTATACGGCACATTTGGCTCAACGGCGTAGCCGTGTAGGTTGATGGAGAAGGTGATGAACCGCTCGAACTTGGTGTTCTCGTTGATGGGCACGGTGCCGATGCCGTAGCCTGGCAAGTACAGAACAGCGGGCGCAGGAAGCGTGAGGGCGCGGGGGATGGCGTACCAGCCCTCACGCCCTCGCCCATCCATTCCTCGCCATCGCATTCGAAATACTCGGTGCGTGGGGTGGTCGTCGTCTGCTCGGTGCACCCGTTCAAAATGAAGGGGGGCCTGATACGCTTCCGCAGCGGTGGCTTGCCAGAACGCTGCAAAGTCGCTTGGGGGCTGAGGCGTTTTGAGCAGAACCGCGGGCTCCATCACTCCGACACCGAGCGCTCTACTGGCTCTACATGCAGCCCTGTGGTATGAAGCCATGCCGTGGCGCGTTGGATTTCCTCCGCGGGACCTTCCAGCTCCACAAATGCCCAGCCAGAATCCTCAGTGATGTTCGCTCTGAGGATGTTCACCTTTATGTCGAAGTTGCGTCCCAGTTGCCACAGCCACGGCACTTGTACCTGCTCGCGGTTAGTTGTCGCAATCCGCATATGCACTTTTGCCATCGTTGGATTACCTCCCTTACCGTTATCTCGGTATGACGGCATCTTGCTGTCAAAGGCTAGAGCTTAGAGACTTAACGCTCTAACAAAGGGCGACGGCGTTCGTGCCGTCGATAGGTTTCGGAGCGAACTTAGTGGTTTCGCTCGTGCGCTTCGTTAGCGGGACGCCGACGCTATAGGCTTGTCTGGGAAGGTTCCTCTGTGGAAGCAGCTTCCGCGTTGCGTTGCGCTTGCTCTGCAAAGAGCGCCTCCATCATCTCGTAGGCATAGCGCAAGTGCGGAATCACGATAGAGCCGCCGATGATGAGGGCGATGTTCATCGCCTCGTGAAGCTCCTCGCGCGTTGCGCCCTCTTGCACGCAGCGGTCTAAGTGATAAAAAATGCAGTCGTTGCAGCGCAATACCATCGAGCCAACCAGCCCCATCATCTCTTTGTACTTGACGGGGATGGCGCCTTCGGTATAGGCGCTGGCGTCAAGCGCGAAGAACCGCTGAAACGGCTTGAAGCCGCTGTTTAGGATCCGCTCGTTCATCTCTTGCCGATACAGGCGTGTTTCGTGGGGTTTGCGTGTCATCGGGTAAAGTGTACCTTGCCTTGGGGGCTGTTTGCAAAGTCGTCCGCTGGCTAAAGCAATTGCTGTGCCTCTGTGCCCTTGCGCGTTGCCCATAGCTTCGGCATTGCTGAAGGGGGCAAAGCAAGTAGTGCTTTGCCCGCGCGGGCGAGACTGGTTAAGGCAAAAGCCTCTCAATAGACTTCGGTGTATTCGCGTTCAATAGCGACGAAGCGTGAGAAATCAGGTTGGAAGAGGAGCTTGACTCTGCCTGTGGGTCCGTTGCGTTGCTTAGCGATGATGATTTCCACCTCTTGTTGGTGGATTTGGTCGGGCGGAAGATCGGCGGGAGGGGCGTCTCGGTAGTACTCTTCGCGGTGGATGAACATGACCACATCGGCTTCGGCTTCAATAGAGCCGCTGTCGCGCAGGTCGGAGAGCATGGGGCGCTTGTTTTCGCGTCGCTCGATGGAGCGCGAGAGTTGCGAGAGCACCAGCACGGGCACATGGAACTCGCGGGCGATTTGCTTGAGGGCACGGGCGATTTCGCCGATTTCTTGGTTGCGGTTTTCCATGCGCCGATGGGAGCGCATCAGTTGCAGGTAGTCTACCACGATCAGCCCCAGTTCGCGCCCTGCTAAGCGTGCCTTGAGGCGTCGGCACTTGGCACGCATCTCCATTGGGGAAAGGCTTCCTGAGTCGTCAATGTAAATGGGCGCATCGAAGAGGCGTTCGGCTGCTTGCTGGAGGCGCAGCCATTCTTCGGGGCCCAGCTGAAGGCGGCGGAGGCGTTGGGCGCTTACCGCTGCTTGCGAGCAGAGCATCCGCTGCACCAGTTGCTCTGCTGCCATCTCTAGGCTGAAGATGGCTACCGCCTTGCGTGCCCGCAGCGCCACATGCTCAGCGATGTTGATTGCCAGTGAGGTTTTGCCCACGCTGGGGCGCGCAGCTAGGATAATCAGCTCCGACGGCTGCAGACCTGATAGCATTCGATCCAGTTCGCGATAGCCTGTGGAGACGCCCAACAGAAACTCACCAGTGGGGTTTTGCTGCATAAGCAACTGGCGCTCTTCGAACTGCCCCAGCACGTCCAGCACCAGTTGGTTCACGCTGCTGAACTCTTTGCCGAGTTGGCGTTCTGCTACTTGGTAGACGGCTTGCTCGGCTTGGTCTAGTATCTGTTGCAGCTCCAGCTCAGGCTCTTCTACTAAGCGGATGATTTCGTGTGCGGCTTGCACCAGTCGGCGCAGAATGGATTTTTCTTGCACGATGCGAGCGTAGTACTCTGCGTTTGCTGCAGTGGGTACGCTTTCGACGATGTTTACCAGGGCGGGCAATCCGCCCACATCCTCCAACTGCTCGCGTCGGCGCAGCTCTTCCTGCACGGTGACTAAATCCACTGCGATGTTGCGCTCGTGCAAGGAAGAGATGACATCAAACAAAATGCGGTGTGCGGGGTGATAAAAGTCTTCTGGTTTCAGGATTTCTAAGACGCGCTCCAGCGCCTCGGCACTAAGCATCATTGAGCCGAGTACGCTCATCTCCGCTTCGGTGCTGTGGGGTTGTACTGTGCCGACGCGCATAGCGATCCACTCGCCCTGTGGCTAATTGTACCTTCGCATAGGTATAATCGGGTTGTGTTGCGGATTGATGTGATCACGCTGTTTCCCGAGGTGATAGAGGCGGGCACGAACTACAGCATTGTGGGGCGGGCGCAGGAATGGGGGTTGGTGCAGATTCGCGCCATTCAGTTGCGTGATTTCGCCGAGGGCAAGCACAAGAAGACTGACGATGAGCCATACGGCGGTGGCGCAGGGCTGGTGATGAAGCCTGAGCCGATTTTCAAGGCGGTGGAAGCGTGTCAGCCCACGGCTCGAACGCGGATTATCTTGCTGGAGCCTCAGGGTAGGCTTTATACGCAAGCCCTCGCCTACGAACTGGCGGAGCAGGAGCACCTGATTCTCATCTGCGGGCACTATGAAGGGGTAGACGCGCGCGTGCGCGATCATTTGGCAACTGATGTGATCAGTATCGGCGACTATGTGCTGACAGGCGGCGAGTTGCCTGCGTTGGTGATTATTGACTCAGTCGTGCGGTTGTTGCCTGGGGCTATCCATTCGCCGGAGTCGTTGGGGCAGGATTCGTTTGCCGATGGGCTGCTGGGGTACCCGCAGTACACGCGCCCTGAGGAGTTTCGGGGGTTGCGTGTGCCGAGTGTGTTGCTTTCGGGCAATCATGGGGCGATTGCACGCTGGCGACGCAAGGAGCAACTACGCCTAACGCGCCAGCTGCGCCCTGATTTGTTTGCGAAGGCATGTTTGACTGCCGAGGATGTGGCGCTTTTGAAGGAGTTGCACGCTGAGGGCAAGCTTTGAAACGCAATACGCCGCAGTGAGTTCGCTGCGGCAACCCCACCACACTTGTAGTGCCAAGAGGTACTCTCAGCACTCCTGTTGCAGACTATACCCAACGCTATGCGCTACTCAAAAACCTCCCGAACCGTTAGCTCAAGCCCTGTCAACACTGGGTCACCGTGTAGAGTGTCGGTTTCGGTAAGCACTTGCGCCAGCGTGTCGGGGGGCTGCCATACCTCTACTACGCGCCGCTCGAGGTCTACTACCCACACTATTTGCACGCCCCCTGCCAGCCACTCGCGGACTTTAGCCCGCACCTTGTTGTACGAGTCGTCGGGCGAGACGACTTCTACCACCAAGTCGGGCACGACGCGTGAGAAGCCTTTTGGCGGCTCCTCTTCGGGCAAACGCTCCTTGCGGATGAATGCAACGTCAGGCGCAAGCACACTCTCGCCTTCTGGGGTGCGGATGACGAAGCCTGTTCCAGTGGCGTAGGTCTTGCCAAGGCGATGCTGCTTCACGAAAGAGCCAATCGCCACGCCAATGCTCATTGCTACTTCGCCGTGCTGTGCGCCTGCAGGCGTATACTCGCGTCCTCCCCGCGCCAAAGCTCCGCGCGTTTGCCGATGTAGGCGCGCTCAAACTCCTCTACGCTCATCCGCTGCTCGACAGCAGTTGCCACGCCTCGCTCACCCGCGGGGATTGTACCAGCCCTATAGTTGCCGCAGGTATCCTATACCCAGCGTTATGAAAACCGTCGTTTCGCAACGCGCACTGTTTTGGATTTGGTTTCCGCTGGCGTTGAGTTTCACGCTGATGATGCTGGAAGCTCCTACTACAAATGCCGT
This sequence comes from Fimbriimonadales bacterium, assembly GCA_025061985.1. Lineage (GTDB taxonomy): Bacteria > Armatimonadota > Fimbriimonadia > Fimbriimonadales > GBS-DC > GBS-DC. The sequence continues at coordinate 28,395 of JANXAW010000008.1, forward strand.
GCTGGCGCGATTTGCTGAGCCGTCGGTTCAGATTGCGGGCTTTGGAGTCGCGCTGGGACTATCGCTGTTGATTGAAAGCCCCGTGATTATGCTGTTAGCCACTGCGATTGCGCTGGTAAGTGGGCGTGAGTCGTTTTTTGCGGTGCTGCGGTTTGTGCTGACGCTGATTGCTGGTCTCACCGCGCTCACAGCACTCATTGCGTTCACGCCCTTGTATGACCTGATTGCGTTCCGTTTGCTTGGTTTGCCAGAGCGGGTGGCGCAGGTGGGGCGGGTTGCGATGCAGGTGATGCTTTTGTGGACGGCGGCGATAGGCTGGCGACGCTTTTTACAGGGGGTGTTGGTGCGCTACGGCAGGGCGCAGTTTGTTAGTTGGGGCACGGCGATACGGCTGGTGAGCATTACCTCCGTGGGCATAGGGCTACTGTGGTGGAGCCAGCTGCCAGGTGCAGTAGTAGGTGCGTGCATGGTGATGGCGGGCGTGCTTATTGAGGCGCTGATGGCGACGCTGTTTGCGCTGCCGCTGTTGCGCGAGCGCGTGCTGAGCCATTCCGAGGCGACTACGCTTTCGCAGCGTGCGATTTGGAAGTTCCACCTACCGCTGGCGGGTACGACGTTGCTCACCCTGTTGGCGCACCCACTGACAACCGCTGCGTTGGCGCGCTTGCCCCAGCCCGAGATAGCAATCGCCGCTTGGCAGGTGGTGTTCGGCACGCTGTTGGCGTTCCGCAGTTGGGGGTTGGCGTTACAGGAGGCGAGCGTGGCTGCGCTTCAGCACCACACACCGATGCCCACCTTGAACGCATTCGCCCACAAAGTCGCAGTGGGCACAACTATTGCGCTGTTTGTGCTAGCGTTTACGCCCCTTGCGAGGCTGTTCAGCGAGCGCGTGTTAGCTTTACAGCCTGAGTTAGCTGCCCCTACCGTGCTTGGTTTGCAGGCGTGTCTGCCATTGCCCGCGCTTACCGCTTACGGCTCCTACTTGCGGGGTGTGCTCATCTACGCGAGGCTCACGCCTGCGGTCTATCGGGGGATGGCGCTCAACCTTGCTGTGAACGCGCTTGGGTTGGGTGTAGGGATTAGCATCGCACGTGCGTTGCAGGTAAGCAGTGCCGAAGCCTCCTTGCTGGTAGCCGTGGCGGCGTTTCAGGGGGCTGCGCTGGCAGAGGTAGCATATCTCTATCGCGCGAGTGCCTATGCTGTGCCGAACTCCCGCGCACAGGAAGCGTCATAAGGCGAAGGAGGTGCGCAAGATGAGTATCTTGGAAAACTTTCTGACTGCTCTTGATAGCCTGCGAGCGAACAAGTTGCGCACGCTGCTTACGATGTTGGGCGTGATTATCGGTGTTGCTGCCGTGATCACGATGATTGGGATTGCGCAGGGTGCGCGCCACGCTACCTTAGAGCAAATCCAGCGATTGGGAGCGAATGTGCTGATGGTGCGCCCTGGTCAGGCGCGGCGCGGCGGCGCGTTTTTGGGCTTTGGCAGCGTGCAAAGCCTCAAGTTGGAGGATGCGGATGCGATCCTTAAGTCTTGTGGCGACCTTGTTGCTCGCGTTTCGCCTGAGGTTTGGACTGCGCAGCAGGTGAAGTATCTCAACCGCAATATGCGCACCAGCATTTCTGGCGTCACGCCGGAGCTTTTGCAAATTCGCAACTTCGTCGTGGAGGAGGGGCGGTTTATCAATGAGCAGGATATGGAGGGCATGGCGCGTGTTGCGGTGATAGGGCATACTGTGTGGCAGGAGCTGTTTCAAGGGGGGGCGTGTGTAGGCAAAACTATCCGCATTGGCGGGCAGAGCTACGAAGTCGTTGGGCGCCTTGCTTACAAAGGCGACACCGGCTTTCGCAGCTTCGATGACCGCGTGTACATCCCATTGCCGACGGCAATGCGTCGTTTGATGGGACAACGCCATTTGGATGCAATCAACATCCAAGCGCGTCGTTCTGACCAGATGCGGGAAACGCAAACATGCGTGGAAGAGGCACTGATGCGCGCCCACAACATCCCTCCTGATGGCGACCCCGATTTTCGCGTGTTTAATCAGGGCGATTTTGTGGAAACGGTAGAAACCACTGCCCGCACTTTCACCTTCTTGCTGGCGGGTGTTGCGCTTGTGTCGCTGATTGTAGGGGGAATTGGGATTATGAACATTATGTTAGTGTCTGTGACTGAGCGTACGCGGGAGATTGGGCTACGCAAAGCGATTGGTGCGACGAAGTTCAACATCCTGCTGCAGTTCCTGATTGAGTCGGTGGTGGTTAGCGTTTCGGGGGGCTTGATCGGGATTGTGTTGGGTTACTGGGCTGCGAGCTATATTAGCGCGCAGGCGAACTGGAAGGTGATTGTGCCGGTGGAGGGGGTGTTGCTCGCTTTCAGTTTCGCGGTGCTGGTTGGTATCTTCTTTGGGCTGTATCCGGCGTGGCGCGCGGCGCAGCTGCAGCCGATTGAGGCACTTCGCTATGAGTAAGTGAGCTTGCTTTAGGGACTATCCGGCCCGACAATTGCTGGCTCGGCGAACGCCAGGCGGCGCGCCATGATGGCGATTGCTTCGGGGTGGTTGTCTATTAGCACGAAGCGTCTGCCCAATCGCGCGGCAGCTTCGCCTGTGGTGCCGCTGCCTGCGAAAAAGTCCAGCACCCAGTCGCCTGGATGCGTGTGCACGCGCACGATTCGCTCCAGCAGCTTCAGGGGCTTCTGAGTGGGGTAGCCCGTTTTCTCTTTGCTGTTGGTGGGCACGATGGTGAGCCACCACACATCGGTGGGCGTTTTGCCGCGGCTTGCTTTCTCAATGCCCACTAGCGAGGGTGCCATGTATGGGATGCGGTCAATCGCCTCGTAGTTGAACACATAGTGCTTGGGGTCTTTGGCGTACCAAAGGATGTTGTCGTGTTTGGTTGCCCAGCGTCGCTTGGTGCGCCCGCCGTAGTCGTACGCCCAGATAATCTCGTTGAGAAAGCATTCGCGCCCGAAAATTTGGTCTAGCAACACCTTCACATAATGCACTTCGCGATAGTCTAAGTGTACAAACAGGGAGCCGTCGGGGGTAAGCAGGCGGTGTGCTTCCACCAAGCGTGGGCGTAGGAACTCTAGGTAATCCTCAAACTCGTCTGGGTAGGCGGGCGACTCGTAGGTCTGCACGAGGTAGCGGCGGTTTGCGAAACCGATGCGTACCCCCTCGTCACTGGCTGTTGCCCGAATGCGGGTGCGCTTTTGTACCTTGCCTGTGTTGAAGGGGGGATCGATGTAGATAAGGCGGAACGCGCCACTGGGCAGCCGAGGCAAATACAGCATATTGTCGCCGAAGAGGATGAGGTTTGTGTCCAGCTGCATAGCCTTTAGGATACCGCTTTCGTGTCGGCGCTGATTTGGCACCCAGCGAGGATGGGGGCATCTGTGAGAAGCAGCATGCAAGGGCGCTTGCGGAGCGGTTCGGGATAAACATTTTGGTTGGCGTAGCCGACAATTTGCTACGCGGAGGTTTGTGCAGATGGCATCGCTGCAACGGTTTATGGGCGTTGGTAAGCATCCCGCGTATGACAGCGCTCTTGCTCATTATGAGGCGGGGCGCTACAGCGAAGCGATTCCGCTCTTTGAGACTGCCTTGCGCGAGTGCCAAGACTCCTTGGTTCAGAAGTTGGCGCGAAATTACCTTGCGGAGTCGTATGCGCGTGTAGGGTATCGGCGGCTCAATCAAGGCGAATGGGAGCGTGCCTACGCATACTTTACGATGGCGACCGACTTTGTGCCTGAGTTTGCCGATTGGTGGTTTCAGGCGGGTTTTGCTGCGTACAAGCAGGGCGACTATGGGGCGGCAGCGAAGGCGTTGGAAGCGGCGTTGCGAATCAACCCGAAGTTTGTTCGTGCCCAGCTGCTCAGGGGCTTAGTTCAGTACGCCAGTGGGCAGCGGGAAGAGGGATTAGATGCTATTCAGCAATGGGCGGAGCAGGCGAGCCTTTTCTCGGAGCACCTGCAAGAGGCGTTGCAGCTCCATCGTGAGCAGCGATATAGCGAAGCGCAGCAGGTGCTGGAGTCGTGGATTCGCGCGTTGGAGGATAACTACGCGGAGTACATCCAGCAGGGCGATGAGGCGTATCGGCGTGGTGACTTGCAAACTGCAGAGGCGTGTTTCCGCCATGTGCTGAATGCTCGCCCTCACTATGCCGATGTTCGCAATCGGTTAGGTGTGGTGCTTACTGCGCAGGGGCGCCTTGAAGAGGCAGTGGAGCAGTTCTTGGCGGCGCTGCGCATTAACCCGCGCTACGTGGAGGCGCATATCAACTTAGCGATTGCCTACCACGAGTTAGGCAACTACGAGCAGGCGCGTGAAGTGTACCAGCAGGTGCTTGCTATTGACCCTGAGAATCGGATTGCTCGCGAGGCGCTTCAGCGCATGGCGGCTTAGGCACGCCTTCGCAGGGGGTATATTCGATGTGGCGTGGCGAACCCGTCGTTAGAAACTGAGGTTTCTGAGCGCGGCTTAGTATCGGCTCGGCGGAATAGCACGTTTCAGGCAATGCGCTCACCCATGTTTCGGCGTTATTGGGTGGGCGCGTTTCTGTCGTTTGTTGGTTCGTGGATTCAAAACGTGGCTCAGAGTTGGCTTGTGTATGACCTTACGCGGTCGGAGTTTTTGTTGGGGATGGTGGGGTTTGTGCAGGGGTTGCCGATGTTGCTAGCGCCAGTTGGGGGTGCGCTTGCCGACCGCTGGAATCGGCGTGGTATCTTGCTGGTTACGCAGAGCTTGTTTGCGCTGAGTGCGCTTGTGCTTGCTATCCTCACTTATGCGGGGCGGGTTCGGTACGAGTTTATCTTGGCGTTAGTAGCGCTCAATGGCGTCGTGTCGGCGGTGGACTTGCCAACGCGCCAGTCGTTAGTTGCGCATTTAGTGCCTCGCGAGGACTTGGCAAACGGGATTGCGCTGAACGCAGCTGCGTTCCACACGGCACGCATAGTGGGACCTGCGCTGGGCGGGTTGTTGCTTGAGTGGGTGGGTCCTGCCACGTGTTTTTTGGTGAACGCCTTAAGTTTTGGGGCGATTTTGATTGCTTTGGCGACAATTCGGATTTCCTCTGTGAGCGATGGTCGCCAGTCGGAGGGGCTATTTCGCTCGTTGCGCGAGGGGTTTGCGTTTATACGGGCGCGTCGTGGTTTGATGATGCTGTGGCTGGATGTGTTTGTGCTAAGTACGTTCGGGTTGCCCTACTTGGTGCTGCTGCCTGTGTTTGCCGCTGAAGTTTGGCAAATTGGCAAGACGGGGTTAGGGCAGCTGTATACCTTTGCGGGGATTGGCTCGCTGGGAGGGTTGCTGATTACGGCGCGGTTGGGTAATGAAGTGCCTCGTGGGTGGCTAATCATTTTGGCGGCGAACGGGTTTGGTTGGAGCGTGCTGGGGTTTGCGCTGGCAGATTCGCCGTGGCTGGCAAAAGGGTTGCTGGTGCTTGCGGGGATGTTTGGGATTATGCAGCTTGTTAGCACCAATACGGCGTTGCAGATGGCGGCTCCTGACTATCTGCGGGGGCGTGTGGTGTCGCTGCACACGTGGGCGATCAATGCGCCTGCTCCGTTTGCGGCGTTGATGATTGGCAAGTTGGCGCAGCAGTGGGGAGCGCCCGCGGCTGTGGCGGGGTGTGTGAGCATCTGTATAGTGTTTGCGGCTGTGCTGGCATTCCTAAGGGAAGTGCGAGGTGTAAGGTAGGCAGCTCAAGAGGGGGCGTCTTCGCGGGCACGAACGCACGCCCCTGCGGGGGCAGGGGCGCGTTGTGGCTTTTGTAGGTGGCCAGTTAGTTGCCGTTGTGAGCAGGGCTTGCTTTGAGTGGGCTGTCTGGTTCTGCGCTTAGTCTCACTCGGTGCCCTCAAGCAGGTCGTACACGCCTTTTTCCACCTGTACCAGGACGCATGGGGTGTTTGTGTCGGCGTCGTGGAACATAAACACGTGTGCGTTTTCCATGTCGGCTTGGAGCAGCGCTTCTTCTAAGGTCATAGGTTTGAGGGGCACACGCACAGTGCGGCGGATGGTGGCACCGCTGGTGGGAGTCGATTCCTCTATGGTGGGGGTTTCGCTGAGTGCTGCTTCGATTAGCTCTTCACGGGATTTGCGTCCGCGCTTTTGCAAGCGTTCCTTGTAGCGTGCCAGTTGGTGCTCCAAGTGGTGCACTACGGCGTCTACGGCGGCGCGGAACTCGTGGGCGCGGTCATCGTAGTGGAACTTCTGCCCGTCGGCGTCGACTGTCACTGACACGTAGTGTTGTCCGCGCGAATGCTCGTAGGTTACTTCCAGCGCCCACAGTTTGTGGAAAAAGCGTGCCAGTTTGCTGAGTTTGCGTCGCACGTACTCCTTTTCGGCTTCGCCCAGTTCTTGGTGGGGGCTGCGAAAAGTAACATCGACCATTTCGATCTGTTTGCGTCGATTTTTACTCATAGCTTTCCCCTCCGTTGAGTGGATAAATGGTGGCGATGGCGTAGCAGGCGATGGCGCGGTGGGCGCCAATAGCGTCTACGCCTTCATTCGTCGTTGCCTTGAGGCTTACTTGCTCAGGCAGAATGCCCAGTGTGTGGGCGATTTGTTGGCGCATGGTGGGGATGTAGGGGGCAAGCTTAGGGGCTTCGGCGATGATTGTTGCGTCCACTTGCAGGGGTTGCCAGCCGTGCGCGTGGAGCAGGGTCTTTACTTGAGCTAGCAGGGTGAGGCTGGAAGCATCCTTCCAGCGTGGGTCAGTGTTGGGGAAGTGGTGTCCGATATCGCCGAGCGCTGCGGCGCCTAAGAGCGCGTCGCAGATTGCATGCAAGACTACGTCGGCATCGGAGTGCCCTTCCAAGCCGAGCGGGTGTTCGATCTCCACACCTCCTAAGATCAGCGCGCGCCCTTGCGTCAATTTATGGATATCATACCCGATGCCGATGCGCGGGATGGTTGCCTCGCCTGTGAGGGCGCGCAAGAGGTGCAAATCGTCAGGTGTGGTGAGCTTGAGGTTATGAGGGTCACCTGGCACTAAGTGTACGGGGTAGCCCGCGTGTTCCAGCAGTTGGGCGTCGTCGGTGGCTTCTGTAAGCAGGTGTGTGTCGACGCGGTCGTAGGCGGTGCGGAGCCAATCCGTGCGGAACACTTGGGGGGTTTGCACGCAGTACAGCCCCTTGCGCGGTACGGTGGTTTCTACGTGTGTTCCGTCGGGGGCGCGTTTGAGGGTTTCTTGCACAGGCAGGGCAGGGATGGCTGTACCATAGGTTTGAGCGACTTCAAACAGCCTATCCAGCAGGGTCGGGCTTAGCAAGGGGCGCGCTGCATCGTGGATTGCCACCAGGGTTGCTTCAGTAGGGAGGTAGGCTAAGGCGTTTCGTACGGTTTGCTGGCGCGTGGCACCGCCGCATGGGATAACTTGCAGGGGCTTGGGGGCGGGATACTCGCGCAGGTATGCTTCGTAAGGGGCGGCGCTGTTGGGAGCAACGGCTAAGGTGCCTGAGTGTACTTTTGGGTGGCTCAGCAGGCGCCATACGGCGTGGCGCCACACGGGCGCTCCTTGCAGTCGCTGCCACAGTTTGTCGGGTCTACCGAATCGGGCGCCGCTTCCGGCTGCCAAAATAAGGGCGTGTAGTATATTCGGTCCCTCCTTCTGTGCTACTGTCGCTCAGTTTTGGTTCGGCGAAAATCATTTTGCCTCGCGCCGATTGCAGCACGCTGGTCACAACTACCTCAATCGCTTGGTTGATGTAGTCGCGACCGTTTTCCACCACCACCATTGTGCCGTCTTCTAGGTAGGCGATGCCTTGGTTCGGCTCTTGCCCCTCGCGGATTGGGATGACGGTGAGTTCCTCGCCGGGTAGCACGTTGATTCGCACAGCTTCTGCCAGCTCGTTGATATTGAGTACGCGCACGCCTTGCAGTTCGGCGACGCGATAGAGGTTGTAGTCGTTGGTGATGATGTCGGCGCGCATGGCTTTAGCGAGGCGCACTAAGCGCGAGTCGACTCCGTCGCCTGCAGGGGGTGCGAGGCGGTCGTGCGTGCGCACTTCCAAGTTCTCGCCCAGTTCGGCTTGGAGCTGTTTGAGCACGTCTAAGCCACGTCGCCCGCGTGCCCGGCGTAGAGGGTCTTCGGAGTCGGCGATGTGTTGTAGCTCGTCCAGCACGAAACCGGGCACGTAGAGTTTGCCTTCTAAAAATCCTGTGCGCAGGATGTCGCGGATGCGTCCGTCAATGATAACGCTGGTGTCCAGCACTTTGATGCCTGTGGAGCGGCGCGCCATTTTCGCAGTGAGAGGCAGGTGTTCCCTCATACTCAAGAAGCTTACGATGCTAAAGTAAATCAAGATTACAAGTGCCAACAGTATAAGTGCCCACCCTAGGCGCGCGCCGCCGATTGCAGATAGCAGAGGGGAGAGTGCGACAGTAATAATCGCTGCTGAGATTATGCCCAAGCCGATAGCCAACTTCTCGTCAGGTTCTGCCTCCTCTAAATAGCGTGCAACTCGCGAAAGCAGCTGAAAGCTGTAGTTTGCTGCCAAAATCCCCATTAGTAGCCCTGCAGTGGTCAGTCCGATGCGTGTCCACAGCGGCTCAATCGGTGGGTTGCCTGCAAACCACTCCGTGACCGCTTTTAGAAACGGATCGGCAGTTAAAAAGCCGATTCTGGCGAACAGCACCATCCCCACCGCGAGGAACAACCAGTACATCAGGCGATGGATTGTCATTGGACCCTCCAGCACTATATTATACGCTGCTGGTTTGTTCGAAGTCGCGCGTATGCGAGGAGGGGCGACTTTGCTGCGCGAACCCTGCACAAAACCTAAGGGAATTCGAGCGAATTTCCTTCAAAACCTGTCCGGTTTACGGGGGATGTTGAGTCTTTAAGTGGTGGATGCTGGGGATTCTGTGGCGCGTCATTGTATGCCGTGCCCAGGGGCATCCAAATTTGTGCGATTTGGAGGTACGCCAAGGATGAAAGGGCTGAAAGTTCTCGGTACCGTGCTGTCCGCGTTTGTGGTCTCTGCAGCGCTGGCATCTGGCTGGACGGTGAACGTGAGCATTAGTCGTGGTCTGCTGTTTAAGCCGAGTCAGCCAGCTATCACCACGAACGTGCCGTTCAACATCAACAGCACCACGTTCAGTAGCGCTCCTGTGACCCACACTGTGGATACGCTGCCTCAGATTACCTTCCTCACGGCAGCGTCTATCCCGCCAATAGTTGCGGGCAACGGTCAAGACTATACAGGTACGACCTTTACTGCTGTTTACACGATTACCAGCAGCAGAGGTCCGCTGACGGGTTTCAACTTCGTGGTCTTTGGCTCCGTGTTTGGCTTGGGTCAGATCACCTGGACGAAGAAGGTGGTTGACCGGAATACGAGCCAGGTGCTGTACGTCGCCAGCGGCGTTTTCAGCGGTAGTAGCTATCCGGGTGGCTCTGACGGGATTGTGGGGTTCAGCCGGTTTATCGCGTTAGCGCGTCCTTCCACGAATGTGCAAGTGATCGAGTCGTTCATTTTGCACATTGATGGAGCGCGCGTCCCTGGTGCTGACACCGCGGCGCTGGCGTTTGTGCAGCAGGACTGGGTACCTGAGCCTGCCAGCCTAGGAGTGCTGGGGGCAGGACTTGCGGGGTTGATCGGACTACGTCGCCGCATGAAGTAGTTGACTTGCAGATTTGCTGTAGTCCAGCGACGCTGCGAAAGTTTTTTGCCCTGCCCACTACGGGCAGGGCAAGTGCTTTTTTAAAGCGCGTGAGGGTTGCGAGATCTGTTGTTGTGGACGGCGGCTTTCCAAAAGGGAGCTATTCGAACACGAACAGTAGGTACTGGGCAATCCCTAGGTCGCCTTCTACTTGGAGTTCGCCTAAGTTGTAGGCTTCTAGGGGGTCGCGCTTGCCGTTGATGATGTCTAGGAACACTTGGGCAGGAGCTTTGATGGTGACTGCTGCTTCGGCGGGGCTACCCTGTTTGCTGAGGGTGGCTTTGCCATCAGCGATTCGCAGGTAGAACTCGCCCACGCCCTCGAGCACCAGACGGTAGGTGGCTCGGAAGTTGCCTGCTCGATCGGGGCGGAACCGTCGGAGGTACTTTTCCAGCTCCTGCTCGATAGGTGATTTATCTCCCGCGGAAGCAGCTACAGTGGGCGTGCGGGGTGTTAGTTGTGCCATCATCTGGCGCGCTGCTTGCAGCATTGCAGGTCCGATTTCGATACCAACCGACATGCTTCGTTCATAGCTGTATAGGTCGAGGTAGTAGTCGGCTTCGCTAAGGATGTAGCCCAGTTCGTCGTTTGCCAGCCCAAATAGGAACACGGGATCGCCGTAGGGCGCCAGCAGTTGCTTGAGCAAAATGCCGAGATTAGGGAGCACTTCGCCAGGCATTGTGAAGATAACCGCTTCGCCCAGTCGAATCAGGTGCGATTCGGTAGTGACGGTGTTTTCGACCACGGAGGGGCCGCGGGGGATGATGCCTGCTTCTAACGCGGCGCGGAACCGTTCATTTTGGAGGGGTACAGTGTAGGTTGCGGAGCGGTGTTCAATCGTTGCGGTGTCGGTGAAGCGTGCGTTGGCGATGGCTTCCAGTGCTCGCTCGGCAATGCGTTTGCCGTAGCGTTCGGCGCGTGCCCAGTCGCGCCCTTTGGGCGCAGGGGAGTTGGGATCGGGGGCGGGCGAAATCATCCCACCTAAGGCGCCGTTGGCGAAGATTGCTACACCACCCACCTGGGATTCCACTGTTTGGTAGTACCAGTGGCAAAAGTCGGAAGTGAGCTGGTCGTTATTCAGCACCTCTGGGTGGCACGCGAAGTTGGTAAGGGTTGCGATCACTTTGCCGTCTGCCTTGCTTCGGAACTGCATCACTGCGGCTTCAGTGTCCACGATTTTCTCTACGCGGAAGTTGTAGGCTACGCCTTCGATGGTGGTTTTGGCAAAGCCTACGGTGGCGGGTTGCATCTTAGCGGCAGCTTCGTCGACGGCGCGAGCAGCGGTTTCAATCACGAATTGCATGTACTCTTCGTCGCGCCCAGACTGCGTAGGGGAGGGGCCCCAGAGTCCAATCGTGTCGGGTCCAGAGTGCGTGTGCGTGCAGAGCACCATAACGCGCTCTGGGGGCACAGTTTTGACACGCTGGCGGATTTTTTGTACGTCGTCGCGGAGCAAGCCGAGCAAGTCGCATACCACAATCGCAAGGCGCTCTTGCCCTGCTTGTACAACTAGTGCTCGTGCCCAGATGTCGTCGTGAACGCCCCCTGTGTTAGGGCGGTTTGGTGAGTAGCCAGCCAAGAACACTTGTTTAGTAGGGGTGATCTTGAGGGCGGCGGCGCCCGCTTGCAAGCTCTGCGCCCAGCTTACGAGCAAGAGTGTTAGCAAGCTCAGGGTCGTCATTATCCGTCGCATAGGGCTATACCTCCTATCTTCGAACGCTTGTTCGAAGGCAAAGGCGCGATTCCTACTAAGGAAGGGCGCGCCTGCTTGACGCGCCCTTCGGAATGGGAAGAGGATTAGCGGCATGCTTCCCGCTGAGTGCTATGCAGCTGTAAGTTGTTGCAGTGCTTCGAGGTCGAAGATTTCGCGTAGGTTGAGCAGGATCACCACGCGTTCGCCTACCTGCACTACGCCGCTGAGGAACCGTTGGGTGGCTTCGGAGGCGATTGGCGGAGTGGGCTGGATTTGGTCTACTGGAATGTCTACGACGTCGGAGACGGAGTCTAAGCGTAGCCCGAAGGTTTTGCCATCGACCTGCGCCACGACGATGACAGTGGTTTCCTCGTTGGGTAGGGGTGGTAGCCCGAAGCGTGTGCGGGCGTCTATCACTGCGATGATGTTGCCGCGCAGGTTGATAACGCCCAGCACGTAGTCGGGAGCGTTGGGCACGCGCGTTGCAGGGGTGTAGTTGCGAATCTCTTGTACCTGCAGCAGTGGCACGCCATAGGTCTCGTTGCCGACTTGGAACACTAGGTACTTTTCGGTGGTGACGTCCGTGGGTTTTTCTTGGGTTTTAGGTGTGTTGCCTATGAGGTTCATGGGCTACCTCCTTCTGGTGAAGTTCAGGCGACTGCGGCAAGTCGTTCTGTAGAGGAGTAGGAGCGCCGGATGAGATCCGACACGTCCAAAATTAGCGCGACTCGTCCGTCGCCCAAGATAGTCGCGCCTGCAAATCCGGGCACGCGCACGAAGTTCTCTTCGAGGCTTTTTAGCACTACTTGCTGCTGTCCCGCGATGCTATCGACCAGCAATGCTAGTTGTCGCCCTTCCTGCTCCAGTACGACGATTAGACCGTTGCGGTGGTGCGTATCGGGCAGCCCCACGAATTGGCGCAGTCGCAGGAGCGGGATGAACGTGCCTCGCACGTTGACCATTTCGTAGCGGTCGAACAGTGCCGTATGCTGGAGGCTTTCGTACTCTAGGGCTTCTACAACGGCAGTGAGGGGCACGATGTAGTGCTCATCGGCGACTACCAGTCCCAGCCCGTCCATGATTGCGAGGGTCAGTGGTACGCGCAGCACGAAGCGTGTGCCCTCGCCTCGCTTGGAGTAGACGCTGATGCTACCGCCAAGGCTTTCCACGTTTCGCTTGACCACGTCCATGCCGACGCCGCGTCCTGAGAGGTCGCTTACTTGCTGGGCGGTTGAGAAGCCGGGTTGGAAGATGAACTCGTAGAGGGTCTCTTCTGGAGGGTAGTCGTGTTCGCTGATCCAGCCGAGTTGGATAGCTTTTTGGCGCACGCGCTCGGTGTCGATTCCTCTGCCGTCGTCGCTGACTTCGATGTAGATGCGCCCTTCAGACTGGTAGGCGCTGAGTTTGATGGTGCCTGTTTCGGGTTTGCCAAGCCGACGTCGCTCCTCGGGCGGTTCGATGCCGTGGTCTATGGCGTTGCGGATGAGGTGGGTCAGGGGGTCGCTGAGGGCTTCCAGCAGGGTGCGATCCAGTTCGGTTTCTTCGCCTTCCATCTCCAGATTTACTTTTTTGCCCAGTTTAGTAGCGGTGTCGCGCACCATCCGCGGGAAGCGGTTAAAGAGGTAGCCTACGGGCAGCAGTCGGATCGCCATTACGCGCTCGTGCAGTTCGCGAACATGGCGTTCCATTTGGGTGATGGCAGCGCGGATGCGCTCATCGGAGTGGGCGGTTGCTGCACTGCTAAGCATAGACTGGGCGATCACGATTTCGCTCACCAAGTTCATTAGGGCGTCGATTTTTTCGGTGGAGACTCGGATGCTTTGTGTTTCGCTCTTAGGGGCAGACGGGGCGACTAGGGCGGTAGTAGAGGGCGCGAGTGTCTCTGTGGCAACGGTGGGCGTGGAAGGTTGAATGGGTGCCTCGCGAGGTTGCTCGGCGGGCTCTTGGGACAGGGGTTCGATACGCACTTCTGCGCCTTCGGCGGCTAGCTCCAGCAAGGCGCGGGCGATTGCGGGCTCGAAGGCGGTCTCGTAGATAAGCTCCCAGCTGCCGTAGCACGCATCGGGTTTGAGCTGGGGCACGGGCGGAATCTGCTCACGGAAATAGCACTCTATGACTTGCCCATATTCGTTAAGCTCGCAGAGCAGTTGGAGGGGATCGTGTTCGGCACTCAGTGTGGGGGCGGGCTGATAGAAGACTCGGTAGCGTGGCATCTTGGAGGGCGGTTGTTGTGTGGCGTTAGCCTGAGGGGGTTTTGCCTTTGCTGCGTTAGAGGTGGGGGCTTCGGGTGCTGGAGTTATTGGCTGTCCGCTGGTGGCGGCTTGGATTTGCTGGAGCAAAGCATCGCAAGCGGGGTCACCTACATCGCCTTCGGTGCGCGTGCGTTCTAAGAGCGTCCGAATGAGGTCTACGGCTTGCAGTAGTAGTGTTGCTAGTTCGGGCGTTAGTGGGCGTTGTTCTTTGCGCAGCACCTCCATGGCGCTTTCCAGCCCGTGGGTGAATTTGCTTAGGTGGGTGAAGCCCATGGCGGCGCTGTTGCCCTTGAACGAGTGGGCGTAGCGAAATAGGGCGTTGACGGTTTCGGGGTTGGGTTCGCCTGTCTCTAACGCAAGGAGCACTTGCTCCATTCCTTCCAGCAGTTCGTTTGCCTCGTCGTAGAACAGTTGAATCAGGCTGTCCATGGCTGTTTCCCTCGTTTTCTAAGGTTGTACGAGTGCATGCCATACGCCGAAGGTGCGCAGTTGCTGGTAGAGGTCTGGGCTTGGTTCGAGGCATTGGAGTGTGCAGCCGTGGTCTTCTAAGGTCTTGCGGAGGGCGATGAGCATTTGCACGCCGGCGAAGTGAATGCGGTTTAAGTTGCTCCATTCGAGGGTGGTGTCTTTTGGGTGCTGGGCGATGTGTTGGATGGCTTCCCAGAGCTGGGCGGTCTCTGAATAGCCTATTTCGCCCGATAGAGTTAGCCTATGCGTTTTCTGGGTAGTTTTCAGCGTTGTTGGCATCGGGGGAGCCTCCTGCCGATATTATCGGCGTGGATGGTGAAATCTGCAGGGCTGGGTAGGCGATGGAGGGGGTGGGCTGCGAGCGTGTGTTTTGGGGTATACTACAGTGTGGTGCCGGCGTAGCTCAGCGGTAGAGCGGCCGCCTTGTAAGCGGAAGGTCGCCGGTTCGAATCCGGCCGCCGGCTCGCTGATTTGCTTTTATCGTCCTGTGTGTCCGAACCCCCCTTCGCCGCGTGCTGTTGGGGGCAGCTCAGGCACTAGTTCCCATTCTACGCGTGCGACGGGGGCGACCACCAGTTGTGCGATCCGTTCTCCCCGCCGAATCACGAAGGGCTCTTGTCCCCAGTTGATGAGGATAACTTGGATTTCCCCGCGGTAGTCGCTGTCAATAGTGCCGGGGGCATTTAGCAAGCCGATGCCGTGACGAATGGCTAGGCCGCTGCGGGGGCGTACTTGGGCTTCGTAGCCTGGGGGTAGGGCGATGCGGATGCCTGTGGGCACAAGCGCGCGTTCGCCCGGCTGTAGGATAACTGGTTCTTTGACTGCCGCGTAAAGGTCAACCCCTGCCGCGCCTTCGGTTTGGTAGTGCGGCAGGGGCAGATCGGTTGCGTCAGGCTCTTGCGTGATGGCTACACGCACTTTGTTCATTTTTCTACTTGCTCTTTGCCTTCCTTCACGGCGGGGGGCACTTTGGGTAGGCGCACGTAGAAGGTGGAGCCGACGCCGACCTCGCTTTCTACCCAAATCTGTCCGCCGTGAATCACTTCTACCAAGTGTTTCACTAGGTACAGCCCCAGTCCTGTGCCGTACTGCTTGCGCGTGTCGGTGTTGTCCACGCGGTGGAACTTCTCAAACACCTTGGTGAGGTGTTCTTTGGGGATACCGATGCCTTGGTCGGAGACATAGAAGATGATGTGGTCGGGATCTTCTTCCCAGGCTTTCACGCGGATTTCGCCGCCGTTTGGCGAGTATTTGATGGCGTTGTTGAGCAAGTTGGTAAGGATTTGATCCAGTTTGTCTTCGTCGGCAATAATTTTGGGTAGGTTTTCTGGCACATCGTGGATGATGGTGTGTTTGTTGGTTGCCTGGCGATGGATCATGACTATCTTCTTGGAGAGGGTGTAGAAGTCGACCAGTTTGTAGACGGGCTTGAGCGACTCGCCCGCCTCAATGCGTGCGATGTTGAGTAGGTCGTTGATGAGGCGGGTGAGGCGATCGGTTTCTTGGTCAATGATGGAGTAGAACTCGCGTCGTTCTTCGGGGGTGAAGGCGTCTTCGGAGTCCATTAGGAGGGTGGAGATGAAGCCTTTGATAGCGGTAAGGGGTGTGCGCAGTTCGTGGGAAACGGTTGCTACGAAGGCGGATTTCATTCGCTCTAGGTTGCGGATCTCAGTGATATCGTTGAAGATCATCACCGTGCCCATCGGCTTTTGGTCTTCGCCGCGCACGATGGCGTTTTGCACTTGGTAGATGTGTTCTTTGCCGTCTAGTTGGACGGTGATTTCCACGAGGTCGCCTTCTTTTTCTTCCTCGAGGGCGGTGCGGATCATGCCACTGATGACCTCGTTGGTGATGACTTCTGTGTAGTGCTTGCCGAGTACGTCAGGACCCAAGCCGAACACGCGCCGTGCGGCGGCATTCATTTGGTTGATGCGCCCGCTCTGGTGTACTAGGATTAGCCCTGCTCGCAGGCTCTCAATGGTGTGTACCAGTTCTTCTTTCTCTTCCAAGATGGCTTGGTAGAGGCGCATGCCTGCGATGACGGCGGCGGCGTTGCGTGCCATTCGCTCCAGCAGGCGCACGTCTTCGTCGATGAAGTTGCCTCCTCGTTGCTTGTTGAAGGCATGCAGAACGCCGATGGTTTGGCGCTCGACGACGCGGTTTTCCTCGTCGCGTTTTTCTAAGATGAGGGGTACGCACACGAGGTTGCGGATATGTAGCATTGCCACCAGTTCTTTAGCGGTGCGGGGATCGGTGACGGCATCGTGGACGATCACGGGTTTGCCTTCGCGAAATACCTCGCCTGAAACGCCTTGTGTAGCGCGGATGCGCAGCAGGCGGATTTCATCGTCGGTTAGTCCGTAAGCAGGGGGGTAGGCGCGCAGTTCGCCCTCTTCGGGGTCGTAGAGCATAAACACGACCTTTTCCGCCTGCAAGATGGCGCCGATTTGCTTGACCAGCCTTCTGAGTGTGGCTTCGTAGTTGGCGGGGCTGGCGACTTCAGTAGCGATTACTTCAGGGGCTTTTGTTGCGCCGTTGCGCGGCTGGCTCTCCAGCTCGCGGATGCGCTGGAGCGCCCGCTCGTATTCAGTCTTTACTCGGCTATACTCCTTCCATAACTCGCGGTAGGCTTGCTCCCAGTTCATTGCTCGTACTCCTCACCACAATCGGGAATGAGTGCTCTAATAGGTATGGCAATTATAGCACACGGAAGGTTCCCGGGCAGAGCTGCGAATTCCCTTAGGGTTTAGACGGTGGTGCGGGTGCGTTGTCGCGCATTGTGGTGTCCAGTAGCGGTCGGATCAGTTCCATGGGGATGGGGAAGACCACGGTGGAGTTACGTTCGCTGGAGATTTCGGAAAGCGTTTGTAGGTAGCGCAGTTGCAAGGCGGCGGGCTGTTGTGCAATCATTTGTGCTGCTTGCACGAGTTTTTCGGCGGCTTGGTATTCGCCTTCGGCAGCGATGATTTTGGCGCGTCGCTCGCGCTCGCTTTCTGCTTGGCGTGCTAGTGCCCGCTTCATCTCCTCTGGCAATACCACATCACGAATTTCCACACTTGTCACCTTCACACCAAATGACTCGGTCTGTTCGTCGATGATGCGCTGGAGTTGCTGATTGATTTTGTCGCGCCGTGCTAGTAGGTCGTCCAGTTCTACCTGACCGATGACGCTTCGGAGGGTGGTTTGGGCAATCAGGCTTGCTGTTTGGATGTAATCGGTGATTTGCACCACGGCGTCTTTAGGGTCCATTACGCGGAACAGCACTACGGCGTCCACGCTTACTGACACGTTATCGCGGGTGATCGCCTCTTGACGAGGCACGTTCATCGTTACGATGCGGGTGTCTACAATTCGCGCGGTGTCAATGATGGGGATCAAGAAGATTAGCCCGGGCCCTTTGACGGCTTGGAAGCGTCCTAATCGTAGGATGACGGCTCGCTCCCACTCAGGGAGCACGCGCAGCGAAGCTCGCAACAGGATAATCAGGAACAGTATCAGCGCGATTGTTGTGGTTGAGAATGGGTTGTCTAGGAAGTTCATTGTCTCGTCCTCCCTCGACTCAAGTATACCTTGCTTAGTGGGGGAGCCACTGCAGTAGGCGTTGGACGCAGCGTTGGGCGGCGCCTTGGTGTTTTTGGACGAGTTCAGTCGCGCGTTGGGCGATTTGCTCGCGCAGCTTGGGGTCGTGCAGTAGGCGTAGGATGCCTTCTGCCAGTTGCTCGGCGGTTTGTACTTCAAAGCCCACCCCTGCGGCTTTGGCTAAGTGGGCGATGTCGCGGAAGTTGTGCGTGTGGGGCCCGAAGAACACGGGTTTGCCGTGCGCTAAGGGTTGGAATAGGTTTTGCCCGCCCAAGGGAGCGAACGCGCCGCCTACTACTGCCACATCTGCTACACTGTAAAGGCTTGCCAGTTCCCCGAAAGTGTCCACGATGACCACTTGGGTGTGCTGACCTTCGGGTAGAGGTAGGGCACTGCGACGGTAGGGATGTAAGCTGTGCGCTTGGAGGAGCTGCTCTAGCTCGCCTACGCGCTCTAAGTGGCGCGGCGCGATCACCAAGCAAGTATCAGGCAAGGCACGCAGGATTTGCTGGTAGGCATTAATGATAAGTTGCTCCTCTTCTGGAGCGCGTGTACTGCCAACGACGATCACTGGTGCGTTTTTTGGGAGCGACAGGATGTGGCGCCACTCTTCTGCGCTTCGGTTTACGGCGCTTAGAGCTTGGTCAAACTTAGTGTTGCCGCATACCTCGATTCGCGCGGGCGAGGCGCCCAAGGCGATGAATCGCGCTGCGTCGGTGGGCGACTGGGCGCAGATAAAATCCACTTGGCGCAGCATGTGGGCATACAGGGCGCGCAGTTTGGGGGCGCGGCGGGCGGTGCGGTCGCTGATGCGTCCGTTCATGATCATGATGCGTCCCCCACGGCGCTTCTGCTCGGCTATTAGGTTTAGCCACAGCTCGGTCTCAAACAGAACCAGCAGCTGAGGTTGGATGCGTGCAAGGGTGCGTCGCACGGCAAACGGCACATCGAGGGGGGAGTAGATCAGGTAATCCACGTTATCGCGCAGGGTGCTTTGTGCCGTTTGCTGTCCGGTGGGGGTGGTGGTGCTGAACACCAGTTCGTAGTGGGGTAGTTGTTGGCGCAGCAGTTTGACGACGGGCTGTGCTGCGAGCGTTTCGCCGACCGAAACGCAGTGGATCCAAATCCGTGGCTTGCTTGAGGGTGGGGGCACAGGGATGAAGCCGAACCGCTCGTGCCAGCGCTCGCGCCAGTTGCCAAGCAGCACGCGCTGCGCCACGTAGGTCATCCATAGGGGCGCACTTAGTACCAACCCCAGGTTGTACAATGCTCGAATCATTAGGTACGCCCTCGCACGATTGCCTCGGCACGCGCTTCCAGCGCGTTGATGGCTGCTTCTAATTGCTCGGCAAGGCGCGCGAAGTCGTCTTTGTCAGCCTCGGTAGGAACCCACACTGGCTCTCCAATCAGAAACGCTCCGCGTGCAAACGGTAAGGGGATCAGATAGCGGTCCCATGTGGGTAGTAGAATGCGCGGGTAGGCGCTGATTCCTGCGGGGTAGATGGGGGCGTTCGCTTTTTGAGCGATTAGCAGCGCGCCGGGCTGAAATTTCCTGCTGGGGCCGCGTGGTCCATCAGGGGTGAAGGCTAGGATGGCGCCCTTTTTCACTTCGCGTGCTGCTTCTAAAGCGGCGCGTACGCCGCCTCGACTGGTGGAGCCGCGCAGTGTGCGGAAGCCGAGGCGTGTGAAGATTTCGTTTTGGATGTCGCCGTCGCGCGAAAGCGAAATCATTGCCAGAATGCCCATCCCTCGCATGAAGTTTGCGGGGATCAACGTACGCCCGTGCCATGAGACCATTACTGCGCCTGTGCCTGCGCGCCGATGGGCCTCGATTTGCTCCCAGCCCTCCACATAGAGGCGGATTGTGCTGCCGATTGTGCGCACCAATAGGTACCCCAGCGCGCCTAGCCGACGCGCCCGACGCTTATCTTGTTCCGAACGCTCTACCACTGCGGTAAGGGATTATACCGAGTGGGGTGCTTTTAGCGATGAGGTATCCTAACCGCTATGCATGCAGAAGCGCCGCTTGTTGGGCGTGTGGCAATCGTTACGGGTGCAAGTCGCGGGATTGGGCGCGCGATTGCGCTTAAGCTGGCAAAAGAAGGCGCTGCAGTGGTGATTGCTGCGAAGACCGCCGAACCGGACCCTCGCTTGCCAGGTACTATCTACACGGTAGCGGAGGAGGTGCAGGCGTTGGGCGGGCGCGCTTTGCCGTTGCGAGTGGATGTGCGCGACGAAAGCGCGCTCCAAATGATGGTGGAGAAGACCATTGAGACCTTCGGGCGGATAGACATCCTTGTGAACAACGCGGGCGCGCTTTGGTGGTACCCTGTGCTGGAGACGCCTCCTAAACGCTTCGACTTAGTGATGCAGGTAAACTTGCGCGCGGCGTTTATTGCTTCGCACCTCGTGTTGCCTTATATGATCGCCCAGCGTTGGGGGCATATCCTCAATATGTCGCCGCCGATAGACCTGCGGGTGCTGCCTGGCAAGGTCGCATATATGATTTCCAAGTTTGGCATGACGATGCTGGCGCTGGGGTTGGCGGAGGAAGTGCGTGAGCATAATGTGGCGGTGAATGCCCTTTGGCCGCGCACGCTGATCGAAAGCCAGGCGACTATCGCATGGGGGTTGGGTACTCCCAAACAGTGGCGCAAAGCCGATATTATGGCGGATGCGGTGTACGAGATCGTGCGGCGGGAGCCACACACCTGCACGGGTAATGTGTTTATTGACGAGGAGGTATTGCGTGAGGCAGGGGTCACGGATTTCTCTGTTTACAACTGTACGCCAGATGGCGAGCCGATGGAGATTGTGTGGGAGGGGGTACGGGCGGGCAAGCGTGAAACGTGATGCCTGCCTGTGCCTACCCCCTGATTTGACCCAAATTGTGCCTATTCCCCCGCAGATTTAGCAGGAATCTGGGGCAGTATCTGGTATAGAATAGGCAGACGCAGGCATAGGTGTCTGCGAATCTGGGCAGAGGAGGGAGGCATATGCAGTTCTACAGCGTGAAGGAGCGTCGCATGGTAGAGGTGCCCGACGACCAAGTCAAGCCGGTCAAGTATGAGCGCACGACGAAGTCGGGTGCTAAGCAGGTGCGCTATGCTCTCAAAGCCGAGTACAACGGGCAGAAGCTCACCAAGTTCGTTGACGAGGCGACCTACAAGAAGTTCGGCGGTAAGTGAGGCATAGCGCGGGGAGTCCTTACCTCGCCAGCCGATGGGCGAGGGGGGACTCCTGCTTGTAGGCGTTACGTTCCCGCAGGGTACACTTATGGCTGTGGAAGCGGCGACGCGAGTTGAGCCAGCGTTGCCTCCGATCATTCAGCGCGTTTGGCTTGATGAGCGCAAAATTAGGCGCGCGGTACGGCGCATCGCGAGACAGATTGACCGAGACTACGCGGGATTGATGCCCCACCTGGTGACGATTATGAAGGGTGGGCTGTTTTTCCTTACCGATCTTGCCCGGGCGCTTACTATCCCTCACACGCTTGACTTTTTAGCCATCACCAGCTATAACACCACATCCACCTCGGGCGAGGTCCGCATCACTAAGGATTTGGATGAACCGATCGCAGGCAGGCATGTGATTATCGTGGAAGACATTTTGGATACGGGGCTGACCCTTGCTTATATTTACAAGAACTTGGAACGGCGTAGGCCTGCCAGCCTCAAGGTCTGTGTGTTCCTAGACCGCCCTTACCGACGGCTGATCGATATCCCTATTGCTTACAAGGGTTTCGACGCTCCCGATGAGTTCTTGGTAGGGTATGGGTTGGATTGGCGTCAGCAGTACCGAAGCCTGCCGTACATTGGCATTGTTAAGCCAGAGGTGCTCCGCGCGGAAGCGCAGGGTTGAAGCGCATGCGAGCGAACTTCGCTATGTGGCTGGTGATGTTAGCGATTGTAGTGCTATTTACTGTTTCGTTGGTGGTGACGTTTCGCGTGACAGGGGGTGGCGCGATTACGGGTGCGAACAAGCCTGTAGTTTCGCCTGAACGATTGGTACTGGACGTGCATGACCTCGTGATTGAGGGTTGCTATGTGCCACTGCCTTCGGGTGAGCAGGAGGTGCGCTTGCGCTTGTATAACACGGGCTTGACTGCGCTGCGCGAAGTGAAGTTGGAGATCACCTTAGACGGTACGCCGCCCAAAGCGCCGAAGACGCCGATTTATATTCGTCGCTTCCCGCGCCATCAGAAGCCCGAGGTGCGATTGTTGTTTGACAGAACTCAACGTCCATACTTAACCGTGCGTGTGCAGTATCAGTGGGGGTTGCTGGCGACGGGCGCTGGGGGGGCACAAAGCAGTAAGTTGCTTAGTCGCTGTCCGTAGCCAAGGGCTGGCGAGTATACTTGTGTTATGCCGTCTACAAGACCCCTTATTGGGATCACTGTGGATTGGAACCCAGGGGATGAGCTTGGTGGCAAGGTTAGCCTAAACGATGGGTATGTGCGCGTTGTGGTGGCTGCGGGGGGCGTGCCTGTGCTCATCCCGCCGTGGGCAGATGTTGAGACTTTGGCAGATACGCTGGATGGCTTGCTTATCCCTGGTGGTGCGGATATTGATCCCAAGCATTATGGGGCGGTACGTCATCCAAAGACGGAGCTGATTAGCGAGGCGCGCTTTGAGCAGGAGTGGAGGCTTTTGAGCGCGTTTGAGCAGCGTCGCAAGCCGATTTTGGGCATCTGCTATGGCTGCCAGTTGCTGAATGTGTGGCGTGGAGGGACGTTGCACCAGCACTTACCTGACTTGCCAACTGTGACCCTCACGCACCAGCGCGCAAGCCAACAAGAGCCCTACCCGCGCCATCTTGTACAGGTGGATACCCGCTCTAAGTTGTTTGAGAGCATGCGCTTAGCGCAGTTTGAGGTGGTGAGTGCGCATCACCAAGCAGTTCGGGATTTAGGGCGTGGGCTGGTGATTAGTGCCCGCGCTTCTGACGGAGTGGTTGAGGCTATTGAAGACCCCAATCTGCCGTTTTTGATTGGCGTGCAGTGGCATCCTGAGCGTGATCCTGACGCGCCTGCAACCCGCGCCTTGCTGACGGCATTTGTGCGAGCGTGCAAAGCATAGGCGTTGCACTAATCTACGCCGATGCCCTGCTGTTCCTGCCAAGCTCGCTGCTAAGGTTACCGATGCTGGTTGGTTTGGGTACCGAGGTGCCTTGGGTGCGCAGGATCAAGTTAAGGTTTATGGTCACGCTCACCTTATTGCAGCGTAAGGTGTAGGGCAGGGTGCATTTACGGAAGGATGCGCACGCGCCGTCCTTCTACGCGCAACTTGCCTTGCACAAACAGCCGTATCGCCTCGATGTAGGTCTCGTGTTCAATTGGCAGCAGGCGCGCAGCTAAGGTTTCTGGCGTGTCGTCGTCGTAGACGGGGATGCACCGTTGCAGGATGATGGGTCCTGTGTCGTAGTTTTCGTCTACGAAGTGCACGGTGCAGCCTGTGACTTTCATGCCGCTTTCCAGCACGGCTTGATGCACGCGCAAGCCGTACATTCCTTTGCCGCCGAAGAGAGGTAGCAGGGCGGGGTGGATGTTCATAATTTGCATTGGGTAGGCTTGCACGATGGGGGCGGGCAGCAAGCGCATATAGCCCGCCAAGCAAATTAAGTCAGGCTGGGCTTTTTGGAGCGTCCACAGCAGGGCATCGGCGTACGTTTGAGGCTCAGGGAACTCCTTAGGGTTTACCACGGCAGTGGCGACGCCGAGAGCGCGGGCTTTTTGGAGGGCAGGGGTGTCATCGCGTGTGCCGATGACCGCTACCACGCTGCTATCAGGGATGTGCCCTTGTTGGCACGCTTCAATAATCGCGTGCATGTTGGTGCCGCGTGCGGGTCCTGAAACTAAGATTACGATTCGTTTCATCGGTTCACCACCCACAGTGCGATTGCTTGGGCGAGTGTGCGTGTGTGCGTGATGCTTACTAGCAGCTCGCCTTCGGGTACAAGCGTGGCGCTAGTTCCGTAGAGGTGCACCACGGGCTTACCGTAGGGGTCGGGCAGGATTTCCACTTCTTGCCAGCGCAGGGGGCGTCCGACGGCTTTGGCGATGGCTTCTTTCGCGCACCACCTGCCTGCGATGTGTTGGACGGCGCTTGCGGAGTGGCTCAAGCAATAGGCGCGCTCGGCAGGGGTCAAAATCCGCTCCACAAAGCGGGGGTGGCGGGCGCAGGCGCGAGCAATTCGCTCCAGCTCTATTAGGTCAATCCCCACGCCTCGCACGAGCGCTGTTTGCGTGGGCAGCGTGGCTACGGTGTGGTTGGTTGCGCGGGCTTGGGTGGCTCGGTAGAGATCGGGGGTGCTGTCCATAGGGGTTGATCCTCCGCGTCGACGAACATCATGCGTGCATTGCCTGCGCTATCCAGCAGCACCCACGCGCGGGCTTTGCCCTTGGAATCGTACAAGAATAGGGCGGGGGTGCCGAACGCCATCCCCAACTCGGCGCGCACGGTGCCGTTCTCGTCAACGACGCGGAAGCGTCGCGCGTCGATGGTTTCGGGGATGCGGCGTCGTTGCGCTTCACGCGCCTCTGTGAGGGCTACGCCTGTTAGGAATCCAAACAGCCCAACGATTAGCGCCAGCACCAAGCTTCTAAGAATCTCTGGTCGCATCGTGTCTCCCCGATGATATGACGCTTAGGTCGGCTTATGGTTTGGGGGCGAGGGAGGGTTCCCCCGCCTTGTGTGGGCTACTGAAGGTTGGGCGGCAACACGGTTGCCATCAGCGACACGCGCAGCGTAGGTTGCTGTGGGTCGTCGGTTTCGATGACTAAGTTGCGGCGTATGGTGCCTTGTTGCCAGCCGCCTTTGTAGCGCAAGATGAAGCGATGTTGCTTGCCGTCTTCTGAGGCTTCGTGGCGCACTTCGATGCTGGGATCGTCTACCTCATAGCGTTTGACTTGGATGGGCTTGTCGCTACGGCTGATGGTTACTATGCGCTCAATCGGTAGCGGAGTGGTTGCGTTGATTGCCCCGAAGAACACGGTGGTTGGCACGACGATGATGCCCTTCTCGTAGGTGAGCATAAAGTTGACTTGGGGCGTTGCTGTGGAGTTGAGGCGTGCCATGCCCACGATGGTGTTGCGTCCTGGGGGCGCGTCGGGGTTGATGGTGATGATTACCTTGGTGCGCTTGGGGTCGATTTTCTCGGTTTTAGCGGTGGCAAATGGCACGTTGAGCCGCACTTCTTGCACTTCTAGGGGCTCGTTGGTGTTAGAGACGATCTCCAGTTCTTGGGTGGTAGGTGCATTTGGATTGAGCGTGACGGGGATTTGCTCGCTGGGGCGCACCTCGACTGCTGTGCGGATGAAGGTTGAAAGGCGCAGTGTGAGGTTGGGATTGTCGGGGTCGTTGGTGATTACTTGGATGGTCTTGACTTGGGTGCCTCGGAAGCCTGCGGTGCGCAGTTCGGCTTCGATTTTGCCTTGCTGTCCGGGTTGGATGACTTTGTCGTAGTAGGGTGTGAGGCAGCCGCAGCTGGGGCGCGCCTCAATGGTCAAAGGTGCATCGCCTTCGTTTTTGACGATGAAGGTGTGTTTGACCACGTCGCCTTGCCTGGTTTCGCCGAAGTCGTATTCCATTGGCTCAATGCGGATTTTAGGCTTGGGCAGATAAACCATCACTCGTCGCTTAGCGTAGTCGGTTGCGATGGTGCGTACCTCGTTGAGCGCACGCACTCGCTGCAATTCAGCGGGGGTGGGTGCGATCAGCTGGTCTTCGGTGTTCCACACGGGTCCCATAAGGTCGTTGTCGCTTTGGCTTTCGCCCAATCCTAAGTAGGTGCCGATTGCTTGTGCCACCAAGCGAGCCACGGTGCGTGGCGACTGCGGAAGTTCGGTGTAGGGGATGTAAGTGGCGATTCGGGCGCGTACGCGCCGCCGTTCGCCTTGCGTGGGGGGTAGGAACAGGCGTGCTTTGCCGTGCATCAGGCGAAACTGCCCCGCGGTGATTTCTGCTACATCTTCTTCAAACACAATTTGCACGTCTGCGTTGCGTTCGTCTTCCGTCCATTCTAAGCGTGGCGTGCCTCCTAAGGCTTCGTTCCACTTTTGGAGCGCTTCTTGGGCTGCTTTGCGGAAGGTTTCGCGTAAATCAATGGGGATTGTTGCCCAACTCCCATAAACACGGATCACGCTTGGGATGGCAAGGGGTTGGAGTAGCTTTTCTGCCTCAGTGAAGTCGCCCTTCGAGAGGAGGTTGATGGCGCGTGCGAGTTGGTCGTGTTCTGCTTTAACGACATTTTCAGGCAATGTGGGTGCTTTTGGCATGCTTTGCGCGTATGCTAATCCCATTCCTACGAGCAGCAACGCGATGGAGTGCGAGGCTCGCATGGGCGTACCCTCCGCCAATATTATAGCCTACGCCCTGCCTCCCTTATGGCGGGGTATAATCGTGACATGCCTCAGTTGCTACCGATGTTAGAAACGCCTATCGCACCGGGTGTAGAGTTGCATTTTTCTGAGCATTTCGCGTGTCCGGAGTGTAGCGTTAGTTTAGGCGAGTTGGAGCCGCGCAACTTCTCGTTCAACAGCCCGTATGGGGCTTGTCCGGAGTGCAGTGGGCTGGGCACAAAAACCGAGTTTGACCCTGACCTGATTGCTCCTGACCGTTCGCTTTCCATTCGTCAAGGTGCGCTGCGCCCGTTTGTCAAGCGGGATGGCGAGATGACCGAGTGGCGGTTGGCGATGCTGGAGGGCGTCGCTCGCAAACTCGGTTTTACGCTTGATACTCCCCTCAAAGACCTCACTCCGGAGCAGTTTCACGCGCTGATGTACGGCACGGAGGGGAACGTCACGATTGCTTTTCGCAACCGGTGGGGGCGCACGCGGTACATCGACACGGAGTTTGAGGGCGTTATCAACATCCTCAAGCGGCGCTATGAGGAGACGGAGAGCGAGTACCTCAAGCAGGAGCTGGAGCAGTATATGGCGACGCGCCCGTGCCCTGCATGTGGGGGCAAGCGGCTTAAGCCCGAAAGCCTTGCCGTGACGGTTGCGGGCAAGAACATTGCCGAAGTGACTGCGATGAGCATTGAGGAGGCGGCGCGTTGGTTTGACGAGCTAGAGGCGCAACTTACCCCGCGCGAGCGCGCGATTGCCGAGCGCATCATCAAGGAGGTGCGCACGCGCCTCAAATTCTTGTTGGATGTGGGGTTGGGCTACCTTACGCTGGATCGGGCTGCGAACACGCTTTCGGGGGGCGAGGCGCAGCGCATTCGCTTAGCCACTCAAATCGGCTCTGGGTTGATGGGCGTGCTTTACGTGCTGGATGAGCCGAGCATCGGGCTGCATCAGCGCGATAATCAGAAGCTCATCAATACGCTCAAGCGCCTGCGTGATTTGGGCAACACCGTAGTGGTTGTGGAACACGACGAGGAGACCATTCGCTCTGCTGACTACATCATTGACTTGGGACCGGGGGCAGGCGAGCACGGCGGGGAGGTGGTGGTAGCAGGCACTGTAGAGGATGTGATGAACTGCCCCGAGAGCCTCACGGGGCAGTATCTGTCGGGCAAGCGACGGATCGAGATTCCCGAACGGCGTCGCCCCCCGCATCCTGACCGATGGCTGGTGCTTTATGGGGCACGCGCGAATAACCTCAAGAACATCACCGTGCGCATCCCGCTGGGGCTGTTTGTTTGCGTGACAGGCGTTTCTGGCTCGGGCAAGAGCACGCTTATCCAAGAGACGCTTTATCCGCGCCTGATGTACCATGTGTACGGCACGCGGCGCGTGTGGGGCGAGCATGACGGCATTGAGGGGCTGGAGTATGTTGATAAGGTGGTCGACATTGACCAGTCCCCGATTGGGCGCACGCCGCGCAGCAACCCTGCTACTTACACGGGTGTGTTTGACCCCATTCGCGAGTTGTTTGCCAGTACGCCTGAGGCACGCGCTCGCGGCTACACGCCTGGCAGGTTTAGCTTCAATGTCAAGGGTGGGCGCTGCGAGGCTTGTCGCGGGGACGGGATGATCAAAATTGAGATGCAGTTCCTGCCTGATGTGTATGTGCCGTGTGAGGTGTGCAAGGGGCAGCGCTATAACCGCGAGACGCTGGAGATCAAGTTCAAGGGCAAGACGATTGCCGATGTGCTGAATATGACTGTTGAGGAGGCGTTGGCGTTTTTCGCGCCGTTCCCTGCGATTGCCCGCAAATTGCAAACGCTTTACGATGTGGGGCTGGACTATATTCGGCTGGGGCAGCCTGCCCCTACGCTTTCGGGCGGGGAGGCGCAGCGCGTCAAACTCGCTACCGAGCTTAGCAAGCGCGCCACAGGCAACACGGTCTACATTCTGGACGAGCCGACGACGGGCTTGCACTTTGAGGATGTGCGCAAGTTGCTGAATGTGCTCCATCGCTTGGTGGACGCGGGCAACACGGTGATTGTGATTGAGCATAACTTGGATGTCATCAAGACTGCCGACTGGATTATTGACTTGGGTCCTGAGGGGGGTGATGCTGGGGGCTGGATTGTGGCGGAAGGCACGCCTGAGCAGGTCGCTCAAGTGGAAGCCAGCTACACGGGGCGGTTCTTGCGCCGCGTGTTGGGGATGGAGTAAGTAATGCTTCATCTGGCGAGGCGTAAGGGAATGTGCCATAATTGAGTCAGCCTCGTGTTTTGCGGTGCGCACCACGCTTGAGGGTACCGACGATGCTGCTGCTCACGATTGTTTACTTGGTGGGGATGTTCACGCTGTTGGTGGCGGCGCATGAGCTTGGGCACATGTGGGTCGCCAAGCGGTTCCGAATGAAGGTGGAAGAGTTTGCGATTGGGATAGGTCCTTTGTTGCTGCGTTTGTGGCGGGGTCGCGACGGTACGCAATACACGCTACGCGCGCTCCCCCTAGGCGGCTTTGTGAAGATCCCTGGGATGATGCCTGACGAGGAGCATATTGAGGGGGGGTTCCAGTCTAAACCGCTGCATGCGCGTTTTCTGACGGTGCTGGCGGGTCCGCTGGCAAGCATTTTGTTTGGCTTTGTGCTGTTTGTGTTGATTGGGGTTACAGCGGGCTTGCCCTCGCCCGATAAGCCTTTGTTGCAGGTTAAGCTCGTGATGCCCGATTCGCCGGCGCAGCAGGCAGGCGTGCGGATTGGGGATATCTTGGTCTCCATCAATGGCATACCTGCCAAAAGCATTGAGCATGCGACTGAGCTGATTCGTGCGAACCCTAACCGCCCGATTGTGTTGGAGTTGCGGCGTGATGGTCAGCCCGTTCGCTTGACCGTTGTGCCGCGCGAGGAAGAGATTGAGGAGAAGGGTGTCAAGAAGCGGATTGGGCGGATCGGCGTATTGTGGCACCATGCGCGTCAGCGTGAGCCAATTGGCGTTGCGATTGTTCACGCGGGCTATATGACGGTTGGCGTGGTTGTTGGTGTTGTGGAAGGGTTGCGTCGCCTGATTTTTGGGCAGGGCAGCATCCACGAGGTGGGCAGTGTGATTTCGATTGCCTCGGCTGCTAACGCGATGGCGCGTCTGGGCTTTGCTGAAGTTGCGACTTTCGCGGCGCAGTTTAGCATTATGCTGGGGGTGATTAACCTTCTGCCGATCCCTGTGCTGGATGGAGGCTATTTGCTGATTTTCGCGATTGAGGCAATTCGTCGGCGCAAGCTCAGCCCTGAGTCGATGGCGCGGGTGCAGTTTGCGGGGCTGGTGATTGTGCTGATGATTTTCGTTGCGGTGTTCTCACTGGATATCTACAAGTTGCTCACGGGCAAGCTCATTCGCTGATGCGCGTGTATTTAGACCATGCGGCGACCACGCCTTTGGATCCGCGCGTGCGCAAGGCGATGGAGCCGTACTTGCGGGATGAGTATGGCAATCCCTCAAGTCTCCATCGCTGGGGCAGGCGTGCTCGGACGGCGATTGATGCGGCGCGCGAGACGCTTGCAGCGGCGCTGAACGCAGACCCTGCTGAGATTTGCTTTGTCTCGTCGGGTACGGAGTCGTGCAACTTAGCGGTTATCGGCTGCGCGCTCAAAGCGCCCCCGAATCGCCGCCATATCTTAGTGTCTGCGGTAGAGCATCACTGCGTGTTGAACGCTGCGGAATGGCTCGTGCCCTTGGGCTTTGAGGTGGAGCATATCCCTGTAGACCGCTATGGGCAGGTGGACCCTGATGCTGTACGCGCGCGCATTCGTGACGATACTTGGCTGGTGTCGGTGATGCATGCCAACAACGAGATTGGCACGCTGCAGCCCGTGGAGGCGATTGCTCAAATCTGTAAGGAGCGGGGGGTGTGGTTTCATGTGGATGCGGTGCAGACCTTTGGCGTTTTGCCTGTGGATGTGCAGGCGATTGGTTGTGACCTGCTGAGCGTTTCAGCGCACAAGATTTACGGTCCCAAGGGTGTTGGTGCGCTCTACATTCGTGCGATGACCCCCCTACAGCCTTTGATGGTGGGTGGGGGGCAAGAGCGTGGTCGGCGGGCGGGCACGGAGAATGTGGCGGGGATTGTGGGCTTTGCGGAGGCGGTGCGTCTTGCTGAGTCGCTGCGCGAGGCGGAGGCAGAGCGTCAGGCGGCTTTGCGGGATCAGTTCATTCGCGCGGTGCTGGAGGCGATTCCTGACACGATTTTGACGGGGCATCCCACGGAGCGGCTGCCTGGGAACGCCCACTTTCGGTTTATCGGTGTGCCGTCTGACAGTTTGCTGATAGCCTTAGACCGCGCGGGGATAGCTGCTAGTAGTGGTGCTGCCTGCAGTGCAGGCTCGCTGGAGCCGTCGCATGTGTTGCTGGCGTTAGGGTGGGATGAGGTGGCTGCTCAGGAGGGCGTGCGTTTTACCTTAGGGCGCGGCACGACTTGGGAGGAGTTGGCATACACGGTCGAGGTGCTTCGCACAGAGGTGGCGCGGATTCGAGCGCGTAGAGCTGTGACAAGTATTTGAGGTACAATACTCGTCTACTGAACAGTCAGTTGGTGAGGTGGAGCGATGGCAGTCAACTATCTAAAGGGTGAGCCGCTGGAGTTGCGCTGGCGCAGTGCGTGGTGCGAACATCAGGCGCGTACTATCCCTGGCCTTTTCCAAACGCAAGCGGAGACTTTAGGAGACTCCACGCTGTATCTGGTCAAGCGGGAGGGGGTGTATCAGCCGATCTCGTGGCGAACGGTGCGTCGTGATGTGGAGACGCTGGCGGCGGCGCTGATTGCGCGAGGGATTCAGCCAGGCGACCGTGTGGCAATCCTTTCGGAGAACCGCTATGAGTGGGTAGTGGCTGACTTGGCGATCTTGCATGCGGGGGCGGTTTCGGTGACTTTGCATTTCCCGCTCACGCCCACGCAAGTGGAAGAGCAGTTGCGCGATTCGGAGGCGCGTGCGATTTTTGTTTCAAACGCTCAGCAAGCGCAGAAAGTTGAACAAATTCGCGCGAACTTGCCTGCGCTGGAGCACTTTTTCAGTTTCGAGGCGGTGAGTGGGTGGACGCCGTTGGGTGCGTTGCAGCAGGAAGGGGAAGCGGTGCTGCGTGATAAGCCCACGCTGGTGCGCGAAACGGCTGAGACTCTCACTTGGGATAGCTTGGCGACGCTCATCTACACTTCGGGCACGACGGGGGAGAGCAAGGGGGTGATGCTCTCGCACGGTAATCTGCTTTCCAGTATGTATGCTGCGATGCACACTTTCCCGCCTCAAGGGCGCGAGTATGTGCTATTGAACTTTTTGCCCTTGAGCCACATCTATGCGCGCACGTGTGATTACTTGGTAACGTTGGGGCTGGGGGTGCAGATGGCGTTTGCTGAGAGCTATGATACTTTGCGCGAGAACCTGCAAGAGGTGCGTCCTCACGTGATCAATGGGGTGCCTCGGTTTTATGAGAAGGTGCGCGAGCGGGTGATGGAGGTGATCAATAGCAAGCCGTTTTTGCGCTTGTTGGGGGGTTATGCGCGGCGCATGGGGCTGCGGCGGGCGTTTGGTGGCAGGCTCATTTGGGCAATTAGTGGTGGCGCAGCGCTGGACCCTCAAGTCGCCGAGTTCTATTGGGAGAACGGCATCCAACTCTATCAGGGCTATGGGCTGACCGAAACATCCCCCGTGCTTGCCAGCAATACCCCCAAGCATAACAAGATTGGCACGGTGGGTGTGCCATTTCCGGGTGTGGAGATCAAAATCGCTGAGGATGGCGAAATCCTTGCGCGGGGGCCGAATGTGATGAAAGGCTACTGGCGCAAGCCCGAAGCGACTGCCGAAGCGATTGACCCCGACGGCTGGTTCCATACGGGCGATGTGGGCGAGATTGTGGACGGCAAGTTCTTGCGCATCACCGATCGCAAGAAGGACATTTTTGTGCTGGCGGGGGGCAAGAACATTGCGCCTGTGGCGCTGGAGACAGCTCTCGTTCGCAACCCTTACATTGAGCAGGCGGTGGTGTATGGCGACAAGAAGAAGTTTGTGTCTGCCTTGATTGTGCCTGACTTTGTGAACTTAGAGGAGTGGGCGCAGCAGCAGGGGATTAGCTACGACTCGCGCGAAGCCTTGATTCGCGATCCGCGCGTTTACGCCTTTATGGAGACGCAGGTTGCTGAGGCGCTGCGCTCCTTTGCCCCCTATGAGCAGGTCAAGAAGTTTATCTTGCTTCCAGAGGCGTTTACATTTGAAGCAGGCGATGTGACAGTGACGCTCAAGATTCGGCGTGCGCGGATTATTGAACGCTATCGCGCGCAGCTCGATGCGCTGTATGAGGAGCGGGTATAATACCGTTCCAACTGGCGCTAAGGAGGTTGTTGGATGCTAAGGATTCGGCTGATGCGTATCGGTAAGAAGAAGAAGCCAGTGTATCGTGTGGTGGTGGCGCCGAGTCAGAACCCGCGCTCAGGCAAGTTTGTAGAAGTTGTGGGGCACTATAACCCGATTACCGATCCTGCTGAGATTCGTTTCAATGAGGAGCGGGTGCTGTACTGGCTGGGGGTAGGTGCTCAGCCGACTGAGACGGTGCAGCATTTGCTCAAACTTACTGGTATATGGGACAAGTTTCAGGCGAGCAAGAAGCGTGAGGCGGCACACGCGCAGTAAGGGGATACAGCCATGTTGCGGGAGTTCTTGGAAGCCTCGCTCCGGGCATTGGTGGACGATCAGGAAGCGATTCAGATTCGCGAGGAGCGCAGGGGGAAGCGGCTGCGCTATACCATTCAGGTGGCGGAAGCTGATCGCGGGCGCGTCATCGGTAAGAATGGGCGCATCGTGAACGCGTTGCGCACTGTTGCGCAAGCAGCAGGCGCGAAGAATCGCGTGCGCGTTCAAATTATTGTGCTTACCGACGACAGGTCGGCGCAGAGCGCGGGTGAGGCATCTGCTGCGAGCACTGAGTAGCCGATGCCTAAGTCGTACGTTCCCAAGGTTGCCCGTCGCTGGGTGACGGTGGGAATAGTCAGCCGCCCGTTTGGGATGCGCGGCGAGCTTCGGGTACGGGTGGAAACCGACTTCCCCGAGCGGTTCAAGCCGGGTGCGCGACTGTTTTGGTGGATACCGCCCAAGCCCGAACAGGAGCACAGTGAGGGTGAGGAGTCTTTATCGGATTCTGTTCCTGTTCATCCGCCCAAGAAGAAGCTCCCTCGAACCATGCAGCCTCAGCCTTGCACAATCAAGAGCGTGCGCTGGCAACGCGATCAGCTTATTTTGCAGCTGGAAGGTATAGAAACGCGCGCCCAAGCTGAGCAGTTGCGCGGAGCTTGGCTGCTTATTCCGCCTGAAGAGCGCATGCCCCTTGGGGAAGATGAGTATTATGTGGACGACCTGGTGGGGATGGAAGTGTTTACCGAAACGGGCGAGCGGGTGGGCAAGCTCAAGCAGGTTCGCAGGGGCATTGTCTACGACTACTTTGAGGTGGGCAAGCATTTGATTCCTGCTGTTGCTGAATATGTGCTCAAGGTTGACTTGGCTAACAAGCGTATTATCGTGCGTTTGCCTGAGATAGAGTAAGGTGCTGTGGGCGGTTGGTATAATTTGCCCCACGATGGCATTCGAGGCGCTGCTGCTTGCGTTAGTTGCTGCGTTTTGGGTTGGGGCGTTGCCGTTCGGCTTCTGGGTTGCTCGGCTGCACGGGGTAGACATCCGCAAGGTTGGTAGTGGGAACATTGGGGCGACGAATGTCTTCCGCGTGCTAGGGGCGAAGTGGGGGCTAACGGTGTTGGTGCTGGATGCGCTCAAGGGTTGGCTGCCCACGTGGGTCGTTGTGCGTTCTGGTGCGGATGATGTGTCGGCAATCTTGGTGGGGGTTGCTGCGATTTTGGGGCACACCTTTTCGCCCTTGATGGGGTTCAGGGGTGGTAAGGGGATTGCGACAGGATTGGGTGCGCTGTTAGCAGCTTCGCCGCTTACGATTGCGATTGCTTTCCCCGTATGGCTGGTAGCGTTTCTTGCCACGCGCTGGGTTTCGCTAGGCTCAATACTAGCTGCGGCGACGGTGCCGATAGCTGCCTATTTTGTGGGGCACTCCTTGCCAGCGGTGGGTATTTTGGCTGCTGCGGCGGTGGTTGTTATTTGGAAGCATCGTGCGAACATTCGGCGCATCTTGCGAGGCACGGAGCCGAAACTGCAGTGGCGCAACTCGCGCGCGAACTTGGAGCAAGCTTGCCTTCAGTTGGCGCGAACTGCTGTGGAGCGGATGGTATTGGAAGGCACGCGGATTGAACCAGACCTTTCGCAGCTGCCGGATTTGCTGCGTGAGCCAGGGAGTGTGTTTGTGGCGCTGTATCAGGGAGAGCAGTTGCGGGGGCTAATGGGAAGTTTGGTGCCACAGCAGCCCACGCGCGCCCACGAAATCGTCTATCATGCTACGCGCGCTGCGCTGTTAGACCCCTATCATCCGCCAGTGGACGCTGCGGAGCTGCCCACGCTCAAGTATGTGGTTTACTTGGTGGAGTCGTACGAGCCGTTGCGCGATTTGGAGCAGGTAGATCCTGCGCACGATGGCTTGTGGGTGGAGTGGCAGGGCAAGCATGCGGTGCTGGCGCCTCCTGCGCCGAATCGCAGCCCGCAGGATCAGATGTACTATGCCATGACGCGGTGTGGGGTGCCTCGTGGCGAGCGACCTGTGGTGTATCGGGTGCGCCTCAATCGCATAGGCTAACCGATGTGGGTTAAGATTTGCGGTCTTACGAGCGTTGCTGATGCCCATGCTGCTGCGGGGGCAGATGCACTTGGGTTTGTTTTTGCACGGAGCAGTCCCCGCTACCTACCTTGCCATAGCCCCGACTGGCACGAGTGGGTTGGCACGCTGAGCCAGGCAACGCGCGTGCTGGTGCTTACAGCGCCAGAGGAGCTGCCTGCTCAGTGGCGATGCTTTGATGTGTTGCAGTGGGTTGTGCCGATGGACGCCACGCCCACCTCTGAGCTGCTTCAGTGGCTCCCTGAGCTTCCTTTGTGGGTGGCGTTTCGTTTGCCGCCGACGCTCGAGGTTGCGGAGGCGCTACGGCTGATGGCGCAGTGGGCGCCGTATGCGGAGCGGTTCGTGCTGGATACTTATCACCCTGTCTTGCAGGGAGGTACGGGCTTGACGCATGATTGGCAGCGGGCTGCTGCGATTTGCGCTGCTGCGCCTAAGCCGACGATTCTTGCGGGTGGGCTGACGCCTGAAAATGTGGTAAGCGCCATTGAGACGGTGCGCCCGGCGGGGGTAGATGTGAGTTCAGGCGTAGAGTTTGCGCCGGGGCGCAAGGATCCTGAGAAGGTGCGCGCGTTTATTCGGGCTGCGAAGACTGCGCTGGAGGGTGCCCGTGGCTAAGGTGTTGCCCGTGCGCGAGCAGTATGGCTCGGCAGGCGCGGGCGCGGTGGCGATTTTGGTGTTTTTGAACTTGCTGTGGGCGGGAGCGAACCCCGCTGCACTGGTGATGATGCACAATCATCGCCCCGAATGGGTAGCAGCGTTTCGCTTCATCGGTGCAGCGAGTTTGCTGTGGCTATTGCTGGCTATTCCGTTTGTGCGGCGCACGCTGGCGGATCGTTTTCCGCTTTACCTGCCTCACTTGCTCCTAGCTGCAGCCATCGGCTTTTTCGGCACGGCGACTGCGTATGTGTGCTACTTTTGGGGGACGCGCCTTAGCACTGCCACGGAAGCCACCTTGCTGGTGTCTAGTTCGCCGATTTTTTATGCGGTTTTGGCGCGCTTACTGCTAAAGGAGCGGTTTCCGCCGAATAAGACGCTGGGGATTGTGATGGGGATGGCGGGTGTATGGGTTATTGTGAACAAGGGTATTTTGTTGCGCGAGTTTTCGGGCGCGACGCTGGGCAACCTGCTGGTGCTGGGGGGTGTGCTGGTTGAAAGCATTGATGTGGTGGTGGGGAAGGTGTTGGCGATGCGGTATTCGGGCGTTGCGGTGCTGACGGTGCAGGCAAGTTTTGCTTCGGTCTCGCTGACGGCGCTTGCACTGCTGGTTGCGGGCGCGCCGAACTTGGCTTGGACGCCCACGGACTTTTGGATGTGGTTTTATCTTACGGTGGTGTGTACGGTGTTTGCCTTCTCGGTGTGGTTTTACATTATGGAGCGTGCGCCTGTGGGGGCGATGGGGGTTACGATTTTTGCGCAGACGCCTGGGGCGGCGTTCATTGGCTACTTTTTGCTGAAGGAGCAGCTTCATCCAACGATATGGGTTGGCGCAGGGCTTATTGTGGGCGGGATTTTGCTAACGCTGCGGGTTCCGCGTTCTAAGTAGGCTGTCTTTGCGTCGCCTTATGCTGGTCGCTGTTTCAGGTAGTGCCGTTTCGTCAGCGGGACGCTGACGCTACGGGTGTGTTCTGCGTGGTGTGGGCGTGCTTGCCGACGATTGTGCAGTTTTCGGGAGGGTGGTTAGCCTTCGTCTTGTGGGGGAAGCTCCCGTTCTTCGTGCTCGGGTAGGGCTTGCTCCAAGGGCACGGCTTCCTCTATTAGCAGCACGGGGATTTCGTCGCGGATGGGGTAGGCGCGGCGGCACTGGTAGCACACCAAGTACGCGCCGCGCAGCTGTAGGGGCGGGCGGTCGTCGCAGGCAGGGCACGCCAAAATTGCCAGCAGCTGTGGGTTGAGCATTAGGTTATCTCTAGCATGCGTTCTATGGCGTGGCGGGCGCGGCTTAGGATCGGCTCCTCTACGCGCACCTCGTAGACCATGTCGCGCAGGGAGCGATACAGTTTGGGCAGGGTGATGGTTTTCATGTACTCGCAGATTGCGTCGGCTTTGACGGGGATGAACTGCTTGTTAGGGGCTTCCTTGCGCAGGCGGTGGAGCATGCCGACCTCGGTGGCGATGAGGTGGATGGGCGCGGGGGATTGGCGCACGTGGCGCACCATGCCTCCTGTGCCGTACACGTAGGTGCGTTCAGGGGGCAAGTCGCCTGCTGCTAAGGCGAACATGCACTGGCTGACGCAGCCGCATTCGGGGTGCAATAGCAGGTCGGCTTCGGGGTAGCGGCGCAGGGCGTCTCCGATTTCCTCGGCGCGAAAGCCTGCGTGCACGTGGCACTCACCCATCCATAAGTGGATCTTGCGCCCTGTCATGCGTTGCACATACAGCCCCAAGAACATGTCGGGCAAGAACAAAATCTCCTTGTCTTCGGGGATGGCTTGCACGACCTGCACGGCGTTGCTGGAGGTGCAGCAGTAGTCAGCCTCGGCTTTCACATCGGCGTTGGTGTTCACATATGCTACGACGACGCCGTTGGGGTGGTTGGCTTTCCACTGGCGCACCTCTTCAGCGGTCACTGTGGCTGCCAGCGAGCACCCTGCTTCGGGGTCAGGGATTAGCACGGTGCGCTCAGGGTTGAGGATAGCGGCTGTTTCCGCCATAAAGTGCACACCGCAGAACACGATCACGTCGGCGTCGGTTTTTGCTGCCTGCTGGGCGAGTTGCAGCGAATCGCCCACGAAGTCTGCCAAATCTTGGATGATGGGGATTTGGTAGTTATGGGCGAGGATTACTGCGTTCCGCTCTTTGCGGAGCTGTTGGATGCGCTCAACAAGCTCTTGCTCAGTGAGGTAGGGGATTTCGGGGTCTTCTTCAATGGCGCGTTGGGCAGCTGTATAATGCACGGAAGGGCGGGTTTTTGAGCGCGGCATGATCGTGGGCAGCTCCACTTGTAAGCCGAGGTCTGTTGGTAGAGTTGGGTTTCTCATCGCTAATGCTCCTGCCTATGCGGTGAACAGCGGGTGTTGCCCGCGGGGATGTTGTTCACCGCCGTTTGAGGCATTGCGATTATACCTAATGGTGAGGTAGAATTGGCGCGATTTGGAGGGGGACGGCGATGCAGCAGACCACCAACGCGATGGCGATTGCCAGCTTGGTGTTGGGGATTTTAGCGCTTGCGACGCTTGTAGTTTTTCCAGCGTTGGGTGTGATTTGGTACTGTGTGCCGTTGCCGCTGATTTTAGGGGTGTTGGCGTGGGTACTGGGCAGGAGTGCGCTTACGCAGATTGACGCGGGGATGGGCAACCCTAGCGAGCGCGGGCTTGCTACTGCGGGCTATGTGATGGGGATTATTGCGACGGTGCTCTCTGCGCTATTGCTGTGTTGTGCAGTAGGCGTACTTATGGGAGTCATCGGGCTTATGTTGCCCTTTTGGAAGCAGCTACTGCAGTTTCCCTAGCTGCTGCCTTGAGGACCGTAGCAATCTGCGCCAGTACATCTTGCAGGAGAAGCGGCTCGCTGTGCGAATTGCCGTAGTATGACACGCGAGCAGGCGCGAGCGCGGATTGAGGAGCTGCGACGGCTGATTGAGTATCACAACTACCGCTATTATGTGCTGGACCAGCCCGAAATCTCGGATGAGGAGTATGACGCGCTGTTTCGGGAGCTGGTGCAGCTGGAGGAGCAGTTTCCTGACCTGAGGACGCCTGATTCGCCCACGCAGCGTGTGGGGGCGCCGCCACTAAGCGCGTTTCCTGAGCATCAGCACCGTGAGGTGATGCTGAGTCTTGACAACGCTTTTAGCGAAGAGGAGCTGCTTGCGTTTGATCAGCGCCTCAAGCGCTTCTTGGACTTGCCTCAGGACACTCCGATTGAGTACACGTGCGAGCTCAAGATCGATGGTTTGGCGGTGTCGCTTACGTATGAGGAGGGTGTGTTGACGGTGGGGGCGACGCGGGGCGATGGTGTGCGCGGGGAGGATGTCACGCCGAATATTCGCACGGTGCGTCAGATTCCGTTGCGCTTGCATGCGGGCGAGAGCTTGTTTGATGTGCTTCCGCGCCTTGTGGAGGTGCGGGGTGAGGTGTACCTTAGCTACAACGAGTTTGAGCGCATCAATCACGAGCGTGCCCAGGCGGGTGAGCCGCTGTTTGCGAACCCGCGCAACGCTGCTGCAGGCAGCTTGCGCCAGCTCGATTCGCGCATTACGGCGCGTCGACGGCTTCGGTTTTGGGCGTATGGGATTGGGTATTGCGAGGGTGCGGAGTTTGCGACGCAGTGGGAAGTGTTGCAGCAGCTCAAGGCGTGGGGCTTTCCTGTGAATCCTCACACGCGCGTGGTGAAAAACATTCACGAGGCGATTGCCTTTTGTCGCGAGTGGGATGCCCGCCGTGCCGAGTTGGACTATGCTACGGACGGCGTGGTTATCAAGGTCAACCGCATTGATTGGCAGCGGCAGTTGGGGGCGACGGCGCGTGCTCCTCGGTGGGCGATTGCTTACAAGTACCCTGCCGAACGCGCCACGACGATTATTCGTGAGGTGCGCTGGCAGGTAGGGCGCACGGGCGTGTTGACCCCCGTGGCGATTATGGAGCCTGTGCCTGTGGGTGGGGTAACCGTCTCGCGCGCTACCTTGCACAACATTGACTACATCCGAGAAAAGGATATTCGTATCGGCGACCGTGTGGTGATCCAGCGTGCGGGCGAGGTTATCCCTGAAGTGGTGCGGGTGGTTAAAGAGGCGCGTGATGGGGACGAGGTGCCTATTGAGCCGCCCGCGCAGTGCCCCGTGTGTGGGGCGCGTGTGGAGCGTCCTGCAGATGAAGCTGCCTTGCGCTGCATCAACCTTGCCTGCCCTGCTCAGCTTGTGGAGCGCATTCGCCACTTCACCAGTCGCCACGCAATGAATATTGAGGGCGTAGGCGACAAGTGGGTGCAGCGCCTATTCGAGCTAGGCTACATCAAAGACCCTGCTGACCTTTACACGCTGCATCAGCATCGCGAGGCGTTGGTGCAACTGGAGCGAAGTGGTGAGAAGCTTGTGAGCAACATTCTCAACGCGATTGAGAAGAGCAAGAACAACTCGCTGGATCGGTTGATTTTCGCGTTGGGGATTCGGCATGTGGGCGAGCATGCGGCGCGCTTGTTAGCGGAGCACTTTGGCAGCTTGGACGCGCTGATGAACGCCACGGAGGAGCAGATTATGCAGATTCACGGGATTGGACCCGAAACGGCGCGCGAGGTGGTGGAGTTCTTTGCGCGTCCGGAGAACCGTGCGGTGGTGGAGAAGTTGCGGCGGGCGGGTGTGCGGATGGAAGCCGAGCGCAAAGAGCGCGCTGCGGCTCCTTTTGCGGGGATGACCTTTGTGTTTACGGGCGAGTTGAAGAGCTACACGCGGGAGCAGGCTGAGGCGCTGGTGCGCGAGCTAGGCGGGCGCGCTACTTCCAGCGTGAGCAAGCTTACGACTTATGTGGTCGCGGGTCCTGGGGCAGGGAGCAAGTTGCAGAAAGCCCGTGAGTTGGGTATCCCTGTGTTAGACGAGCAGCAGTTTTTGGAGATGCTGCGTCAGGCGGGGGTAGCCGTAGATTCGCGGTAGCGTAGGGGCATGCCGCTGAAGAGCGGGTAGAAGCTTAGTATGCGTGAAGAGCTGGTATGGTTGGATGAGGAGTCTCCGCGTGCGCGTAATGCGGTGCAGGCGTCGCTGGAGTTTGTGGGCGCGTTAGGGGTGTTGCTGTTTGCCAGCATTCGTGGCTTGTTTAGTGGGCGATTGGAGTGGCGCGAGACGCTTCATCAGATGGCGTTTATTGGGGCAGCTTCTGCGCCGATTGTCGCGCTCACCAGTGCGTTCACGGGCGCTGTGGTGACGCTGTATTCTGCGTCGCTGTTTGTGGAGGTGGGTGGGGGTAACTTCGTAGGGGGTGCGCTTGCCGTCGCGATGTTCCGCGAGCTGGCGCCTATTCTTACAGGGATTATGGTGACTGCGCGCTGCGGTTCGGCAATTGCGGCGCAGCTGGGCACGATGAAAATCACGGAGCAGATTGATGCTCTGCGTGCTTTGGCGGTTAGCCCCATCCAATACTTGGTCATTCCGCGCGTGCTGGCGTCGCTGGTAATGTTCCCGATGCTGGGGATGATTGCGAACTTCGCGGGTATTGTAGGTGGCTGGGTGGTTGCGGATGCCTTTGGGATTGGGCTAAGCAGCTTTCTGCAGTCTATACGGCTGCTTGCGGAGCCGTTTGATTTGATTGGGGGGTTGATTAAGACGCTGGTGTTTGCGCTGATTGTGTCGTTGGTGAGTGCGCAGCAGGGCTTAGCTGCGCGCGGGGGTGCAGTGGGGGTTGGGCGCGCGACCACGCGCGCAGTGGTGCTTTCGATGGTGCTGATCTTCGCAGCGAACTACTTCTTGGCGGATTTGCTGTTTGCGAAGCGATGAAAGCGGGTGTGCCTGCGCTAGAGACGCGCCAACTAGTGTACGCAGTAGATGGCAAGGTCATCCTCAAGGGGATAGACCTGCGTGTGGAGTATGGCGAGGTGGTGGGGATTATGGGGGCGTCGGGCAGTGGGAAGACCACCTTGCTCAAGTGCCTTTGCGGGTTGCTTAAGCCGACTTCTGGTGAGGTGTGGGTGGAGGGTGTGAACATTGCGCCGCTCAGTGAGCGTGAACGGATGCCCTTGCGCTTGCGGTTGGGGATTGTGTTTCAGGATGCGGCGCTGTTTGATTACCTTACTGTGTACGAAAATGTGGCATTTGGCGTGGAGCGTCATCGCAAGCTAAGTCGCGAGCAGGTACGTCAGATTGTGCGCGAGCGGTTGGCGTGGGTTGGGCTGGAGGGCGTGGAGCATTTGTATCCGTCGCAGCTATCGGGGGGTATGCGCAAGCGGGTTGGGTTGGCGCGTGCTTTGGCGATGGACCCGCACATCGTGCTGTTTGATGAGCCAACCAGCGGGCTAGACCCTGTAAACGCCTATCAAGTCGATCGCTTGATTGTGCGCCTCAACCGTGAGCTAAACCTCACCGCGGTGGTGGTCTCTCACGATGTGGTGAGTCTGATGCGCACTTGCAGTCGTATTGTAATGATTGAGGCGGGGCAGATTATTGCTGAGGGCACGCCTGAAACTATCCGTCAGTTGGAGCATCCCCAGGTGCGGGCGTTTTTGCGAATGGCTTCTTCTGAGACGCTGGACGATGTTCCGTGGCTCGGCTATAATATTGGTCAGGAGGCGCAGGTATGACGTCTGATGCAGAGCTCCGCCGGTTGGTGTTGCGCGATATCACCAAGCGCCATATAGACACCTCGCGGTTGGATGTGCAGGTGTATCACGGGGTGGTGTACCTGCGGGGTGTGGTGAGCGCGTTGCGCGGGCACGACATTGATGTTCAGGCGGAGATGGAGATTATTCGGCGGATTTTGCGCCAGCGCCCGGGTGTGCGCGACGTTGTGATCGATGTGACGTATCGCTAAGGCACCTGTGCGGTGGTTGCTGGACGCGCTCTATCCGAGGCGCTGTGTTGCTTGTGGGCGGTTCTGCGCCGAGCCGGTGTGCGAGGGGTGTCGCGCGACTTGGCGGCTGATTTTGCCTCCTGCCTGTTTGCGCTGTGGAGCGCCGTTGCGGGCTTTGGGGGAGTGTCGCTACTGCCTGGGGCGCGCGTATGCTTTCGACCGTGCAGTTTGCGCGAGCGTTTACGCCGATAGTGTCCGTTGTGCACTGCTGAACCTCAAGTTCCGTCGGTGGAAGCGGGCGGCAGAACCGTTGGCGCACTTGCTATGGCAAGCGCTTCAGCAAGCAGGTGAGGATGAGCTTGGTGCGGATGGGATTGTGCCTGTGCCGATTCACCGCTTGCGGCGCGCGTGGCGTGGGTTCAACCAGGCAGAGCTATTAGCGCGTGCGCTTAGTCTGCTGTCGGGCGTGCCCGTTTGGGCTGGGGTATTGCGTCGGCGGTTTTACCAACGCCCGCAAGTAGGCTTGAGTCAAACGGAGCGTGCGCAGAATGTTCACGGTGCGTTTGAGGTGGTATGCCCTGAGCAGGTGCGCAACCGTGTGGTGTGGCTGTTGGATGATGTGTTCACCACGGGCAGTACGCTTGATGCGTGCGCGACGGTTCTCAAAGAGGCGGGTGCTGCGTGCGTAGTTGCGCTTGCTGTGGCACGGGATCTTGCAGAGGTTGGGGAGTGAACTCATTATTTTTGGTGGAGCGGAGGGGATTCGAACCCCCGACCTCTAGAGTGCGATTCTAGCGCTCTCCCAGCTGAGCTACCGCCCCACGTGGCAGTCCAAATTATACCACGCCTGCGCAAGCCAATTCAAGGGGGCAGGAGTTTGCGTGGCGCTGTCGAATCGCGCTTCTATGATGCAGGAAGAGAAGGCGCCTGCGATGCCCCCGTTGCTGAATGTGGGGTTTTACAACTTCGTGGTGACGGGTAAGATTGTGGCGTTGGTGCGGGTGGACTCTGCGCCGGTGAAGCGCCTTGTGCAGCAGCTGCGGCGCGAGGGCACGAAGCTGATTGACGCGACGCAGGGTAGGCGCACGCGGTGTGCGATCTTCCTTAGCAGCGGGCAAGTGGTGCTGTCTGCGTTGACGCAGGAGACGCTTGCTAAGCGTTTGAGCCGCCCTGAAACTATCTTTGCGCCCGAGGCTGCTGAGGAAGAGCTTGCGGAGCCAGAGGCGGAGTGAGCGCGTTTACACGCCCTCCCGCGCTGTTTTGAGAACTTCTGCTGCCGATTCGGGGTAAGCGAATGCAAGCAGCTTCAGTGCGCTCTGAATGCCCGCCGAGGTCTCGCACAGGCGCAGCAGCAAGGCACGCATATGGCGCAGATGCCCTGCCTTGAGAAGCGCCTCGCCTACTTGGTAGAGCAGGTGGAACTCGTCGGGAGGCAGCTCTATTGCCAGTTTGAGCGCGCGTTCTGGTTCGCCTAAGTCAGTCTGCGTCGGGAGACGTATGCCATGCATCGGGGATGAACTCGTACATTTTGCTCATGCGGCGTTTCCATTGCGCCCCCTGTTCACCGCTTCTGTCGTCAATAATACCAATACGTGCCACCCACAGCAAGGAGCAGCGTGGCGCCCACAGGCAGTGAGGCAGGTAGCGTGTGGGAGATCGCAAACAGCGCCAGTGGCCCGAAGATTACCCCCATTACGAATCTGCTCGGGCAATGGCGCAGATTTCTTTGCACTACGGAATTCATCTGCGTTCATTGTACCGCCGACGCTACGCGAGCAGATTTTGTTAGCTTAGGCGCAGGGCAGGAGCTGAGGTTCCTCACTGCACTTGGGATGACGGGCAACCTTCGTTGGTGAGGACGCTCGCGCTGCAGTACTACGACATCGCTGCGATGAGTTTAGGGCAGACATAGGGGCTTGCCCTCGCATTGTCAGTAAGCTTGCTGACAGTAGCAGCAGCATAGGTTGCCGTTAGCAGTTGGTGCTATCCCTGTGCATAGGGGATGCAACGCGCTGCGTGGGTTTATCGCGAGGCGAAGTTGATCGAAACGGGGGTGTATCCCGACAAGGGGGTTGTGCTTACGGAGGCGCATTTGGAGCGGTTAGTGCGCTCGTTTCGTGCGCCTGTGCCCCTGCTGGTGGAGCATCGCCCATCGCCCCTTGTGTTGGGGTGGCTGGTGCGCGTATGGCGACGCGGTGGCGAGCTATTTGGCACGCTGGCGCTTTTGCCCGAAGCCGATGCACTGCTGCGTCGTCTGCGCGTACGCGGGCTGAGCGTTGGGCTGAGCCGCGATTTGAGCCAGCTGTTGGAGGTCTCTATCACTGCCAACCCCCGTATTGCCAGTGCGCAGCTGTTCCACGCAGCGCCACACACTACGGAGGTGATTCGGTTGG
The DNA here is from genome assembly GCA_025061985.1 of Fimbriimonadales bacterium. GTDB lineage: Bacteria > Armatimonadota > Fimbriimonadia > Fimbriimonadales > GBS-DC > GBS-DC. The sequence goes on from JANXAW010000008.1 coordinate 72,984, forward strand.
AGCAAGCAACACTCCAGATGCCTGTGCAGACACCTATGCGCCACGATGCTGAAGCGCCTGCAGAGTTGGGAGCCTATCACGAGCTGTTGGAGGCGCGTGTGCGCGCCTTGGAAGCCGAGTTGAAGCGTCGCGAAGCTCGCGAACAGGTGCAACAGTGGAGCATGCGCGGGCAAATACCGCCTGCTTTGGCGCCTCTTGCGGAGGCGATCCTGCTGTATGGCGACGCGCCCGTGCAGTTTAGCGGTGAGACCGTGCCAGTGAGCGAGCTGTTTCGTCGCTTCGTCAGCAGTTTGCCCCCGCGCCACTTGCTGACCGAGCTTGCCCCCGTGCCTGAGCAGGAGACTCCTCAGTTCAGCATTGAGGCGCTGGAGTTTCTGCGACGCGCGTTCCCCGATATGGATCCCGCTGAAATCCTCAACTCTATGAAGGAGGTGCGCTAAGATGCCTGCGCTTAGCCAACCCTACGAGGCGCATGAGCGCGAAGGGCTGATTGTTGCCTATCCCGTGAAGGCGAACACGCGGATTTGGAAGGGCGCGCTGGTATGCGTGGATAGCACGGGCTACTTGGTACCCGCCAGCGACGCCACAGGGCTACGCTTTGTGGGCGTAGCGTTTGAGAGCGTGGACAACACGGGTGGCAGCAACGGCGCCAAACGCTGCCGCGTGATCAAGCGCGGGAGCTTCGTGTACAACCGCATAGGCAACTTCAGCCAAGCCGATGTTGGACTGACCGTACGTGCGATTAGCGACAACGAGGTTGCCAAAACCAGCACCCATAACGTGCTTGTGGGCACTGTTGTGGAGCTGATGGACGGCAACCGCGTGCGGATTCGGATTGACAACCACACTGTGTAGGAGGTGAGCCGCGATGCCTTTAGTACGCAGTGATTTGCTCGCGCTGGTAGAAGCGGGCTTGCGCACAGAGTTTTTCCGCGCCTACCGTCAGCTGGAAGAAGCGAGCATCGTGCCTAAAATCGCCACGATTGTGCGCACGAACCTGCCCACTCAAAAGTACGGCTGGTTGGGCAGCGTGCCTACAATGCGCGAGTTTGTGGACGAGCGACAGCCTGTGGGCTTGAATGTGTTTGAATACACCATCAGCGATCAGGTGTGGGAAGCCTCGATTGCTGTGGAGCGGCGCGCCCTAGAAGACGAGCAGTACGATATGATCCGCATGCGCGTGCGCGACCTTGCGTTAGAGGCTGCCCGCCACAAAGAACAGTTGGTGATTGAGGCGTTGATTCGGGGCAGCATTGACGGGCGTTGCTACGACGGGCAACTGCTGTTTGACACTGACCACAGGGAAGGCGAAAGTGGGCTACAGAGCAACATCTACGACGGCGCGCTCTCTACCAGCAGCCTGCAAGCAGCCATCGCCCAGATGATGCAGTTCAAGGACGACCGAGGGCGACCGATGGGGATTATGCCTGACACGCTGCTGGTTGGTCCCAAGCTCCAGTGGCTGGCGATGGAGCTGCTGGAATCGCCGATTGTGGTGCAAGCGAACACCACAGGCAACTTCACGCCCTATCGGAATGTGCTGCAGGGCAAGCTGCGTTTGATTGTGTCGCCCTACATCACGGGTGCGCACGAGAACAAGTGGTTCCTACTGGACACTTCGCGTGCGGTGCGCGCGATCATCTTGCAAGAGCGGCACGATGTGCCGCTGGAGTTTGCCGCGCTGGACAAGCCCGATAGCGAGCAGGTGTTTATGCGCGACAAGGTGCTCTATGGCGTTCGCGCCCGCTACGGCGTTGGGTACGGACTGTGGCAAACCGCGCTGATGGGAACAGGCTAATTCGCTTGGGGCGAGTGCTCAACTCGCCCCTTGCCCAACACTTGCTAAGGAGGAGTTGCGCAGATGCCAATCCGCTTTCTGAAGAACCGCTCAGAGATCGCAGAGGTAAGTTGGGAGTCGCCATTGCCTGTGCGGGAGACAAACCGCGAGCGTCGACTGGTGCAGGCAGATCCCCTTCTACTTGCCACCCTCACCGTAGACACCACCGAACGCGACCTCATAGGAAACACCGCCTCTGAAATCGCCACCATCGCCAACGCCGGGCAGTACCGCACGCTGATTTGGACCGGCGTCAAAACCGGCACCGCCGACATCACCTACACCGTCCGCGCCCGCACCACCGACGCCGACGGACAACCCCTCGGCACCGGCTGGCTCACCCTCACCTCCGGCACAATCGCCGGCGCTGCCGGCACATGGTTCCGCATCACCATTAGCCAACCCGAAGGCTTGTACTTTGACCAGTACCGCATCACCGTGCAACAAACCTCCGGCTCGCAAACCCTAATCAGCAAACTCGTGGGGGTACGCGGATGAAACTCTTGGTCGTCTTAGAAGCCGTGCACCTTCACCCACTGCCCCGCCTCCTGCGAATGCTGGGGATAGACTTCGCCATCGCCTACCTCGACGGCGACCTGCAAACACCCCACGGACGCTTTGCGTGGAACAACGATTCCGCCATCCGCGCCTATCTGCGCCGGTACGATGCTGTGCTGGTAGGCGTGCGCGGCAATCTGCTTAGCTCCACACCGCCGATTTTCCGAAGCTTCCGCTGGCTCGGCTGGAACGAACCCAACGACCCACCCGTCGCCTACGTCGGCTTAGACCCCCGCGCCAACTTCGCCGCCCTTAGCGACGCCATCCCCGCAGACTTTCCTTTGCTGCGTCCCAACCCAAGCGATACCGCCAACACCTTGTTTGCCTTCCCCACCGGCAACTACATACGCACCGCAGGCTTGCGCGTGCGCCTAACCCGCGAAAATGTGGAACTGTACATCCCGTGCGCCATCGCCCAAGCCACCACCCTCTGGGAACCCAACGACGGGTATCTCTACCGACTGGACCTGGCAAAGCACGCTGCCCTTGCCGGCGCCGGCGAGATTTTAGCCGTGCCCGTCCGCGAAGATATCGACTTCCCCAACGATGTGGTGTGCGCCTACCGCTACAAAAACCGCTACCTGCTGCCGATGGTCGTCTACCAAAACTGGCTCAACCCCTTGCCCCTTTTGCGCGGCACCTTCTGGGCACTGTATGCGCTCAAACTGCTGGGAGTGCGTCCTGCCTATTCCATCCCGCTGTTTATGGTCATGGACGACGCCCTGATGCTCTACATTTCGCCCAACCCCGCGCCGGCAGGAATGCCCACCTACGCGCAGTTTGCCCGGATTGGCTACGAAACCTATCGGTACTGGGCGGAGGAGTTCTACCCGCGCACCGGGTGTGCGATGGTGTGCGGACTGCTTACAGGCGGACGCTACCGCAGCGGCTACGGCGAACACTGGAAGCTGGTGCAACTTGGGCGCTGGATAAACGAGACCTTGGATACAGCCACACGCGAGCAGATTAGGCAGTGGCACGCGCTGCTGCTGAAACACCACGCGGGCGGGTTGCCGTGCACGATTCACGACCACACGCTTGAGCTGCGTGCCAATCGCACGCACTCAGGCTTTGTGCGCCACAACGATGCGGGCTTTGCCCACGCAGCACCAAACGATGTGCCCCTCACGCGCGGCACGACGCTTGTGCGCCAAGCGAACGCGCCGATGCACCCACCGGCAGGAGCGCAGGAACGCGAAATCGGTGGCGAGCGCTACTGGGAGTGGGGCTTTACGACCTCTGGCACAGGCACCACCCTCTCCACCATCACGCCCAACAACCTCTATGCTGCGCGACTGATGTGGGAAAGCGCTGTGGTGGAGATGCTGGCGCTGGGCTTTCCCGACGCGCACGGAGGCAACGACTACCGGCTGATGATTAGCCCAAACAACTTCACGGGCGATGTGCCTACATGGCGCGCGATACGGGAGCTGGGGTATCAGGCGGTGCGCTGCCATTTGCCACGCTCCGTGCACACCCCGCCCGATACCAACCCCGCGCCGTGGCACGGAATCGTAGAGGGGTTGCACCTGCTAAGTACGATTGGGGTGGATGGGACGGGCGTGTTTGAACTCACACTGGGGCTGTTTTACGCGGGCTATCCCAACCACACCGCCGTGGGCTTTTTTGGGTTGGACGTGAATGGGGATATCACACAGCAGTGGGCCAGTAACCGGGTGGTGGCGGCGCAGCGGGCGTATCGGCGCTATGTGGCGATGGCGACGGAGTACTGGCTCCAGAGTGCGTTCGGCACCATCGCGGTGATGGCGCACCCGAATGTGATTTTGGGCTGGGCAGACCCGAATGACCCAGTGCGTCCGTTTGACCCTGCCGACCCGCGCGTTGGGGGCCCGAGCATCAACTTTTTGCTGGAGCTGGCGTGGAACATGGAGAAAGTGGTGGCGGTGCTGGCGCCGTACCTGAAGTGGGGCACGGTGCGCGAATACGTGGCGCTGCGGGAGCGAGTGTTGAGCGGGTAGGCCGAAGCGCGTTGCTGCCGAAGGTTAGAGCGTCCGATTGCGGGCTGCAGCGCTTAGCGGGGCGTCAATGAAAGCATACACCCAAGTAAGCACCATCACCCCTGCCACAAACAGCTGCAGCCCGCTCACAGACCCCTGCATGCGTGCCGGGTTGATAAGATACGCTAACACGTTGTGAATGAAGTCGCTGCCCCCAGGCGCTGTAAGCAGCACGATAAAGCCAATAATCATAATCCCCAAAATCACGCCGCCTTTGACGAACTGCCCGTTGTAGAGTTGTCCCACCCCAGGCATTATTAGTGAGAGCAGAAACGCCAGTCCGGGGTTGCGCGGGAGGGTGAGGGTGTCTTCCGTGCTTTTGCCTTCCAGAGCGCGCTCCCACTGCTGATATTGGGCTTGTAGGCGCGTCACTTGGAGCACGGCTTCGGCGTATTTGCGCTCGATGTGGGCGTTTTGAGGTTGCAGCTCGTGAGCGCGCTTGTAGGCATCACGTGCTGCTTGCCAGTCGCCGTTAGCTTTAGCGTAGTCGCCCAGCACTTCCCATACGCTGGCGTCTTCGGGGCTAAGCTCCAACGCTTGTTGGAGCAGCTCTTTTGCCTTGGTGTATTCACCGCGCACTTGGTGGATATGCGCCCTGCGCAGTAGTTGTTCGATCTCAGCGCGTTTCGGATCCAGTTCGTCGCCGACCCTCATGGCTGGCTTGCTCTCGCAGGGTCTCGATTAGGGGTGCGTTCTGCCAGAAGGTCTCCAAGCCGTAGTGCTGCCGAGCCTCCTCGCGCATAATATGCACCACTACATCACCATAGTCCAGTAACACCCAGTTTGCCTCACGGTAGCCCTCCACGCCCAAGGCGCGTTCACCCGCTTTGTCCAAAGCCTCTTGAATCTTGTCCGCGATGGAGCGGATATGCACATCGGAGTTGCCGCTGCATACGATGAAGTAGTCCGCAATCAGCGTTTTGCCGCGCAAGTCCAGCACATTGATGCGTTCCGCTTTTGCTTCCTCCGCAGCGTTCAGCACAATCTGGCGCTTTTGCTCGGTTGTCATCGCCTTATGGCTCCAGATATAGCCGGTGTCGGATAATATATTCTATCACATTCGGGGGTGTGAGGTAGCGGATGGAGCGCCCTGTGCGCACGCGTGCGCGAATCTCGGTGGCGCTAATCCCTAGGGGGGTCATTGGCACGGGTTGCACGCGCGCCCGGAAAGGCTCTGGTAAGTTCGCCAACGCCTCCTCAAGGTCATACTCTGGGCGGGTACCCACGAGTAATGTGCACTCGCGAGCAATCACCTCTGGCGCGTACCAGTAGGGAAAGCCACGCAAGGAGTCTGCTCCCAAAATCAGAAAAAGTTCAGCATTTGGGTACAGCGAGCGAATAGCCAACACAGTATCCGCTGTATACGAGACCCCACCGCGCTGAATCTCTATGTCGGAGACTTCAAACGCTGGGTTGTCTTGGGTTGCAAGGCGCAGCATTTCTAAGCGGTGTTCTGGGGCGGAGCGACTTTCCGCTGTGCGAAACGGCGAGACGCGAGCAGGGATGAACAGCACGCGCTCCAGCTGGGCTGTCTCGCGTGCCTCCTCTGCCAAGCGCAGATGCCCGTAGTGCACTGGATCAAAGGTGCCTCCAAACAGCCCGATGCGCATAGGGTTTACTCAGGGAGTGGTTTGCCCCTTGTTTCGGGCGCAAAGCGTAAAACGAGCAGCCCCAGCAGGAACACACCCGAAAGGATGGTCGCTGCCCACTGAATGCTGTAGGCGGCGGTGAGCAAGCCGAAGGTGTAGGGTCCTGCAATGGCGAGATAGCGGGCGACGTTGTAGCAAAAGCCCACGCCTGTAGCCCGCAAGCGCGTGGGGAATAGCTCAGGGAAATATACCGCGTAGCCCGCAAACAGAGCGGTTGTGAAAAAGCCCATCAGCGGGTAAAGCACCAACGCGCGCTCGAACGAGGTCGTAAGGAAGAAAGTGGCGGGCACGACTATCAGACACGCTAAGAAGGTCAGCGCAAACGTTGGGCGCCTGCCAAGACGCTGGGCGACCACAGCCCAGCTAAGCATCCCGAAAAACGCCCCTACCTGCTGCATCATCACGGCATAGGTCTTGCGCTCCTCTACCAGCGTGTTGAGGGTGGGGTCATTTGTGGGATTGAGGGCTTGCTTGAGTAGTTCAGGCGACCATGTGCCAATCCCCCAAAAGCCGATGACGCCAACTGCTGCTAATCCTACGCCGACCAGCGTGTGATGGCGCCAGCGCGGGTCCTTGAACAGCTCGGCAAACGCGCCCAACTTCTCGCCGATGGCACGGGCGTGTTGCCAGCGCTCAGGCTCACGCACAAACAGGCGAATCACCACCACTAGCAGCGCAGGGAAAAAGCCCACACCAAACGCCCAACGCCAGCCCAAGTTGGGGTTTGCCCCTACGAACAGGTAAATGACCGCTGCCATGAGGTTGCCAATCGCTGAGCTGGCTTGCATGATGCCCAGCGCGGTCGGGCGTGCGTGGGCGGGGAAGGTCTCTGCCACCAGCGCTGCGCCCGCAGCGAACTCCCCTCCAATCCCCAAGCCTACCAAGAAGCGCAGCACGGCGAACTGCTCCCAGGTTTGGGCGAATGCGCTTAGCCCCGTAAAGCCCGCGTACATTAACACCGTGATAATCATGGTGCGCGTGCGCCCCAGTTTGTCGCCAACAATCCCAAACAAAAAGCCACCTGTTGCCCAGCCCGCGATAAAAATCGCTTGCACAATCCCTGAGTAGTGGGCAACGTCGGCGCGAGTCGCATTCGGACCAAGCAGTTCCGTCATTGCGGGCTGACGCGCCAACACATAGAGCCACTGATCCATCGTATCAAACAGCCAGCCCAGCGAGGCAACCACCAGCACCAGCCAGTGGTAGCCCGTCAGCCCGCTGTACCAGCGCGTGGGGCGCGCCTCTGGTGTGATTGCCATCTACAGTAACCCTGCTTCTTTTAGGAGTCGGGCAAATTGGGGGTAGCGCTCGATTTCGGGGCGTAGCATCTGCAACTGCTGCCGTGCCATCATGCCAAAGGGGCTGTTTGCAATCGAGCGCAGCTGGCGCACTAACGACTGGCGCGCCTTCGGGCGCACAAACTCGTTGAAAGAGCCGAACATCGTATCCTGCACATGCACCTTCCAGCCCTCATCCGTTTTCACCATCACATAGGTTGGCTTGATGGTTTCCGTTTTGCCGTCCACAAATACTTGCATTATGACGCGCACTTTCGCCCGGTCGCCCTCCACCGAGACCGACTCGATCTGCGTTTTTTGGGTTTGCCCTAACTCCGTGCCTCCATACCCTGGGTAGATGGCACGCACCGGGTCTGCCGCAGCAAAGTTAGGGTTCATCGCCGCAGCAGTAGTGAGCATGCTCACTATCGCCCCTGTTTTATCCACATACTGCTCCACGCGCTGGCGGTCATTTGCTTTCGCTGCAGCAAAGAACTGGTTCAGCGCATACTGCGGCGACTTGCGGTACACAAAAAAGTACCATGCGCCTGCTCCAATCACCGCCAGCAGCACCACAAACACCACAACGCCCCAAATCCGACCCGATTCGCGTCGCACCATCACTATGCCACCTCGTAGCGCCCAAGTTCGATGTCCACAGCCTAACTCCTGCCACTCAGCAGGAGGTAGAAACAAGAGCGCGAAAATTGAGCGCGGGAGGACGGACAGAAATGCTTGTAACAACCCTGCCTGACGTGCCAGGCTACCGAATCGTCAAGGTGCTGGGTGTGGTAAAGGGCAGCACGGTAAGGGCAGTGCGCTTCGGCAAAGACACTCTAACAGTCCTACGCCAAGTCGTCGGCGGAGAGCTAAAAGAGTACACAGAGATGCTCTCGAACGCTCGCGCGGAAGCCGAGCGTCGGATGCTGGAAGAGGCGGCGCGCTTAGGTGCAAACGCTGTAGTGAACGTGCGGTTTGCCTCAGGAAACGTTACTTCAAACGCTGCCGAGGTTATGGCGTACGGCACTGCCGTCGTCGTGGAACCTATAACCGAGGGGAGCCGAGGTGCGTCTGGCAGGTAAGATCGCTTGGATTACGGGCGCTGCGCAAGGGTTGGGTGAGGCAATCGCACATCGCTTTGCCCGCGAAGGGTGCGCAGGGCTGGCACTGTGCGACATCCAAACGGAAAAGCTCCACGCCGTTGCAAACGCAATCCAGCACGAGCATCCTCAGTGCCAAGTGTTGCCCCTGCACTGCGATGTGCGCGACGAAGCGCAAGTCATCCATACTGCACAGCAGATTGCTCAACGCTTCGGGCGGCTGGACATCTTGGTGGCAAATGCAGGGGTCATTCACTCTGCGGAAATCACCGAAATGACACTGGAGCAGTGGCAGTATCAGATTGATGTGAACCTCACGGGCTATTTTCTATGCGCGCGTGAGGCAGCTAAGCTGATGAAACCGCAGGGCAGCGGCGTGATCGTGCAAATCAACTCCAAGTCGGGCTTGAAGGGCAGCTACAAAAACTGCGCCTACGCCGCCAGCAAGTTCGGGGGGATTGGGCTAACCCAAAGCATTGCGATGGACTTGGCTCCCTATGGCATCCGTGTGAACGCCGTTTGCCCGGGCAATCTGCTCGACTCTCCGATGTGGCAAGAGACGCTGTTTGAGCAGTATGCCCGCAAGTGGGGCTTGCCCCAAGAGGCGATTCGTCGATATTACGAAGCGCAGGTGCCCCTCGGACGCGGATGCACTTATGACGATGTGTGCAACCTTGTGGTGTTTTTAGCGTCTGACGAAGCCAGCTACATCACGGGCGAGGCGTATCGCGTGGCAGGCGGGCAGTTATGAAATCGCCTTTCGCGCGTCAAACAGCGCAGAAGAGGTGAGAGAAATGCGGCTGCCAAGCCTTTTTGGAGTATGCATTGCGTTAGTGCTGAGCGGCTGCGGCGGTGATTCGCGCTCCACGCCCGATAGCCTTTCGCAGCAAGGGAGGCAAACTGTGGTTCAACTAGAAGAAGCCACTGTTGAGGCGCACCTAAAGTTCACTTTCAACATGCTGCAGCAACTGGACGGGGATGCCAACTTGTGCTTCTCGCCGCTGTCGCTCGGTGTGGCGTTGGGGATGGCGCTCAACGGCGCTTCAGGCGAAACTTTCGATGCAATCGCCCGCGCTTTGGGCTACGATAAGCTCTCTCTTGAACCCTTCAACCGCCAAGCGCAGCAGTTAGCGCGCTTGCTTAGCCCCGCCGACCCCGATGTGCAGGTACATCTTGCAAACAGCCTATGGGTGCAACGCGACTTCGAACTCAGCCCTCAGTTTTTGCGCGCGCTGCTTACCTACTACGAGTCGCGCGTAGAGACCGTTGACTTTCGCCAGCCTCAAGCAGCTGCAGACACCATTAACCGCTGGGTCAAGGAGCAGACCAGAGACCTTATTGAGAAGCTGTTTGAGCCAGACGCTTTCAAGCCAGAGACCTGCCTTGCCTTGGTCAACACGCTCTACTTTGAGGGCAAGTGGCAACATCCGTTCGATAGGGCTGCTACTACAGAGGCTCCGTTCTATCTGGAAAATGGGCAAACGAAGCGTGTGCCGATGATGCACCTACCCGAGCGGCGACTACCCTACCTTAGAGGCGAGGATTTCGAGGCGGTAGCGCTGCCCTACGGAAAGGGTGACTATCAGTTTTATCTGTTCCTGCCTGCGAACGGACAATCCATCACGGAGTTCCGCAAGCGACTCACGCCCGAAAACTGGCGCAAATGGACTGCCTCATTCAAGCCCACCCCAGGCACGGTGCGGATGCCCCGCTTCAAGCTGGAAGCGCTCTATGACTTGCAAAAGCCACTCACCGAGTTAGGGATGGGCATTGCGTTCCAGCGAGGCGCTGCAGACTTCACGAATATGGCAAACGTCGCGCGTGGGGAGCTATTCATAGACAAAGCCGTGCAGAAGGCGGTGGTAGAGGTAGACGAGGAAGGTACAAAAGCTGCCGCAGCCACAGGACTGACCCTCACCTTAACCTCCGTGCCTGTGGACCGCTTCGAGCTGATTGCCGACCGACCGTTTCTGTTTGCGATTGTGCATCAGCCAACGGGTACGGTACTCTTTATCGGCATCGTGCGTGAGCCATGACGAAGCGACCACTGCCGAAAGTCACCCTTACTGGTTCTGTGGAGCGCGGCTACTCCATCTGGTTTGTGATAGTAGTTGCGCTCTTTGTGGTCAGCCTGCTGGTGTCGAATATCATTGCGAGCAAGATTATCAGTATCGGCGGGCTAACCGTGTCGGTGGCGCTGGTGATTTTCCCCGTGAGCTACATCTTGGGCGATGTGCTAACGGAGGTGTATGGCTATCGTCGGGCGCGGCTGGTGATTTGGATCGGCTTTGCGTGCAACCTGCTGGTGGTGTTGATTGTGGCGGTGGCGATTGCGCTCCCGCCCGCGCCGTTTTGGGAGCATCAGCGCGCCTATGAGACGGTGCTGAGTGCCACCCCGCGCCTTCTGGTTGCCTCGCTGGTGGCTTACCTGGTGGGGGAGTTCACCAACTCCTATGTGCTGGCAAAGCTCAAAATTGCCACGCAAGGGCGCTGGCTATGGACGCGCACTATTAGCTCCACCTTCGTGGCACAACTGCTGGACACCACGATTTTCACAACCGTCGCCTTCGCAGGGATGTATCCTATGACGACCTTGATGCAGATTTCGCTTACGGAGTGGCTTGCCAAAACCGCTTATGAGGCGCTTGCCACGCCGATTACCTACGCCGTCGTGGGCTTTTTGAAGGCACGAGAAGGCATTGATGTGTACGACACCGACACGCGCTTCAACCCCTTCCTGGTGTGGGAGTAGCTATTTCAGCAGGGGCGACTCCCAATAAATGGGCGTTTTGCATGCGTTAGGGTTGGGTTCGGCACTTACCTGCTGCATGCGCGCATGCACAGCGCCTATCAACGCTGCGAGTGCGATCACCCAAAGTGCCCAAGGCAAGAGTTTCTGCATCATCGTTCGGCTCCCGTTGGATAGGTGTGTGAGGCGTGTGTGCTTTCAATACGATAGAGGCGTTTCCAGGGATTTGCGATTCACATTAGCAGGGGCAAATGAGAGGGTGTTTTTTGGTATTGAAGCGCGCCACTTGAGGGGAGGGGCGCAGTTTTTGCAGGTTGCAAATAGTGTGCCAGCCTGGTTCGGCATTGGCTCTGACGAGCTATGGCTCTTAGCCCAAGCCCACGCTAAGTACGCAAAGGCTATCCAAGAGGCTTGTGATGCACTGCATGCCCATCGCGCTGCCACCGCTGCTAAAAAGCAGGCTCGCCGCCATGCCGTTGCCCTCTTTCGGCAGATGGCGCAACGGATGAACCACCACCCCGCGATGACGAATAAGTTGCGCGTGCAGCTAAAGTTGCGCCCGCATTAGCAAGGCAGACGCCGCAAAGGCGTGGGCACTGAAGTGCTCAACATCCGCGTGGAGGTGGACGCAGGGCGCGTAATGATCCACCTTTGGCACAGCCCCTGACAACGAGCAACGCAACAGCAAGCCCGAGTGGGCGCTCGGCGCAAACATTTATGTCAAGGCGGAGTATCGGCTGTTGGCGTTTGGTACGGCGAGTCCGTATGTGTGGGAGTATCGGGGTGTGCCGAAGCGGTTTAGTTTTCGGGTGGCGTATCAGGGGCGTGGCAAGCATGCTGAGGGCGTGTGGAGCAACGAAATATCCCTAAGCACGGGCGGGTGATGTGTCCGGTTTTGGGCGTTTTTTTTGAGTCTATGTAGGATGTAAGGAGGTGCTCTATGATGCAGAACGCTTGGATTCTACGAAAGGCGACCTTGAGCATCGCCGCACTGACGGTTATCAGCGCCGCTTTGGCGCAGACAGGCACATTCGACCCCCAGTTACCTCCGGGCACCTCGCCTGAAGGGTTCTTACAGTTGGTAGACGGGGGATGGACCTATCGCGTGGACAACATATACGCTCCTGCTGCATGCACGGCCACGGGTGGCGGTCTCGCGAACTATGTGCGCGGAGCATCGCCCGACCACATGTACCAGCACTGGTGGTGGTATCGGGGCAGGTTCACGGATACTGGCGCAGCCGACACGCGCGAGTTTGCGTTGAGCAACCTTGTTGCCGGCGGGAGTTTCGCAGGCGCTGTACCCAACCAGTATGCCTTTGGTGTGCTGACCTACAACGAGCCTGTTGCAGGCGTGGCGAACGCACTGCGAATCCGCCTTTCCTAAGCGTTTGACGGCATCGTCGGCGCTCCAGGCACGGGAACCTTCCAGAGCTTTGGTGTTGCGATTCTGTCCGTCCGCTGGAGCATCACCAATACCTCTGGTCGCCCGATGGAGGTGAACTTCTTCAACTACATCGACCTCGATGTGGTTGGTCCTTCGGGCACTGGCGGCGGCAACGACCTCGCTCGGCTTGACATCTTCAACCCTAGCGCTCCGATAGGCGGCTGGATAAAGGTGTGGGACAATGTCGCGCCTGCCCCCGGCGCTGCTCCTGGCAACTTCAATGGCTTCAACTACATCGCTTCGGGTGCAAATCTCGTGGGCTGGGAAATCGGCGCATGGACTGCGGATCGGCGTGGGTTGACCAACACCACAATCACCAACCTGCCGAACACGGCGTCGCCCTTCGGACCTGGTGACTTCGTGGGGCTTTACCAATGGCGTTTCATTCTGGATCCGGGTCAGAGTGCAAACGGTTGGGTGACTGTCGCCGTGAATGTGCCCGAGCCGGGGAGCCTGATTGCCTTGGGCGCGGGTTTGGCGAGCCTGCTGGGTCTGCGCCGACGCCGCAAACGGTAAGGTCTATCCCTGCCAGAGTTGTGCAGTGGGAGGGGGGGGTGCCCCCCTCTCGGTATTTTGTTGGAGCGTTCAGAGTGTATAACAAGTGCTTCCAACTTGGAATCGTCCCTTTTCTGCGGAGCGGGTTCCTAACCCGCCCCTACCCCAAATACCCTGTAGGGGCGCGTCCCCGACGCGCCCGAAACGAAAGGTATCATGAGGCTATGACGACCGTGCTGGAGCGTATCACGATAGATCCTGAGCAGTGTGGGGGGCGTCCGTGCATTCGCGGGATGCGCATTCGCGTGGTGGATGTGCTGGAGCTGCTGGCTGCAGGATTGACGCCCGCTCAGGTGCTTGAGGAGCTGCCCGACCTGGAGCCAGAGGACATTCGCGCGTGCCTGCTGTATGCAGTACAGTGCGTGGAGCATCCGCCTGCGGAGGTCAATTGAATGAGTGTGTGAAGGGCTTGTTTCGGGCGTGCTTTGGCAAGGTGATGCGTTTGCTTCAGCAGGGGGCGAGGGTAGTGCAAGTGGTTGACGAGCGTACTGTGTTTGAATTGCGCTCCGAAGGGTAAAATCCCCCTGATGCCCACGCAAACGCTGGTGCTGGAAGGCGACTGCCTGACACAAATGCAAACGCTGGAGGCTCAGGGCTACCAGTTCGCCCTGA
>JANXAW010000003.1 GCA_025061985.1 Fimbriimonadales bacterium
TTCAGGTCGTTAGGTAGAGCCTCCACCACGTGGTTCCACTCGATAGGCTGAGGCGCAGGGTACACAAACGCCAGCACCCACTTGCTGGGATGCCCCAGCGCATTTAGCTTGCGAAAGTCTTTGAGCAGTCCGAGACCGTCATCTCGGAAGTAGAACTGCAGGCTTCGGGGCGTGCCTGCTGCGCGGCTGATGCACAGCGCTTTCATCTCGCAGAGGTGTTCCTGACCGTGAGCAAAGATTCTGAAATCCACCTGTGCTCGCTTGCCGCTTGCAGGTGTGGGGATGTTCGCCTCGCGCTCGAACCCTTCAATCACGCCCTGCTTAGTGAGCTGCGTGAGCAGCATCAGCAGCTCCGCCTTGAACCAGCCCTCCAAACGGCTGTCGGCTGCCGCGAACACCTCAAAATAGTCTTGCTTTTGGCGGAACCAGTCCCAGATATGAGGGAGGAGAAGTTCCATGCCCACGAGAAGCGATTCGCCGCCTGCCAAGACGAGTCCTGCTCGGAGCAGGTACAATCTGTCTACTATGACTGTGCAGACTTATCGCGGGGTCGTTCATGGCAACACAATTGAGCTGACCCAGCCGCCTGAACTCCCCGAGGGGACTGAAGTCGAAATGCTCATCGTTCCCAAGGGCGGCTTGCGTCCTGGCTCGCCTGCTGCAGTGCTGTTCCTGCTGGCGAACACGCTGACCCCTGAAGAGGCTGCTGCCCTACGCGAGGCGGTTGCAGAAATGCGCAAACTCGGCGATTATCACGATTACGCCGCACAGGCGTGACCACCCGCTTAAAGCACGCTATTCCTCATCCATCTCCAGTAGCGTTGGGCGTACAATCCCTCTCCTAGCGCACTCTGCCAAGACGTAGTCTCTGTCTTTGCACCGCTCCAACATCTCCCAGTTGTTCTTCAGGAACTCTATTCGGCGCAAGCTAATGCTATCTTGCTCTAACGCTTCGATTAGGCAGGTCGGCACAACATACAATGAGTAGCTTCCGTCGCTTTCCTCTTTCACGCCCAGAACCACATCAGAAGTCGCTGTACTTTGACGGTAGCGCTTGACATCCGATTTATATGTTCGGTCTACGCCACCTCGCACGCCACCAATGAAGCTGATAGACTTCTTGGCAGTCTTCACCTGAGCGCGGATGATGTCTTCCCGCCCATCCTCCAACTTGCGCACGATAATGATGTCGTAGGGCGAAAGCGGCAAGTCCACCAGCGACACATTCTGGTAGCGCTTCATCAGCAGCCCCACAGCGATATGTTCATGCGCACGCCCTTCTGCAGCGGCTTGCCTTCCCTTCTCTTCAGAAGGCACGCTATCCCTCCTGTCGTCGCAAGATTACCATGTGCTCTGTTGGCATGCGGGCGTCGGGAATGCCTGTGGCAGGGTTCACTTTGGAGCGGAACATCACACGGGCTTGGATGGTGTCAATAAAAGTTGTCTCGTGCTTCCACCCTAACTGCGTGAAGTGCTCCGTGAAAATCGTGTCGATAGGTACGCGCTGTGCCCGCACTGTCGCCTGTCCCACGAATAGGCAAAGGTAGCGCCGTGTATGTTGCGCAATCCGAGTAAGCGCGCCTAATACGGCGTAAAAGTACTGATCGTATATCCGCAGCAGGTGCGGTTCCTCAATCGTCTGACGAAAGGCAAGGTAGGCATCAGAATAGATGGGGCACGGCTCCACCGTGCGGTAGGGCAACTCGGTCTTCGCGAGGGTGCGGATGTAATCCTCTGTGTAGCCGAGCCACAGCAAGTCCAACTTGG
>JANXAW010000017.1 GCA_025061985.1 Fimbriimonadales bacterium
CTCCATCCAGCGTTCGAACGAGCCAAAGGCGCGCTCGATGGCTGCGCGCAGCTCGCGACTTGGCTCCGAGCCACCACCGCCGATGTTCTCAAAGTACAGCTCGTGGTTCTTCACCCCGCCGAGGGCGAAGGTGTAGTCCACCTTCAGCGAGCGGATGAGGCTATAGGTCTGGTTGCCCTTGCTGAACTCCTCGGAGGTGAGTTGGGCTAACGCGCGTCGGATTTCGTTGGTCTTGTTTACGTATCCCTGATACAGCTTGTAATGCTCTTCGTGGGTCTTGCGAGAAATACCGAACTTTTCGGTTTGGAACACCTTCTCTGGTAGGGGCTTAGCGACATACTCAACGACTTGAATCTCAGCCATCGTAGATACCCTCCTGTTTGCAGATTGTGCGAGTGCGTGGGGAGCTAGCGCTGCGAGCGCGGCAGCGGTTGCTGCCTGCTGCAGGAACTCCCGTCGCGTAAGGCGCTCATCGCCCATAGTGACGGGATTATACCCGCAAGTTTACTGGTCGTGGCGTATTACATCCTCGTAGGTCTCGCGGACGACAATCAGGCGTGCCGTGCCTGCGCGCACGGCAACCATCGCAGGGCGCGGGTAGCGATTGTAGTTGCTGCTCATGGAGTAGGCGTAGGCACCCGTGGTAAGTATAGCAATCAAGTCGCCCGCACGCGTTTCGGGTAGCAGGGCGCAGTCGATAATCGGGTCTGTTTCACAATGTTTGCCCATGATTCGGTAGGGGCGGTCGTGCGGTGCGCTGGCGCGGCTTACATGGCGGGCTGTGTAGCGTGCGCTGTAAAGCTGGGGGCGCGGGTTGTCGGAGATGCCTCCATCTACGATGAGGTACTCGCGGGGTAGGTGCGGATGGTCGTGCGGTACGCGCTTGACCGCGCCCACGCGGTAGAGGGTGATGCCCGCTTCGGCAATTAGTGAACGCCCTGGTTCTACGGCAAGCGCAGGCTCTGGAAAGTTATGCTGTTGGCAGGCAGTGCGCAACGCCTGCACAAGCGTTTCTGCGTAGGCTTGGATAGAGGGGAGCTGGTCATCGGGTGTGTAGCGCGCGGCAAGCCCGCCGCCGAGGTTCAGCAACGGTGCAGTGTAGCCGAGCTGCTGGCGCACGGCTGCTGCAAAAGCCACCATCGCATGCGCGGCTGCCTGAAACGCGCTCAGGTCGCTTATTTGCGAGCCGATATGGCAATGGAAGCCCTTCAAGTGCAGCTCAGGCGCGTTCAGCACCTGCTCAGTTGCGAGCAGGGCATCGCCGTTGAGCCAATGAAAGCCGAACTTGCTGTCGCGTTGCCCCGTGCGGATAAGGGGGTGCGTGTCTGCCTCCACCTCAGGCGCAATGCGGATGAGCACGGGCACTGTACGGTTGTGCGCGTGGGCGAGGGCGCGCAGGCGTGCAATCTCTTCAAAGTTGTCCAGCACAATCGCTCCGATGCCCGCTTCCAGCGCCATGCGTAGCTCGTCGTCAGTCTTGTACACGCCGTGTAGGTGGATACGCTCGCGTGGAAAGCCTGCTTGTAGCGCGGTGTACAGCTCCCCGCCAGATGCCACATCCAATTCCAGCCCCTCTTCAGCAATGATTTGGCAGATGGCGCGGTTGAGGGCAGCTTTGCCTGCGTAGATAATCGTCACATCTTGCTTGAGCGCAGCAAAGGTGGCGCGGTATTCCCGACAGCGGGCACGAAGCGCTTCCTCATCCAGCACATACAGGGGTGTACCGAACTGCTCTGCTAACGCAACCGCATCGCAACTGCCAATCTCCAAGTGTCCCTGCGCGTTCACGCATTGCGTGCCCAACCACATCGGCGGGGGAGTATACCCTGCTGCAAGGCGCGTACTTGAGGCGAAAGTGCAAGGGGCTTACTGAATGCTACTGCTGTCGCAGGTGGATTTCCTCGGCTGGTTCCTCGACAGGCATGCGGTAGATTTCGTTGATCGCTTGCTCGTAGGCGCGGATTTGCTGGCGCAGCGGCTCCAGCAAAGCGTCCGTAGAAGGGGAAACGCTTTTCGGCGCGGCGCTGAGGCGAATGGTTTCCATCAGCAGGTTCTCGATACTGGTGGCGATCATTGCGCTTTCGTTTTCGAGGGTCTGGAGCGTGCGCTCGAGGTTGCGGAAGCTTGCCAGTTCGCGGGCTTTTTGGCGGTAGGCACGCTGCAGGGTGGCTTCAATGTGGGCGTCGCGATTCTGCTCGAGTTTGCGCCCAAGGGCGTTTAGCTCGCGTTCCAGTTTGGCGCGGTAGGCGCGCCAAGTCCACTCGGAGCGGTGGAAGCTGCCCCACGCGCCCTCACGCAAAAGCTCCAGCGCTACCATTAGGTGATCTTGCCACGATAGCCCGCGGCGTGCCTGTTGCTCAATCTGCAAGCGCAGTTTGGTAGCTTTGTGGCGCAGGTCAGCGTCTTTTGCCAAAATCTCGTCCAGTTCGGGGTAATGGGCTTTGACGCCTGTCATCTGTTGAAGGTTAGCGCGGATTTGCTGCACCATTTGGCGCAGGCGTTGATGTTCCTCGCGGTAGTGGGGAAGCATTTGGGGCAGGCGTCGCTTCCAAAGCCAAGCGCCAACCCCTCCCACAAGGGCGCCGCCGCCTACTAGCCCAATCAGGGTAACTGCAGCTGATGCCAGCGTTGGTCCCCCCGTGACCAACAGCCACGCTGCTGCAAGGAAGACGCCCGCCGCAGCGCCCAACAGCGCCCCCAAGCCGACCCGCAACATCGTTGGTATGGATTATACCTACGTGAAAAGAGGTACAATAGCCAGCGGTGGGGAGCCAGATGACGACGAACGGTGCGACCGACACGCGCGCGCAACTGGAGCGCCTGATGCGTGAGGCAATGGGGTTGTACGAACAGGGGCGGTTGGAGGAGGCATTGCTAGTGTGCGAAGGCGCGCTAGCCATCGACGAGCGATTTGTGCCTGCCCTATCGCTCAAGGGGCTGATTCACGAGCGGCGCGGGCAGATTCGCGAGGCAATTGAGGCGTACGAGCGCGTCAAGGCAATCAACCCGCTCAGCGTCTCCGAACGCGCGCGCTTGGAGGCGTTGCTGCACCAGCAGCGTGCAGCCGTGCGCATGTCGAGCACGCGCCCCCTATGGCAAGAGGCGATGCCCGCAGTAATGGCGTTTTTGGGCGCGGGGCTGGTGCTGCTCATCGGCCTGGTGTTGGTGTTGCGGTGGTCGGCGCCCGCTACTCCACCTCCAGCGCAAGGGGCAGCTACTCCTGAACCCGCGGTTGCCCAAAGCGCGCCTGCGCCGCGCGTACCACCACCCGCAGAAACATCGCCACCGCCTGCTCAGCCGCAGCCGATCGTTCCTCCCGTGGTGGTAGACCCGTCGCGTGTGGCGCTTGCGCCTGCAGAGCCGCGTTCAAGACTACGCGGCGCCATCCCCGACTTGCCTGCGCCTGAGTCGCCTCCAGCGGCTGCCCCGAAAACAGAAAGCACGCCCCCTCCGAAGAAAGATGCCTCTCCTACTCCCGCAGCCACTCCAAGCGAAGTGATGCCCGATGTGAAGGTGGAGGAGACTGAACGGGGCGTGTACCGAATCGTGGTACGACGCGCTGACGGCGCTTCCTCAAATCGTTCCTCTGCGGAGCGTAGCGCAAACGACGCACTCAGTCAAGCGCAGGCGCACCAACGCGCAGGCAACTACCGCGAAGCCATTCAGGCGTACCTACAAGCCCTGCCAAGCGCGCCCAACCCCGCCGAAATCCACCAGCAAATCGCCATCTGCTATCTGCGCTTGGGTGAGAAAGCGAATGCACGCACTCACTTCCAGCAGGCAATCGCCGAGTACGAACGCCAAATCCAAGCAGGGCGCGACGTAGAAGCGGCGCGTCAGGGCATCGCCGCCTGTCAAAACGGCTTGCAACTATGCAACGAGTAGGCAGAAGTGCGTGCCGAAGTATGCCACTACGCGCGTGGGGGGCGTTGATAGTAGGAGTTGTGAGCCTCAGCCTTGCCAGTGCCCAGCCGAAGCTGCTAATTTTCGTCGAACGCGCCCCGCTAACCCAACACAACGACCAGCCATACGACCCCAACGTTGACCTCAAGCCTCACCTAACGCCCTTCTTGCAGGAGCTGCGCAAAGTGCAGGTGGAGTGGTACGATCCTGCGCACCCAATCGCGCGCGAGTTCGCCCAGCGTCGCGACCTACGCGAGGAGCAGCTACGTGACCCTAACCCGATTCTAAGGGCACAGCTGGCACGCGCGTGGGGCGCCACCTATGTGATGACCGTTCGTTGCACGCGCGCCCCCGCAACCGCGCAGTATGACTATGCCTTTACTGTGTGGGAGCTAGGCAAACGCGCTCCCGTATGGCAAGCCCGCGGCTTCCAGCAGGTGGCAACTGGATCAGCGAGCAGAAACGAAATCGCTGCCTTGCAAACCCTGGGGCGCACGATTGCCCTACGACTGGATAGCGAACTCTGGAAAGACCTGCCGCGCTTGGCAGCGCAGGTTGTCACGCCACCTACTCGCCCTACTCCTCACGAGCCAGAGCCACTACCCACAGACCCCAAACAGCAAGCAGAGCAGCTGCTGCGCGACGGCAAGTATCACGAAGCAGTCTTGCCTTTGCGCACCTTAGTGAATGCGGAGCCTGAGAACCCCACATGGCGCGTGCACCTGGTGCGCGTCTACCGCCGTTTGGGGTTGCTCAGCCAAGCGCGTCAAGCGCTGGAAAGCGCAACACAGCTGCTTCCCGACGACGAGACGCTGACGCTGGAGTGGGTAGGTCTGTTAGAGGCAGAGGGCAACCTCGCGGAGGCAATCGCGCGTCTCCAAACCGCTATGCAGCGACGCGATACTGAACCCCTACGCCTGAGGCTGTTCGATCTGCAACTGCAAGCAGGGGATGCTCAGCAAGCAGCGCGCACATTAGAACCGTTGCTGAGCCAAACCGGTGAGGCGGTGCAGTTTCGCCGCTACCTGCTGCGCGGGGCATTCCGCCAGTTAGAAGACTTGCCTATGGAGACCCACGCGCTAGCTGAGGCTTATGCTGCACTTTGGCTTCAGGTTGCCCAAGGGCTGATGACAGACCTTTCGAGCGAGCTGCTAGATATCCGTCGCCTTGCGAACAGCCCCCGACCCGACTGGAACGCGTTGCGCGAGCGCAGTGAGCGTGCCGTGCTGCTTGCGCTCAACATTGGGCAGTGGCTGGAGCGGGCGCAGCCGACGGAAGCTACGCGCACATTGCTCGCCCACGCACGCTTTGCCAGCCAGCTGCTGGTGCAAGCGGCGCAGCATATGGCACGATATGTGCTGTTGCGTAAGACAGAGGAGTTGGAGCGCGCCAGCCTGCTGCGCATCGAGGCGATGCGCGAACTGGAGGCAGCTAAAAACGCGCTCCCCAAACGCACGCTATGACGGATGGGAATGCGTTGGTGGTTGGGTTAGGGCTAGCGGCAGCGGGGGGTGTTTTGCTCGCCCTTATAGGGCGTCGGTGGGAGCTGCAGCCCACGTTTGAGCCGCATACGCGCGTGGAGCTGCGCGTAGGCACGCAGACTTACGCTACGCTACTGGCAGAGGCTGACTCTAAGCATATTGCGCTCGTACCTCCTTTGCGGCGTGGGTTGCCCCTTGCCTTTGAGGCAGGCACGCTTGCTACCCTCCGCATCGCCACTGAAAGGGGGCTGTATGAGGCAACCATTCAGTTCGCGGGGCGTAGCACGCAGCTACGCCCGTTGCTCCACGCCCGCCTTGTAAGTCGCTGGCACCACCTGCAGCGGCGACGCTACGAGCGAGTGGTGTTGCCCGATGAGGTGCAGGTGGTGCTGCGCTACGCGGGCGAGGAGTGGATTGGTTGGGCGCACGATGTAAGCATAGGCGGCATTTGCCTCTACGCACCAGTCGCCACGCCCACAAACACAACTGTACAAGTGGAGCTACCGCACGCCTTGAAAGGCTTGTGTCAAAGCAGGGCGGAGCGAATGGCGCGTGTGGTAGCTTGCGAACGCGCCCCACATCGCTACGGCTACGCTTACCGCCTCCGACTCGCCTTCGCCGATGGCTAACCGCCCCGATGTATCGGTCATCATCGTCAGCTACAACACGCGCGAGTTGTTGCGCGCGTGCCTTTGCTCGCTGCTGCACCAAGAAGGCGATTGCCCCCGTCTGGAAATCGTTGTCGTAGACAACGCTTCTACTGACGGCAGTGCAGCGATGGTTGCTAGCGAGTTCCCCCAAGTGCGCCTGATTGCCAATCACGACAATCGCGGGTTTGGGGCGGCGTGCAATCAGGGCTTAGCAGTGGCGCAGGGGCGATACGCGCTCATTCTCAACGCCGATGTGCGTGCCGAACCGTCGGCGCTTAGCCGACTGGTGGCGTTTATGGACACGCATCCCAGTGCCGTTGCCTGCGGTGGGCAGTTGCGCTACCCCGACGGGCGCGTTCAGCCCTCGTGCGCACGCGAGCTAACACTCTGGTGGGTGTTCTGCGAACAAACGCTACTGGCAAAACTCTTCCCCCGAACGCGCCTGTTTGGGGGCTACTGGCGCACGGAGTGGGACTTTAGCAGCACCATCGAAACCGAGCAGGTGATGGGCGCCTGCCTGATGTTGCGACGCGGTGCGCCCATCGCCCCACCTCCTGAGCCACCTGCAGGCGTGGAGTTCCCCACTTTCGATGAGGCTTACTTCCTGTACTGCGAGGACTCGGATTTGTGCTACCGCCTGCGATTAGCAGGGGGCAAGATTTACTATGTTCACGATGCTGTGTTTATCCACCACTTAGGCGCAAGTGGCGAAGCACAGCGCGCGGAGATGGTGTGCTATTACAACCGCGGGAAGGTGCGCTATTTTCGCAAGTTTCACGGAGCGTGGCAGGCGATGCTTTGTCGGCAGCTCAATCGGTTGGGCGCGCTACTGCGCGTGCTAATTGGGGCAGGAGGCGTAGTACTGAGCTTGGGCAAGAACGCGCGGGCACGCCAGTACGCAGCAAACTTTTGGAAGGTGCTTTGGTGTTCGTAGGCGAGTAAGAGAAGGCACGGGTATACTCATGCGCACGATGGGGCATTCCAATACCGAGCCGCGTTGGCGTCGCGTGCTGATCAAGCTCAGCGGAGAGGCGTTTGCAGGCGAGCAAGGCGTTGGACTGAACCCCGAAGCGATTGACTACCTCGCTCGCGAGGTGATCTCAGCGCATCAGCTGGGCGTGCAGACGGCAGTTGTGGTGGGGGGTGGCAACCTTGTGCGCGGCGCTGCGCTTGCCACCACAGGCATTGAGCACGCCACCGCGGACTACATGGGAATGCTGGCGACGGTTATCAACGCGCTGGCACTCCAAGCCGCGATCGAGCGCTACGGCGTAGATACCCGCGTACAATCTGCGATTGCGATGCAGGCAGTTGCGGAGCCGTTTATTCGTCGGCGTGCCATTCGCCACCTTGAGAAGGGGCGCATTGTCATCTTAGCAGCAGGCACAGGTAACCCCTTTTTCACAACGGATACGGCTGCCTCGCTGCGCGCCGTGGAGCTAAACGCCGACGCCTTGCTCAAAGCCACGAATGTCGACGGTGTGTACGATCGCGATCCGCGCAAGTATCCCGACGCCGTGCGCTTTGAAACCCTCTCCTTTGAGGAAGCGCTGCAACGCCAACTGCGGATTATGGACTTGACTGCCTTCACGCTTTGCATGGAACGCACTCTGCAGGTTGTCGTATTCAATATCTGGGAGCCAGGCAACCTGCGCCGAATCCTTTTGGGCGAGCCAATCGGCACGACCATTCGAAGCTCACGCTGATTTTGAAGGAGGCACCGCCATGGGAAAGCACGAGCCGAGCACACCTGCTACTCCAGATGCGCTTTTCAAGGACGCAGAGGAGCGCATGAAGCACGCGATTGAACATCTGCGACAAGACCTTGCGGGCTACCGTACGGGGCGTGCAAACCCCGCGATGGTCGAGCGTTTGATGGTCGATTACCACGGCACCCCGATGCAACTGCAGCACATCGCTTCTATCACCGTGCCTGAGCCACGCCAACTGCTCATCCAGCCTTGGGACCAGACTGCGCTGGCAGCCATTGAGAAGGCAATTCGCAACTCCGACTTGGGCGTTAACCCCGTGAACGATGGGCGCTCGTTGCGCATCACGCTGCCGCCACTTACTGAAGAGCGACGCCGGGAGCTGATCAAGCAAGTGCATAAGCGCACAGAAGAGGCACGCGTAGCCGTGCGCAACATTCGGCGCGACTTGCACGAACACCTGCGCCAACTGCACAAAAACAAACAAATCTCTGAAGATGAACTCAGGCGTTACGAGCAGCAGATGGAGAAGCTCACCCACAAGTACATTGAAGAGATTGACAAAATCCAGAAAGCCAAAGACGAGGAGTTGATGGAGGTCTGAAGCGGGCGGATGCAAGTTATTGATTGGCGTGCGGAGGCGGTGCGGCGCGGCATAGACCTAGCGCGCTTGCCTCGCCACATTGCACTGATTATGGATGGGAATGGACGGTGGGCACGCGCACGCGGGCTGCATCGCTTAGTCGGGCATGCGAATGGGCACGGCACAGTACGACGCTTGGTGCTAGGCTGCGCTGAGCTGGGCATTGAGGTACTGTCGCTCTACACCTTCAGCACCGAGAACTGGCGTCGCCCGCGAGAAGAGGTAGAGGGGCTAATGCGCCTGTTGGAGCGTTCTGCTCGCGAGGAGCTGCCCGTAATGATGCGCAACGGCGTGCAGATTCGCTTCAGCGGGCGACTCCACGAACTGTCGCCTCAGCTACAGCAGGTTCTGCGCCGTGCCGAGCAACTGACTGCTCACAACCGACGGATTATTTTGCACCTTGCGGTCAACTACGGCGGGCGTGCCGAACTGGTAGACGCGATGCGCGCTATCGCTCGTGAGGTACAAGCAGGGCGCCTCTCGCCCGACGCCATTGACGAGCAAACGATACAGGCACACCTTTACCAGCCTGATTTGCCCGACCCTGACCTACTCATCCGCACGGCGGGCGAGCAACGCACCAGCAACTTTTTGCTGTGGCAAGCTGCCTACACAGAGCTGTACATCACACCCGTACTGTGGCCCGATTTTACGATGGAGCACCTGCTAGAGGCGATTTTGGACTATCAGCGTCGGCAGCGCAAGTTCGGCGCCGTGCCAGAGCCAGTAGCGGGCTAAAGTCAGCGCTCCAGCACAGCGCGCATCGCCTCAGCAAAAGTCTCTATCTCCTCGCGCGTGCGCGTCTCCGTCACGCACACCAGCAAGTGGCGCTCCATAGAGGCGTCGTACTCGCCCAAGGGCAGCCCTGCGATGATGTTGTGCTCCAGCAAGGCGTCGCACACTGCTTGCGCAGAGCGCGGCAGCTCCAGCACAAACTCCTTGTAGAAGGGCGTGTTAGGGTACTTCAGGCGCACATCCGGGATTTGGGTCAGCAGGCGTGCGGCGTAGTGGGCTTTCTGAGTGCAGGTTTCGGAGAGTTCGCGAAAGCCTGCCTTGCCTAGCGCCGCCATAAACACCGTGCTGGCTAACGCGCACAGCGCCTCGTTGGTGCAGATGTTGGAAGTCGCTTTCTCGCGGCGGATGTCTTGTTCGCGGGTGCGCAGGGTCATCACAAAGCCGCGCCTGCCTTCCACATCCGTGGTTTGCCCCACGATGCGCCCAGGGATGCGGCGTAGGTGCTCCTGCTTGCAGGCGAACAGCCCCAGCATCGGTCCGCCGAAGCCCATCGCGTTGCCTAGACCTTGCCCTTCGCCCACCACGATGTCGTAGCCATACTCGCCTGGGGGTTTCAGCACGCCCAGCGCAATCGGGTCGACGCACGCAATCGCGAGTGCGCCCACCTGATGCGCCGTCTCTGCCACGGGCGCAAGCGGCTCAATTAGCCCGAAAAAGTTCGGGTATTGCACAATTGCGCAGGCAGTCTGCGCATCCACAGCCGCACGAAGGGCGTTCGGCTCCGTAACCCCCTCCTCGGAAAGGGGCACTTCCACCAGCTGGCGACTGTTCGTCCACAAGTAGGTGCGCAACACTTGGCGGTAATGCGGATGTACGCCCTGCGACACGACCACCTTGGAACGCCCTGTAATGTGGCACGCCATCAGCGCCGATTCTGCCAAGGCAGTAGAAGCGTCATACATCGAGGCGTTCGCCACATCCATCCCCGTCAGCTCGCACACCATCGTCTGGAATTCAAAGATGCTTTGCAGCAGCCCTTGGCTTGCTTCTGGCTGGTAGGGCGTGTATGCAGTTAGAAACTCGCCCCGACTGATGATGGCGTTCACCACTGCGGGGATGAAGTGGTCGTAGGCGCCCGCACCCAAGAAGCTGATGTAGCGCGTAGTGTCGGCGTTCTTGGCAGCGAGCTGGCTGAGGCGTTTGAACAGCGCGTGCTCGTCCAACGCGGGCGGAATAGGCAGCGGTCCCTCAATGTACAGGTCGCTAGGAATGTCCTGAAACAGCTCGCGGATGGACGCCACGCCAATCGTCTCCAGCATCTGCTGGATGTCTTGCTCCGTATGCGGAATGTAGCGCATAAGCTTCAACCACCTCAGATTTGGCGATAGGCTCGGTACTCCTCGGCGGTCATTAGTCGCTCTACTTGGCTGGGGTCGGTCATGCGGATTTTGATCATCCAGCCCTTGCCATAGGGGTCTTGGTTGATGGTCTCCAATGCGGCTTGGAGTGCTTGGTTGACCTCAATCACCTCGCCTTCCACGGGGGCATACAGGTCAGAGGCAGCTTTGACCGATTCGATAACACCGAAGCTCTCGTCAACTTGCAGGTAGCGCCCAGGCTCAGGCAGCTCCAGAAACACGATATCGCCTAGCTCTGACTGGGCATAGTCCGTGATACCAACGACGGCAACCTCGCCTTCAACGCGCACCCATTCGTCGCTGCGCGTGTAGCGCAACTCAGCTGGTATATTCATTGTGTCCCTCCAAACAGGTATTGTACCCCTTGACGTCGGCACGCTGTTTTGCCTCAAGGCGCGGGCAGAGAAGTTAGGTTCCTTTCTGAACTCACCCTCCCTCCTTCAGGTTCCCCTCACGGAGTGGGAGGGAACCGAAAGGAAAAAGCAAACACTCGGTTCCCCCTTTCCAAGGGGGAACCTGAAAGAGGGGGGTTTCAATCTCGCCAGCAGCGCAAACGCCAGCGCACTGCAAGAGCTGGCAAAGACGCCCGCAATCGCGTGGTAGGTATACTCTGACCGATGGCGCGTCCGCTGGGCTATTGGGTGCTGGTGCTGCACACGCACATTCCGTATGTGCTCACGCACGGCAAAGCGCCCCACGGCACCGATTGGCTCAGCGAGAGCCTCGTTGAGTGCTACCTGCCCCTGTATGATCTCACCCAGCGGCTGGCAGCCCAGGGAATTGCCGCACGCTACACAATAAGCTTTACCCCCATTCTGCAAGAGCAGTTAGCCGACGCTGACTTCCGCGCGGAGGCGTTTGGCTACATAGACGCCAAGCTTGACGCAGCCAACGACGATATGCGCACTTTTCTGCGTCAGGGTGCACGCCATATGGCGGGGTTAGCCTACCTATGGCGTGAGTATTTCAGCGCGCGGCAAGCCCTCTACTCGCAACTAAATGGCGATTTGCTAGGTGCGTTCCGTCGTCTACAGGAGGCAGGGCTGATAGAGGTTATCACCAGTGCCGCCACGCACGGCTATTTGCCGTTGATTGGGCGCGATGAGTGCGTGCGGGCACAAGTGCAAATGGGCGTAGACACCTATCGGAAGCATTTTGGCGTGGCGCCACGGGGCTTCTGGCTGCCCGAATGCGCCTATCGCCCTGCCTACCGCTGGTTGCCCCCTGTGGCAAGTGATGTGTTGCCTGCTGTGGAGCGCGCAGGTATTGAGCAATTCCTTAGCGAGGCGGGCATCCGCTACTTCTTCGTGGATACGCACATGCTACGCGGCGGAATGCCGCTGGGCACTTATTGGGATCGTTTCCCCGCGTTGCGCCGAATTTACGAGCAGTTCGCTACGCAGTATCGCTTTGAGCAAACCGAGCGCACGCCTTATCGCGCCTATGCCGTGCCCGCGCCTGAGCCGCTGGCAGTGTTCGCCCGCGATCCTGCCACCACCCTGCAAGTATGGAGCGGGGAACACGGCTACCCTGGCGATGCCCGCTACTTGGAGTTCCACAAACAGCACTACCCTGGGCGCCTACGGTATTGGCGCGTCAGCGAGAACAAAGCCGATCTGGGCGCCAAACAGCCTTATGTGCCCTACGACGCCTTCGAAGCCGTGCAAAGCCACGCGGATCACTTTGTAGGGTTGCTCAAGCACACGCTGTGGGCACATCGCCAAGCCACAGGTAGCCCTGGTGTGATGGTGTCTATGTACGACACGGAGCTGTTTGGGCACTGGTGGCACGAGGGACCCGAATGGCTCTATGCCGTGATTCGGCGCATAGCGACCGACCCCGATGTGGAAATGCTTACCGCCGCTGAGTATCTGGAGCGTTTCCCGCCTGAGGAGGTGGTGTTTTTGCCCGAAGGCTCGTGGGGCGAGGGCGGCTCGCACTACATTTGGCTCAACGAGCATACGGTCTGGGCGTGGGATGCCATCTATCGTGCAGAAGCGCGCTTCCTGAGCCTACTGCGCCGCTATGGGGCGGACGAAGCCCTGCGCCCCTACCTTCAGCAGCTAGCACGCGAACTGCTGCTTCTGGAATCGTCGGACTGGATGTTTCTCATCACCACGGGCACGGCACGCGATTATGCTGAAGCACGTCTTACAGACCACCAGCGACGCTTTGAGCAGATTGCAACCGTGGTGGAGCACTTAGCAGCGGGCAAGGAGCCACCTGCCGAAAGCCTGCAAGCCTACCACGAGAGTGTCATACGCGATCGGGTGTTCGCCAACATTGACCCGCGCCTGTGGAGCTAAGAAAAAGCCCCGCCCGCTGACCGCCACATCTTGCATGCAGCGCTGGGATAGGGTATAATCTTTATCGCGAGCCGACATAGCTCAGCGGTAGAGCGACGCACTCGTAATGCGTAGGTCGTGGGTTCGAATCCCACTGTCGGCTCCAGCCTATCCCCTCCTTTCCCCACAGCAGGTATAATAGCCCTCAGGCAAACAGGAGGAGCACAGCCTTGACCAGACAGTTCATCTATCTGGGTGTTGTTGTGCTGCTGGCGGCGTTAGCAGGCTACTATTTCGCCACAACGCCCGTGCGCCGCGGGTTGGATGTGCAAGGCGGGTTGCGGATGACCCTGCGTGCCGAAATCGAAAAACTAAGCGAAGAAGAACGCCGACTTTGGACCCCCGAGCGCATGCGCCTTGTGATGGACATCTTGCGCAAACGAATCGACTCGCTGGGGGTGATTGAGCCAACAATTTACCAAAAAGGCGACACAGAAGTTGTCGTAGAGTTGCCTGGCTTTACTAATGAGCAAGAGGCGCGCGAGCTGCTCCAAACGACCGCTCGCTTAGAGTTCCGCTACCTCAAGGATGTGCGCACCGAGAAACGCCCGATGGGGCGGTACGAAATTATCGTCGAGCAAGTCGGCGATGACGAAGTAGTAAAGTTCCGCGATTTAGCTAGCCCCGAGGGCAAGGTCATTGAGCCAGGCACCCCTGAGTACCAGAAAATCATTGAGTCGTCTCCTCTCATCGTTACAGGCGACAACCTCCAGCGTGCGGAGGTAATCAGCCAGACCTTCAACCCGCAAGTGCTGTTGATTCTTGACCGCGAGGGTCAGGACAAGTTTGCACGCGCGTCTTCGCTCTACCTCAGAGAGCATATCGCAATCTTGTTAGACGGCAAGATTATTTCCGCGCCTATTGTCGAGGCACCGAACTTACGCGAGCCTGTGATTCAGGGTAGGTTCACGCTGAAGGAAGCGGCGCGCCTGCGCGACCTGCTCAACGCTGGTGCGCTCCCTGTGAGCTTGTCGGTGGAGTCTGTAACGCGCGTGGAGGCGATTTTGGGCGCGCAGGCGTGGGAGCGAATGATCCAAGCAGGCGCGATTGGGTTCGCTTTGGTCGTGCTGTTTATGATTTTCTACTACTTGCTGCCCGGTTTCATTGCCTCAATCGCGCTGGGGCTGTATGTGCTGTTTGCGTTAGCGATTTTCAAGTTGGTGAATGTGACGTTCTCGCTACCTGCGATTGCGGGGCTAATCATCTCCATCGGTATGGCGATTGACGCCAACATCCTCATCTTTGAGCGGCTCAAAGAGGAGCTGCGTTTGGGCAAGACGCTTTTGGCAGGCTTGGACGCTGCCTTCAAGCGCGCCTTTCCTGCGATTTTCGACTCGAACCTCAGTACGATTATCGTTTGCGTGATTCTGTACCAGTTTGGCACGGGACCCGTACAAGGCTTTGCGACCACGCTCGGGATTGGTGTGGCAATTAGCTTCTTCACAGCGATCTTCTGCACGCGCGCGATGCTGTATTCGCTGGTTGGGTTAGGCGTGCATCCAAGTGAGCGGTTGTTTGGCTTGCGCCGCCAGATCGGTCAGGAGGTGGGCGAGCAGTTAGGTACAGCCAGAGACAAGTTTGACTTTGTGAACAAGCGCGGGCTGTACTACGCAATCAGCGGCGTGGCGATTCTGATTGGCTTGGTGTTTGTGTTTGGGTTGCGCGGGCTAAAGCCGGGCATTGACTTTGCGGGGGGTAGCGAGCTGGTGCTGCAAAAGCGCGTGCCGGGGCTGCAGGTAAATCCTCAGAACGCGCCTGCTCAGCCGCAGGTAGGTACTCCGACGCCCGCAGGCAGCGCGCCCCAAGCGAACGCCCCCAATC
The DNA here is from genome assembly GCA_025061985.1 of Fimbriimonadales bacterium. GTDB lineage: Bacteria > Armatimonadota > Fimbriimonadia > Fimbriimonadales > GBS-DC > GBS-DC. The sequence continues at coordinate 14,706 of JANXAW010000017.1, forward strand.
GCGAGCAGGCACAGCCTCAGAACGCGCCACAAGCCACCCAACCTACTGCAGGGCAGGCGCAGCCTGCGCCTGCAAGCCCACCTGCTCCGCAGACTGGAGGTGGCAAGCCCGCTACTGAGCTGCCGAAACAACCTGCGCGTTCACCACAGCCACCTGTGCCTGTGATCCCTGTGTCGCAACTGCCACCGATTGAGGCGAGCCTCGCGCAAGTGCAGAGCTTGCTCCGTCAAGCAGGCTTTGAGAAGGTGGGCGTGCTATTTGCCGAGGGCAACCGCCAGTTGATTGTGCACGTTGCCGAGATGGGCCCCGACACGCAGCAAAAGGTGCTGGAGGCACTCAAGCCCTTGGGCGACTTGCAAGTGGTTAGCTACGCGGCGATTAGCCCGCGCGTACGCGCCGAGACCATCCAGCGCGCGACTATAGCAGTGACCCTATCACTGATAGCAATCTTGCTCTACATTGCCCTGCGCTTCTCGATTGAGGGTGGCTGGAGCGGCTTCAAATTCGGGATTGCGGCGACTATCGCTCTGGCGCACGATGTGCTGATTATGGTCGGTGGCGCAGGGGCGTTGGGCTACTTCTTGGGTTGGGAAATCAACTCGCTGTTCATTACCGCGTTGCTAACGCTGGTAGGCTACTCCATCAACGACACCATCGTGGTGTATGACCGTGTGCGCGAGAACTTGCGCCAGCGGGCACGCGGGGAGACCTTCGCCACCGTTGTGAACCGCAGCTTGAACCAAACGCTTGCTCGCTCTATCAACACCAGCCTAACTTTGCTCCTGGTGGTGCTGGCGCTAGCGATTTGGGGTTCGGTGACGCAAGACCTGCGCTTCTTCTACGTGGCGATGCTGATTGGTATTGTCGCAGGTACTTACTCGTCCATCTACATCGCGAGCCAGCTGATGATTAGCTGGCAGAGCGCGCGCGAGAAGTTGCACCAGCGTCAGGAAGCGGCAGCGAGGGCGACCGCTATCCCTGCGCAGCCAACGCAGACGGCGCAGCTCACGACCCCGACAGCCCCCACCGCCTCGGGCGAGACAGTGCGCAAAAAGCACCGCGCCCAGCATGTGGGCAAGCGTAAGCGACGCTACTGATGAGACCGCGCGTTATCACGCCCGAAGCCGATGCGGGCACAAAGCGCCGCGCACTGGTGGCGGTGTTCCTAACGATTTGTGTGAGCCTCATCGGCTTCGGGATTGTGATCCCCTTATTGCCGTTTTATGCTCAGCAGTTCAACGCTTCGCCGTTTGAGATAGGGGTGTTGTTTGCTGCGTTTTCAGCGGCACAGTTGCTGGCTGCGCCGATTTTGGGGGAGTGGTCTGACCGCTACGGGCGTCGCCCCGTGCTGATTCTGAGCTTGCTTGGCTCGGCAGTGAGCTACGTTATGCTGGCGTTAGCGCCAAGCATGCTCTGGCTCTACCTTGCGCGCCTGTTAGACGGCTTTACGGGGGGCAACATCGTCACTGCACGCGCGTACATTGCTGACATCAGTGAGCCGGAGAAGCGTGCGCACAACTTCGGGCTAATCGGCGCTGCGTTTGGAATTGGTTTCATCTTGGGTCCTGCGTTGGGGGGTGGATTGGCGCGGTTCGGCTTGGCGACGCCTGCGTGGTTTGCGGCAGGGCTATCGCTCCTGGCAGCGCTGTATGCGCTATGGGCGCTGCCCGAAACCGCGCATCTGACCTCGGCAAAGCGCCCCTCGCCATGGCGCGCGATGCCCACGATACTCACGCGCAGCCCTGCTGCGCGCCTGCTATGGGTGAACTTCGTCCTGTGGGTAGGCTTCTCGGTGTATCAAACTACCTTCCCTTTGTTTGCTGCAACGCGCTTTCGCTTAGGACCGCAGGAGATTGGCTATGTGCTGGGGGTAGTGGGGCTAATGGGGGTGCTTTCACAAACCGTGTTGGTGGGGCGTGTGGTGCAAGCGCTGGGTGAGAAACCGACGCTTCTATTAGGGCTGGCGTTGAACATTGTCGGTTTAGGTGGGGCGGCGTTCACGCATGCGTTACCGATGTTCTACCTGCTGGTGAGCATTGCTACAGTGGGCGGCTCGTTAGGGCTGCCGTGCCTGACCAGTTTGATTAGCCAGTCGGCAGCTGCTGACGAGCAGGGGCGGATTCAAGGCGTGTCGGGCGCGCTGGAGAGCTTGGCACGGATTGTGGGACCCATCATGGGCAACGGCATGCTGGGCTACAACGACGCCTTGCCGTATGGGTTCAGCGCGTTGCTGCTTGTTGTGGCAAGCCTGCTGATAGCGGGCGTCTCTTCGCGCCGCCGCGAGTAATCGCTGACCGTGCGTTCGGTATACTACCGTAGCGGAGGACGACGGCGATGCCCAGAATCGAGAAATCTGTGAGTGTCAACGCACCAGTGGAGAAGGTGTTTGAGGTGCTGCAGCAAGTCGAGTCGTTTGCGCAGTTTCTGCCCCATACGCGCCAAGCGCAAGTGTTGGAGCGCACTGACACTGGCGCGTTGGTGGAATGGGAAGTTGTAGCCCCTGGCGTGGGAATGCCTGTGCGGTGGAAGTCGCGCTACACTTTCGACACAGCCACTCACACGGCTACCATGCAGCCTGAGGGCGATGCGCTGGTGAAGCTTACCTGCGAGTGGCGCGTGGAGCCTGAAGGTGCGGGCAGCAAGCTCACAGCAACCGTAGACTACACGGCGAATGTGCCCCCGATCTTCACCAGCGTAGCGCAAAACGCCGTCAACACCATCATCCAAGACTGGCTAAACGGCTTCAAGCAGCGCGCGGAGGGCTAAGCATGCCACGAGTGGAGCTGGAGCTGGTCATCCACGCCCCCCGAGAAACCGTCTACGCCGTCGCACGCGAGGTGGAGGCGTTCCCAGAGTTTATGCCCGATGTGAAGTCGGTGAAAGTCCTCGAAAAAAGCGAGGATGGCAGCCGTACTGTTACAGAATGGGTCGCCTACGCCTCGCAGCTCAAGCTCCAAGTCAAGTGGACAGAAGAAGACCTTTGGAACGATGCGAACTACACTTGCCACTTCCGGCAGCTCAAGGGCGATTATGACCAGATGCAGGGGCTGTGGGAGTTTCTGCCGCATCCCGAAGGCACGCTCTTCCGCAGCACACTGGATTATGAGCTGCGCCTGCCCTTATTGGGCGCGCTAGTGCAAAAAGTGGTGCACCACCTCGTGACGCTGAACTTGAAAGGGATTATGGAGGGCATCAAAGCGCGGGCGGAGGCGAAAGCGCGTGGAAATTGAACGCATCCGCGCACTTTTGGAAGCGGTTGCGCAAGGCACGCTTTCAGTAGACGCTGCGCTAGAGGCATTGCGCGACCTGCCGTTCCAAGACTTAGGCTTCGCGCAGATAGACCACCATCGCGCGCTGCGCAAAGGCTTCCCCGAAGTAGTGTTTTGCCAAGGCAAGACGCCTGAGCAGGTTGCGGAAATCGTGGTGCGGCTGGCGGAGCGCGGGCGTGTTCTGGCTACTCGCGCAACAGAGGCGCACTATGAAGCCGTGCGTGCGCGCCTGCCTCAGGCAGTGTATCATCCGCAAGCGCGGGCGATTACCGTCGGCGCACCCCCACCTGCCCCTGAACAGCCCTACGGCGTTGTGTTGGCAGCGGGCACTGCCGACATCCCCGTTGCAGAGGAGGCTGCGCTCACGGCGCGGATGATGGGCGTGCGCGTGGAGACACGCTACGATGTGGGCGTGGCAGGGCTGCATCGGCTGCTTGTGCATTTGCCCCTGCTTCACGGCGCGAAGGCAATCGTGGTGGTGGCGGGTATGGAGGGCGCGCTGCCGAGCGTAGTGGGTGGGTTGGTGCGTTGCCCTGTAATCGGCGTGCCTACCAGCGTGGGCTACGGGGCGCACTTAGGCGGGCTTGCGCCCTTACTCGCGATACTCAATAGCTGCGCGCCAGGCGTGGTGGTGACGAACATCGACAACGGCTTTGGCGCAGGCTACTGCATGGCGCTGATTGTGCAAGGCGCGCTCAGTCGGGAATGAGGATGCTCTTGGCAGTCGCGCGTTGCTCCATCGCGTGAAACGCCGCGCGCCACTCTGTGAGGGGGAAGGTGCGTCGCAGTGGCGCAAGGCGCAGCTTGCCTGCTCCCATTAGCGTTAGCACGCGCTCCCAAGTTGCCCAAGTGTGGCTGAAAGTGCCTTGCAATCGGAGGTTCTTGCCCACCAGCGGGTCTAAACTAAAGCCCAGCGGTTCTGGTCCCCAACCGACTTTGGTGATTTGCCCATCGGGGCGCGCCACGCGCAAGCACGGCTCCAGCACTTCCGAGCGCCCCACGGCGTCAATGACTAAATCTGCGCCCAGCCCGTCGCCCTCACGCTTGACGATGGCTTCCACATCATCCTTGTCGGCGCAGAGAACGAGGTCAGCTCCAACGGCTTCAGCAACCTGCAAGCGCACGCCATCGGTGCTTAGCCCCACCAAGATGGCTTTGCGCGGGCTGTGAAGTTGCGCCATTTGCAGACACAGCAAGCCTATGGGACCACTACCAAACACCACCACGAGGTCGCCGGGTTTGAGGCGCGAGCATTCGATGACCGCGTGGGCAGCGACGCAGCATGGCTCGGTCATCGCGGCGTCCTCAAAGCTCAGGTTGTCGGGCAGGCGGTGGAGCAGGCGGGCAGGCACGCGCACATAGCGCGCCATTGCGCCATTCACGCCGTAGCCAAAGCCCAACCGATGCGGGCAGAGGTTGTAGCGCCCCGTGCGACAGTAAACGCATTCTTCGCAAATCACGGCGGCGGTCTCGCACACCACGCGGTCGCCCACACGCCACCCCTGCACGCCTTCGCCTACCGCCTCAATGACACCCGCGAACTCGTGCCCCAGCACCACAGGCGTGTTCACATGCCACGATTGAGTGCCGTGATACTGGTGCAAATCCGAGCCGCACACGCCTACGGCACGCACGCGCACCACCACCTCGCCTGCACGAGGCATCGGCTCGGCTATCTCGCGCAACTCTACACTGCATGGCGCAAGGGCATATTGCACGACCGCTTTCACAGCCACCTGAAGTGTACCTGCTGGCGCGCCCATACAGGATGGGCGCCACACCTTCTGCGTGTACGGCACACTAACAGGAATCTCATCAAGTACGCCTAACGCGTATTCTATGCCCGTTGACGGCATCGACTACCAGGCGCAGCTGGAGGCTCTGCTGGAGCAGATTCGCGCCAAAGGCGTGCGGGATGCCCGCGTGCTGGAGGCAATTCGCCAAACGCCGCGCCATCTGTTTGTGCCCGAAAGCCATCGCCACTACGCTTACATTGACCACGCGCTACCGATTGGGGAAGGGCAGACAATTTCCCAGCCCTCGCTGGTTGCCCAGATGACCCAACTGTTAGAGCTGCAGGGCGACGAAAACGTGCTGGAAATCGGCACGGGTTCAGGCTATCAGACGGCGATTTTGCGCCGCCTGTGCACGCGCCTGACAACGATCGAGCGCTTCCCGCGCCTTGCGTTGCAAGCCTATCGCAATCTGCAGCAGCTAGATTTGCCCCCAATCACTTTCGTGATCGGGGATGGCACTTGTGGCTTCCCGCCCTACGCGCCTTACGATCGGATCTTGGTGACGGCAGGTGCGCCGCCCAAAGTCCCTCAGCCACTCCTTGACCAACTTAGCCCGAATGGAGGTAAACTTCTGCTACCTGTAGGCTCGCGCCAATACCAAGTGCTAACACGCATCACCAAGCACGGGCAACGGATCCGTTCCAAAACCTTCGGTGAGTGCGTGTTTGTGCCCTTGGTTGGCAAATACGGCTGGAAGCCAGACGAGGTGGACGGATGGCACACACTGTGACGATTGAGCGCACACCGCCGATTACGCGCATCACGCTGAACCGCCCTGAGGTGCACAACGCTTTCAACGAAACGCTGATTGCGGAGCTAACGGAAGCGTTCGAGGCGTTGCGTGACGACGACGCCACGCGCGTGGTGGTCTTGCAGGGCGCGGGGAAGTCGTTTTGCGCAGGGGCGGACTTGAACTGGATGGGCAAGATGGTCAATTACAGCTTCGCTGAGAACTTAGAGGACGCGCGGGCGCTGGCACGGATGTTTGAGACGCTTGACCACTGCCCCAAGCCCGTGGTGGGACGCATTCACGGGGCGGCGATTGGTGGGGGCGCAGGACTGGTTGCGGTGTGCGATGTAGCAATCGCAACGCCTGCTGCCCAGTTTGCCTTCAGTGAGGTCAAGTTGGGGCTGATTCCAGCGGTCATCGCGCCATATGTGCTGCGCAAAATCGGCTACGGCAACGCGCGTGCCCTGTTCATCACGGGCGAGCGGTTTAGCGCGGAGACGGCGCTTCGGATTGGTCTTATCCACCGCCTTGTGCCTGAAGAGCAGCTGGATGCCGAAGTAGATGCTGTGGTGCAGAACTTGCTCCAGAACGGCCCGAATGCAATGACCGCAGCGAAGATGCTGCTGCACGCAGCGCTAACCCTGCCGCACGATGAGTTCCGCTCGTTGACGATTGCGCGGATTGCTGAGTTGCGCGTCAGCGAAGAGGGGCAGGAAGGCATTCGCGCCTTCTTGGAAAAGCGCAAGCCTAAGTTTGGAGGTGGCGCATGAGCCTTCGGCGCATCGGCGTACTGACCAGCGGTGGCGATTCGCCTGGCATGAACGCTGCTATCCGCGCTGTGGTGCGCACCGCGCTTTACTACGGACTGGAGGTCTATGGCATCAAGCGCGGGTATGCGGGGCTTCTGGCAGAAGAGATTGAGCCGATGAGTTCCATTTCCGTAGGAGGCATCATCAACCGTGGGGGCACGATTTTGCGCACCGCCCGCTGCGAGGAGTTCAAAACCCCCGCTGGACTGCAGAAAGCTGCCGCAATCTTGGACAAGCACGGCATCGATGCGCTGGTGATTATTGGGGGCGATGGCTCCATGCGCGGAGCCGTGGAGCTAAGTCGCATCTGCCCCGTGAAGGTGATGGGCATCCCTGGCACGATTGACAACGACATTCCCGGTACCGACTACTCTATCGGCTTTGACACGGCGGTCAACACCGCGCTGGAGGCGATTGACAAGGTGCGCGATACCGCCTATTCGCACGAGCGCGTGTTCGTGATTGAGGTAATGGGGCGCCACAAGGGCTTTATCGCGCTGGAAGTTGGGCTGGCAGGCGGTGCCGAAGCGATTCTCATCCCCGAAGTGCCCTACGACTTAGCGGACTTGCTGGACAAGCTGCACGAAAGCTACAAGCGCGGCAAAACCTCCAGCATTATCGTGGTGGCGGAGGGCGCAGCGCGCGCCGAGGATGTGAAAAAGTTTCTGCAGGAGCACACGCCCTATCACTTGCGAGCGTTGGTGTTGGGGCATATGCAGCGCGGCGGTTCGCCCACGGCATTCGATCGCGTGTTGGCAACGCAGTTAGGGCACTACGCCGTGCGTCGCCTTTTGGATGGGCACACCAACGAGATGGTCGGCCTCGAAGGCGGACGCCTCGTCAGCGTGCCGATTGAGTACATTCAGACCACTGTGAAAACAATTGATGTGCGCAAGTTGGAACTCGCGAACATTATGGCGACATAGTTGCGTAAGATGCAGGGTGAGTGCCGATGGCGAAGGCAAAGACGCGCCCCATGCCCTCTCGTAAGCGCAAACTGACGGAAGAAGCGTTTATGCGCTTGCCCGACGATGGGCGCAAGTATGAGCTGGTGGACGGAGTGGCGAAGGAAGTGCCTGCAGGGGTCAAACACGATGTGATTGGCATTGAGCTGGCGGTGCGCCTGAAGCCCTATCTCAAGGAGGTTGCATACATCGCAGGCGCCCAAGCGGGCTTTCGGATGACTTCGGGCAACATTCGCTCGCCCGATCTTTCAGTGATTTTCAAGCAGAGCCTGCCCGAAGGCAAGCTGCCTGAAGGCTTTGGCGACCGCGCCCCCGATATCGCGATAGAAATCGTCTCGCCCAACGAAGATATGCCCGACTTGATGCGCAAAATCGGCGAGTACTTTGAGTCGGGCGCACAACAGGTGTGGCTGCTGTTCCCTGAACAGCGACGCGTGGTGCTCTACAACGCGCCCTTCGAATCCGTTGTGCTGAACGCGGATGACATCCTCACCACGCCCCTCATCCCTGGATTGCAGATTCGCGTAGGCGAACTCTTTGAGGTTTGACCGCGCGCTGGCGCAGGAGGCGGCTCCCCAACCGCGAACTTTGGGGCAAGGAGGGATGCCTATGCGAGCGTTGTGGTGCATCGGCGCATGCGGGCTGCTGATAGGCATTGGCGTGGTGGCAGCGCAGCAGTGCATGACGGGAATTCGGGCAAAGCGGCTGACGGTCATTACCGACTCACAGCAGCGCGCGAAGGAGATCCGCGCAGAGCAGGCGGAAATCGTCATCGACTCGATTCGGCTGAAAGCGAAGCGAATCGTCAAGCTCCGCCTGTTCAACGGGCGCGATTTGAGTGGTTGGAAAGCTTACTTAGCCGATCCGAACGCCAAGATGGAAGATGTGTGGCGCGTGGAAAACGGCATTCTGATTTGCAAAGGCACTCCGTTGGGCTACCTCTACACTGAGAAAGACTACAAGAACTACATCCTGCGCTTGGAGTGGCGGTGGGCACCGGGCAAGCAACCGGGCAACAGTGGCGTACTGCTGCGTGTGCACGGGGAGCATAAGATATGGCCCCGCTCGGTGGAGGCGCAGCTGATGTACATGAATGCGGGCGACTTCTGGCTCATCGACGGCGCGCCGCTGGAGACCGACCCCGCGTTTGTGGATAAGAACGCTCCGCGCCATCGCATACGCAAGAAAAACGCCGAGAAGCCCGCCCCTGAGTGGAACCAGTACGAGATTATCGTGTACAACGATCGCATCATCCTGCGCGTGAATGGCGAGACGGTCAACGAAGGCACGGGTGCAGAGGTCGTTGCGGGCAAAATCGCGCTGCAATCCGAGGGTGGGGAGATTCACTTCCGCAACATCGAGCTGATAGTGCTGGAGGACTAAGAGGCGAGCGACTCGCCGCCATCGTCATTCCGAGCGCAACGAGGAATCTCAAACCCCTCGCTTCGCTCGGGGTGACAAAAGAAAGGGCAGTGGTTGGCGCAATAGCGACTAAAGTCGCGCCCTGTGCAAACGAAGCCCGCCTACACGGGCTACTGACAGTGCTGGTAGCTCACCAACGATAGGCACGAAGACGGTTGATTACGCCTCGGAAGTCTCTTTAGGTCGTCGGTAGGGCAGGGCGCAGGGGGCGCCACTGGTGGTGCTCGGAGTCTAAAATCCGCACGGCTTCGGGGGGTCCCTCGCTGCCTGCGGGGTAGGTGGAAAGCGGGCTGTCGCCACTTTGCCATGCCTTGAGGATGGGGTCTAACACGCGCCACGCCCACTCCACCTCGTCAAATCGCAAAAAGTGCTGGCGGTTGCCCTCCAAGGCGTCCAGCAGGAGCGTGGTGTAGGCGTCGAAGCCCTCTTGCCCCGCCTCGCGGTAGGGGGCACGCAGCACAATCGTGCGCGGCTTCAGCTCCAGCCCGAGCTTTTTGGCTTGCGCCACCAAGTAGATTGCCTCAGCGGGCTTCATCTCAAAGATAAACCAGTTCGGCTCCAGCCGATCCAGTGGCGTTTCGCGAAACAGGTGCAACGGGGGCACTTTGAACTGGATGGCGATTTCGCTGCGGTCGGCGGCGAGGCGTTTGCCCGTGCGCAAGTAAAACGGCACGCCCCGCCAACGCCAGTTGTCCACGTACAGCTTGATCGCGGCGTAGGTTTCGGTCGTGGAGTTGCGAGGGATGCCTTCTTCCTCGAGGTAGCCGGGCACGCGCTCGCCGTTGATTTCGCCTGCGGTGTATTGGGCGCGCACAGCGAAAGCATTCACCGCACTGCGCGGGATCGGGCGCACGCTTTTGAGCACCTTCACCTTCTCGGTGCGCAGGTCGTCATACACCAGACTGCTGGGCGGTTCCATCGCGGTGAGCGCAAACAGCTGCATCAGGTGGTTTTGGATCATATCGCGGAGGGCGCCTGCTTGGTCGTAGTAGCTCGCGCGCCCCTCCAGCCCTGAGGTCTCCGCTGCGGTGATTTGCACATGCTCCACATAGTTGCGGTTCCACAGCGGCTCCAGCAGCAGGTTCGCGAAACGGAACACCAAAATGTTTTGCACAGTTTCTTTACCCAAGTAGTGATCGATGCGAAAGATTTGTTCCTCGTGCCAGTGTTCGCGCACTTGGCGGTCGAGGGCTTGGGCGCTCTCAAGGTCATAGCCGAAGGGCTTTTCGATGATGAGCCGACGGAAGCCGTGCGTTTCGTCGTGGTAGCCCGCGTGTGCCAGCAGTTGGCTGGCGGTGGCAAACACGCCAGGGGGCAGGGCGAGGTAGAACAGGGCGTTGCCGCGCACATACTCGCCCAGTTGGCAGATGCCCTGCTCGTCCAGCCCACCTTGCACATAGGCGATAAAGCGCTGGCAGAACTTCTCCCAGCCGTCCAGCGACTTGCCCGCCTTGCGCAGCTCGTGTTCCACTTCGTTGAGGTATTGGGGCAGGGTGTAGGGGCGTCGGGCGTAGAGCAGGATGCGCACATGCTCTGGAAGCAGGTGGGCACGGCACAGTTGGAGCAGGGCGGGTAGCAGCAGGCGGCGCGTGAGGTCGCCCGTTGCGCCGAAAATCACGATACAGGTCTCGCGCGTGTCCATCGCATGCCTAAGGATACCGTACCAGACGCGCTACCGTTTGGGAAGGGAGAGCTCCACGATGTCGCGTGCGCGCCACGGCGGGCAGGGCGGCTTGGGCGGCGGTAGCTGTAGTCCAGTCGTTGCCTAAAGCCCTCGTTCCGTGGCGGTCAATCGCAGCGGGGTAGGGCAGCTCGCGCGACAGCACCAGCAGCGCGGCGTCCAGCGCAGGCGCGAGCCACTCCACCTGCTCCGCCGCATACACCCGCGCCGCACGGGCGAGGTCTTCGCAGCCCTTCGAACAAATTGATTGTTGTCGTCCAAGAGCTGTTCAATCTCCCGCGCGCTGTTGGTGCTAGCAACCGCGCACAGTGCTTTACAAGCTGCCTTGCGGACAAGGGGGCTTCGATCCCTCAGAGCTTGAATCAGGCTAGGCGTCGCCTCGTGGGCGTGAGCAGCAGCAACCGCTTCACATGCCCATTTTCGTACGAAGCTGTCGGGATGCCTTATCAACGTCGTCAGCTCGTTGCGTGCGTCTGAATCGCTATCCAAGGAAACCAGCGCTTCCAAAGCGGCACATCGCACAAGCGCATCGCTGTCATAACGCATTTGCCGAAATGTCTCTAACTTTCGGGTGCCAGCAACTTTCGCCAATGCGCGTAGCGCTTCTGCACGAACGAAGCGGTTCGCTTCGCTGAGGTGCCTCAGTAGAGAATGCTCGATCACTGCACGCATCTGACTATCAAGCTCGCTTTCGGCAGCTATCCGACGTATTACCCGACCAAACACCAGCTTTTATCAAGTTGTCGCGTGAGTCAAGAGCATTCACAAGACTTGGCAAAGCAAGAACACCTATGCGCCTGAGAGCCTCTGCTGCTAGCCATCGCTGCTCAAAATTTTCGCTGTTTAGCAAGTTAACCAGCGTCGGTACAGCAGGAGTACCACTTCGAGACAAAGCGATGCACGCAGACCAACGAACCATCTTGCTTGTGTCGCCCAACCTCTCAGCCAAGATGGGTATTCCCTCTACGCTCCCCAAGTGTCCGAGACTCCAGCAAGCGGTACGACGCACTTCCTCGTCGCTTACTCGTATGCGCGCTAAGGAAGCAATCTCACTTGCGTAGTCTGAAGCTCGCAACCTCCCCAAAGCCCAGCATACTGCACGCTCTGTCCACCGTCTTTCCTCACTACGAGCTGACAGGATTGTTCTGAGGGTGTCTCGATCTAACGGCGGGCGAATATTCCCGATTGCCCATACTGCCGTGCGAACAAGTTTTCGCCGCATCTGCCTTCCTGATCCTCCAACGCCTCAATCAGTGCGGGCGTGGCGCGGGCATCACCGATGTTACCCAACGCTTTTGCTGCGGCAGGGCGCACGGACCCCTGCTCATCCCTCAGTGCCCTAATCAGTGCGGGCACGGCGACGGTTCCCAGTACCACCACCTCTTGGCGCACTGCCTCAGCAGGCAACGCCCGCAGCAACACCTGTCACTGCGCCCGCTGCGCCAGGGTTTGCACCGCTTGGGTTAGTAGAAAGTCGGTCGCTCCCAGCTGCTGCAACGCTTGCCGAGCCTCCGCAAGCAGTTCAGCGTGAACCCTCAGCGCAGGCACGGCGCGGGCATCGCCAATCTTGCCCAACGCCTCTGCCGCCGCACGGCGTACCTCCCAGTTCCCATCCCTCAGCGCTTCAATCAGCGCGGGCACGGTAGGCGCGCCTGCAAGCGCCGACTGCTCCGCAACCGCCAGCTTCAGCTGATTGCGGTTCTTGCGCGCATAGTGGCTGCAGGACGCCATCAAGCCAAACGCCCGACCCAGCAACACCTCGCAAGGAATGTACGCCACTTGCCACTCGCCCCAGCTGAGGATGCGCAAGCGAATACGATGCTGCTGCCCCTCCACGCAGGGCACAACGACCTCCACTTCCACTGCCTGCTGCTCCATCGCCGCCCTCCTGCGTTGCACGCTTGTGCTGGGCGGTTTCTATTTTCAACGCTTGTCGCTACTGCGCTGCCGTGTGCGGATTTTTTCCAGAGCTTTTTTCCGAAGGGCACAGGAACCACGCCCCTACTGGCGCGACAGCATTCCTGCTGCCACTGTCAACGCTTACCACTAAACACTTTCTCCGAACAAACCCAGCCCACCCGCATCTGCTACCCGATCAGCCTACACAGTCGTTGGAGCAAGCCCGTTGTGTACTTTTCCCCGTGGGCGCAAAGCGTTTTTCAGCGGTGGGGAGGGGCGCGGTTGCGCACCCTGTATGGCAGTGCTACGGCAAATCACAGCTGGCCTGTGCGGATAGCTTCGCGGATACGCGCCATCCAGCGCGCGTAGAACGCTAAGTTATGGTAGGTTGCTAGTCGGTAGCCCAGCATCTCTTCCGCGCGGAACAGGTGGTGGATGTACGCCAGCGAGTAGCGCTGGCACACCCAGCAGTCGCATTCGGGATCCAGCGGTTCTTGGGCTTCGGCGTATTTGGCGTTGCGCAGGTTCAGTCGCCCACGAGAGGTGTAGACGGCGCCGTGGCGCGCCACGCGCGTGGGCAACACGCAGTCAAACATATCCACGCCTTGCTGAACGGCATACAGGATATCTTCGGGCGTGCCTACGCCCATTAGGTAGCGCGGTTTGTCGGCGGGCATGCGGGGTGCCACCAGCGCCACAATCCGTTGCGTCTCCTCCACTGGCTCGCCCACTGAGACGCCACCAATCGCATAGCCAGGCAGTTCTAGGGCGGTGATTTGCTCAAGGCTCATCAGGCGCAGGTCTTCGTAGGTGCCTCCTTGGATGATGCCAAACAGGGCTTGCTGCGTGGGCTTGGCTTGCCACGCCTGTTTGCAGCGGATTGCCCAGCGATAGGTGCGCTCAGTGGCACGCGCGACTTCATCATACGAGGCGGGGTAGGGCGGGCACTCGTCAAACGCCATTATAATGTCGCTGCCCAAGTTCTGCTGGATTTGGATAGCGCGTTCGGGCGTGAACCGATGCTCAGAGCCGTCGATGTGCGAGCGGAAGGTGACGCCGTCGTCGTCAATCTGGCGCAAACTGGCAAGGCTGAACACCTGATAGCCCCCGCTATCGGTGAGGATTGCCCCGTGCCAGCTCATAAACCGATGCAGCCCGCCCAGCCGTGCAATCCGCTCGTCGCCGGGACGCAGGTACAAGTGGTAGGTGTTGCCCAAGATGAGCCGGTAACCCAGCTGCTCCAGTTCGTCTTGGCTGAGCGTTTTGACAGTTGCCTGCGTGCCCACGGGCATAAACACGGGCGTTTCGATGGTGCCGTGTGGTGTATGCAGTCGCCCAAGCCGTGCGTGCGAGCGCGTGGAGCGCGCAACTACCTCAAACGCAATCATCACTCTTCATACACGCCCGCGTAGACGGCTTGGATTACCTCGTGCGGGGTGGTCAGCCCGCGCAGTACCTTGTCGCGCCCGTCATCCAACATCGTGCGGAAGCCTTCTTTGAGCGCGATTTGCAGAATCTGGTCGCCCGAAGCGCGCGAGACAATCGCCTCGCGAATGGCGGGGCTAATTCGCAGCAGCTCAAAAATGCCCGTGCGCCCGCGATAGCCCGTGTTCATACAGTTCTTGCAGCCCTTGCCAATCCAAAACCGTGCCTGCGAAAGCACTTCCTTCGAGATTTTGAGCGCAGCGATTTCGTCGGCGGTAGGTTGATAAGGCACGCGGCAGTCGGGGCAAATCAGGCGCACTAAGCGTTGCGCCATCGCGCACTGCAAGGTCGCCGCAATCAGGTAATCCTCCGCACCCATATCCATCATACGGCTGATGGTCTCGATGGCGTTGTTCGTGTGGAGGGTGGATAGCACCAAGTGCCCCGTGAGCGCGGCTTGGATGCCGATTTGTAGCGACTCGCGGTCGCGAATCTCGCCAATCATAATCACATCGGGGTCGTGGCGCAGCATCGCGCGCAGGGCACGCGGGAAAGTGATTTTCTCTGTGACCTGCACCTGCATCACATTGTCGGGGAACTCGTACTCAACGGGATCCTCCACCGTGACGATGTTGCGGTGCACGCGGTCGAGCGTGTGCAGCGAGGCGTAGAGCGTGGAGGTTTTGCCAGAGCCAGTGGGTCCTGTTACCACCAGCATTCCGTAGGCGGTTTGCAGGGCGCGTCGCCAGTTCGCCAGCACCTCTGGAGGCATGCCAAGCGCATCCAGTTTGACCTGCATTCGGGCAGGGTCAAGCAGGCGTATTGCGATGCGTTCCCCGTTTAGCGTGGGGATGCACGATACGCGCGCGCTCAGCCGCCGATCCATGTACTCCATATCGATGCGCCCGTCTTGGGTGTCGCGCTTCTCGTCTAAGTGCATGTTCGCTGCGAGTTTGACGCGGCTAATCATCGCCTGAATTAAGTCGGGCTGCGTGATGACATCGTACTCGTGCAGTAAGCCGTCGATGCGGAACCGAATGCGGAGGGCATTGCGCTCAGGGTGCATATGGATGTCTGAGGCGCCGCGCTCCAAGGCTTCAATAAACATTTGGTCAACGCGCTGCACGGCGAGGGAAAGCTCTTCGCCGCCCATTTCGCGGGAGATGCCCCCGTGACGCATCAGAATGCGAAACACACGCCCTGAACCGCGCATACCTGCGTACATGGGTTCTCACTCCTGCAGGTGATTAGACGGTTGAGGCAGCCAAGTATACCTCACTTTTGGGCAGGGGTGTTCCAGGTTTGCTCGGAGACGGGCACATTTGGGGTTGCCTCGAACTCCATTACCAGCACCAGCGCGCCTGGCTGCTCGTCGATTTTGACCTCGGTGCGGATGCGCAGCACACGCATCAGCCCCGTGCTTTTGTCCAGAGTGATCTCTATGCCGTCTTCTTTGCCGCGTTCGTTGCGGATGCGCCCCGCAAGCACCACTTGCTTCTCGTCCTCCGTAGCCACTTTGAGGCTGGTGATTTGTTTGCGGAACTTCTCTTGGCTGTTTTTGCCACCCAGCACAAACACGAGGTCATAGGTAGGTAGCACGCCCGCCTCGCTGAGCATTTCCAACAGCGCGATTCCAGAGTTGGCTACTGGCTTTGTGCCTTGCTCGTAGCGGAAGGTTTGCCCGTCCGATGTGTAGCGTTGCCCTTCGCCAGGGGCGTTCGCATCCTTGACCAGCAAGTGTAGGCGTGCAGGCGGCTGCACGGTGTAGGCGTACACATAGCGTTGAACAGGCTGTCCGTCTGGGTAGCGTGCGTTCACCATCAGCACGGTGAGGGTAGTCTTGCTTTGCAGGGTTTGCAGTTGGCTGTAGGCTTGAAAGGCTTTCTGGAGCCAATCGTCGGCGGGTTTTTCGATTTGCGCTGCACCGAGTGCGATGCTCCCCAGCGCCACAACAATCCACACGGCTCGCATAGCAGGGAAAGTGTACCCTGAGCGCGAACAGCGACGGTGGTGCGCCGTTGGATTGTTGGATTAGGGCTGCTTTTGGCACTTAACCTAGTAGCCGTCGGGCGATGGCACTTCGACGACGGTCTCTACGAGAGCTTTGAGAACCACGACACGCGCACCATTCTGAAACGCTTGCAGCAGCCCCACTCGGTGTGGGAATGGTTTGTGGGGGATTGGGTGTTGGGGAACGGCTTCTATCGCCCGTTGCCCAGCGTGCTGTACCAGCTGGATTACTGGCTTTGGGGCGACCACTTGCTGCGCTGGAAGTTGACAAATGGGGTCTTGGCGGTGCTAAATGCGCTGCTGGTGGTAGCGCTTGGGTACGTGCTAGCGCAGCGGCGCGACTTTGCGTTGACGGTGGGGCTGATTTTCACGCTGTGGCAAACGGGTTTCCTACCGCCATTACCTCCGTGGCTGAGTTGGGTGGCACTAGCAGGGGGCATTGTGTGGGGCTGGTACACTGGCAACTGGCGAAGGGGCGCGCTTGTAGGTGCCTTTGCTCTCGCGGCGCTCGTCGAGCTTCGCTTTATCCCCAACTTGGCAGACTTGCATCAGCAAAGCTTTGCCTACCGTGCGGTTGGCTGGATTCCGGGGCGCACGGCGACTTTGATGACTGCCTTTGTGCTGGTGGCGCTGATTGGAACAGGCTTGCTTGCGCGCACAGGCAAGGCTCGTTGGGGAGCGTTGGGCTTGCTTGGGTGCATCGGGGCGTTGCTAAGCTACGAGCAAGCGATTGTGGTGCCTGTGCTGATGGCGCTTGTGGGGTGGGTGTGTCGCTCAGGGGATGCGGTCTCTGAAGCGCCGGGCAGGCTTCGCCTCCCTTGGCGAGCGCTCGCGCTAAGCGGGCTTTGTTTGCTGTTGCTGGTGCCATACGCCCTGTTCTATCGCACGCACATTCCAAGCGGCACGGACTATCATCAGCAGCGCTTCAAACGGCTTCGAACCTTGCCGATAGCAGCGTTGAACTGGTTAGTGCCGCCAGCACCAGAGGTAGTGCTGCAGATAGGGCTGGTGCGTACAGCACCATTGACGCTCGCCTTCCCTAGCTTTTGGGCAGCGCAGTTGGCAGCAATCGCCTACTTAGCTGCCCTGCGAGAAGGCTTGCGCCGGCGCGAGGCGCTTCTGGGTTGGCTGGGATCCGTCATCGCTTACGCCCCCCTAATGCCTGTGCTACCTCTGATGCACTACTACTATCTCCCCGCGGCACTGCGTGCGTTGTGGATAGGTATACTGCTGCTATGTCTGCTTACACCGCGCCCGACGCAAGGGGTTATTTTGGTCGGTATGGGGGACGCTTCGTGCCCGAAACCCTCATCCCTGCGCTTGAGGAATTGACGGAGGCGTATCTTGCTCTCAAAGACGACCCTGACTTCCAACGCGAGCTGAACTACTATCTGGTGACCTACGCGGGGCGCCCCACGCCGTTGTATTTTGCGGCGAATTTGAGCCGTGCGCTGGGGCATCAGGTTTATCTCAAGCGCGAAGACCTCTGCCACACGGGGGCGCACAAGATCAACAACGCCTTAGGGCAGGCGTTGCTAGCGAAGCGGATGGGCAAAAAGCGCATCATCGCCGAAACAGGCGCGGGGCAACACGGCGTGGCAACAGCAACCGCTTGCGCCCTGCTGGGACTGGAATGCGAGGTGTACATGGGCGCAGAAGATATGCGGCGCCAGGCACTGAATGTGTTCCGCATGCAGCTGCTGGGGGCACGGGTGATTCCCGTGGAGAGTGGCACCGCCACCCTCAAAGATGCCACCAGTGAAGCCATCCGCGACTGGGTGACGAACGTGCGCACCACGCACTACATCATCGGCTCGTGCGTAGGACCGCATCCATATCCGATGATGGTGCGCGATTTTCAATCGGTAATCGGGCGCGAAGCGCGCGAGCAAATCCTCGCCTACACAGGAAGACTGCCCGATGTAGTCATCGCCAGCGTGGGTGGCGGTAGCAACGCCATAGGCATCTTCTACCCGTTTATTGAAGATGAAAGCGTGCGCTTGATTGGCGTGGAAGCGGGCGGGCGCGGACTGGAGACGGACGAGCACGCCGCTAGCTTAGTAGCAGGCGAGTTTGGCGTGCTGCACGGCTCCGCCAGCCTCGTGCTGCAAACCGAAGACGGACAGATTCGCCTCACGCACTCGGTCTCGGCAGGGTTAGACTATCCGGGCGTTGGTCCCGAACACGCTTACCTAAAAGAAATCGGGCGCGCCGAGTACTATGTGGCAACCGACGAGGAGGCGTTGAGTGCGTTTGTGTGGCTGGCACGGCACGAGGGCATCATCCCTGCGTTGGAGTGTGCGCACGCGCTGGCGTATCTGGCGAAGCTGGCGCCTACCTTACCCCCCAACAGCATAATTATCGTCAACCTATCGGGGCGAGGCGATAAAGATGTAGCGCATGTGGCGCAATTGCTCACACAAACCTCCTAAGCCCCTTGCACAAGGTATACTCAAGGCGTACGCATCGCAACTTTCGCGCGTCAGATGCACAGGGAGGTCCGTATGCGGCGAGTCTGGTGGTGGCTGGCGTTAGGCACGGTGTGGGCGGTTGCAGAGGCGCAGATACCTGCAGCGACTTGGCGATTCTTCGGCAACCCCGCCCCCAACAACCCTGCGCTGCCTGGGGTCGGTAAGCAGACCATCTACTATCCCTGCCTGAACCGCCTCTACGCGGTCAACATGGAGGATGGCACGCTCAAATGGCAGTACCCTGCCGATGCGCCGCTCAATACCACGATTTTGGGGCAACCCGTAGAGGGCGAGGGTTTGGTGTACATCGGCACCAGCAATGGCAATGTTTTAGCGTTAGATGCGCAAACGGGTAGCTTGCGTTGGGTGTTCACTGCTGACAGCGCGCCTACAGCGCGTCCGCTACTGCGCGATGGCGTATTGTACATCGGCACAGGGCGCGGCGAGGTGTACGCGTTGAATGCCCGCAGTGGAGAACCTGTCTGGCGTGAACCCTACCGCGCTGATGACTACATCGCAGGTCAGCTGGTGACCGATGGCGAAACGCTCTTTTTCGGCACGAACGGCGGCCTGGTTCACGCGATTAGCTTAGCGGGAGGGCGCCGTCGCTGGGTGTTGCGGTTGCCTGCGCCTAACTACGACTCGCAGCCTGTGTTGGCGGGAAATACTTTGTTCCTCACTTCCAGCGACTCGGTGATTGCGCTCAACCCTGCCAGTGGGGCTGCACGCTGGACGCGCCGGTTCAATACGGACTTCCGACTGGCGCCCGCTGCGGACGAGAACTACGTGGTGGTGCTGACGCGCGAAAATCGGATGTTTGTGTTTGACCACTCAGGCAGGATTGTGGCGGGCGACAAGGAGCCGATAGAGGTTCGCTATGAACCGCTCGTGGCACCTGAGATTCATGCGGGCAAGTTGTGGGTAGCGACGCGGCGCGGCACCATCCTATGCTACAGCTTGCCTGAGGGCAAGCTGGTTTGGATGTACACGCTGCGCCCGCCTGAGGGCACGGTAGACGCCAACAATCGGCGGGTGGCGTACTTGGCGCTTACGGGCAAGCCCGTGTTTATCCCCAACGGCTTTGTGGTGGCCACGGGCGAGGGCAACTTGACGGCATTCCAGTACGGCTGGGTGGACCGCACGATGCCGCAGGTGGTGCGCACGACGCCTGCTATTGGCGAGTTGCTTTCGGGGCAGTTGCCGTTGGACTTCTTTGCACGCATCCGCGATGACGGCACGGGTATCAATCCCGACAGCGTGCAGTGGCTACTCAACGATGAGCCGCTGCCCGCGGAGTATGAGCCGTCGTTGGGTGAACTGACAGTGCGCCTACGCGCGGGCACGGCAGCTAAACCCCTGCCCGACGGGCGCCACACGATGACCATCATCGCCTCCGACTGGGCAGGCAACACCCTGCGCTACACTTGGGCAATCTACATCGACAACAGCCTGCGACGCGCACCTGCCCGCTCGCAACAACAGCAACCGCCCAGGCAGCCCGGTGGGCGCGGAGGAGGAGGCGGGCGTGGTCCCGACTTCTGAAATCGCAACGGGCACTTTGGCGCCCGTCGCCATCCGCGCTGAGAACCTGACTAAAGAGTTCAAACTGGCGCATCACGCCTACGCCTCGCTCAAGGGGATGCTCCTGTCGTTCCTGCCCCGCCGCATTGAGCGACTGGTCGCCTTGCGCAACGTAAGCTTTACCATCCGCAAAGGCGAAACAGTGGGCATCATCGGGCAAAACGGGTCGGGTAAAAGCACCTTGCTGGGCATCATCGCGCGCGTCTATAAGCCCACTTCTGGCACGATTGAGGTCAACGGGCGGGTGGCACCGCTGCTGGAACTGGGCGCAGGCTTCCATCCCGACCTCACAGGGCTGGAAAACATCTACTTCAACGGCGTTATCTTGGGGCTGACCCGCAAACAGGTAGCAGAGCGGCTGGACGCGATCGTGCAGTTCGCCGAGTTAGAGGGCTATCTCGATGCACCAATTCGCACCTATTCCTCGGGGATGCTGATGCGCTTGGGCTTTGCCATCGCGGTGCACGTGGACGCAGACATTCTGCTGGTAGATGAAGTATTAGCCGTAGGCGACGCACGCTTCCAGCAAAAATGCTACGACAAAATCCTCCAGTTCCAGCGCGAAGGACGCACGATTTTATTCGTCTCGCACGATATGGAGGCGGTAAGGCGCGTGGCACAGCGCGTTCTGTGGCTGGACAAAGGCATCCTTCGCGCTGACGGCGATGCCCATACGGTCATCAGCGCCTACTTGGAATCCGTGGGCTCTTCGAGTATTTAGCCACGCTACACACTTTAGGTATGCTTAAAAACAGGTGAGACGGGTGAAGGAGACGGTCAAATTGCCGATTGCACTGACGGACGAGCTGCTTAGCCACGCGGAGCTGGTCGCGCGTGTGTTCCTGCAGGCGATGTACACCTCCATCGGCGAAAAACTGCTGGAGGAGTTGGCAGAGTCTGACCTCACTTACTCGCAGATGCAGGCATTGCGCTACCTAAACACGCATAAGCGCGTCACTGTAGGGGATTTGGCAGAAGGGCTGAACATCTCGTACCCGTCTGCGACGAACATGGTGCATCGCTTGGAGCGTAAGGCGCTGATTCGGCGCGTGGCAAACCCGCGCGATCGGCGTCAAGTAGGGCTGACGCTAACCGAGGCAGGGCGCGAGCTGATTCAGCGCGTTGACCACGAGCGGCGCCAACGCTTCGCAGCGATTTTAGCCCGCATGAGCCAAGCGGAGCGCCAAGCCTTCATCAACGGGCTGAGCGCGTTCATCCGTGCAGGCGTGGAAACGGGGATGCTCAAGGCGTACGATGTGTGCCTCCAGTGCGGCACCGACGCCGACCCCAACTGCCCCTTAGTGGAGATGCACGCGGTTGAGGCGTGTCGGTAGGAGGCGGCTGTGCGCATACGCACGCTTGAACCAGCGCGCGTGGCGTTAGAGTCAGCGGTCATCACGCACGGCTTGCCCCGCCCGCAAAACCTTGAAGCCGCTCGGCAAATGCAAACAGCCATACGCGCTGCAGACGCAGTGCCCGCTATCGTTGCCGTGCTAAGCGGCACACCCTGCATCGGTATCTCCGATGACGAACTGGTGGAGTTAGCCAACCACCCCGCCCCTTCCAAAATCGCGTTGCATAACCTCAGTCTGGCGTGCGCTATGCGTTGGACAGGGGGCACAACAGTTTCCGCCACCGCCTACTTAGCCCACCGCGCAGGCATTCAAGTGATGGCTACAGGGGGCATCGGGGGCGTGCATCGGGACGGGCGCGACATTAGCAGCGACTTGCCCACGCTGGCACGCACACCAATCCTTGTGGTGTGCTCAGGGGCGAAAGTGATTTTAGACCTGCCTGCCACCCGTGAGTGGCTGGAGACCCACGGCATTCCTATTGTCGGCTACCAAACCGACGAACTGCCTGGCTTTTATGTAGCGCGCACGGGGCTGCGCGTAGACGCTACGGTGGAGGATGTGGACGCGCTAATTGCGCTGTGGGAAGCTCACCAAGCTATGGGTACGGCGATGCTGGTCGTGCAGCCACCCCCTGCAGCGCATGCTTTTAGTGAGCCAGAGATGCGCGCGCTCCTTGAGCAAGCCCTGCACGAAGCAGAGCAGGCAGGCATCCGAGGAAGCGCGACCACGCCATGGCTTCTTGCGCGCCTTGCGCAGCTAAGTGGCGGGCGCACCGTGCAAACCAATCTTGCTCTACTGTGTGCCAACGCCTCACTCGCGGGGCAGCTCGCCGCTCGCCTCTCCACACGTTAGGTATACTTTTGCCACTTAGGCGTCTTTGAGGAAGCAGCCTGACCCATAGAAACCCTTAAGTCAAGGAGGAGTGGTAAAGTTGAGCAAGATAGGTGTTGGGTTTATAGGGGCTGGTGGCATTGCACAAGGGCAGCATATGCCTGCTTATGCGCGCTTATCAGACCGCGTGGAGCTGGTGGCCGTAGCCGATGTAAATGAGCGCGCAGCCCGTACCGCTGCCGAGCGGTTCCGCATCCCGCATGTCTATACAGACTACCGCGACTTGCTGCGCCATGAAGAAATCGACTTGGTCGTGGTGGCGGCTCCGAACTTTGTGCATCGTGATGCGACTATTGCTGCGCTGGAGGCGGGCAAGCACGTGCACTGCGAGAAGCCGTTAGCGCGTAATGCCCGCGAAGCGCGCGAGATGGTGCGTGCAGCCCGTCAAGCAGGCAAGCTGCTACATGTGTCGCTGCAGTGGCGTTTCTCGGGTGCGGCGCAGTTCCTCTACAAGTACATTGTGGAGGAGGGCAGCGTGGGCGAGATTTATTACGCGCGGGCACATGCACTCCGCCGACGCGGTATCCCTGGCTGGGGCGACTTCATTGACAAGGAAAAGCAGGGAGGCGGACCGTTGCTCGACATCGGGGTGCATATTTTGGACGCGACGCTTTGGCTGATGGGATACCCCAAACCTGTATCGGCGTTTGGGGCAACCTACACCAAGTTTGGCAACCGCCCCGATGTGGTCGGGCTAATGGGGCAATGGGATTACACGCGCTTTACTGTGGAGGACTTCGCCGTGGGGCTGATTCGCCTCGAAAACGGCGCTACCATCACGATTGAGGCGAGCTTTTGTGCCAATATCCAAGGCGACGAGTTCAATGTGCTGCTTTTGGGCGACAAGGCGGGCGTGTTCGCAGACCCGCTTAGCGACAAACCCGTGCGCATCTTTTCGGAGTACAACCGCACCCTCTACGACATCCAGCCCACAAACATTCCGAATGTCAACTCCTATCAGGCAAATGTGGAGGCGGTAGTAGATGCGGTGCTGAACAATAAGCCTGCCCCGATCCCAGGCGAACATGGCTTCTACCTCAACGCGATTATCGACGCAATCTACGAATCGGCGGAGATGGGGCGCGAGGTGCTTGTAGATACCTCGTTGGACTGAGGCACCCATGTGAGGGCGTTGTCAGCGTTTTGGGCGTTGGTGGTGATGGCGGGCTTCGCCGAGTTGGGCTACGTTACGCTCAACATCTCGGCGATGCCCGTTTATTTACGCGAGGTGGTGGGGCTGGGCGAAGCAACGATTGCTGCGGTCGGCTCTATGTTTTTG
>JANXAW010000021.1 GCA_025061985.1 Fimbriimonadales bacterium
GGCGTGCACTTGTTGCGTCGTGAGACACCTGACTTGAAACTGTTGCGGTGGGCGTTGCTGACATGCAGTGGCGCAGCACTCGTTAGCGAAGGGCTTTATTTGAGCGTGTGGTACGGCACTGCAGAGCCGCTTTGGCAATCGCGTGTGATTATCCACTTTATGCGAAACATCACGCTGGATCTGTGGCTACCATTTGCAGCGGCGCTGCTAAGCGTAGGCTCCGCTCGGGCTTTTGTGCGCTGGCTAACGCTGGCAATGCTTTGGTGGGGGAGTGTTGTCTTTCTGTTTTGCTGGTGGGATGGGCGTCCGCCGCTCGCGCCTATCCTGATGCTGCTTACGTGGTTAGCAACGGTCGGCATGGTGACCTACAGTTTACTACGCCGTGCGCCTACGGGAGAACTGCTTCTGCTGGCTAGTGCGTTGTGGGTGGTACTGCTGGTTTACTCAGTGTTTCGGGCGGTTTACCCTTTGGTGGCTGGGGTACTTGCTCACCCGATGAGTGTGCCCACCAAGCACCTCGAAAGCACACTCTACTGGCTTATCGGAACGCTGAACGACTGGCTTTACAACAGCACACCGTTTTGGTTGTTCTTCGCCCTTCACTGGCAGCGTACCAGAGCAGTGTTGAACTGCAGCCTTGAGTGCGTCGCAAGGTGGTGCACCGAGCGGTTGCGCACCCTGCTGGTTACCTAAGCTGTGCTCGTGCAGTCTCCCACGGAGCGTATCCCGTTAGGGTACCGCTTTCACTCGTGGCACTTCCACGCCTGAAGCATGGAGCGCAGCAAGCGTGATCATCGCCTCGCGTCGAACCGCTGGGTCAAAGTCCGTTTCAGCGATTTTCACAAGCAGCTGGAGCGCATCCCTGTGTTTGGGTGCCAGCGAGCCTAACGCTCGAATACATGCCTTACGCACGCGCGAGCTGAGATCGTTTAGCGCCGCCCGTTCCATAAGCGCGCGTGCTGCAGCGTCCTCCCACCATTGGGGCAGTAGTTGTACCATCTTCTCGCGCACGGCAACCGACGGCTCCAGCGGATAGAGTCGCTCCAGAATGGGTATGGCATCCTTCGGCGCATACCGTTGCAAGGCGTCTATTGCGCTGATGCGGATCAGCTCGTCGCCGCGCCGCGCGTGCTGCTCAATCAGGCTAAGCGCCTTGGGGTCGCCCAAGTTGCCCACAGCAGTAAGCCAAAACCGCTGGTTAGGCGCGTCGGGCGCCGCCTCGAGTTGCGCACGGCTCCAATCGCTAATCTGCTGATAGAGGCTGGGGGCTTGCTCGCGGATACGCCATGCGAGGTTTGTGAGGCTCATCACCAAGATTTGCTGCAGCTCGCCTGTAGGCATTTCACGCGCGCGCTTCCATAGGGCTTCCACAGTTTCAGGGCGCGGCGCACTTAGGAAAGAGAGTTGCTGTGCCAGCCCTCGCTGGATTGACGGCTCGGTGGCTGCATCCAAAGCGTCCAGCAGTGCTTTGTGGGCTTCAGGCATACGGCTATGGCTTAGCACGCCTGCCAACAGCCAGAAGCCATCGTCGTCGCGGGGGCGCTGGCGCAACCGCTGCACCAATTCCCTCAGAAACGGTGTGCCGTACACGATTAGCCCCGCCTCGAGCCTAAGGCGCAGCGCAATCTGCTGCTCTGGGGGGATGGGGTTGGATTGGTCTACTTGCTTTAGCATCGCGTCCAGCTCCGCTAATAGTTGCGCTTGAGAGGCGCCACGCAGGTGCGCCCGTGCTCGGGCAAGCTCTTGTTCTGTTTCCGTGGGTGGGGCGTATAGGGTAAACCATGTGCCCTTCTGCTGCGCCAGTCGCGCTTGTTTTGCACGGAGGCTATCAGCGGCTATGGGCAGGCGTCGTTCCAGCCGTACGTCTATTTTGAGGTAGCTTTCGGAGGCGGGCAGCCCACGTAACTGCACACGCTCACGCAGCGAGCCAGACACCGAGCGAATCACGCCTTGTGAGTCAATAGCGTACTGCAAATACCCGTGTATCTGATGGCTTTTGCCTAGCTGGCGTTCCTGCTCCGAGAGCAAAACCTCTACCACCGCCTTGTTGAAAATCTGCACGCCATCCTTGCGTCGGCGCACAAGGCGGTAGCGGCATACCACGCGCCCGCTGGGATGCGCCTCTTCTACGCGCCACTCAGTCGCCTTGCTGTCGGAGCGCACGAACTGGAAGGGGTATAGGATGCTGGCAATCGCCTGCCGCTGCCACGCTTCCTGACCTGTGCTAAGGAACTCCAGCGCGCCTGTGGCATTGCGGCGGAAGTAGACAGGCGAGAGTTGACGGATTTGCTCAAGAAGTTGCTTGAGTTCGGGCGTAAGCTCCGATTTGAGGCGCCACTCGCTCCATTGCGCCTCGAACTGCGTAGGCGTAAGTTGAGTGAGGGTAAGTATGTAGGTGTATTGCTGGCGCAAATCTAAATCGGGTGGTCTGGGGGATGGAGTAGTTTCTCCGATGGCGCCTTGCAGTGCCCCAAACCAGGCGCGCGAAGCAGATTCGCCCGACACTTTGTAGCGGAACGCTTGCTGGCTGACGCCAACCCCTGCTTGCCAAATCAGTAAAAGCGTCAGAAGGTACCGCATATGCAGTGAAACTGGCTCCCCGCTGCAAGGGCGGGGAGCCAAGGTTGGGATTAGGTTAGAAGCAGCCTAGTCTTACCGTGTGCGACCACCTGCCTAGCTCGCGGTTCCAGTTGATACCGTCCCACGAGAACAGGTTAATGCTAGCTTCTCTGCACTGCCAGCGACCGAGCCAGAGGCAGCCGCGCACGTATGCGCTCACGTTGCCGCTAAGCGCTACTAGGTTTGCGCTTAGGCTCGCGTTGAAGTTGTAGTCGACGCAAAGCCGGTTATTCTGCCCGTATAGGGAGAAGTTGCCAGTCACTGTGCCAGTGATACTGCCGTTTAGGAAGGTAAGGTTCCCGCGCACGCCCGCTTCCGCACGCGCAATGCCGGCATTTACATCAAACCACGCCTCGGCAAAGCCGTTCAGGGAGCCATAGGGACGCACAACTGCTTGCTGCCCCAGCACCTGCAGATCAACGGAGGCAGCAAGGTTGAGCTGCCCTGCGACCCCAGCACGCCCGCTTAGGCAGACATTGATGCCCAGCAAGTTCACACAACCCAGCCTAATGCTGGGGCTGCGCCAGTCAATAGAGGCGATCTGCCAATCCCAGCTGTTGGTATAGCGAAGCGGAATCGTGCCCGAGCCGCTAGGACCCCAAACTTGGTTGCCCAGCACGCGCACGCTCACATTGTAGCCGTAGTTTAGGTTCTGCATGTCGCTGGTGGATGCGAAAGCGGTTGCAGACGCCTCCACCACGTTTCGCTCCGAGCCACCTACGCGCCCTTGCAGCACAACCTGCCCATTCACTGTCACCGACGGCGGGGACGACGGATAGCATACTTGATAGCTCCCAGAGGCATAGAGGCGCATTCCAAAGATGCGGTTGCCAAACCAGCCTGTGTCGTACGAGCGCCCATCACCCTGACACGCAGCAGGCATAAAATCACTGCCACCAATAGCGTCTATCGGGTCACCTTCCAAAGGCATCTGCGCCTCCAGCTTGCGCAAACGCAGCTCCGAGTCCGCAATCTCACTCTCTAGTTCGGGCGAGTAGTACTCGAACACCGTATCTGTCCGTAGCGAGTAGCCATGGGCGTTCAGCCACTGCTCCATCGCATTCAGCTGACGATAGTAGTCACCTGCTCGCACCTTGACGCCATTCACTACGATGATATCGTTTGGCTTGACAGGCTTGCCTGTAGCGGGGTCAACCATCTCAAACGGGACGAACTTGATCGGCGTGCGCGGTCGAAGCTCCCAAGTGAGACCCAAGTCCGTGACTCCCTTCTCGTGCAGCACGATTTTAGCCTCGTCAGGCACGGAGAGCTCATCCTTTTGCGCAAATGCAACAGCCGTCGGTACAGCAAGCAACGCGCTCAGACCAAGTACTATGCCTCGTCGTACCATGTTGCTACCCTCCTTCAGCAAATGCCTACTCGCTCGCAGGACGCGGAAATTATATAGCGCTTTTGCGAGGTTGTCAAGGGGTTTCGAGGGAATTTTGGGGGGATTTTCTACCCACTGGGCAGTCAGCGCACGGGTTAGCATACAGCCCATGGCTTCGGAGCGGGTCAAACGGAATGCGCTCCTTGATCCCCTGCTTAGTCGAGCCTTCGGGAAGGTGCTTACCCTATCCCGTGGGATAACCCTCGCTGGTATAATCCCGTTATGCAACGGAACGGGCACGAAGGGCACAGCAAACACACAAGTCGCTGGGAGTACGCCCCTTCTCCTGAGCCGCGTGATGTTCTGAAACTGCAGCCTCGCTACGGCTTATTCATCAACGGAGAGTTTGTGGAACCGCACATCGGGCGCTACTTCACCACGCTGAACCCTGCCACCGAAGAGGTGCTTGCAGAGGTCGCCTACGCGGATGCAGAGGATGTTGACCGCGCCGTACGCGCTGCCCGCCGCGCCTATGAAACCATCTGGAGTCGCCTGCCGGGCAAGGAGCGTGCCAAGTATCTGTTTCGGATCGCGCGAATCTTGCAAGAGCGTTCCCGTGAGTTTGCTGTGCTGGAGAGTTTAGACAACGGCAAGCCCATCCGCGAGTCGCGTGATGTCGACCTGCCCTTAACCATCGCTCACTTTTTCTACTATGCTGGCTGGGCAGACAAATTGGAATACGCCTTCCCAGGGCGCACGCCGCGCCCTTTAGGAGTAGCAGGGCAAATCATCCCGTGGAACTTCCCGCTGCTGATGGCTGCATGGAAAATCGCACCTGCGTTAGCAACGGGCAACACGGTCGTGCTCAAGCCTGCCGAGACCACGCCATTGACGGCGCTACTGCTATGCGAGGTGTTTCAGCAAGCCGACCTGCCTCCTGGTGTGGTGAACATTATCACAGGCGACGGGCAAACGGGCGCATGGCTGGTGCAACACCCCGATGTGGATAAAATCGCTTTCACGGGCAGCACCGAAGTGGGCAAACTCATTCAAAAAGCCGTTGCGGGCACGCGCAAACGTCTCACCTTAGAGCTGGGCGGCAAAGCCGCGCACGTCATCTTCGAAGACGCCGCCATCGACCAAGCGATTGAGGGCATTGTCAACGGCATCTACTTCAATCAGGGGCACGTGTGCTGCGCGGGTAGTCGCCTATTAGTGCAAGAAAGCATCGCGGAGCTGGTGATTCGTAAGCTCAAGCGTCGCATTCAGCTCCTGCGAATCGGCGACCCGTTGGATAAAAACACTGACATCGGCGCCATCAACTCGCTACAGCAGCTGCGCAAAATTGAGCGACTGGTGGAAATCGGCATTCAGGAGGGGGCAGAAATCTACCAAAGCGACTGCGCGCTGCCTAACAGAGGCTACTGGTATCGCCCGACCATTCTCACGAAAGTCAGCATGGCGCACACCGTGGCACGCGAGGAGATTTTCGGACCCGTGCTAAGCGTGCTGACCTTCCGCACGCCCGACGAGGCAGTGCAGATTGCCAACAACATCCGCTATGGGCTTTCGGCAGGCGTGTGGACAAACAAGGGCAGCAAGTACTTGGAGTTCGCCGCGCGGGTGAAAGCGGGCGTGGTGTGGTGCAACACCTACAACAAGTTTGACCCCGCCAGCCCGTTTGGGGGCTACAAGGAGAGCGGTTTTGGGCGCGAGGGCGGCGTTCACGGCTTGGCACCGTACGTAGCGTTCTAACAACCTCTGCCTACTGCGTGGCGAGGGAGGTATACTCCTGCTGTAGCTGTGCCAAAAGCGTCGCTGTCTCAAGCCAGTCCACGCCACCTCAGCTGGGAGGCGTACCTCCGCTGGGTAGATGAGCTAACGCATTACGAAATCATCGACGGAGAGGTGTGCCCCTCGCCAACATCAACGCTCCGACACCAGCGTGTGCTGCGCAGCTTGCTCATCCGCTTGCATCAGTTCGTGCAGGCACGCGGGCTGGGAGAGATTTTCACTGCGCTATTTGACTTTGTGATCCAGCGCGAGCCACTACGCACCCGTCAACCCGACTTGTTCTTCCTTTCCAAAGCCCGCGAGAGGGAGTGGCAACCCCAACTCAACGAGCCGCGCTTGGAGGTAGCTCCTGATTTGGTGGTCGAGGTGTTGTCGCCCGCTGATACTTACCTGCGCCGGAAAAGCAAGCTTCAGGATTACCACGCCCTTGGCGTGCGCGAAGTATGGGCAGTAGATCCCGAGGCTGAAGAAATCGAGGTGCTGGTACGCGAGGAGAGTGGCTACCGCTCGCTAGGATGGTTCAGAGGCGAGCAACCCCTGCCTACGCAGGTGCTAACAGGGTTAGCGTTGACACCCAAGGAAGTGTTCCAAGCCAGCGAAGGATAGTTGCTACGCTGTCAGGTATCCTTATGCCGAAATGTTTTGGCGCGTGGCGGCGATTGTGCTTGTGATAGACCAGCTCACCAAGTTTTGGGCGACGGCGAGCCTCCCTGTAGACCGATCGGTTCCCGTAGTGCCCCCTTACTTTTACCTGACGCTAACTTACAATACGGGGATCGCATTTGGCTTGTTGGAGGGGCACGGGTGGATAACCATCCCGCTCACGCTGCTCGTGGTAGGGGGGCTGGTTTGGTATCACTACCGCTATCAGCCGCCGCGGCGCACGCAGCTGCTGATGGGGCTTCTACTGGGAGGCGCGTTGGGGAACTTTGTTGACCGCGCGCGCCTTGGGTATGTGGTGGATATGTTTGACTTCGTCGTGTGGCCCGTGTTCAATGTGGCAGATATCGCGATTACTATATCACTGCTGGGGCTGGTGGCGGTGCAGTTCTTTGATGTGCCTACTTCTCAGTCCCCTAACTCTGGCGCGGCTGAGGAGAAACCGCAATGATGCCCGAGCTGGTGCGGATTGGACCGATTGCCGTTTACACTTACGGTTTCATGTGGATGGTGGGCATTTGGCTGGCGGTGTGGCGTGCGATGCGTGTAGCGCCGCGCTATGGGTTCCATCCCGACTACGCCATCTTGATCGCGTTTTGGAGCGTGGGGCTGGGGATTGTGGGTGGGCGAGTAGGGTTTGTGGTGATGCACTGGTCGCACTATGCTCACGACTTGTGGGGCATTTTTCGTGTGTGGGAAGGGGGGATGTCCTATTTTTGGGGCTTTGCGCTCGCGTTGGCCACAGCGATTTTCATCATTCACCAGCATCGGCTACCGCTGTGGCGCGTGGGTGATTGGGCAGCGCCCTCCTTGGCGTTAGGCTATGCGATCGCCCGACTTGGCTGCTTTGGAGCGGGCTGCTGCTATGGTAAGCCCACCGACTTGCCGTGGGGCGTGCAGTTTCCAGGGCTTGACCAGCCCGTACACCCCACGCAGCTGTATGCCACTCTTATGAACCTGCTGATTTTCGCGCTTTTGGTGCGATGGGAGAAGCGTCAGCGCTTTGAGGGTGAACTGTTCGCGGGGTTCCTAATGCTGCACGGGCTGTACCGGTTCGTGAACGAGTTCTTCCGAGCAGGGGCGACCTCACGGATCGCCTTCGATGGCATCACCTTTGGGCACTTTGCCTCCGTAGCAGTTGTTGCAGTGGGCGTAGCGCTGTACTACTTCCTGCGCGCGCGGGGCGTAGCAGCAAAGGTTGTCTCCTCTCAGCCGTCGCGTTTGCCCTCTGGCAATTGAAGCGCATCATTCATCTTGCCCGAGCGATAGCCCTCTAAGTCCAACGCCACGTATACATAGCCCAGCGACCTCAAGTGCGCTACAATCTCAGGGGCGTGCTGTAGCACACGCTCAAAATCGCGCGGTTCCACCTCGATTCGTGCGAGCGTGTCGTGATGGCGCACGCGCACCTGCCGCAAGCCCAACTCCCGTAAGAACCGCTCTGCGCGATCCACTTTTTGCAGCAGCTCGCGCGTGATTACCGTGCCATAGGGGAAGCGGCTGGAAAGGCACGCGAAGGAGGGCTTATCCCAAATCGGTAGCCCCAAGGCGCGGGCGAGCGCGCGTATCTCGGCTTTAGATAGCCCCGCTTCCAGCAGAGGGGCACGCACGCCAAACTCCTGCGCTGCCCGCAAACCGGGGCGATAGTCGCCCAAATCGTCGGCATGCGTGCCGTCGGCAATCCAAGCGATGCCTTCCTCGTCGGCAACGCGCCGCAGCACGCTGTACAGCTCCGTTTTGCAATGATAACAGCGGTCAGGGCGATTGACCCGAAACAGCGGATTGCTCAGCTCGTGAGTGGGCACCACGCGCACCCGCACGCCCATCTGCTCCGCAAGCTGCAGCGCTTCCTCTACCTCACCTTCGGGAAACGCTTCGGATTTGCCAATCACTGCTATGCAGCGGTCGCCTAACACCTCGTGCGCCACCTTGACCAGCAGCGTGCTGTCTACACCCCCCGATAGCCCAATTACCACTCCGCCCATCTCGCGCAAAATCGCCCGCAGGCACTGATATTTCTGCTCCAACTCAGCGGTCATAGCGGCATATCCTCCACCCGAGTCGGCTCTACACGCACCAAGCGCCAATCCTCGTAAGTGAAAAACCACCATCGGCGAAACTGATACCGCCGAAATTCGAACTCCACGACGCCGTAGTCTTGAGAGTTGATGTTGTTCGGATCCTGAGCGTCGCGCCAAGTGATGCGCACAGGTGTGCGCACAAGGATGCGCCCCCCAAACGCTTCCATTTGCAGCTCGCCCAGCTCGGCGCGCGGCTGATCAGCGTTCCTAAAAAAGCGAGTGAGTTCAAACTGCAGGCGCCGTTTGTCCATCCCAAGAAAGGTGAACTCCTCTGCCAGCAGCTCCATTAGCGCCTCGGTGTTTTCGCTTTCAAAGGCGACTTTGCCTTCCGCAAACAGCTGACGGATTCGCTCCCGTGGCTCCACGGGCTTGGGAGCGCTAAGCGAAAGGTACACCCGCGCGCCCACCAGCAATGCCAGCAGCACCCCCAAACCAGCCACCAGCCTAGTACGGTTCATGTGCTCACCACCCCAGCGGGTGCCACACCGTTTTGAACTCCAAGAAGGGTTCGATCCATTCTAGCCCTTGCGCCTGAGGGCTGAGCCACTCTGCGCGACTGAAGGCAGGGCTATGGTGGAGGCGCCCCACATGCTCCGCGGCTGCCTGCTCATAGGGAGCGCGCTGCATCTCTGAAACCCCGCAAAGATTGAGCGCGTCCACCTCCACGTGCGACGCTAAGTGCGGAAGCAGTTCCGCATGGCTACCGCTAAGCATATTCACAACACCTGCAGGCAGGTCGGAGGTTGCCAACACCTCCGCGAAAGTTAGCCCGACCGTGGGCGTGGCTTCAGGCAGCAGCACCACAACCGCGTTTCCACTAACAATTACGGGGGCAACAAGGCTAGTCAGCGACGCCAACGGAGCCTCTTCGGGGCACACGATGCCCACCACGCCCATTGGCTCTGGCACTGTGAAGTTATGCATCGGCATTGCGACGGGGTTGACCGTAGAAAGCAACGCGCCATACTTGTCGCTCCAGCCCGCGTAGTAAACCCAGCGGTCAATAGCGACATCAATTTCGGCATCGGCTTCGGCAGGGGGAACGCCTGTGATTGCTTGTAGCTCCGTGCGCAAGGCTTCGCGGCGTGTCTCCAACATTTCTGCCACGCGGTAGAGGATTTGCCCGCGGTTGTAGGCGGTGCGCCCTGCCCACGCACTTTGGGCTTTACGCGCTGCTGCGACTGCGTCGCGCAAGTCCTTGCGTGATGCCTTGGGCACATTTGCCCAAAACGCACCCTTAGCGTCGCTTACAGGGTAAGCACGCCCCGACTCAGAACGCACGAACTCGCCATTGATCCAAAGCTTGTAGGTCTTGCGTACTGCGCTGCGAGGAGCCATACCAGGCGGAACATTCGCCCCTTGAGTGCGTTTTCCTGCGCAGGTATACTGCCTGATGCTATGGGAGCGCTGGCAGGTCAAGTTGCACTGATTACAGGTGGTGGGCGCGGAATTGGCGCGGAGACCGCAAAACAGCTGGCGCAGTTAGGAGCGACGGTTGCTTTAGTTGCCCGCACGCGCGAACAGCTGGAAGCGACTGCCCAGCAGATTCGCGCCGCTGGCGGTCGAGCATACTGGTTCGTGGCAGATGTCTCCGATGAGGGAGCTATGCGCGAGGCGGTTCATGGCACGCTGGCAATCACGGGCAATATCGACATCTTGGTCAACAACGCAGGATTTATCCAAGCGGTTGGGCCAATTGAGAACAGTGACCCCGCAGAATGGTGGCGCACCGTAGAGGGCAACCTTAAGGGGCTATACTTGACCACGCGGCTGGTGCTGCCCACCATGCTGGAGCAAGGGCACGGGCAGATTGTGAATGTGCTTTCGATTGCTGGTGCCCGCGCTTTCAGCGGGCTAAGCGCCTACAGTTGCGCCAAAGCCGCAGGGCTGATGTTCACGCGCATTTTAGCCAAAGAGGTGCGGAAGCGGGGCATACGTGTGATGGCGATTTTGCCAGGCGCTGTGGACACCGCGATTTGGGGCACAGGTGAAGGCGTTCCCGACCGCGAGAAGATGATTCGTCCCTCAAGCGTGGCGCAACTGATTGCGCAGATGCTGACCACCCCACCAGACGCGACTGTGGACGAGCTATGGGTGCTGCCGCGGGAAGGCGTGCTGTAGGTTGGGTAGCGCTTACGATTAGGGGCGCCAATAGTCTCTAAGCCGTTCCCAGCACTCGTCCTAATGGGCGGTTTAGGGCATCTAAAACCGCTGCAACAGTGGCGCGATAGGGGTCGTCGCGGACAAGGGTGCTACCTACCAGCTCTTGGCGGGTCTCGCTATCTTCCCACAGCACCAGCACGTTCACAATCGCTTGCCCAGAGTCTAGGATGCTCTCCTGGGCTTGGATGAGGCTTACCTGCATTGTTGGCAGTAGCAGGGGCTTGAGTGCGTTCAGAGTAGCTTCCGCTAACAAGCGGATGGGTTGCGCCTCGCCCTCTGCTGTGCCTTCCAGAACGCGCGCTTCGGTTTGTAGGTAGACCCGCGCCCGCGCGCGGCGCCCCTCCCGCTCATAAGAGACGCTTTGGATTTTAATGCGCTTGGCTGATGGGAGCTGTTCCACCACTGCTTGAATGGGTAGGGGCAGCTGCCCTC
This sequence comes from Fimbriimonadales bacterium, assembly GCA_025061985.1. Lineage (GTDB taxonomy): Bacteria > Armatimonadota > Fimbriimonadia > Fimbriimonadales > GBS-DC > GBS-DC. Next base: position 11,080 of record JANXAW010000021.1, read on the forward strand.
CTTGGGCAACACGCGCCGCAGCCCCTTTCATCATCATACACTCTTGACTGGCAAGGTTGACCAGATTATCTACTGTCGCTGCGTAGTGCACCTGCTCGCGCTCGCGCGTACGCTTGCCCCCTTGATAGCCGTATGAAACGGTGATAGGGGTATCCACGTCGGGGATTTGCAAGGCAGCGATTTGGCGACTGAGATGGTGCGCCAGCAGCCCCGCCTCCTCCCGACGGCGGAGTGTTGAGATGGCAAACTCGTCTCCACCCCAACGACATACAACGTCTGTTTCTGGGTCGGTTTCCTGCAGCAGAATCTGCGCTACTCGGCGCAAGATCTCGTCGCCCACCAAGTGCCCATAGCGCTTGTTGAACATGCCAAAGTTGTCTAGGTCGAAAAAGATAATCGTGATCTCCTTGCCCTCAGCAAGCCGTTCAATGCTCCACTCGCGAAGGTAATCCGACCACGGCAGACCTGTCATCGGGTCGTAGCTGCGTCCGATTTCGCTTAGCAAATCGAACACGGAAATGATGCCTACCAGTCGCTCGCCCTCCATTACGGGCAACAAAGTCTGCTGAGTGCGCTGGAACCACTCTGCAACAACACGCAAGGGGGTCTGCGGGGTGACTGTCAGCAGATCGGTTATCATCACTTCGCGCACAGGGGTGTCCAGAGCTACTCCTAACAGCTGTTCAGGCTGCACTATCCCTAGTACCCGTCCCCCCTCATAGACAGGCAGGCTTTGCAGGCGATGCCCTCGCATAAGCACCAGCGCGGTCTCCACTGTGTGGTCGGGGTTGACCCACACGCGAATTGGACGCACTAGGTGTTGCACAGTTCGCATGAAAGGCTTATGCCCCCCCTTCGGGCGCAGCCCGTCCATAGCAGCGCTTCCCGACGCGCCTTCCAACACTCGCAGAATTTCCGAACTCACGGCTTGCCCTCAGCGTCTCTTTTTACAGTATACGCAAGTAGAGCGTTTTTTGACACTGTGAAAAATGGGGGTTTCAGCCGTTCAGTGCGCTCGCCACTCAAAGGGTGTGTAAATCACTTGGAAGTCGCTTCCTCGTCCCTGACTGAGGTTGCGCATTAGGTTAGCTGCGCGCACGCCGATTTCCTGAGGGCGCTCTAAGATAAGCAAGTGGGCTCGGCGTGCGATGTACCATTCGCGTGCCGGCTCGCGCCAGCTAAACACACCCAGCGGAACCGTTCGGGCGACCCCTATCCCTTGCTGTGCCACTTCCGCACCCATTAGGAAGATACCTCGAATCTGCCGTGCCTCCTGCAGTTTCGCCACGGCTGAAGCTGCAGCACGGCTGTTGCTAACCGGAACAAGTTGGGCACGCAGTCGGCGGTTAAACAACAGCCCATGGCGAAAACCTTCCCAAAACTCCGAAACCGCATGCGGCACAGGATGCCCTGCTACTACTCCTACTTCACCGGCGCGGAGCCGCTGGGCGTACCACATCCCAGCGCGTCGTCCCGCCTCGTAGTAGTAGGTGCCCACATAGCCTAGCCGAGCAACATCTGGAATATCTACGCCCAGCAAAACCACAGGTATGCCTGCCTGCACGGTTTGGTCAATCAGGCGTTTTGCCCACTCGCTAGCGGGCGCACAAAAAGCCACTGCACGCCAGCCCCCTTCGCGGAGACGCTGCTCAACTTGTGCGCGTTCCGGGTCTCTAAAAAACATAGGCTCTAGCTGTACCCCCGGTAGGCTCAGACGGCTTTGCATCCCAACAAGCACGGCGTCCCAAAAGTCGTTGCGAGTGCCCCAAATGCACACTGCCATCGGGAATTGGAACGCTTCACTTGGGGGGTTGGTGGCACGTCGGCAGGCGGATAGTCCTAGTAGTCCCACTACGCTTCCCAGCCCTGCAACTCGGGCATAAGGCACCGGCTCCCCAAGCGACTGCGAAAGGCGAACAAGCAAGCCCATAGCGCTTCCAAAACTCGGCTAACCTTCCAGCAGCTGACGCAACTCTGGATAGAACTGGTTGTAGTACTCAATGTTCTGAGTAGGGTTGCCGAGCAACCAGTCGCGCAGGTAGCCTGCCATCAGAGCGCCGCCGGTGATCGTGAAGATGCCGTATTCGCGGTAGGCTTCTGCACGTACCGGGTCATTCACCTTCGCTGCAACCCGCTTCACGCCAAATAGTTCGCGTGCCATCTGCACCACCATTAGGTTCGTATTATCGCCGTTGGTACAGGCGATAAAGGCATCGGCTTTCTCCACTTCAGCGCGGCGCAGGGTGTCTTCGTCTAAGCCATCACCGATGACGATTCGGCAGGTGTGGCGCTTCCCCAAGCGCATCAGCGCATCCTGCGATTTTTCGATCATCGTCACTTGGTGACCTGCGTGGCTCATCAGCAACGCCAGCATAGAGCCAGTACGCCCGCACCCCATAATAACGATCCGCATCGCTTACTCACCTCCATGTGGGGCACTGTAGAGCCATACGGAGCAACGCGCTTTCCGCAACACAACTTCCACGGTGTCGTCTAGGGTTGGATGAATGCGCCCGTTGCGATAGCGCGCCGTAATAAGCAGCAAGTCGGCGCGGAACTCCTCCGCTGCGTTTACAATCGCATAGCCACAGTGGTGCGTAGGGCGGACAACTGTCCGCAGGTTAGATACGCCGACTTCCTCGGCGATCTCGCGCGCTGCAGCTGCAGCCAATTCACCTTCCTGCAAGCGCGTAGCAGGGCAGCTCTCTAACCCAATTGAGCGCGGCATCTCCACCAAGCACAGCACTGTTAGCTGAGCGTTAAACACGCGCGCCAACTCACACGCAAAGCGCAACGCATCTCGGTCGTCATGAGAGTTGCTAAACGGGATAAGAAGCCGTTCGGGGGAACGCGCTTCCGGCGCCACCTGCTTTGCTCGTATCCAACTAAACAGTTTCAGGCCCATGTCTGCGCCTCATCGTCGGCGGTGTTCCACGAAGCGTCGCAGTGCCCACACCCGCACAAAAGCCCACGCAATCAGCATGCTCCCTAGCACTAACCCTATCGGCTGCCCGTACACAAAGTACTCGCTATAGATGACCCAAACACCTAGCCCAACCATCAAAAAGCTCACGCCATAGCGCAGAAAGGCGCGTGCGTGCATGCCTACCCACCCAGCTCCTCACGCAATAGTTGTTGCGCGCGTTGCGGATTAGCGCGCCCTTGCGTTTCGCGCATCATTTGTCCTACAAGGTAGCCCAGTACGCTAGTCTTGCCCGCACGGTATTTCGCTACGACGTCAGGGTTCTCGGCAATCACCTTGCGCGCGATTGCGCGCAAGGCATCCTCGTCTGAAATCTGCACCATCCCACGCTCCTGCACAATCTTAGAAGGTAGCTCGCCCGTTCGGAATACCTCGTCAAACAGCTCCTTGGCAATCCGTCCCGAAATCACACCCTTATGAAGCAAATCAATAAGGTCTGCCAGATGCGCCGGTGTCAATTTAGACTCGCGGATTGAGATGCCCGTCTCGTTGAGCCGCGCTTGAAGTTCCACCGTGATCCAGTTGCTGGCGATCTTCGGCTCAACGCCCAGCTGCACACACTGCTCAAAGTAATTCGCGGTATCGATGTCGGCAGTGAGGATGCGTGTTTCGGTTGCGCTCAGCTTGTACTCCTTGCGGTAACGGTCGGCTTTCTGCAGGGGTAGCTCTGGAATCGTAGCGCGAAGCTCTTCCAGCCATTCGGCGCTGATGCGTATGGGCACAATATCAGGTTCCGGGAAGTAGCGATAATCTTGCTCGTATTCCTTGGTGCGCAGCGGAAAGCTGTACGCACCCTCCTCGTTCCACCCGCGCGTCTCCTGAACAACCTGTCCCCCTGACTTTAGGATTTTGATCTGGCGCTCGATTTCGAACTCAATCCCGCGCACGACGGAGCGGAACGAGTTGAGGTTTTTGAGTTCCGTCTTGACGCCGAGCTGGTTGCTGCCCTCGGGAGCGACGCTGATATTGGGTTCGCAGCGGAGCGAACCCTCTTCCATCTTGCCATCGCAGACGCCCAGATAAGTCAGCACAGCACGCAATTGCACCAGGTATTCCTTCGCTGCTTCTGCGGAGTGCAGGTCTGGAGGAAAGTCAGTGACGATTTCCATCAGGGGTGCGCCCGCGCGATTGAAGTCCACCTCGCTTTCACCAGGCAGGTAATGGAACAGTTTGCCCGTGTCTTCTTCCAAGTGCACGCGCTTGATTCGCACGGGGAACCGCTCGCCTTCCACTTCGATTTCTAAGTAGCCTTTCGTGCCAATTGGATGTACATCGCCGTACTGCGAGATTTGGTAGCCTTTGGGCAGGTCGGGATAGAAGTAGTTTTTGCGATAGAACATCGCTACGGGCGCGATTTGGCAGTTGAGCGCAAGCGCTGTGCGAATAACGTGCTCAACAGCTTTCTTGTTGGGCACAGGCAGCGTGCCGGGCATCCCTAGGCAGGTGGGGCACACATTCGTGTTTGGCGGATCGCCAAAACGCACAGGGCACGCGCAAAACATCTTGCTTTCCGTAAGCAACTGCGCGTGCACTTCCATCCCAATGCTTGGAATGTATCGCAAGGCGCCCTCCTCCAGCTTGCGATTATACCCCACTGCACTTGAGGGGTATACTTTTGCCTAGGGAGGCAGACGAATGCGCCACGAAGATATGCTCGCATTGCGCCAAGTACTAAGCGCAGGGATTAGCCCCGATACTGTCTGCTCCTTCGAGTATTTCCTGTATTTTGGCGACGAGGCGCTGGCCCACCTAGCAGCGCAGGCAGTTCAGCAAGCGGGTTACTACGCAGAAGTGGAGCCGACAGGAGAGGGCGGCTGGCAGTTGGTGGTCTTCGCAGAGCATCGCCCTGACATAAACGAGCTGGAGCGTCGGGTTAACTTTCTGGAGCAGATTGCAGAAGCGTTTGGGGGTGAGTACGACGGTTGGGGAGTGCCGCTCGGGTGAAGGTACGCAACCTTGTGCTGGTACTGGGCGATCAGTTAGACCGCCGTTCTACCGCGCTGGAGGGGTTTGACCCTGCGCAGGATGCGGTCTGGATGGCAGAAGTGGCTGAAGAAGCCACCCATGTGTGGAGCCACAAGGCGCGGATTGCCCTGTTTCTCAGTGCGATGCGCCATCATCGCGACTGGCTGCGCCAGCAAGGCTATCGCGTGCTCTACCACGCCTTGGACGACCCCGCAAACGAGGGCAGCTTCGCCAGTGAGCTGAGGCGCGCCGTGCGCCAACACCAACCCCAAAAGCTCATCGTTGTGGAACCGGGCGAGTGGCGCGTGCGACAAAGCCTTCAACGCACGGCACAACAACTTGGCATCCCCTTAGAAATCCGCCCCGACCGCCATTTCCTCATCAGCGTAGATGAGTTCAAGCAACACGCTGCGCAGCGCAAACAGCTGCGCCTAGAGTTCTTCTACCGCGAAATGCGCCGACGCACGGGCATTCTTATGGAAGGCAAGCAACCGCTGGGAGGCGCATGGAACTACGATGCTGCCAACCGTCAATCGTTTGGCAAGCAAGGACCTGGCTTAGTCCCGCGCCCGATAGGCTTTACGCCTGACCCGATCACTCAAGAGGTCATTCGCTTAGTAGAATCGCGCTTCCCTAACCACCCCGGTAGCCTGCGCGACTTCGATTGGGCAGTAACGCCCGAAGACGCCGAGCGTGCGTTAAATGACTTTATTGAAAACCGCCTGCCCCTGTTTGGACCGTACCAAGACGCGATGTGGACAGGCGAGCCATACCTTTACCACTCGCGCCTCTCGTCAGCAATGAACCTCAAACTGTTAGACCCGCGCGTAGTAATCCAGAAAGCTACGGACGCGCTTGCCCAAGGACATGCGCCTTTGCAAAGTGTGGAGGGGTTTGTACGGCAAATACTGGGGTGGCGCGAGTACATCCGCGGGGTGTACTGGCTCTACATGCCAGAGTACTTAGAACATAACGCACTCAACGCTGACGCGAATCTACCCAAGTTCTACTGGACGGGCGAAACAGACATGAACTGTTTGCGCGAAGTGATTAGCCAGACGCTGCGCTACGGGTTTGCTCACCACATCCAACGCTTGATGGTAACTGGGCTATATGCCCTCCTGCTGGGTGTACAGCCCAAACAAGTGCACCAATGGTACTTGGCGATTTATGTGGATGCTGTAGAGTGGGTGGAGCTGCCAAATGTGTATGGGATGTCGCAGTTTGCCGATGGGGGGCTGATGGCGTCGAAGCCGTATGTAGCTAGTGGCAAGTATATCCAGCGCATGAGCAACTATTGCGCGGGGTGTCGGTATAAGCCTGACAAGGCAATAGGACCTGATGCTTGCCCTTTTACCACGCTATACTGGGACTTTCTGATGCGCCACGCGGCTACCTTTGAGAACCATCCGCGCTTGGGGCAACAGGTGCGCAACTTACGTCGCCTGAGCGAGTTGGAGCGCTCGGCGATACACCAGCAAGCTGCGCGGTTGCGTTGGGGTTAGCGCATCAGAAAGCCGTAGAACACCCCTCGCGTTTGGTCAGCGCCGCCCCCTGAGACAATCCAGCACAGGGCCAGGTCTTGGTCTGTGTCGCCCGTGAAAAGCCAGCGGCTTCCGATCGGCACATTGGTGAGCGAGAGCGGGAAAACGAAGCGGTTGAGTGGATTGCGCGCCGTGACGAACATGACGCGCATAGTGGGGCTATTCGACTGAGCGTTGCTTAACTGAGCTTGGATGTATAGATACGGTACTCCGCGGTCCCTACGCGCGATGCAACCGAGTGCCGCTCGCGCCACCCCAACCCCAGCGAATAGATGCTGAGGATACAAGGGTAGGGGTTTGCCGGTAGTGCGCTCAAGCCCATGCAACCAGCCGCCCACGGTCAGCAGGTAGATGGCGCTGCGCAGCGGGTCGTGGACAGGTTCAGCAGCAAGGGCACTGTCTAAGGTACGCACCCACAGCCACTTGCGCTGCGTTTCTTGATACGCCCCCACCGAGGCGTTCGAGGCCACAACCAATATCCCATCGCGCCATGTCACAAACCGCACAGGCTGGCTCCTGACAAGGGGCAGACACAACCCTTGTAGTTCGAGAGCTACTGTGCCATAGTTCCAGTCGTACCGGTACACATCAACGCGCCCGTCTGAGCGTCCCACTGCAAGCATGCTGTTGTCTAAGCTACAGAGTACTGTAATCGGTTGAGCTGAGGAGGCAGGCAGCATGGTAAAAGAGGCAGAGGGTGGAGCGGGGTTATGCACCCACACGCGGTGGTGTTGGTCAGCAAAGGCAAGCAGGTTGCCCACCTGCGCCAACGGTAGGGTGGGGCTTGCAGAAATGCCAGGTGGTAAGTTGAGGGGCTGAGCGTTGAGTGTAACCCCGTTTTGCGCCGCCCCCAACTCAAAGAACACAATTCGTCCAGACTGGGTTAGCACGTACCAGCGGCTGCCAATCACGATAGTGTGATGCGTTGGGGCAGGCGCGTTGATGCGCGCGCTCAACTCCACATTGTTTACAAATGTGGAGTTGCGCTGGAGGGGGTTGGGCGTTCGGAACAAGAACAATTGTTGCCCATTCCACGTGAGCCAGTACAGCCGTCCCTGAATCAGCACGGGTTCACCCACAATCTGCTGGGCTGCCCCGGTGCTAGCGATGGTGTGTGCCCCGTGGGCAGCTTCCACGCCCGCGGCAAACTCGCTCCTAAATACAAGCTCCGGGGCGTGTCGGGAAGTGCCCAGCCAGTGAACAAACACGCCGTCCGTGTTACGATTGGCTGGCGGCCATGCGCGAATCCACAAACGGCGCGTTTCGCAAGGGAAGAAAGGAGCGGTCTCATTGGTTACCCCCACAAGCCTATCAGAGGCATCAAGCGTTTGCTCAAACAGTGTGAACGTCCAAGGGGTGGCATCTGCGCTTTCGAACGTCTTGAGGTGTACGCTTAGCGCATCCACTGCATTGCTATTATTCTTCAGCGTGAGTGCGAACCAGCCTTCGTTCCCAGAGAGGGTGAGGGTGCTTGGCGACTCGCGAATCACACTCCAGTGGTAGATAGCCCCTACAGAAACACGTGCAGGAGCAGAAAGGGAAAAAAGAAGTGTTTCACGAGAGTCCGTCGCTATGGCTCGCAGTTCAAAGATTGTGCCCGCCCACAAAAGCCCATGCGGGGTCCGGAACGGTTGAGCGAGACCAACTGAAACGGCTCCCACCGCAAGCACAAGCATCCAGCAGCGGTATCGCATTGCCTGCCCTCCTGCCAAGTCAACGCTCGCTCAATGTTGCCAAAGGCATCGGCAAACCCGATGCGGCAAGGTACCACAAAGCGTCGTCCATTGGACTACTGCGGGACAGACCCGCGATGAAATGCCAAGCAGCGGTCTGACGCCTCCCCTTTGGGCACGGCGTTATCGGCAATTGCCGTCCCTCTCTTAGTATACCCTCAAGCGTAGGTTGCCTGCTTTTTTCTTCGAAGCCACTTTCATTTGCGCAGGCGCGAGAAGGCTCATCAGATAACTTGCGTGAACGACCTCATGCAAGACTGGTGCCGCGTTTATAAGGCGCGCGCAAGACTATAACGAGACCTACACCGCATGGACGGGCATGGTGTCCTGACATAAATCGGCGCTAGGCGCTTCGCTACGCGCTTTCCTAGCTTGGTAGATCCCTGTGTTAGAAACGGCACGAACTTGCCAACGGGCGGGCTAACCGTTTGCCGACGGGCATACAAAAACCACGCGCTAGGGCTACCGCAACCGCGTTGTAGAAAAGTGGAGCATGGCGCGTGGAAGCCACTGACAATTGCCACTGAGCGCGCAAATAGCAAAGGACAAGCCGCTGGCGTATGTAATTGCCTGCTTGCCCCCTCGAACGGTTGTTTGAGGGCAGGGTATAATCCGTTGCAGCTGCGCAGGAGGCACTCTCATCGCAAGGAGGGCTGAGGATTTTGGAGAGTTACAGAATCACAGGTGGCACACCACTTCACGGCGCAGTGTCGATTAGCGGCAGCAAGAACGCAGCGTTAGCGTTGATGGCGGGCGCATTGCTCATCGAAGGGGAGGTTGTGCTGCACAATGTGCCTCGGATTGGGGATGTATTTACGATGATTGCGCTTTTGGAAGGGCTGGGCGTGCGCACCGCATGGGAGGGCAATAGCTTGTATCTTGACACACGCACTTTGCACCACGCAGAGCCTGATGCGCGGTTGGTGAATCGGATGCGTGCTTCGTTTTATATCTTTGGGCCGCTGCTGGCGCGCTTGGGGTACGCTCGAATGCCTCATCCTGGCGGCTGCCAAATCGGCACGCGCCCAGTGAACTTCCATATCAACGGGCTGCGCGCGCTGGGCGCAACGATCGAGCCTGACGATGGCATTTACGTTGCCCACGCACTAGGGCTGACAGGAGCGCGCATCTACCTTGATATGCCCAGCGCTGGCGCCACCCAGCAACTGATGGCTGCCGCCGTGTACGCCAGTGGGCTAACGGTTATAGAAAACGCCGCGATGGAACCTGAAGTGGTCAACCTTGCAAACTTTTTGAATGCTGCGGGGGCACGGATCGAAGGTGCTGGTACCAGCACGCTCTACATCTACGGCGTGCCACGCCTTGCACCGTATGTCGAGTATCCAATCATTCCCGACCGACTGGAAGCGGGCACCTTCGCAATTGCCGCGGCGATTACCCAAGGAGAGGTGGAACTCAATGGTGTTGTTCCAGAACACCTCCACGCCCTTTCCGCCAAGCTCACAGAAGCAGGCGTAGAGGTTTACGAAGGAGCGCATCGCCTAATTGTCCGCGCTACAAGGCGCCCAAAGCCTTTGGATATCCGCACCATGCCTTACCCTGGCTTTCCGACCGACTTGCAGCAGCCGATGTGTGCCTTCCTCGCCCTAGCAGAGGGCGCATCGAAAGTATTGGAGACGATTTACGAGAACCGCATCCAGCACGTGCCCGAACTGCAAAAGATGGGCGCGGATATTGTGGCTGAGGGACGCACCATTCTCATTCGCGGGGTGGACAAGCTCAAAGGTGCGCGAGTGCGAGCAACCGACTTACGCGGCGGAGCAGCTCTTGTTGTCGCCGCACTCGCAGCACAAGGTGAAACTGTGGTTGACGAAATCGAGCATATCGATCGCGGCTATGAGCGGTTAGAATCTAAGTTGCAGGCTTTGGGGGCGCAAATTCAGCGCGTGCAACTACCTGCTGAAACACCCCCTGCCAAGGAGGTATCGTTGACTCTGTAGCCATGTTTCGGTTGCATGCTGAGCTGGGCGTGGATTTGGGTACTGCGAACCTGCTGGTGTATCAGCGGGGGCGCGGGATTGTGCTACGCGAGCCATCCGTGGTGGCAATCTCGCAGCCCTCGGGCAAAGTGCTAGCGGTAGGCGAGGATGCTCGTCTAATGCTGGGGCGTACCCCTGGTAACATCGTTGCCGTCCGCCCGCTGGTCGATGGCGTGATTGCTGATTACACCATCACGCTGGAGATGCTGCGCCATGTCATCAATCGCGTGTTGGGCAAGCGGCGCCTGTTCGCGCCCCGCATGCTGGTGTGCGTGCCTTCCAGTGCCACCGATGTCGAGCGACGCGCCGTGCTTCAGGCAGCCAAAGAAGCAGGCGCAAGCGAGGTGCACCTGATTGAAGAACCAATGGCAGCTGCCATCGGCGCAGGACTGCCCATCAGCCAACCAGGGGGCAACATGGTGGTAGATATTGGGGGCGGCACCACCGACATCGCCGTCATCTCGCTGGGCGGGATTGTGATCAGCCGCAGCGTGCGCATCGCAGGCAACAAGTTCGACGAAGCAATCATGCGCCATGTGCGCCAGCGCTACAACCTAATGATTGGCGAGCGCACCGCCGAAGAAATCAAAATCCGCATCGGTTCAGCCTACCCGCTGCAGCAAGAGCTTACAATGGAAGTGCGCGGGCGCGACCTAGTAGAAGGCTTGCCCCGCACCATCACCGTGCACTCGGAAGAAATCCGCGAAGCCCTCGCTGAACCCGTGCACCAAATCGTGGAGAAAGTACGCTCCGTGTTAGAAGAGACGCCCCCCGAACTGGCAGCAGACATCATTGAGCGTGGGATTGTGCTCACAGGTGGGGGCGCCTTGCTACGCGGATTCGACAAACTCTTGCAACAGGAGACGGGCATCCCCGTGTACATCGCTGAAGACCCGCTCTCATGTGTGGCAATCGGCACAGGGCGCGCCTTGGAGGAAATGGATGCCATCGGCAGGGCTACCCTGTAAATCCTGCCCCACGCCCACACGACAGTAGGTATTTTATAAGCGTGAAGCGGGCAAAGCGAGCACTGGTGATTGCAACGCTGGCGGTCGGGTGCGGGCTAGGAGCCTGTCAACCCTCTGCAAATCAGGTGGCATCTGCGCCGCCTTCCAACCCAACTCCATCAGCATCTGCCCCCACCGAAACCACCATCCCCACCTACCGCTACCGCGTTGTCAACACCTTTCCTCACGACAAGCGGGCCTTCACGCAAGGGCTGGTGTTCCACAACGGCTACCTTTACGAAGGCACAGGGCTGTACGGCGAGTCCTCGTTGCGCAAGGTAGACTTGCGTACGGGGCGCGTGCTGCGCCTGCATCGGCTTGCACCCGAGTTTTTCGGCGAAGGCATCGCCATCCTCAACGACAAGATTTACCAACTCACTTGGCGAGAAGGGGTCTGCTTTGTGTATGACCTCGAAAGCTTTCGCCAAATCACCCAGTTCCGCTACTACGGCGAGGGCTGGGGACTAACCACCGACGGCAAATACCTGATCATGAGCGACGGCAGCGACACCATCACTTTCCGCGACCCCGAAACCTTTGTTGAGGTGCGCAAAATCCAAGTGCGCGCACAAGGGAAACCCGTAGAGCTTCTGAATGAACTGGAGTACATTGAGGGCGAAATCTGGGCAAACATTTGGTATAGCGAGATGATTGCACGTATAGACCCTCAAACAGGCATGGTGAAGGCATGGGTAGACTTAGAGGGCTTGCCCGTACCCAATCGCGCCTCTGAAGATGTGCTCAACGGCATCGCTTATGATCCCCAAAGCAAGCGCATCTTCGTCACGGGCAAACGCTGGGGAAAGCTTTTTGAGATAGAGCTGGTACCACCTGAGCCCACAAGTAAACAGCAATGAGAAGCGCAGAGTCGAAGCTTTTGACGCGCGAGCAATTGAGTCTATTAGCCCCTGCGTGGCGCGAGGCAGGCAAAAAGGTCGTGCTGACCAACGGCGTGTTTGACCTGCTGCACGTGGGACATTTGCGCTACCTGCAAGAGGCACGGCGATTGGGAGACTTGCTGGTAGTAGGCGTCAACAGCGACGAGTCTGTGCGCCAGCTTAAAGGCGATAGTCGCCCCATCGTGCCCGCTGCAGAACGCGCTGAACTTTTGGCAGGCTTGGAGTGCGTAGACTATGTCACGATCTTCCACGAACTCACAGCGAAAACGCTTATCGAGATCGTGCAACCCACCTACTACGCCAAGGGTGGAGACTATACCGAGCGCGACTTACCTGAGGTAGAAGCTGTCGTTGCCTACGGCGGCTTCGTGGTCATCTTGCCACTCTACCCTGAACGCTCCACCAGTGCACTGGTGGCGAAAATCAAACAACTCTAACCCAAGGAGGTCTACCGTGCGCACCTTCATTGGATGGCTATTAGCAGCGACGCTGCTTGCAAGCGCCACTGCGGACTTGGCAAGCTATGTAAACGCCCCCTCGCCGTTTGAATGGACAAAGTCCCTAGAGTCTACCGTTGGCAACAGCCAGTTTGTAGAATTGACGCTGATTTCGCAAAAGTGGCGCGAATTTATCTGGCGTCATCGCCTCCGCCTCGTAAAACCGAACAACCTCAAATACACCACCACAGCCATCTTGTACATCACGGGCAGCGGCGACGGACGTCGGGAACTGGAGCTAATGGCTCAGGTGCTGGAGCGTGTGGGGGCAATCGGGGCAATTTTGCACGATGTGCCCAATCAGCCGCTTATCCGACCCGACCTCGTGGAAGATAACCTCATCGCCCACACCTATGTGCAGTACTGGGAAACAGGCGACCCCACATGGCCCCTACTGTTCCCGATGGTCAAGTCTGCCGTGCGCGCCATGGATGCCATCCAGCAGTTCGCCCGCAAAGAGTGGAACATAGAAATCAAAGACTTCCTAATCACTGGTGCCTCCAAGCGCGGCTGGACCACTTGGCTTACAGCAGCTATTGACAAGCGTGCGCGTGCCATCGCTCCAATGGTGTTTGACAACCTGAACTTCTTCAAGCAGATGCCCCACCAGCTGGAGCTGTGGGGACGCTACAGTGAACAAATCTCCGAGTACTACACGCGCAATCTGATGGAAAAAATGTACACCGAGCGTGGGCGCCAACTGGTGCAGTGGGTAGACCCCTACTATTATCGCGACCGCTACACGATGCCCATCCTAATCATCAACGGAGCGAACGATGCTTACTGGGCAACTGACGCCGCGCAATTCTATTTCAACGACCTGCCTAGCCGTCGCAAATACGCACTGTACATACCGAACGGTGGGCACAGCTTAGGCGACTTCAATCGGGTTATCCACAGTATGGTCGCCTTCTACCTGATGAGCATTGGCAAACTGGAGTTTCCAAGCCCCCTAACTGCGTCGCATAGTGTTGCGGGCGATACGGTGATTTACCGCGTGCGCACTGACAAGGAGCCCGAGCTGGTGCAGGTATGGGTGGCGCGGCGCACGGAGGACAAGGACTTTCGCCCCGCGCGTTGGGAGCCTGTGCGCGCTCAAAAAGAGGGCAAGCAGTGGGTAGCCCGCATCCCGCGCAATGGCGCCAACCTTGCTTTATTTGCCGAGCTTACCTACCGCGCCGAAACGGGCAACTTCTCGCTATGCACAATTCCAGTAATCGTGCCTAAGTAGCGCGCTCGCGGCAAGCAAGTGGCACGCCGCTGTTTGGGTACAATATTGCGCTACGCCAGGAGGGGCGGTTATGGCACGGGTATGTGAAATCTGTGGCAAGGGTCCGATGTTCGGACACAGCATTCAGCACAAGCACTCTGGGCTGTGGCGCTACCGCGCGCCGAAAACAGGACGCAAATGGTCGCCCAACCTACAGAGGGTGCGCGTCTACGTAAACGGCGGCAAGACGGTGCGCCGCATGCGCGTCTGCACGCGCTGCCTTAAAGCGGGCAAAGTGCTTCGCGCGGTTGGATGAACTGGGACGCTTTGCTGGAACCGTTATCGCGGCTCTGCGTTGGCACGCCCCGCCGCGCAGAGCCGCTGCGCCGCTATACCACCCTGCGGGTAGGTGGACCCGCTGCCCTCTTTTACAAAACACAAGACCTTGAAGAGTTTGCTCGCATCAGCTGCTGGGCACACCAAAACGGCGTTCCCCTATTCATCATAGGGCACGGTAGCAACATCTTGGTCAGCGACAAAGGCATTCCTGCACTGGTGCTGTACAACGCCTGCCGACGGGTATCGATTGGTGAGCTTACCTATGCGGAAACAGGCGTGCCGTTTCAGGAGCTATTTCTCGAAACCGCTCAGGCGGGGCTGAGCGGATTGGAGTTCGCGGTAGGCATTCCTGGTACCTTGGGTGGGGCATTGGTGTCTAACGCTGGCGCATACCGTAGCAATATTGCCGATTTGCTGGTGGAGATTGATTTGGTGTCGGCGGGTGTGCGCCAGCGCGTGCCCCCTGAATGGATGCAGTTTGCTTACCGAGACAGTCGCTTGCGTCGCCCTGACGCCCCGCCAACCAGCCTGTTGGCAGTGCGTTTGCGCCTCAAACCCGACTGTCGGCGTGCGATTTTGCAGCGCGCCCGCGAGTTCCAACGCCAGCGAATCCTCAAGCAGCCCTCAGAAGCCTCCGCGGGCAGCTTTTTCAAAAATGTTTACGACCGCACCCTGGCAGAGCGGCTGCCAAATCTGCCTGCCCCGCTGCGCGAGGCGGGCGTCGTACCCGCAGGCTACCTCATTGAAGCGTGTGGTCTTAAGGGCTATGCCATCGGTGGCGCCTGCGTGTCGCGCAAGCACGCAAACTTCCTCATCAACCGTGGCTGGGCAACAGCACGCGATTTTGAACGCTTAGCCCAACACATCGAGCGCGTGGTGTATGAGACCTTTGGGGTACGATTAGAGCGCGAGGTGCTGCGCGTGGGCGATTGGGAAGGCATAGAAGAAATGCCATAATACCGTTCGGAGATAGCTATGTTGCGAGCAAAGTGGAGCATTTTGGCGCTGGTGGTGCTAGTTGGGATAGGTGGGTGCGAGCGGCAAGCGTACACCGAAGAAGCAGCGCGCCAAGCAATCGCTGAGCAGCAGGAACGGTTTCACGGGGAGATAGAGAAGGGCGTGCAAGCAGCTCCCCCTGTGGTCGTAGGAGAGACACCTGCGCAGGATTCTGCGCCCACGCAGGGTGGTTCGAAAGCGTCTGCTCCAGGCGACACTGGCATCGCAGTGCCACCGCCACCTGCCAGCGCTCCTGCTGGAGCCAGCAGCACCCCTTCACCTGCTGCTACGCAACCAAGCACGTTGGGCGAAGCACGCTACAATCCTGAAACCCGCCAGTACGGCATCCAGCCTCCAGGTGCCCCCGACAACTACACTGTGCCGTTAGGGCAGCCGCAGGGGAAATAGCGCCTCTTTACGCCTTCGGCATGTAGCAGGACTCGCAGGCTGTGCGCTGAAATTGCGCATAGAATGGTGACCCGACCGACACTGCGAGAACCGTCGACGGCACTGCCCGATGGCGCAGTAGAAACGCCCACCATTGAGCGTGCACGCGGGCTGCGTTTGCGCGCGATACTCATCGGCTTCGCACTCCTACCGTTTACTACCTACTGGGCGGTGGAGATCATACTGAGCGTTATTTTCTCGCTGATGATTCCCCCCGTTGCCACGCTGATGGTGGTCGCCCTGCTAAACGCCCTCGGACGGTTGATTTTCCGTCGCTGGTTCTTGGAAACGCCCGACTTGGTGGTGATTTTCTCTATTTTGTTTGTGGGCACGGCGATGGCAGCCGAGTGGATGAATGTGTGCGCCCCGCTTTGGCACTCCTTCGGGCTATATGCAGAAAACAACGATACCTACCGCGAGCGAATTCTACCTCACTTAGTGGGGTGGCTATTCCACAAAGAGGCGGAGCCAATCCGCGAGTACGGGATTGGGGGGTACAACTTTCCTTACGCGCTCACGAAACTGGGCGTTTGGCTGCCTATCTTTTTGGGCTGGATGGGGTTGTTTGGGTCGGCGGCGCTGGCGATGTTGTGTATCAACGCGCTGATGCGCCGCCTATGGACGCAGCAAGAGCGCCTCGCCTTTCCCATCATCCAAGTGCCGATGTTGCTGTGCCAGCCTCAGTCTCCTTTGTGGCGTAGCCGCTACCTGTGGGGCGCGTTCATCGTGACCTTCACCATCGGCGTTATCAACGGCTTGCATATGTTCTTCCCCTGGATCCCGCGCATCAACGTGCGGTTTTTAGCGGCGCTCAATGACTACCTGCATACCCCGCCATGGAACCAGATCGGTTGGATCCCCGTAGGGCTGTTCCCGTACATGGCGGCGATTGGCGTGTTCGTGCCGAATGACCTGCTTTTCTCCAGCGTGTTGTTCTACTTTGTGCGCAAAGGGATGCAGGTCATCACCGCTGCATTAGGTTACGAGCAAGGCGTGTTTGGCGGGGGGTACCTAGTGCCGCAGCCGCCGTACTTTAGCGAACAGTCGTGGGGCGCGTTTCTGGGGCTATTTGTGAGCGTGGTGTACGCCTCGCGCGGCTATCTCAAACAGATCTGGCACGAAATCAAAACGGGCATCAACCCCGAGCCAGGCCACAGCATCTCTGCTCGCTGGGCGTTCATCGGGCTAATCGCTAGCCTTTGCTTGCTGATAGGAATCGGCGTAGCGGTGGGGCTGCCGTGGTGGTTGGTGACCCTGTATGTGCTCTTGTATATGGCATTCAGCGTGGTAGTAGCGCGCTTGCGCGCGCAACTCGGCGCCCCCATCCACGAGATGGCGTTTATGGGACCCCACCAGCTGATGATTGCCTTCACGGGCACGCAAAACCTCACCGAGTCTACCATCGCGAAGCTGATGACCACGTTCCACTTTATGAACCGCCTGCACCGCACGCATCCGATGCCCTATCAGCTGGAGGCGATGAAAATGGGCGAAATCGCCCGACTCAACCAAAAAGCGCTCTTCTTCGTGATAGTCGCAGCGGTGCTGCTGGGCATCTTCTTGGGCGAGGTCTTTAGTATCAACCGCTACTACCGCGACGGCGCAGGCGACTTAGGAATGGGCTTGGCAGGCGTCATCACGCAACTAGCAGACAACCGCTACCCTCCCAACATCACTGCGATCGCCTTCTTCACAGGAGCGTTTGCCTTCGTGCTGCTGTTGGACTTTATCCGCTATCGCGTGCCCGGCTTCCCGATTCACCCTGCAGGCTACGCCTTGTCAATGAACTTCGGGATAGACTACGTGTGGTTTGGGCTGGGGGTTGTGCTGCTGATTAAGTTGTTTGTGAACCGCTATTTTGGCTTGCCAGGCTACGAACGGCTCCGAGCCGTGGCAATCGGTGTCATCTTAGGCGAGTTCGCGATCGATATGCCCTTGGCGATGTATCACTTAGCAACAGGGCAAGCCGTCTACACAATTTCCATCAATGGGCATTTGGGCTGGAACCAGTAGTTCTGGCGGTTGCCACTGAACTTTGGGAGCGCTTCGGCGTCTGTAGGGGTAGCATCGCGCTCTCAGGATGGTCGCGTTCCGCCGATGAGCACAGGGGTGTCTCTTGTGTTTGCTCTAGGTTTGCAAGGTACGCACGCACGTGGGTCTGCGGCGGGCGATGGTGCTTGCGCCGATAGTGTGTTGCCTACGCGACTGAAGCGGTTCCCATGCAGGGCAATGCTTGCATGCGCGGGCGGAGCCCTAGTGGGATTAGCACGCTTGCCGATAACCGAGTACGCGATTTGGGAGAGGTATCTTTCTATACAGCGATGAAAAGGCGCGTGGCGGTTGTGGTTGGGATAGCGGTAGCAGCAGCGGTTGCCCTATGGCTTCTGCGCGGTCGCGAAACGCGCGCAGCAAGCCCCGAAGTGGAAATCCGTACCGCGGAGGTGACCCGCGAGGATGTGGTGCGCACCATCACAGCATCAGGCGTGTTGCGCACCTACAACATTGTAGACGTCAAGTCCAAAGCGGGCGGTATCGTGAGCCAGATTTTTGTGGATGTCGGCGACACAGTGAAAGCGGGGCAGCTGCTTGCTAAGATTGACCCTGCAGACACGCTGGCGGTTTACAACCAAGCCCGCGCTGACTTAGAGGCGGCTGAGGCGCGAGTTGAGCAAGCCATAGAAAGCCTACGCCTTCAACGCGAGCAGAGTCAGCTCGCTGTGCAGCAAGCAGAGGCAAACTTGCGCGCAGCAGAAGCCCGCCTGCGTCAGGCGGAGGAACGCGCTCGCATGCAACCTACCGTAACCGACGCCCAATTGCAAGCCGCGCGCACCGCCTTGGCAACCGCCCAGAAAAATCTTGAGCAGCTGGAAACGGTCATCATCCCCCAAGAGCGTGCCCAGGCGCAGGCGAACTACGAAGCTGCTCGCCAAGCCGTTGAAACCGCCCAACGCAATTATGAACGGCTCAAGAGCTTGCTTCAGAAAGGCTACGTTTCGCAGCAGCAGGTAGATAATGCCGCTGCCCAGCTGGAGAACGCTCGCGCCCAGCTTACCGCTGCCCAACAACGCTTGCAAACACTGGAGCAAGACATCCAGATGCGTCTTGAGACGGCTCGGGCGCGCGTGCAAGAGGCAGAGGCGAACCTGCGTGCTGCGGAAGCCAACCGCGCCCAAGTAGAACTGGCACAACAAGCCCTGCGTGAAGCCCGCGCCCAGTACGAGCAGGCAAAGACCGCCTTAGCCCAAGCCCGCTCGAACCTGCGTCAAATCCGCCTGCGCGAGGCAGATATCGCAGCTGCCAAAGCCCAACGCGCCCGCGCCAGCGCCCAGCTCTACAACGCTAAGGTGCAACTGGACAGCACCACCATCACTGCCCCGCTAAGCGGTGTGGTAATCGCCCGCTTTGTGGAGCAGGGCACCATCGTGCCCCCTGGCACCTCACTGTTCTCACAAGGCAACACCCTGCTTCAAATTGCCGACACCAGTCGGATGTATGTGGAGGTGTCGGTAGACGAAGCAGACATCGGCAGCGTGCGCGTTGGACAGCCCGTAGACATCCGTGTGGACGCTTTTCGGCGTGAGCGATTCAAGGGCAGGGTGAGCCGTATTGACCCGCAGGCAGTGGTTGAGCAAAATGTGACGGTGGTCAAAGTGCGCGTGGAAATCCTCAAGCCCGACCCGCGCCTCAAGCCTGGCATGAACGCTACCTGCGAATTCTTGGTTGCCCGCAAAAACAATGTGATAGCCGTACCCAACGAAGCCGTTCACGAGACCCCACAGGGCACATTTGTGGAGGTGATGGTCAACGGACAGCCACGCCGTCGCGAGATTAAGGTGGGCGTCCAAGGCAACACCAAAACTGAGGTGATAGACGGTTTGCAGCCGGGCGAGATTGTGGTGGTAGGGCGGATTTTCAACCGCCAAGACGAGGGCCCAACTTCGCCTTTTGGGCGCATGTTCGGCCCGCCAGGGCGTGGCTTTGGTTCCCCGCGCAGCAGTGGCGGAGGACGCTGACTCGCATCAGCAAGGTTATAGCGCGATCTTACTTGCCCACTCGCGATTGGCGAGATACCATTCCACTGTGCGGCGCAGCCCTTCTTCTAAGCTAACCTGCGGCTCCCAGCCCAGCAGCGTTCGCGCTTTGGTGATATCTGCCCAAGTTGCTTGGACGTCTGCGGGATGGCGTGGCGCCGTGTGCCACACGGCTTTTTTGCCTAGCAGATTCTCAATCGTCTCGATGATCCACTTCAGCGACACGGGGCGGTCGCCCCCTAAGTTGACAATCTCGTAGCCTAACGGCTTGAGCGCGGCGATCGTGCCTCGTGCGATGTCGTCCACATAGGTGAAATCGCGCTCCTGCAAGCCGTCGCCAAACACCTGAATCGGCTCACCCTCAGCAATCCAGCGAACGAACCGAAAGATGCTCATATCGGGTCGCCCTGCGGGCCCGTACACCGTGAAGTAGCGCAGTACCGTGATATCTAACCCGTAAAGATGGTGATAGGCGTAGCAGAGCGCTTCTGCGCCCTTCTTGGAAGCCGCATAGGGCGAGAGGGGCTGGTCAGTGGGCATATCCTCGCGGAAGGGGCGCGCGTTGTTGCCGTAAAGGCTGGAGGAAGACGCCAAAATGTACTTGCGCACCCCAT
Organism: Fimbriimonadales bacterium; assembly: GCA_025061985.1. GTDB lineage: Bacteria > Armatimonadota > Fimbriimonadia > Fimbriimonadales > GBS-DC > GBS-DC. The sequence goes on from JANXAW010000021.1 coordinate 31,345, forward strand.
ATAGGCGGCAAAGTTCCAGCAGATTCAGCGCGCCCGTAACGTTGGTCGCAATGTATACCCAAGGGTCTTGCACGCTTTGACGCACGCCCGCCCGCGCCGCGAGGTTGATAATTGCGTCGTAGGGTAGGTGCGCTTCAAACACTTGCTTAGTGGCATCCCACTCACTGATGTCCACTTGATGGAACTGAAAGTTGGGGTAGGGCTTTAGTTGCTCTAATCGCCAGCGTTTAAGCGTGGGGTCATAGGCGTCGTTGAGGTTATCTAGCCCGATGACAGTGTGCCCCTGCTGCAGCAAAAGTTCCGCTGTTTTCGCGCCGATGAAACCCGCAACGCCCGTAAGTAGAACTCGCATCTTGCCCACTTAGTGTACACCCAGCTGGTTGCGGAAATACTGAATGGTGCGACGCAACCCTTCTTCCAGCGACACTTTCGGCTCCCACCCCAAGATTTGCCGTGCCCGCGTGATATCGGGGCAGCGCTGCTTGGGGTCGTCAGGGGTAAGGAACTCCTTGAACACAATGGGGCTATCGCTGCCTGTGAGTTGCTTGACGAGCTGCGCAAACTCTAAGATGGTGCGTTCATCAGGGTTGCCGAGATTCACAGGCTCGTGGTAGTCGGCGTGCGCCAAGCGCCATATGCCTTCGATCAGGTCTGCCACGTAGGCAAAACTGCGGGTCTGACTGCCATCACCGTAAACCGTAATCGGCTCGCCGCGAAGGGCTTGGGCGATAAAGGTAGGAACCACACGCCCATCATCCAGGCGCATCCGCTCTCCGTAGGTGTTGAAAATCCGCGCAATGCGCGTATCGGCGCCCCTGTAGCGGTGGTATGCCATTACCAGCGACTCGGCGTAGCGCTTCGCTTCATCGTACACGCCACGTATGCCGATGGGGTTTACATTGCCCCAATACGTTTCGGGCTGCGGGTGAACCAGCGGATCACCATACACCTCTGAGGTTGAGCTGAAGAGAAACTTCGCCCCCTTGCGCAGCGCAAGCTCTAAAGCGTTCTCTGTTCCATAGGAACCCACTCGCAGCGTTTCCAGCGGGAGCCTCACAAAATCCACAGGGCTGGCAGTGGAAGCCAAATGGAACACGTAGTCTACTGGCCCTTCCACCTCGAACGGTTGGCACACGTCGTGCTGGATGAACTCAAAATCGTCGCGCTCCAGCAAGTGCTGGATGTTCTCCAGCCTGCCCGTGATGAGGTTGTCAATAACCACCACTTGCCAACCTTCCGCGATTAGTCGGTCAGCTAAGTGCGAACCGATAAAGCCCGCTCCACCCGTGATCACTGCTCTTGGCATACGCGCTCAGCCTTTCGCAAGTGTACCCAAGCATTTGTCAAACTGAGCCAGTGGAGTGCTCCGAGGGGCGCTGCCCTCGCCGAAACAGAGCCATAATCGCACGGATTTCGCGAAGGCTGTAAGGATTGAGCAAGAGTAGCGCTGCCGGCAAATACAGCCACCCGCTGAACGCAGGCGCAAACAAAGCACATAGCATCGCCACAGTCCAAACAGGGGCAATCCCTAACGTTACACGCCCGATCAACCGCTGGAAGTAGTAGTGATGGATCGCATGGTTAGCAAGGTGTGCCACGATATTGGCAATCAGGTAACCGATGAGCTTATACTCCTGCGGAAGGTACTTTGCCGAAGCGAACGCCAACCCGAAAAAGATAAGGATGTGCACAATGACCGCCCGAAGTGGCACCCACAGATGTTTGCGCGCGGTAATCGCATACCCTTGGATCGTGAACAGCACGAATATTTGCAGCTGAGTTGCTGCTAAGCCGAAAACCAGCATAAGCGTCGGGATCTCCCAGCGGTTGCCAAGCAGCAACGGCAAAACAAAAGGCGCCAAAGCGGCGAACCCTGCGAGCACGATGCCTAATGCCAACGTCTGGAGCTGGGCGCTTTCTCTTACGACGCGTTTCAGTCGCTCAGCGTCGTCTTGAATGCGTGCGATTGCGGGCACGGCTATGCGACCTGCTGCCGCGGGGACAAATGAAAGCACTGCGAGGAACCGCTGTGCTAATGCGAGGTAGCCTACCGCACGCTCGCCTGCTAATGGTAGCAAAATCACCGAGGGCGCGAGGTTCCGCAACTCGTAGATCCAGTTGTAGATAGAGAGCATTGCCCCAAAACGTGCCATCTCACGCCACTCTGCCCAGTTCCAGTACCAGCGCGGATAGTAGCGCGCTGCCCAGAAAAAGCCTCCAGCTGCGGTTAGCACACTCACCCAATGCGCGCCCACCAGCGCCCACACTCCATACCCCAGCTGCGCCAATGGGATTGCAACGACATAGTACATCACGTGCGAGGCTAAGTCAATAAACGCGGTCCGCCTATAGTCCAGCTCCCGCTCTATGATTGCTTGTGGCACGAAGCGCGTCACCGAAAGGGGCACTGCTGCGCACACCAGAATCGCCACTGTGGTGAACTGGCTCGCTTGATTCCACACCCCCTGTCCTGCAATAACAAGCAAGCAGGCAACAGACGTTGTAGCAAGACCAACAATAAGCATCCACCAGAACGCAAGATCGAACAGCGAGCGTGGCGCATCCCGTCTCTCACGCAACAAGTAGACATCAATGTTTCCCAAGCTGATTGCACCCAAATATCCCGCAATACCCAACGATACTTGAAACACGCCGTAGGCTTCGGGACCGACTACTCGCGTCACCAGCGTGAGACCAGCTAACTGCAGTACCATAGACAGGGCGCGGCGCACTACCAGGTACGCACCGCCCTCCAATACACGCTCCCGAAAGGTCTTGGCAGTGGCTGGCTCAGACCCACGACGGCGAGTCATACGGCGCGCCCCACATCATGGGTAAATGCTGCCAAGAGGTATAGAAAACGACCAGTCATGGCTATGTGAGGTTTTTCAGGCGACGCTTGTCGCGCAAGTACCGTCGGAAGGCCTCTTGGCAAGGCAAGCGGAAAAAGTCGCTTATCCCGCGCTTCTCTAAACTGCTGGAAGATGCTCACTCGCCCATCGAATGAGAACCGCACGAACTGGATGTACGCCTGCACCCTGTCAGGGTAAGGAACCATCTCAGGGGGGAACTTTGCGAATTCGCGCCACGCAAGACGCTCTGCATGGGGCGACTCAACCCGGATCTTCAAGGCACGTAGCGGATTCGTCGGGTCAGTAAGACCATCCTCCTGATATTCCTTGTAGGCAAAGACCTCATTCACATAGCGTTCCTTGTACTTGAGCGCAATCCGTCGCCACACAAGAGCCTCGGTCACAAAGTGCCCTAAATCCTCTGGAAATGGATACTCGCGAAGGACGTCGGTGCGATTTACACCGAATTTGTCGCCTTCCACCTTGTAGATTGTGCGGATGGTGATTGCATTGGCATCCATGATGTCTTCAGGGAGCCGTGTGCCAACAATCTCGCCGCTGGGGTAAACATACAGTCCTACCACGGCGACATATTCGTCTCGCTTACTAGCCGGAATCGAGACCCAATGATGCAGCACGCGTTCTAGGGCATTACTCACTAGCCAGTCATCACTGTCCAGTACAACGAACAGGCGTCCCTGCGCAAGTTGCACAGCGCGGTTGTGCGCCACGTGCTTGCCGCTATTCTCCTGCCAATAATAGCGAATCGGGAAATCCGCCTCTCGCTGCCATTGCCTAACTAACTCGGCGGTATTGTCAGTGGAGCCATCGTCTATGACAATCCATTCGAAGTCGCGAAAGGTTTGTTCGAGCAGGCTCTTGTAGGCACGAGGCAGAAGATGCGCCCGATTGTAGGTCGGAGTAAAGATAGTGAACATAAAGTTGTATGGACCCTTATCCATACCCGCCCGACCTCATGCGGATTATACCATAGGCTAGTTAGGGTACATCCTTCCGCGCTTCGCTAACAGCTTCGCGTATAGTGCCTCGTATAATTGCACTGTATGCCTCACGCTAAACCGTTGTTGCGCTCGCTCGTAGGCAGCGCGCCCCATCTGTAGGCGTAGGGTAGCATTGTCCAGCAAGCGTTGGAGGGCGCAGGCTAAGGATTCTACGGAGTTGGGGGGGATCAGCACTCCAGATATGTCTTGATCTACCAGCTCCGGTATGCCTCCAACTGCAGTGGCCACCACAGGAAGCCCTGCTGCCATCGCTTCCATTATAGACATCGGGTTGCCCTCGTACTTAGAAGGCAAGGTGAATATATCCGCTGCGTTGAGCAGCTCAGGCACATCGGCGCGTATGCCCCAAAAGCGCACGCGGTCTGCTATTCCTAACTCTTGCGCCAGTTGCTCCATTTGCGGGCGCAGCTCGCCATCGCCTACCAGCCATAAGTAAAGTGGCTGCGCACAGCGTAGCTGTGCAAACGCTTGCAGCAGTAGCGCGTGGTTTTTCAGCTCTACAAATCGCCCCACATGCACAATCACGAGGGCGTCTGGCTCCACACCATGGGCAGCGCGAAACTGCGCGCGTTTTTCAGGATTCGGCGCGTATTCCTCGGTGGAAATGCCGTTCGGGATTATAGGGGGGTTCTTGTAGCCGTACACCTGCTCGATGGTGCGCGCGATCTCGTTGGCGACCGCCACAGGTACGACGCCGCCAATCCGGTAGCGAAAGGCAAGCGTGCGAATCAGCTTGCCAACCCGCACACCGCGTTCGCGCCACGCCAAGCTATGCACCGTGTGCACACGTACAGGGGTCCGATGCTTGAGCATCAGCGGGTAGGCGTAGTTGAGCCCCAACAGGTGCGTATGCACAACAGCGGGTCGGTGCTGCTGGAAAAGAGCATCTAATCGCCGATACACAGCCACGTCTGCTTTACCTTCGGTCTTATAGAGGAAATAGAGGGGCACTTGCGCCTCTTGAAGCAGTTGTTCGTAGTGAGTGCGCTGTGGTTCTCGCAATGCAACACACACGGGCTGATAGCGATCACGGCTCAAAAACAGGCAAAGGTTAACCACCAGTCGCTCCGCTCCGCCGGGAGTAAGCGAGTAGACCACTTGGAAGACGGTTAGTTTCATTTACTTGCGAGGATGGATTCGTACAGTGCCTCGTAAGCGCAGGTCATCACGCGGGCGTCGAAGCGTTTTTGGGCAACACGACGCGCGTGGTTGCCCATCGTTGCGCGCAAGTCGGGGTTGTCTACTAGCCTTTGCAGGGCCTGAGCAAGTGCTTCGGTATCCTCATTAGGCACCAGAAGCCCCGTTGTGCCATCTTGCACCAACTCGGGCACACCGCCCACAGCGGTTGCCACAACGGGTAGCCCTGCTGCCATCGCCTCCATCACAGACATCGGATTACCCTCCCAACGCGATGGTAACACAAAGATGTCGCTGGCGTTCAGCAGCTCGGGAATATCGGCACGTACTCCGAGAAAGCGCACTCTGTCCGCCACGCCTAACTCCCGAACCAGTTGCTCCGTTTGCGCTTGCAGTTCCCCTTCGCCAACGAGCAACAGGCATGCCGACGCAGGCAACCGAAGCTTGGCAAAGGCACGGATGAGCATCTCATGGTTCTTCTGCAAAGTGAACCGCCCCACATGCACCATCACCAAGGCCTCGTCGGGGATTCCTTCCTTGCGTCGCCAGCGTAGGCGCACCTCTGCAGGCAAGAGGAACTCGTCTACAGCAATCCCGTTGGGAATTAGAGGAGCGTTCGCGTACCCAAACACCTGCTGTATCGAGTCGCGTACGCGCTCAGCAATTGCCACGGGCACCACACGCCCAATCCGATAACGGAACGCGAGGGTAGCAACAAGCTTCTGCAGCCGCGTGCCACGATCATACCACGCTAAGTTATGCACGGTGTAGACGCGAACTGGCGTTCTGTGTTTCAGCAAAAGTGGGTATGCGTAGGTTAGCCCCCGCATGTGCATGTGCACGACTGTTGGGCGATACTGCTGAAACAGGGCATCCAAGCGTTGCATCATTGCCAGGGTCGCCTTCTGTTTCTTGCCCAGAAAGTGGAGCGGAACACCAAGCTCTTCTACGGCTCGCTCATAATGCGAGCCAGTCGGCTCACCTAAACAGATGCACACTGGCTGATACTTGCTGCGGTCGTGATACTGAAGCAGATGCAGTACCACCCGCTCGGCACCGGCAGGGCGTAATGTTGGGACGATTTGGAACAACACGCGCGGCATTCCCTTTGTTTGGGAATTATGGCATGTTCAACGGTATAATCGGAGTGGTATGGGCGAGCGGTTGGCGTTCTATTTACCGTCTTTGGCGGGTGGTGGGGCAGGGCGGGTAATGGTGCAGCTGGCAAATGAGTTTGTTGCCAAAGGACACCTTGTGGACATGGTTTTAGTTTTGCCAGAGTTCACTTATCGTCCCGAACTAAACCCTGCGGTGCGGTTGGAGGCTGTCAATCCAACGCGACGGTTGCTGGGGTTGCACATCCTTGCGAAGACGATGCCCTACCTGAAGCGCGGCTATGATGCGATGTTATGCTGCATCCGCAACTTTCCACCGATAGTTGCCAAGCATGTAGCGCGTTCGCGCACACGGGTAGTCATTTAGGAGGTGTCGCAGCCCAGCTTGGTGTTTGCAGGTCTCAGGGGGAAGGAATGGGAGGTGCGCCTTGCCACGTATTTGGGCTACCGTTTCGTGTACCCCTTAGCAGACGGCGTAGTGGCGGTTTCGCGGGGCGTAGCAGAAGAGCTGCAGCAGATTACGCGCATCCGCCCTGAACGGTTGCATGTGATTTACAATCCCGCTATTACCCCTGACTTTTACGAGAAGGCGAATGCGCCCGTGGAACACCCGTGGTTTCAGCCTGGCGAGCCACCGGTTGTGTTGGGCGTGGCACGCCTGCATCCCGTGAAGGGGCTCGACACTTTGCTGCGTGCATTTGCCCAAGTGGTGCAGCATATGCCTGCGCGGCTGATGATTTTAGGCGAGGGCGACGAGCGCGCTCGGTTGGAGCAGTTGGTGTGCGAGCTGAACTTGCAAGGACTGGTGGCAATGGCGGGGTTTGACCCAAACCTGTTCCGCTATATGCGTCGCGCGGCGGTATTTGTGCTTGCTTCTCGCACTGAAGGGATGCCCGTTGCGCTCATCTAAGCGCTGGCACGTGGCTGTCCTGTGGTCAGTACCTGCTGCTCCAGTGGCGTGGAGGAGGTGCTAAACGGCGACCAATATGGTCTGGTTGTGCCTGTGGATGATGTGGACGCGCTGGCAGAGGCAATCCTGCGTGTACTGCGGGGCGAACGGCGTCAGGCACCACCCGAGTGGTTAGAGCAGTTTCGCACTGATCGCATTGCCGAGCAGTATTTGAAAGTGCTGTTAGGCTAACTTCGCATCTGGCTCTGCACGCAACTGCCCTGTGCGATGCCAGTGGAAAGTAAGCTCGGCGATAGACCAAAGTAGGATAATCGGAAGAGCGGGCGGGCGAGCAAGTACGTTGAAGTGGATTGAATCGTAGGCGAGCAGCGCCACTGTCGCCACTCCGATCCCCATCAGCAAGGCGCGGGTGTAGGGGTGTTTGACGCTTAGAAACGCCACAGTGATTCGTATCAGCGCAGCTGCAATCGTAAGCGCCATAAGCGCGGTACCGATAATGCCTATCTTCAACAGTCGGTCTAACCACGAGAAGTGCATCCCAAGCTTCTCAAGGTAGATGCGCTTTGCACGGGGTCCTTGGAACCCATGGTGGGATATCGGGTAGTAGAAGCCGTAAGTGGCTTCTAATCCCCTTCCGAACAATCTCTCGGTTGTGGAGAACCGTGCCATTGTGATTTCCCATGCTTCGCGCTCACGGATACGCCCTTGGTACGAAGGATCGTTGCGTGGGTCACCTCCGAAGGCGTAATTGCGCTGCCAGCGCTCCACGGCTTCATTCCAGATGCGCGTCACTGCTGCGTTCAGCTCAGGATTGAGCATACCCGCCGCGAATACTAGTAGCGCCGCTACAAGCACCTGCAGCTGTCGCGCAAGCACCGCAGGCGGTTTCCACAGCAGAGCGAAGGGAGCAAGCACCATTAGCGGGGCCCACAAAGCGCGGTTCTTGGTAACTAACACAGCATAGAGTGCTGCTGCAATGTATCCCACTGCCAACGCTGTGCGCCAGCCGCGTACATAGCCCAAGCTATAGATTGCCGTGAACAGTCCCGCCACCAACAAGTAAATGACCGCTGGCTCGCGTACTCGATAACCTTCAGCCGACTCTCCCGCAGCGCGGATCTGAAACAGAATCTTCCACGCCTCTGGTAAGGGCGAGAAATATTCCGCCACCAGCGTTGCAACACCTAACACCAAAACAATGCCCACAAGCACCAGCGCGCGCTTTGCGCGCCGAACATCACGCAAAAGAACGATCAGCGGAAGGACGCCTATCCATAGAATGTGATAGTCAAAGTAGCGAATAATCCCAGGTCGGTACATGCCGAACGCAACCGCTATGCTGTCGGGGGGAGGCTCGTGCAAGCGGAACAGGTAGATGTATGCTACGTGCCCCATGTAGTACACCCAGAAAAGCGTGAGCAGTACTGTAAACCAAGTGAACACGCGGGGGCGCTCCGCTTTAGGCGTAGTCACATACTCATAAATCGCGCGCGCTGAAAGTAGCATTGCAAACGCAACATTTACTGCGCGTTCTCCTGTGCCGGGGATACGCGAGGCGTAGTACAGCGCATTCACCACCAAACTGCTACCTGAAATAATAAACACAGCAACTCCAAACTCAGGGAAAAACCACATTAGTGGAAGCACTAGCACGAAGATCGTAAATACAATCGCATAGTCCATCTGCCCCCGTAAGAAGAAGAACAAGATAATCAGATTTGCAACAACCAGTGCGGATATTACGAGGGTGTTCGTCCATCGCTCTTGCGTAAACCAGCCCAGCAGTCGTAGCGACAGTGTATGCAACCACTCTATTGGGCGGTTCCACAAGTCGGAGATACGCCCTTGCCGAACGGGTCGTGCTTCAAGCGCCATAGCCGCTCCTGCCTCTTATTATGGCACATCTCGCCTTCGGAGTTAGTGTCACTCGCGCAACAAAACGCTACAGTTACGCTCGTCGGCGCAACGAGAAGCTCATGTCGTCAGCAGAGGCGATTTTGTCTGTTTACTCAGTCAAAGAACCGATAGCGAATCAGTGTCCAGATGGCTTCCAGTCCGTCGATCCAGCGCACCTTTTTGCCCCCGCGTTTAGTGCGTGGGCGATAGTTGCTCAGTTCCACCTCGTGGATGCGAATACCGCGCTTGAGTGTCTTAGCTGTGACCTCGGGGCAAAACTCGAATCGCTTGCACCTAAGGTTGAAGGAACGCAGGAGGTCGGTACGAAATGCCTTGTAGCAGGTGGCTTCGTCTGTGAGAGGATACCGATACAGCAGTCTTACGCACCAACGTAGTATCAGATTGGCAACTTTGTTGAGAAACGGCATCTCTTTAGGCAGACCGCGCATTAAACGCGACCCATATACCACCTGCGCCTCGCCACGGACTATTGGCTCGATCACCTTAGGGATTTCGTTTGGATCGTATTCTAAGTCAGCATCTTGGATGATTACGATCTCGCCTGTGGCGTAGCTCAATCCTGTGCGGATGGCTGCGCCTTTACCCCGATTGCGTTCATGGCGAATGGCGACTATGTCCTGTTGCTCTGCTAAGATTTCTGGTGTCTTATCGGTGGAGCCGTCATCCACCACGATGATCTCTTTTCGAAACGGCGCGCGACGCAACCGCTCCAGCAACTCCTGTAGGGTTTTTTCTTCGTTGTACACAGGTACGATAACGCTAACAAGCGGTTCCTCTGTTCTCACGGTCTTGTCTCCAAGCTTGCTACAGGCGATCTCGCTGTTAGCTACTCTGGGCTGTTCAGCCAGCTGGCGGCGCGTTTGTGTACCGTGCGCCACGCTGGGGTGGTGCCGCTACTTTCACTTTCATTATGTCACATTTCAGGCTCTGAAGTCAGCACTGTCGTCGGCTAAGATGATGGTTGCCCACGTAATTGGGAAGGCAGAATCTATTGCAACTCGTTCGGCTTGTGCTGGAGGGACGGCGTGTAGTTCCATGGGAGAACGTTTGCGCGTACTTTCTGGCGCCTCTGGGTAACGGGTGTTGGGGTGTGGCTTTGCTCATCACCTGGTGGGTTCGGTGGCGAGCAAGCCCTCAATGAAAGCATCGGGGTCAAATAAGGCGATCTGCTCGGCTTTTTCGCCAAGTCCTACTAGTTTGATGGGCACGCCTAGCTCTTTGCGGATTGTCAGCACGGCGCCTCCGCGGCTGGTGCTGTCCAATTTTGCCAGCACGATGCCCGTGATTGGCAAGGCGCGCTTGAACTCTTCTGCTTGGCGGATGGCGTTTTGACCCGCTACGGCATCTAGTACCAGCAAGGTCTCATCAGGGGGGCGTCCGAGTGCTTTTTCTGCGACGCGATGCACTTTTTTGAGTTCTTCCATTAGCCGGGTGTGAGTGTGCTGGCGTCCAGCCGTGTCCACTAACACGAAATCTATGCCGCGTGCGCGCGCTGCTTGAATAGCGTCGAAGACTACTGCGGAGGGGTCAGCCCCTTCTTTGTGTTTGACAAGGTCACAGCCCAGTCGTTCTGCCCAGATTTGGAGCTGGTCAATCGCAGCGGCGCGGAAGGTATCGCCTGCAGCTAGCAGCACGCGCTTGCCTTGGGTTTGCAGGATATGCGCGAGCTTGGCGATGCTGGTAGTCTTGCCTACCCCGTTTACCCCCACAAACAGGTAGACAGTGGGTGGCTCCGGGCTGATGCGCAGCGGTTCGGGAGCACCTAGCCACGCCTTGAGCAGTTCGCGTAGGCAAGCACGCACCTCTTGTTCTCGGTGCAGCCGCTGGGCTCGTGCTGCTTGGCGGAGGGTGTCTAAAATCTCTTGCACGGCGCGCGCGTTCATGTCGGCGGTGATCAGCGTTTCCTCTAACTCCTCCAAAAGCGATTCGTCAAGCCCGCCTCGCGTGAGTGCATGCCCTACCTTGCTCAGCCACTCTTTGAAGATTGCCAGTCGCATCGTTCCAGATTCTACCTATCGTGTGAAGCTGGGGAGCCAAGCCTGCGCTCGGCTCCTTGCATAGGTTAGCAATGCTTGTTAGCGAACTAGTCCCACTCCTCGCAGTAGTTAGGGCGGGGGTAGCACGCGAACAACCAACGGTTAGGTTGCTCAGGTTTGGGACGGCTAGGCCACCCAAAGAAACTTGTACGGTTGTGATAGACGCCCCCTTGGATAAGCCACACTGGCATGGCACGTCCATCTATCGTTTCGGGGCGCGCGATAACCTCGAGTGTGTCCCCAAGTCGCGCGGCGTCGTAGCGCAGACGTGCCTGAAACGCGCGGATGTGTCCGTCCACGAAACTTGCCTGCCCGCGTCCGTGATAGTGTCTCTCCTGACCTTGGAACACTTGCGCAGGAACCTGCGTTCGGTGCCCATGGCGCGGATCGACCCCGCTGAGCGGTTCGAACTGCGGTCGGCTTTCAGCGCCAAGCCAACCGTCAAACCAGAACCCTGTGCTGGCGGGGTAAGGCAACCGCGCTATACTCACGGGCGGTATCTCTGGGTGAGAGAAGCTGTTGACCGCCAAACACCAGTTTAGCATCAGCGACACATGGGTCGGCTCATCAATGCAAGGAGGTATGCCCGTTGCACGCGCATTCCGTAGCGCCCTCAAGTCAATCGGCTGCGGGTCTGCAGGGCAGAGGACAACTCGGTAGTCGCCCAAGTAGGGACGTAGGCAACCCCACACAGTGCGTATGCACGGCCCCTCGTTGCGCTGTACCCGATAGAACGCAAGCGGGAAGTATTCCTCATGGTCTTGGGCGTACAACAGGGTCGCCTTGCTGAGTTGGCGCAGATTGGAGGCGCACACGCTTGCCTTACTTGCATGGCGCGCTGTTGCGAAAACGGGCAACAGAATCGCTGCCAGCACTGCCACTATTGCAATCACTGTTAGCAGCTCTATAAGCGTGAAGCCACGCAGTCTCCACATACCCAGCACCCCCTGTAACGCTTCCAAACCACTTGTAAGCAAACGATGCCAAGAGCCTGCCTTAGGTGGGAAGTGCCCGAAGGTCTTTCGAAAGGCAGATGCCCTCTGTGGCGATTGTCGGCGGCAGGGGTCAGAAACTGGAGTCGTCTGCACCTGCAGGCACGCTGCGCACCGTGGCAAGTATTTTCCTCTGCAGGCGTGGATGGCGACCGCCTTGCACTAGCTTCTAAACCGCTTGGCGCTCTCGCTAGTCAGTGTCGAGCGTTACGCTATTGCTTACGCGTTCGTTGTGGGCATCCAAGTTCGGGTGGTCTGCTAGGTTTCTGCGAACGCCACGCTAGGGCTGTCTATGAACGCGTCGCCACTGCACGGCGATGATTGGCGTATCAGGTGGCTGGTTGCTGCGCGGGGTAGGGGCACGGCGATTGATGCGCTTGCGCTGGCGACGAGCCTCCGAGGCAGGCTCTGGAGCTACCATCGCATCGGCAATAGTAGGCGCAGGGCGGGGAGCCACCGTACTCTCGTCGGTAATCGGCTCGAAGGGCGATTCTTCTAGCCGAATCGGCTCCAAGATGGGTTCCTCCCCCTCGGGCTGAGGGGCGACGAGTTCCTCGGAGGAAGGTTCAGGGGTTGGTGTTAGTTCAAAGTATGGTTCGACGGGCACTGGCTCGCCCTGAAGTAGGCGGGTAAGTTGCTCGTGGGGCAGGGTTAGCAGTAGGCGGCTCTCGCCCTCTTGTAGGTAGAGCGTGTATTCCATCACGCCTTCGGCGACAAGTTCGTCTTCAGTAGCGTCATACACGCTTAGGGGCATTGGGAATTGCACAGTGCGCGCACCGCTGTGGCGTGCGTGTATGTGGAGCCACGGATAGCGCGCGTGCACTACATCGTTTGTGTCGAGCCAAATGTGCCCTCCTGCCCAGCGCACCAAGGCACGCACCAGTTCAGGCGTAAGGCGGCGCTCCCCCAAGAAGACCGCTTTCCACGTGCGATGATCGCACACGACCAACGAGGGTAGCCCAGTATCAATGTATTCGCCGATGGTGTCGCAATCTTCGGCGAGCGCGTAGAAGGAGGGCTCCCATGGCTCAAGGGTGCCGAGTCTATCTATGCTTAGAAAGCGTGCCAGCGGATGCGCTTTGTTGACGATCTGTGTCCCTTGCAAGCTTGCCCACGGCTGGCGAGCGATTGCCACGCCCAGCGTCTCGCGCGCGTTTGCTAAGGCGTCTCGGTGTCCGTGGAAGAGCGTGCTGGCATACACCCAAACCAGCACGCGCCCGTCGCGCTGCAGCCGTTTGCGAATTGCCTCGTGGGCTAAGCGCGACATGCGCCACGCATTTAGGAAAATCACCACACGGCTGGGCGGAAAGTCGCGCTGAGTGATGTCTTCCAGCAAGTAGAAACCCACTGAGGCTCCGCTGCGCAGGAGCGCCTCGCGTGCTTGCACGACTGTTTGTTCGATTAGGGGCGAGCCTGTGCGCACGTAGCGCGTGCTTTCGGGGTCAACCACGACAGCCACTTCGGGCGGGGTCTGTGGAATGCGTTCGCGCAGTGCCCAAAGGCTTTGGGCTTGACGTGCCCCCTGCCATGCATCGGGGTGGGCAAGCCAGCCTTCGCCCCACAAGTCCATCCACATCTCACCGTGAGCGAACGCAAGCGACTGTGCCAGCGAACGCATATGCACCTGCTGCACTGCGTATCCCGTGTGCAGGGGCGGGTTGTAGTCGTCGTCGGGCGTGGCTTCCGCCTGCGCCGAGCCTAAGTGATGCCCTGTGGAAGGATCGGTGAGGCGAGTCGCCTTGCCATAAGGGGTGCGATAGTCCTCTTCTGCCAAGAACAGTTTGCCGTGCAAGTTCAGCGAGTCTACGGGCACAGGCAATGCCCCCAACTCGCCAGGCAAACGGTTGGCATAGCTGATTGGGGCAGAGAGAAAGTCTATGCAATCGGCGCTAAGCAGCTGGCTAAGCGCAAAGTGCCCTGCGTAGGGGTGTTTCCATTCCAGCACGTAGCCATAGGGCACGCCCACCAGTGGTCGTCCGTGCGCTGACTCTTTGACCGCTTGAGCCAGTCCTAAGATGCGTCGCGCAGTAATGTCTGACAGGAAGCGGTGGTAGTCAATCCAACGCCCTTCGCGGCGCGGATGGTAAAAGTGGCTCATACGCCCTGTAGACGCCGCTGGCTGAAAGGGAGGCAGGGTAGCGGTGCTGAAGGTCACCTCACCATTGAACCAGCACGCCCGTAGCACTACTGGATCGCCTTTGTAGTGCCGTCGGAGCCATTCGCGAAATGCATGCAGCGCCGCCTCACTGGTGTCGTAACCTCCCGACTCGGGTAAGAACCACTCCCCGTAGTCCAGGTGGTAACCCAGCGTAATGCTTCCCTCGTCCTCTTGCTCAACGATTTGCACCAGCTCTACAAGCAGCTCCTTTGCGCGTTGCCACCAGCGCTCGGCGCAGATTGAAGGACCGCCGATTGAGCCGTCGGCGAAGCGGATTACCGCCTCTGGATATTCTGCCTGCCATTTGCCTACGGGGGCAAACGCGATGCGCCACAGAATCAGCGCCTCTGGGTCGGTTTCACGGGCTAAGGTGGTCCAGTAGCGGATTTGGTCAAAGGCGTCCAACGCGCCTGTGTCGCGCACAGGTAGCGTGACCAGCAGCGAGTAGAGGTGAATACCCGCCTCGGCAGCTAACTGCATTTGCTGCTGGACGCGTACTGCTGCTTCGGGCGTATGGGGATTGCCAAAAAAGAGCAAGGGACGGTATGTACGCTCGCCAAAGCGTATCTGGGGAACGCCGTTTTGGAACTGCACGCGCACCTGCGGGTGGCGCACCAGTGGTGGGGGTGGAGCTTCAGGAGCAGGCACTTCTATAGGCGTTGCTACGACAGCGCCAACCTCAGGCGCGGCGATCGGTTCCGCTTGCTTGCGGCGGCGGGTGCGCTTGGGTTTAGCAGGAGGTGCCTCCTGCGGAGCGGGTTCAGCGACAGCCACAGACTCGTCGACTGGAGGAGTGGTTGTTTCGGGTGTGCTCAGCGCAGGTGCAACTGCTTCTGGTGTCTCTGGCGGGGCGGGCGCTGCTTCTGGCGAGGTGGTTGCGCGTTTACGGCGTCGGGTGGAGGCTGCAGGCGTCGGTGCAACTTCAGAGTCGGTGGTAGTCGCGCGTTTACGGCGTTGGGTAGGGGCTGCAGGTGTTGATGCAGCTTCGGCGTTGGTGGTAGCCGTGCGTTTGCGTCGCCGTGTGCGAGGCGCGGGTGTAGGCGCAGCCTCGAGGGGAGTGGCGGGCGTTTCTATTGTTGCCGGCTCGCTTGGAGCTGCTTCTAAGGCAGGCGGCTCAGAAAGCGCTGGGGGTTCAGAGGCTGCTGCGTCTGCAGAACGCTTGCGGGTACGCGAGCGCTTCTTCGCCTGCTCGGGGATTGCAGGCGACGCCTGCTCTGCCTCAGAAGGCGCCACCGAGGAAGATTTCACCGATTTGCGTCGCCGTTTGGTAGTAGGTGGCTCTTCAGTGGTTGTCACCTCTTGTGGTGGCGCGGGCTCTACGGGTTCTTGACTGGAAAGCTTCCGCTTCCGCCTCGCCATAGCCTTCAAGCACAGGCAGTTGTTCGATCCACTGAAGCAGATCGGCTGGTGTTTCAAAGTAATAGTCAGGTTGCGCGGCGCGCAAGTCTTCGGGTAGATGCGCGCCCCACGCTACCGTGCCAACCTGCACGCCCGCCGCCCGACCGCATGCTACATCAAACACGGTATCGCCGATATACACCGCTTGTTCGGGCGCCACCTGGAGGCGCTCCAATGCCTTTAGCACGGGGTCTGGCGCGGGCTTGTGGCGCTCAGTGTCGTCTGCAGTGACAATCGCATCCACAAACGCTTCGAGTTCCAGCTTGGGCAAAGAGGAGAGCGCTAACTCCGCGCGACTTTTGGAGGTTACCAGCGCGGTGGCGTAGCCTTTGCGATATGCTGTGCGCACTGCCTCTACCGCTTCGGGCACCACACGCTCTTGATCACGATGCGCCGCATAGTAGGCCATCTCGTCAGCTTCCATCTGCTCGTGCGGCGGCGACTCTGGAACGCGGTCATCCAAATAGCGCATCTGCACCTTCAGCGGCAGTCCGATGAGGCGCCGCAGCTCTTCGCGCGAGAGTGTGATGCCCAAATGCTTGCGGTAGGTGTAGTCCAGCGCGTTCACGATAAGGTTGACCGTGTCAATAAGCGTTCCATCGATATCGAACAAGATCGCACGCAGCGACACCTGTGGTTGCATTGTAGACAGCGCACCTCACGAGAGTTCTGCAGGCAACGCTTGGGCTTTGAATGGTAGGTGCTGTACGATTTGGTTCTTCTCGTTCACCAGCACCATTTTGGGCTCTACCCACTCGTCGGTGAACACAGTGCTGGCGATAATGAGGCGATGCCCTTTTTGGGCTTTATGGGCTGCCGCCCCGTAAACAGCAACTTCGCCCGAACCAGCAGGCGCAGGCACTACGTAGGTTTGGAACCGCTCTCCGTTGTCGATCACCCACACATGGACCATCTCGCCAGGCTCTAGCCCAATCGCCTCCATCAGCTGCTCGTCAATGGCGATGCTGCCAATGTAATCTATGCGCGATTCAGTTACGCGCGCCATGTGAATCTTGCCTTTGAGGCGTTCCACTAGCCGCATGCACGTGCCTCCGATGCAAATGGATGTAAGACCCTGCTATATGATACCCGCTTTACGCACGAACAAGGAAACAGGCAGCGCACATTTAGGTGAGCTTGCTCTTCTCGAATGCAAGTGCCGCCTTGTGCAGAGACAGCAAGCGCTGCTAATCTCGCATGGGATTGAGGAATGTGTAGCAAAGCGCGCAACCGTACAGCCCCGTTTCGTGGAGTTCAGCAGCAGTTGTACCGCAGAAGGGGCACTGTTCCCGCGCTTGGGGAAGCGGTTTGAGGTGGCGAAGCCATTGACTAAGTGGCACTCCGACTGTGCGAAGCGACCACCGCATCGCGCAAGCCTCGCAAAGTTGCAAGCGGTTTAGCCCTGCTTGCGCACGGTATCTGGCTTCACGCTCGCAATAGGTACACCTCATCGCACCCCTACGCGGATCCGCACGCCATCCTCGTATACGCGCTGGCGGAACTCGCGGATGATGCGCTGCGTCAGCTCGCCTGGCTTACCCGTGCCGATTGGGCGGTGGTCTAACTCCACCATCGGGATGATTTCAGCTGCTGTGCCTGTGAGAAACGCCTCGTCCGCAGTATACACATCGTGCAGGGTAAGCCAGTCCTCCACTACGGGGATTCCCAAATCATGCGCGATCTCGATAACAGCACTGCGCGTAATGCCCTTGAGGATGCCACATGAGGGGTGCGGTGTGCGCAATACCCCGTCTGAGACGATGAAAAGGTTGTCGCCCGTGGCTTCCGCAACATAGCCTTGCGCGTTGAGCATCAGCCCTTCGCCCGCGCCCTGGCGGTTGGCTTCCAGCTTCGCTTGGATATTGGCAACATACCGCCCGATGGACTTGATGCGCGGGTCTAGCGAGTCGGGCGTCATCACGCGCGTAGAGACCGTCACCGCGCGCAGTCCTGTCTCATATAACTCGGGCGGGTACAAGCGCAGGCGCGTGATGGCAATCATCACATTCGGGGTCTGGTCAATGTTCTCGGGATTTAGCCCGATGCCCGTGCCACGCGATACCGACACGCGGATATAGGCGTTCTCTGCTTCAGCCGCTTCGGCAGTTTCAACAATCCGCTGCTTAAGTTCGTCGTAGGGAATCATCCCGCGAATATCTAGGTGGCGAATCCCGTCATAGAGGCGTTTGAGGTGAGGGTCTAACTTGAAGATGTTGCCGCCGTAGATGCGGATACCTTCAAATAGTCCGTCGCCGTACAGGTATGCGTGGTCAAAAACAGGAATAGCGGCTTCTTCCAATGGCATTATGCGACCGTTCCAGTTGACCATCATCCGCATCGTTGCTCTGCCTCCTCATGTATGACCTCGTGGCAGGTAGCCCCGTCGCTCCCACCTCCGAGGGGTCGCAACCTCCTCGGGGGGATTATACCTGATTTTGGAGCGAGGCTAACATGGTAAGGAACTGGCGTGTGGCGTCGGCGGGGTCGGGCGCGCCGATGATTGCCGAAATCACGCAGATGCCGTCAGCGCCTGCTTGCATTACAAGGGGCGCATTCTCCAAAGTGATGCCCCCAATGCCGTACACAGGGATAGCGACCGCTGCCTTGATGTTGCGCAGGCGTTGCGGGCCTATAGGCGTACCTGCATCGGGCTTGGTGGCGGTCGCAAACATCGGTCCGACGCCCAAGTAGTTTGCGCCTTCGGCTTCGGCGCGCTTGGCTTCCTCTACGGTTTCTGCGGAAACGCCGATGATGAACGCCTCGCCCGCAATTTTGCGTGCCAGTGGCACGGGGAGGTCGTCTTGTCCTAAATGCACGCCGTCAGCCTCCACTGCCAGCGCGATATCGAGGCGGTCGTTGACAATGAAGGTGGCGTTGTAGGCGCGCGTGAGGGCACGGATTGCCTGTCCCATTTGCACCAATTCACGGGCGGTAGCGTTTTTAGCGCGCAGCTGCACTATTCGCGCGCCCCCTTCCAGCACCAACCGCACGCTTTCCACGGGGTCGCGCAGCGCAGGCTCAGTGATCACATACAGCGGCGAGTCTAAACGGCGCGCCATTTCACTACCCCTGCGGCTCCAGCTCATCCAGCACTTTGAATACGTCAGCAGGCTTTAGCTCAATGTCTTTGAGTACAGTGGATTGTACGAGCTGCTCGCCAGCGTAGCTGCCTGCCCAGCGGTAGCCGCTTTCCTCGCGTACCAGCACCTCGATGCTACGACGCTCTATGTCAACCGCCCACACCTCTGGTACACCCAGAGCATGGTAATCCCAGAGCTTCTCTAGCCACTTGACGAAGGTATCGGAAGGCGACAGCACTTCCACAGCGAGGTCTGGGGGTTGTTCGATTCGTGGGGCGTCGGCAATCTGGGCGAAGTTACCGAAGCGTGCCCGCGAGAGGAACATCAGGTCAGGTTGCCGTGTGCGCAGCGGCTGGCGACGGATGACCACATCGTATGGGGCAGTGATCAGCTCACCCAACTGCTTTGCGTTTAGCTGCGGAGCAACAACCAAAACAAACTGTCGCACGATTAGCTGATGCTTGAAAGTTGGTGTCGGCAACGGTCTCAACTCACCATCGATGATTTCGTAGGAAGTCAGCTCGCTGGGCAGGTTAAGGTAGCCCTCCCAATCCACGACCGAGGGGATCTGCTGCGCTTGCGTTGCGGTTGCCATACACCTACCTCCGCACTCAAGTGTACCATACTTAGCAGGGAATCGCCGTGCCTGCGCGAACTACAGAAAGTGCGTAGCAACCGCTATTGGGGGAGCCGAAGGCAATGGAAAACGGCAAGCAGGCTGCCGAGTGGTTTCGCGACACCTATGCTGCGCTCAAGGCTCAAATCGGGCGCGTGATTGTGGGGCAGCACGAGGTAGTGGAGCAGGTGCTGGTGGCAGTGTGCGCAGGCGGGCACGCGCTTTTAGAAGGCGTGCCAGGCTTGGGCAAAACGCTGCTGGTGCGCACCTTAGCCCAAGCGTTGGATTTGCAGTTCGCCCGCATCCAGTTCACGCCCGACCTTATGCCCGCCGACATTACGGGCACGAATATCTTGGTGGAAAGTGAAACTGGCGCACGCACCTTCACCTTCCGCCCAGGGCCTGTGTTCACAAACATCCTGCTGGCAGACGAGATTAACCGTGCTACACCCAAAACGCAATCCGCGCTCTTGGAGGCGATGCAAGAGCAAGCCGTAACGGTGGCGGGCAAGCGCTACCCGATAGAACCTCCCTTTTGGGTGCTGGCAACGCAAAACCCCATTGAGCAAGAAGGCACTTACCCCCTGCCCGAAGCGCAATTAGATCGCTTCTTTTTCAAGATTTTGGTAGGCTATCCGTCGCTCGAAGAGCTGAACGAAATCATTGACCGCACCACGGGCGCGGAAACTCCGCGTGCAGAGGTCGTGGCGAATAAGGAGACGCTTTTGCGCATGCAGCGCTTAGTGCGAGAGGTGCCGATTGCACGCCCTGTGCAGGAGTTCGCGCTCAAGCTTATTGTGGCGACTCACCCCGGTTCGGAGTTTGCGCCCCCCGAAGTGAACAAATATGTGCGCTATGGTTCCAGCCCGCGTGGGGCGCAAGCGCTCATCTTGGCAAGCAAAGTGTTCGGGCTGCTGGATGGACGCTACAATGTGGCACGCGAGGATGTGCAGCGCGCCCTCAAACCCGCCTTGCGCCACCGAATCCTACTCAACTTCGAAGCCGAAGCAGATCGCGTCACCCCAGACCAGATTTTGGACACGATTTGGAACCACGTCAGCAAGCTGGAGGGCGAACCCATCAAGGTGTAGTGGAGGGAAGGCATATGGAACGGCTATCGCGACGCGAGTTTATGGTGCGCTCCGCACGCGCCGTAGCAGGCGCAGCAGCAGGCTTGACCGTGCTCCGCAGTTGGAGCTACAGCCCCAACGATACCATCGGCATAGCCGTCATCGGCTTGAACGGGCACGGTAGGAACCACATCCGCAACTTCAGCGAAATCGAAGGCGTGCAGATTGTTGCCTTGTGCGATGTAGACGAGCGCGTGCTGCAGCAACGCGCGGCGGAAGTGGAACAGCGCACGGGCAGACGCCCTAAGCTTTACATCGACCTGCGCCAACTGCTGGAAGATAAAGACATTGACGCAGTCTCTACCGCCACGCCCAACCACTGGCACGCTTTGCTTACCATCTGGGCGTGTCAGGCGGGCAAAGATGTGTATGTGGAAAAGCCTGCTTGCTGGAGCTTTGATGAAGGCGAGAAGATGATTCAAGCCGCGCGCAAGTACAATCGCATCGTGCAGGTTGGGCATCAGCTTCGCTCCGACCCCGTTACGCGCTTAGCCGTGCAGCGCGCCCGCGCAGGCGAAATCGGCACGATTTACATGGCACGAGGGCTGTGCTACAAGCCACGCGGACCAATTGGCATCAAGCCCGATAGCGACCCACCCCCATGGCTGCATTGGGAGCTATGGCAAGGACCCGCTAACCGCCGCCGATTCAACCCCAACTACGTGCATTACAACTGGCACTGGTTCTGGAACTACGGGAACGGCGATTTGGGCAATCAGGGCGTACACCAACTGGATATCGCCCGCTGGTTCCTGAATAAGCGCTACCCTGTCAAGGTGCACTCGGTAGGCGGGCGCTACGGCTACAAAGACCAAGGCGAGACGCCCAACACGCAAGTCGCCACCTTTGAGTTCGAAGACGGCACGCTGCTGGTGTTTGAGGTGCGTGGGTTGTACACCAACGACGAGCAGGGCGTAAAAATCGGCAACATCGTTTACGGCTCGCTGGGCTACATGTCGTCGGGTGATGGCTATAAGCCGCGTCGATCACCTCAGGAAGAGCTACCGCCCCCAGCCAAGACCGACTACCCTGACCTTGGGGGCACAGGCGAGGCTAACCACTATCGGAACTTCATTCAAGCCGTGCGCAGTCGGCGTGTCAGCGACCTGCACTGCGATGTGGAAGAAGGCGTTATCTCAGCGCAACTGGTGCATCTGGCAAACATCTCCTATCGGTTGGGCAGGTCGCTGCGGTTTGACCCTGTACGCAAGCAGTTTGTGGGCGACCGCGAAGCGAACGCGATGCTCAAGCGCCAAAACCAACCTAAGGGCTTCGAAATCCCAGAGCGCGTATAAAGCTCGCCGAACTGCTAGGCAAGAATAGCGAACTTTTTGCGCAGGGCGCCGTCTACACAACCTGAAACCAGTGAGCGAGGGGCAGTGTAGGCTGTAGTGAGGCAACCCCGCTATAAGTGCGCAGCGGCTATGCCTAAGCTCGGGTAGAGCGAAGACCTTGCTCGAACCCCACAAAATGTGGGGCGACTCCAAAGAGCTGGCAGAGACGGTCATAATACTCTCGGAGGGCTGATTGGAGGCACTTGATGGGGAGCAAGCAGGTAGTCGGCGCGCCACTGTGCGAATGTGCAACGGGCGACTTTTGGGCAGCGGAAATCTCGCGACGCCAGTTCCTCAAAGCGGGCTTTACGCTGGTAGCGGTGGGGCTGGCAGCACCCCCGTGGCTGGCGCAGATTGCCTATGCCGACTCACAGCACCTCAAAAAGGGCAACAAGCTCCCCAACGACCGCGTCTTGGTAGTGCTTCAGCTCACAGGTGGCAACGACGGGTTGAACACCGTTGTACCCTACCGCGATGCCCTCTACTACAAGGCGCGCCCAACTTTGGCGATTCCCGAAGCGCGGGTGGTGCCTTTGGAGGAACCGCTGGGGCTACACCCTGCGCTCCAGCCGCTCAAGCCACTCTACGAGCAGCGCGTGTTGGCGGTGGTGCAAAATGTGGGCTATCCCAACCCTAACCGTTCGCACTTTCGCTCGATGGAAATCTGGCAAACCGCTGACCCCGATGGCTACAGCCGCTATGGCTGGCTGGGCAAGTACTTAGATACGCTCACCGACACCGCTGCCAACCCCGTGATGGCGATTAGCTTCACGCAAGAGCTACCTTTGGCGTTGCATGGGAGGAAAGCCCAAGTGCCCTGCTTTGCCAGCTTAGCCGACTTGCAGGTGATGACCAACGATCCAGAGTTGGAGCGCACGCTTCAGCAGCTCAGTTATGCCGAGGAGCATAAGCCAGATAGCCCCGCAGCCGTGATTCGGCACTCTACCCGTACCGCACTGGAGGCATTAGAGCAGCTGCGCGAGCGCATCCGCCGCTATCAGCCCCGTGCCCAGTACGGGAATGACCCCTTTGCCCAAGGCTTACAGCAAGCCGCCCAGATTATTGCCACCTCGCCCCACACCCGCATCTTGTATGTCTCGGTCAACGGCTTCGACACGCACGCAGCCCAAGCAAGCACGCACGAGCGCCTGCTAAGCCAATTCGCAAACGCCGTCAGCGCGTTCTATGCCGACTTGCAGGCAATGGGCAAGGCTGACAAAGTGCTGCTGATGGTGTTTTCGGAGTTCGGGCGCCGCGTGCATGAAAATGGCAGTTTAGGCACCGACCACGGCGCTGCTGCACCGATGTTCCTAATAGGCGGGCGTGTGCGCGGAGGCTTGCATGGCGACCCACCCGACCTGCACAACTTAGACAGCAATAACGACTTGCGGATGCAGATAGACTTTCGGCGCGTGTATGCCACTGCACTCACCTGGCTTGGGGGCGACCCCGAAGCGATTTTGGGCAAGGAGTTCGCGCCGATGGATTTGGTGCGCCTGTAGGCTTAGCTTTCTAAGAACCTCTGGATAACGGGCTTGAGCTGAGGCTTGACGCGCTCCACTAAGAACGAGTCGTGCCCCCACGGGCTGTCGATGATGACATGCTCGGCGCGTTTGCCTAGCGACTGCAAAATCTCTACCGCCTCTTGCTGCCCTGCAGGGGGGAACAGCCAGTCAGAGGTGAAGCTCACAAACAGCATTTCCGCCTGCACCCGCGCAAGCGCGCGGCGCAAATCGCCCTCGCCATAGGTGGCGCCTAAGTCAAAGTTGTCCATCGCGCGCGTGATGTAAAGGTAGCAGAACGGGTCAAACCGCTGCAGGAAGGTGGTCGCTTTGTATTCCAAGTAGCTTTCCACTTGGTAAGTGACGCTCCAGAAGTCGGTTTCGGGCACGGTATCGCGCCCGAATTTGCTCCAGAGGGCGTACTCAGAGAGGTAGGAGATGTGTCCTAGCATGCGTGCCAGCATCAGCCCGCGGTTTGCACCTTCTATCCCGCCGTGTTTCAAGCCCATCAGGATTGTTTGGCGCTGGATATGGTTGAGGGCGATCACCATCGGGTTGGAGCGTGCGGGGGCGGCAATCACTAGCGCTTTGCGCACGCGCTCAGGGTAGCGCATCGCCCACTCAAACGCCCGCATCCCGCCCGTGGAGCCACCGACAACCGCATACACTTGCTGAATGCCCAAGTGCTCCAGCACCATTCGCTCCAGCTCTACCCAGTCAGTCACGCACACGGGGGGATAGTTGAGGTGGTACGGCTTTCCTGTGCGGGGATCAATAGAAAGTGGCGAGGTGGTGCCGTAAGGGCTTGCCAGCGCGTTGATGCAAATCACGAAAAAGCGGTTCGTGTCCAGCGCCTTGTTGGGCCCGATGTATAAATCCCACCAGCCGGGTTTGCGGTCATTGGGGTGGTGTTTGCCTGCGGCGTGGGCGCCGCCCGAAAGCGCGTGGCAGAGTAGGATGACATTGCTTTTGTCGGGCGCCAGTGTGCCGTAGGTCTCGTAGACGGCTTCTAGCGGAGCAAGGCGCTGCCCGCAGACAAGTTCTATGCCTTCGGGGAAGCAGAGGTGCTGGGGCGTGACGACACCCACCTCGCCTTCCGAGGCGAGTGCGTCCGCCACCAGCGCATGTTCTTGTTGAGTTCGCATCGCTGTTTACGAGTCGCGTGGGAGCGCAACAGCCCCACCAGTCAACCGGGGGTATGTTGCAGCACCCCACGCCGTACCAACATCACGTCGACCTTTTCTGGCTCAAACGCGCGACGTAGCACCTCCAACGCTCGCTCGGCATCCACTGTCTCCGAGCAGTAGAACAAGTCCACTGCCGCGTAGCGATGTTCGGGCCAGGTGTGGATAGTGTAGTGCGATTCTTCAATCACCACCACGCCCGACACGCCGTACGGCTCGAACTCATGGAAAAAGTGGCTGACGATGCGCGCGTTGGACTCGTGGGCTGCCTGCACGAGAGCGCGCTCGACGTGTGCCACTCGCTCTAAGGTGCGCCCGTTGCAGCCGTGCAGTTCTACCAGCAGGTGTGTGCCTAGAGTGCGGCTGCCGTCTTGGCGCAGGGAGCGAGGGGCAATTTCGTATTCGAAGCAGTGTGCAGGCGCGTTTGTGGTGGCCTTGGAGGTTAGTGATGCCACCGCCTGAGCGAGCCACGCGCG
The DNA here is from genome assembly GCA_025061985.1 of Fimbriimonadales bacterium. Lineage (GTDB taxonomy): Bacteria > Armatimonadota > Fimbriimonadia > Fimbriimonadales > GBS-DC > GBS-DC. The sequence goes on from JANXAW010000021.1 coordinate 56,204, forward strand.
CGCACTGCGCCAGAGCGACAGCACCCATGTAGCGATGCTGGTCGTCGACCGCGCAGGTCGGCGCCCCAGAATGCCAACCTTGCTCATCGCTAGTCTCCTAACCCAAGAAGTTTCGTAGCCTTGTGGCTACGACCGAGTTGCGGTGGCAGCTGAAGCTACCCCGAACCCGGAGGCGATGGGGGTGGTTTTGCGCGGTCGGTTTCGGTACCAGACGCTTCCAGCGCGCCCCGAGGGGCACAAGCGCCTATGTGGCATCCAAATCGGCGTTTCAACCGTGTCGGCTTACAATAAGCCAACGCCGATTGATGACCTCCACCGAGTTGGACCGCGACATAGCGCCCGTCTCGCCTCCCCTCTCTGGGATGCCGTTGCGCAGCGCGTGCCACGCACTGCAAGGCGCGGTATTATACCCCACCATCCCTCCTCCCGTCAAGCCCCCACTTGAGGCGGAACCAACGAGAGTGTCGCGAAATGCCCTGCCGCTTGCAACTGCCCTCGCATAAAGGAGTTTGTAAACCATCTCTACCGCGCGTCAGCCGGACTTTCTTAGCCTCAGGTATAATCCCCAGCACAACTGAGGGGGACGCTATGCGAGCCACTATCTTAGGATGCGTCGCAGGACTACTGCTCTGGTCAACCGCATGCGCTCAGCAAGTAGAGTTCCCGCTGGATTATTACTCGTTCGAAGAGATTGCTCAGCGGATGTCAGTAGGAGGACGCCGAGTGGACTGCGCACGCGAACTACGCCAGCGACTTGCGATAATCCACATAAAGCCGCGGAGCTGGCAGCAAGTGCGTGAAATCTTAGAATCGGCTCTGGACATCCGACTGCGTCGGATTAGCGAGTCCGAGGACCGCTGGATGCTAGAGCGCAACCCTGAGGTCGCACGCCAAGAGCGGCGCTGGCGCGAGCGACTGGCAGCGTTTCTTGAGAAGCAATGTGATCGCGACATAAGGCTGCTGCGCCAAATGCTTGACAAAAACACGCCTGTGGACGAACTCGTTAGAACCCTCATGGAAGAGCACGCCCAAGGAGATATCCAGGAAGACCTGCCACGTGAGGCGTTGGAGAAGTACATCCGTCAGGTTATTCAGGCGTTTCGCGAGATGCCAGTAGACCTTGCGCTGCGCGAATGGCGCGCGTTCAAACGACTGGAGCGAGAGCTATCAGAGTGGT
>JANXAW010000041.1 GCA_025061985.1 Fimbriimonadales bacterium
ATCGCCATCTTAGCGGCGATACTGTTCCCTGTGTTCGCGCAGGCGCGTGAAAAGGCGCGCCAAACAATGTGTACCAGCAACCTGAGACAGATCGGGCTCGCTATCATTTCGTACCTGAATGACTACGACGAGAAGTTCTTCATTCAGCCGTGGCCAGGCGGATGTCCTACCAGCGAAACCGAGTACTTTGCGTACAACCCGAGCCATCCGCGTCAACATTGGGCGACTCTGTTGCACCCTTACATCCGCAACGCGGGCATCTTTGACTGTCCCAGCTACGAAGGGGAGTGGTACTACGCTTCGTATGCCCTGTGGCAGTGCGGGCAAGGGCGACCGGCTGACCCCAACCGCTGGATCGTGCCCAAGGTAGAGTACGGGCTGAACCAAATCATCATTAACCGCGTGCAGAGCCTTACCCCGGTGTCGCTGGCGCAGATACAACGCCCTGCCGAAGTCGCCTTAGTAATGGACAACAACTACATCTACAGCGAGTACACCTGTCTGCGCGGTCCAGCGAACCCCAACGCCTTCATGAAGTACGTGCCGTACGACCGCGAGTGGTCATGGGTGCAGGGGATTGTGCGCCACCAAGAGGGATTGGTGTTCACCTTTGTCGATGGGCACGCGAAATGGGCGCGACGCTCGCCTCGTGGCGCACCATACTTCGAGTGGCGTGGCGAAAACTTCTCGCACTTTTACCCTGTGCTGCTAGGCGATCGCGAGTTCGCCACAGGCCAAGAGTGTGCCGACGTCTACGACTACGGTCAGTAATCAGGGGGCGACTATGCGTGTAGAGCTACCACCATACGTCGTGTGGGGCTTGATTGCCATAGCGGTGTTGCTAGCGGGCTTCCTGCTGTACCGCGCTTGGACAGGTGGCGTGCATACCTACGGCGAGAGCGTGCCTAAGCCTGCCCCGGGCATGCCAGGCGGTCAAATGCCTGGACCGCCAGGGGGCAGTCCAATGGGCACACCACCTCCTGCGACTGGGCGGTGAGAGGCTCTACCGAACTTGCGAGGCAGGCAGCCCACTCACACATGTAGGTAAGGCAGCCTCTTCGCTATGGGGTGCTGATAGCGAGGGCATTGGCGGCTCAAACTGCCTAGGAGTGGCTAAAGCCGCTCCTATGCAAACAGGACTGACTTTCGCTGGCTCAAGTGCGCCGACCTTGGCGCGGCGTTGCCCTACAGACGTGTGGCGCCACAAGAGAGCAGTGTAGATGTACTGCGACGCTGCCCAACGGAAATGGGGATGCTAACCGCTGGCTCGGCGCGGCAAGCAACCGCCATTGAAGTCCCACAGACGCGCTCGCTGCTAATGCGGGTGCGTGCCCCCCTTCTTGCCACCCTCCTTGCCGTCCCAAACGCCTACTGGATTATCCAGATCGAAAAGGTACGCGACGGACCGTATCCTACCAGCATCTCACTGCTGATGAACGTCCTGCTGTGGCTGGTGCTACTGCTTGTCGCGAATGCGCTGGTGGGGCGTGCCCGACCTGCATGGCAGTTTAGCCCCGCTGAGCTGCTGCTTATTTACAGCATGCTTTGCGTCACTAGCGCAATGGCGGGGCACGACTTTACACCTGTGCTGGTGCAGCTGATTGCCCATCCCGCTTACTATGTGCGTGAGGGAGTGCTGCCCCAAACCGTACTGGAGGCTGTGCCATCGCCTCTTGTGGTACAGAGCTACGACGCGCTGCGCCCCTACTTCGTAGGCAACTCCACGCTATATCGGTGGGAGCATATCACGGCGTGGCTTGTGCCAGCGGCGGTATGGATGGGCTTTATCGCGCTACTGTGGTGGACAATGCTGTGCCTTGTGTCGCTGGTGCGACGGCAGTGGATGGACGCCGAGCGACTGGCGTTCCCGCTGGTGGAGCTGCCGTTGCAGATGGTGGAGCCGAGCGGCACCTTGTGGCGCACACGCCTGTTCTGGGGCGGGTTCGCCATAGCAGGCGGTATCAACCTCCTCAATGGGCTGCATTACTGGTTCCCCACCATCCCCGAAATTGCCGTGCGCCATCAGGATATGGCGGTGTACCTGACCGACCATCCTTGGAACGCTGTGGGTTGGCTGCCGATCTCGTTCTATCCGTTCGTGATTGGGATTGCCTACCTAATGCCGACCGACTTGGCGTTTTCGATATGGTTTTTCTATCTGTTCTGGAAGGCGCAGCTAGTGGTTACGGCGTGGCTGGGGTGGGACATCACACCCGAGTTTCCCTACATTCGGGAGCAGGGGATAGGGGCGTACTTGGGGATTGGGCTATTTTTGCTGTTGGGCAGTCGGGGACTGGTGCAGCAGATTTGGCGTCATCTGCGCAACCCTGAGCAAAGCGAGCTGCGCGATGCAGGTGAGGCACTCCCGTACCGCACAGCCGTGTACGGGCTATTGCTGGGGTTGGTGGGCATGATGGGCTTCTTCTGGGGGTTTGGGCTGCGCTGGTATGTGGCGTTGGGAGCGGTGGCGCTGTACCTGCTAATGGCGCTGGTGATCACGCGCATCCGCGCCGAGTTCGGCTCGCCCGTGCATGACCAGCATTTCTCAGGTCCCGACCATGTATTTACGCGCCTTACGGGTTCAGTGGGCTATGCGCCACGCGAGCTGGCAGTGCTGAACTTTTTCTACTGGTTCAATCGGGCATATCGCTCCCATCCGATGCCGTTTGCGCTGGAGGGGCTAAAGCTGGCGCAGCGTGTGGGCGCATCGTTTCGAACATTCTGGCTATGGATGTTGTGGGCGGGGCTGTGGGGCGCGCTCCTGGCGTTCTGGGCGTACCTGCACAACGCCTACCGCTATGGCGCAGGAGCGGAGTTCTTCCAAGGGCAGCTATTTGGCATGGAAGCGTACAACCGCCTCAACAACTGGCTATCGCTACCCCAGGAGGCGCATCGAGGCGCTTTGGGAGCAACAGGAGTGGGCTTCGGCATCGCGTGGGGCCTAATGTGGCTGCGCAGCAGGTTCATGAATTTCCCGTTCCATCCCATCGGCTTTGCGATTTCGGGCAGCTGGGCGATGAACCTCGTGTGGCTACCAATAGCGATTGCGTGGCTGATTAAGCTCGTAGTAGTACGCTACGGCGGACTGCCCCTGTACCGACGACTGCTGCCCTTCTTCTTAGGGCTAATCTTGGGCGAGGCAGTTGTCGGAATGGGATGGAGCCTAATCGGCGTGGCATTCGACATACCAGCGTACAGCTTCTGGGGACAGTGAGGAAACGCGCTGAGGGAGGTCGACTATGCAGGCGCGACGACGCATACGGGGCTTACCAAGTGCACTGGGGCCGCTGGACAACCCGCTCAAGGGTTGGGCGGCGTATTGGTTCCCTTGGACGACGCAGTACTACCTGCCTGTGAGCATGAACTTTTGGTACGTTTCTTGGCGCGAGTTAGAGCCAAACCCCCAAGACTACCGGTTCCACGAGTTTGAGCAAAGGTGGAATGTATCGCCGCTCACGCGCGATAACCATGTAGTGTTCCGCGTCTACTTGGACTACCCTGGTCAACCGGCGGGCGTGCCGCAGTGGCTGATTGATATGGGCGTGGAGATGCGCCCTTACACCGAGTATGGTGGTGGCTTGTCGCCCAACTATGACGACCCACGCCTTGTACAGGCGTTGGTGCGCCTGATTCGCGCGATGGGGCAGTATTTCAACAACCACCCGCGCGTCGCATTTGTGCAGCTGGGTCTGCTGGGCTTTTGGGGCGAGTGGCACACCTATCCGCGCACAGAGCTATTTGCCAGCCCTGCCACCCAGCAGATAGTCATAGACGAAATGCGCGCCGCGTTCCCCAACAAGATCTTGCAAGCGCGTAACGCAAACGGCTATCTGGGGCAGCACCCATGGCTGGGCTACCACGACGATATGTTCCCCGAAGATACCGACGGACCCGAAGACTGGTATTTCTTACCGAACCTGCGTCGTGCCGGGCGCGACCAGAACTGGCGCGTTGCCTGCATCGGTGGCGAAATGGTACCCAACCAAGCCCTCTATTACCTCACCACCGCATGGGATCGCACACGCGCGATGCTGGAGGCAGGACACTTCACCTATCTGGGTCCGTACTGCCCCGCGCTGGAAGACCATACCAGCAACAGCACCTACATGAACAACGCACGCTGGATGATGCGGCGCATGGGCTACGAGTATCGGCTGGATCGCCTGCAGTGGACGCCCGAAGTGCGTCGCGGGCAGCGAGCGGAGATCACGCTTTCGGGCGAGAATCAGGGCGTTGCACCATTCTACTACCCGTGGCAGGTGAAAATGGCGTTGTTGAATAGCTCAAATCAGCCCGTGCTGCAGTGGGATGTGAAAGCGGATATCCGTCGCTGGCTGCCAGGTGCGTTCAGCTTCACGACGGTTTCGCCAGCAATTACACTCCCGCGAGGACAGTATCGCTTGGCGATTGGGATTATTGATCCGTGGCGCAACCGCCCGCGCATCAAGTTCGCGAACAACCTGTCGGTTGTGGATGGCTGGACAGTGTTGGAGCAGGTGCGCGTAGTATAAACCCATCAAAGGAGTATTGACATTCCGCTGACACGCTCAGGGGCAAGGGTTGCTTGCCCCTGAATGTTTGGGGCAGGGCACTGCTGTACTCCCTCACAGAGCGCTTGGACTATAATATTGCTATGCGACGAATTGCGCTAACAGCGTTGCTGATGCTGTGGGCGGTAGCGCAGGCGCAGCTGAACTGGGTGGGAAACACCCGTCTGTTTGCAACGAACTCCCATCAACTGCCCAGCCGCTTGGGGATGCTTGACCCGGGGCAGCTCCTCACTGTAACGACCCAAACCCACCCTATTGCACTTGGGCAATCGGTGCAGCTGGTGCTAACCACCGATGATTGGCTCACTACACGAGAATACGATTTCTCATTTGACTTCAACATCGGCAACAACACCCAATGGTATGTCGTGCTACCGCCGTTTCCGCCTGGCACCTATGTGCAGTTTTACATCCGCGCGCGCCATGCCAATGGCACCGTCGTGGTAGACAACAATGGGGGCGCAAACTACAGTGTGTGGGTGCGATATGCCCCCCGCTACCGCGAAACGCCCATTTTGCAGTGGTTCCAAACCGACTATCGCACCATTATGCAGCGCCTGCCTGAGGTCGTGCAAGCAGGGTATGGCGCAATTTATCTGCCCTCGCCCGTGAAGGCAGGGGGAGGTGGCTTCAGCACAGGCTATAACCCATTTGACCTGTTTGACCTCGGCGACCGCTTCCAAAAGGGCACCGTGCGCACCCAGTACGGCACAACTCAAGAACTGATTGAGCTGGTGCGACTGGCGCAGCGGCTGGGGCTGGAAGTCTACTGCGACTTGGTAACCAACCACGCCGACAATCGCGCCAGCACTGCTATTGATCGCTACCCCGGCGTGATTCCCGAAGATTTTCACATCCGCTCCACTGCTGACCCCACCAACAACGAACTGGATTTTAATAATGCGCCGCCGTTTGGGTTCAGCACGCTCAACCACGATGTGGTGGGCTTGGCAGACTATGCCCACGAGGACGGAAATAACACGCGCATCGGTGCGTTCAACCTACCCGCCTACGCCCAGTTCAACGCTTTTGACAAGCCAAGCTTCATACGCCACCCGCGCAACCCGCACTATTACCCAAACGGGCAGCCCTACGCGGAAGATGTTCGCCAGTACCTTAAGCGGTGGGGCTGGTTCCTTACCAGTGT
>JANXAW010000004.1 GCA_025061985.1 Fimbriimonadales bacterium
GTACCATCGAGTCCACATCACGCCCCACATAGCCGACTTCCGTGAACTTAGTCGCCTCAACCTTCACAAAGGGGGCACGCACCAGCATCGCCAAGCGGCGGGCGATTTCGGTCTTGCCCACGCCAGTAGGACCTATCATCAAGATGTTTTTGGGCAGGATTTCGTCGCGCAGTTCAGGTGGTAGTTGTTGTCTGCGATAGCGGTTGCGCAGCGCAATCGCAACGGCGCGCTTGGCTCTGGCTTGCCCAACGATGTACTTATCCAGCTCAGCAACAATCTGGCGCGGCGTAAGCGACTCGATTGGGATTACGATGTCGGCTTTCACAGTGTTAAGTGTACCCCCGCAAGTGCTCTGCAAGCGAGGTGTTGTTCGCCGACTGCGTGTAGGTTGGCAGTCTTTGCGAACCCGAACCAGATCAGCTGCGTGTTGCGAACGCTTACCCCGTGCCCTCACTGAGGGGTTTCGGGGGCAGGCGAGGGTTCTGCAGGTTCCACTTGCACTGTAACTTTTGCTTTGGCAGGTCTGCCCTCGCTGTCGTAGGCAGTGAGCGTGTAGGTGGTGGTTGTGGTGGGGCTAACGGTTAGCTCGCCTTCTTCTGCGTTCACGCGCCCGATGCCTTGGTCAATGTCGGCGCGTATGGCGTTGAGGATTTGCCAACGCAGCACTGCGCTCTCGCCCGCTCGGATTCGCGTCGGTTGTGCGGTGAAGCTTAGGATTTGCGCTTGCGAGGGGTCTATGACTTCTACCTTGACTTTCTTGCTGACGGCTTTACCTGCGGCGTTGCGCGCAATCAGCTCGTACTCAGTGGTGCGCGAAGGGCGATGCTCATAGCCGGGCATGGCGGGGTCTAACTTCTGCCCGCCAGGTGGGGTAAGGATAAGCTCGGTGGCGTTACGCACCTCCCACCGCAACAACACCGACTCGCCACGCTTGACTTGGGGTGGATCGGCGTAGAAGCGCACGATTTCGGGTGGAGGTGGCTCAGGCGCGTTCTGTACAATCACCACCACTTCGCGTAGCTGTTCGCCGTAGCGGTTGCGCGCAATCAGGCGATAGGTTGTTGTCGCTTGAGGCTGCACTCGTACCGAGCGCGTTTGGGTGGGATTGAACTCGCCTACCCCAGGCTCAATTCGCACAGTATCAGCGTTGCGCACGCTCCAGCGCAACTCCACGGTTTCCCCAGCAACCACTTGTGCCGGTTGCGCCTCGAAGGACTCGATTTCCACAGGCAAGGGGCGCGTGTAGTACCACAGCCCAAGCAGCGCTGCCAGCACCAGCACGAACCCCAAGGTTAGGGGGCTAAGCATGCCGCGTCGCTCTAGCTGCGCTTGGGTGGAGGTAGAACGCAGTGGGTCTTCTACGCTGCGCGCTGTGGCAGTGAAACTAAATAGCGTCGGGTTCGCCAACACTGGTAGGCGGCGCGGCTGGGCGTATACCAGCACATGTTGCGTCTCCCCTGGCGCTAGCAGTACACGCTCACGCTCCAACTCAAACACTAGCTCATCTTCGGGGTCAGCTGCATGGAGTTGCACGGTTTGCTCTGTGTTGCCGTAGTTCGAAAGGCTTAGCTCATAAAGAGCGCGCTTGCGCCATGGCGAAACCACGTTCCGACGCGGGCTAATCTCCAGCGTGAGCATGCTGTATGGGCGAATCACCAGATTCGCCTGTGCCACACTTGAACCGCCGTTTTCCAGCGAGCGCGCACGCACCAGGATCGGGTACACCCCTGCGCGACTTTCTGCGCTTCGCGGCGGGCGGATAAGGATCCGCTCTTGTACTTCCTCGCCCGGCGCCAAAGTGAACGAGGGGATAGGTATCGCGCACCATTCCGCGTCGACGCCTTCCACCTCCACCGCAATTTGGTCAGGGGCATCTCCCTCGTTTCGAATAGTCGCAACCAGCTGTGCAGAGCCACCGGGTTCCACTTGAACTTCGTCTTGCCCCAACCGTACGCGAATTGCCATCGCTGCGAATTGTACCCGCATAGGAGGGAACGCGGGATGACTTGCACTCCTATTCCCTCCTCCTCACAAAAGCAAGAGAGTTTACGCAAGGTATAATCCTTGCGGAGGCGGATTGGCATGCGAAACGGTAACGGCTCTATTCGCACGGTGCGTTTGAAGGTGCGTCGGCAGGATAGCCCAAACCACAAGCCATATTGGCAGGAGTTCACGCTGCCTTACCGCCCGAACTTGAACGTTATCTCCTGCTTGATGGAAATCCAGCGCAACCCCGTGGATAGCGAGGGGCGTCCTGTGTCGCCACCTGCTTGGGAAGCTGCATGCTTAGAGCAGGTCTGTGGCACCTGCACGATGGTGGTCAATGGCAAAGTGCAGCAAGCCTGTGCTGCGCTGATCGATCAGGTGGGCGTGCACAAGGGGGATACTATTGAGGTCACCTTAGAGCCGATGAGCAAGTTCCCCGTTGTGCGCGACCTGATTGTCGACCGCAGCCGGATGTTCGAAGCGCTCAAGAAGCTACAGGCGTGGGTGCCTGTGGATGGCTACTACGACCTGGGTCCGGGTCCGCGAATGGACGATTCGGTGCGTGAGTTGCGGTACGCACTGGCGCGCTGCATGACGTGTGGCTGCTGTATGGAGGCATGCCCGCAATACAACGAGCGCTCTGCGTTTATCGGACCTGCACCAATCGCTCAAGCGAAGCTGTTCAACCTACACCCTGTAGGGGCAACGCTGGCAAATGAGCGACTGGAGGTGCTTACGGGTCCAGAAGGCATCACGGGCTGCGGCAACGCCCAAAACTGCGTAAAGGTCTGCCCAAAGGGCATTCCACTCACTCGCGCGATTGCCGAGTTACATCGCGACACCACCATTTACCGCCTCAAGAAGTGGCTGGGGTTGATTCCTGAGAAACTGGTGGGCGAGGGCGCAGAGTGATGCGCATTTTGGTCACTAATGACGATGGCGTGTACGCCGAGGGAATCCGCGTGTTGGCAGAGCGCCTCAGATCCCTCGGCGAGGTGTTCATTGTCGCCCCAGACCGACCGCGCAGCGCTACAGGGCACTCGATCACGCTCCACAAGCCCTTGCGCCTGCACCGTGTACACCTACCCGACGGCTCAATCGCTTATGCCACCAACGGTACACCTACCGACTGCGTAACTTTAGGCGTGCACGCGGTGCTGAACCACAAAGTGGACCTCGTGGTCTCAGGAATCAATGCAGGTCCCAATCTTGGGTGGGATCTGACCTACTCTGGCACGATTGCAGCAGCGATTGAGGGCGCAATTCACGGGATAAGCGCCTTTGCGATCTCGCTGGCTGCGGAAGAAGTGCTGCCAGTCGCACGGTCAGGGGGTGCTGCTGAACTTTCCCCAAGTGAACAACCCGTCCTCTATTATGAGACTGCTGCTTTGGCAGCGCTCAACATCGCCCGCTTACTGCAAGAGCACCCCCTGCCCGAGCATACCTTCCTGAATGTAAATGTGCCTAATCTTCCGCCAAACGAGATCAAGGGCTATCAAATCACTGCGTTGGGCAAGCGTCAGTATGCCGATCGGATCGAGTCGCGCGTCGATCCCGCAGGGCGCCCCTATTACTGGCTGAGCGGTAGCTTAGTAGAGGAACGCGACCAGCCTGGGACCGATGTGTACGCCGTGGCACACGGCTATGTGTCCATTACCCCTATTCACCTAGACTTTACTGCCTACGAGTTAATGGAGCCGATGCAGGAATGGCTAAGCAAGCTCCGCCTCATCACAGACGGCGTTTAGGGGATTGCCTACGCTTCGTTCGGCTCTTGAACGGCGCGCTGCTCAATCTGCTGCATAAGCGCTTCTGCAGTGGGAGCACTTAGCGCGACACTAATCAGTTCCTCCAGCGTCTCAGGGTTGGTGATGCGCTCTAGCAAGGGCTGCAAGGCTTCGGGCATCGCGCCAAAGCGGTGCATGGCGATTTGCTTGATTGCTTGCCGAAGTCCCTCAGTGCGTCCCTCGGCGTGCCCCTCAGCAAACCCTTCAGCGCGCCCCTCGGCAAACCCTTCAGCACGCCCCTCAGCACGCCCCTTGACAAATCCCTCGGCGCAGCCCTGCTCTATCGCGCGCCGCTCGAGGCGCGAAACGAAGGTCGTGCCGCGCTCGCGCTTGTACTCCTCCACAAGCTCCTCAATCCGCTGCTCCAAGACCTCTGGCAGTTTCGTCACCCACTCCAGCAAGCGTAGTATCTGCGCTCGGTCATCCTCATGGTACCCAAACTCAAACGTTAGGCGTGTCAGTTGTTGGCGTGCAGCAAAACGCGCTTCCACATCCGCTTCCGTGCCAATCGCCTTGCGGAACGCTAATAGCATAAGCGCTGCAGGGTTGCGCGCTCTCGCTTGGGCTTGCAAAAAAGCTTCATCGATATCCGTCAGCTTGACTGGGTGGAACTGAAAGTCGAGGCGCGTACCGGGTAGTTCGCGTACGTAGCGAGAGGGACGCCAAGTCGGGCTTTTGTCTGCTAACACCGCAATGCACACGATGTCCAAGCGCAACTCCAGCCAGATGCGGGCATAGTAGGCGAAGACGCGTTGCTCAAACTCCGCCACTGGCTGCGACTGCGCTTCGATGTGGACTAAGATAGCACGCGCATCCCCATCCTTGAGCCACACTGTCACCAACCGATCGGTGTACAGTCGTCCCGTTTCGCTACGAGGTGAAAGGCGACGCAGTTCGTTATCCAAAAACTCAGGGGCACGCTCCCAATCTATTAGCGTATGCAGCTCTGGCAGAACCGTCCGAATGAACGCCTCAAAGAAGACGGTCAAAAACTCCTTCCACGGGCTGTCGTAATCCACGCGAGTCTGCTTCCGTTGACGCGCCACTGCTCCCTCCCTTGAGCAGGCGATCAGTACTCACTCGGCGCCCCATACAGCATCGACTTGGCTTTTCAGAAACGCCAGCGATTTGCGGAACCCTTCATCCCCGTACGGTTGACCATCCTCGATGCTTATGTAGCCCGCGTAGCCATGTGCCTTGAGCAGCTGCAGGAGCGGAACAAACGGCACAGCACCCTCGCCCAGCACTGTGTGCTGGTATTGCCCAGGCAAGCGGTCGCCTGCGTGCACATGGTGCACCTTATGCACTACGCGTTGCAGCAGCGCGACAGGATCAGCATCTACCATTAGGGGATTGGCGAAGTCAAAGTTGATGCGCACAGGGGTTGGCTCCAGCAGCTCAAAAATCGCCAAAAATCGTTCGGGAAGGAACGAGAAGTCCTCGCGCGTCCACAGGCGGTCTTTGTAGTGGTTCTCGTAGCACGGGTAAACGCCTTGCGGAATCGCGTACTCTGCCAGTTTGACCATGTTCTCGGCGGCGTAATGGACGGCGTCGGTAGGATTAACCCCTTCGTGTGCCGTGCCAGCGGTGGTACGCACGGCGTCTGCGCCTAATTCCGCTGCCCAATCCACATAGCGCTTCATCATCTCCAGCTGGGCGGCGCGCACTGCAGGATCAGGATGGGTAAAGTCAGGGGCGCAAGTGATTTGGCTCACTGCAAGCTCCAGCGCTCGTAGCTCTGCCTTCAGTTGGGGAAGGTTTTCCTGGCTCAAGAAGGCATAATATAGCTCCACCGCCGAGACCCCGAACGCGGGAACTTGTCGCAGCCATTCTAAAACCGTGAGCTGCCCGTGCAGAATAGGCTGAATCAGACGCACAGGCGCCCAAGCAATTTTCGGCTTAGCCATCCTTGAGCAAGCGGTTGATGCGGTCGGCGTTGCGCAGCGAGGGGTCGTCTACAAACACCAATCGAGGGATCCGCTTAAGGTGCAACCGCTTCCCCAACAGTCCGCGAATGTAGCCAGCTGCCCGCTGTAATTGTTGGATCGTCTGCGCGCGGCGCCGCTCATCGCCCAGCACGCTCACATAAACCTTCGCTTGCGAAAGGTCGCGGGCGATCTTAACGCCCGTGATAGTCGCTAAGCCTAAGTCCTGACCTGCCAAGTCCTTAAGCAGCACCTGACTGATCTCTGCAGTCAGGAGCGACTCCAAACGCTCCATCCGTCCACCCATGGGTGTCCTCCTTGTCAAAGAAGCTCCAAATGGCTCTCCAACAGCATAATACGCCCGTCGGCTTCCAAGCGTTCCAACACCGTGTCCAGCACGCTGTTGACATAGTTGGCTCGGTTTGCCACGCACGCAATCGCCAAACACGCGCGCTGATGCAGGTCGTGGTGATCTACTTCGGCAATGGAGAGGTTGAATTCGTTGCGCAGGCGGGTAATGAGGCTTTGCACCACTTGTCGCTTTTCCTTTAGCGAGCGACAGCCGCCAAGGTAAAGCTCCACGGTAAGCACGCCAACCCGCGCCGCCATTTGGCAAAAGTATACCCCCTTTTGCCCCTCTGCACCCGCGCAGCTGAGCCCAGTCGGTATGATTATAAGCGCCTATGCGACGCCTGATTATATGGGGGCTTGTGGCAGCAGGGTTGGTGGCGGTGCTGGGCGCGGGGGCGTGGCTCTACGGGCAAACGCGCCCACTTAGCCACGATTTCCAGCCGCAACTGGTGCGCTTGCGTGCGCCTGTCGATGCCGAGACACTGGCACAACGGCTGTACCAGCGCAAACTAATACGCAATCCACGCCTGCTTGCACTCTGGCTGCGCTGGCGCGGCAAGCACCTAATCGCCGCGGGGGAATATGAGTTCAGCCCGAACCAAAGCTTGTTCGAGATTGCTGACATCCTCATCCATGAACGCTTCACGCGCAACTGGGTGACGATTCCAGAGGGCTGGACCATGGCACGCATTGCTGAGCGCCTTCACGAACGCGGCGTTGCTAACAAAGACGAGTTCCTTGCCTTGTGCCACCAACCGCATCGGTTCAAGGACATCGGCTTGCCTCTCCCTGAGGGGCTTCACTTGGAGGGCTACCTGTTTGCGGGCACTTACCGTCTTCCCCCTGGCACAGGCGCTGAGCCAGCGATCCGCGCAATGCTGAAAGCTACCTACCAGCGCATCTACTTGCCCTACAAGGAGGCAATGCGCCAACGCGGACTAACCCTGCACGAGTTGCTCACCATCGCCTCGATGATCGAGAAAGAGGTGCTTCACGATGATGAGCGCCCGCGTGTGGCATCGGTCATCTACAACCGCCTCAAGCGCAAGATGCCCCTGCAGATAGACGCCACAGTGCTATACGGGCTGGGCTATTGGAAACGGCGCGTGCTCTGCAAAGACCTGCGCCACCCCTCACCGTACAACACCTACCTCCATCGGGGGCTGCCCCCAGGTCCAATCGCCAGCCCTGGATTAGCCAGCGTTCGCGCCGCGCTGTATCCCGAGAACACAGATTATCTCTTTTATGTTGCCCAAGCCGACGGTTATCACCGTTTCTCGCGCACCTATGAGGAGCACTTGCAAGCGATCCGCGAGATTCGCGGGACGCGCGCCCGCTAAAGCTCGCTGCCCAACACGCCCACCGGCTGCCCAAACTGCCCCAGCCCGAAACGCGAAACGCTAGGCAACGCCTTGAGGCGTATGAAAATCTGCAGCCCTGTATCACGACGGAAGCCAAATGGGTTGTCAATGTAGCGCACTTCCAACTCGGCGCAGTGCAAGTCGTACACCCACAGCGCTTGACGCGACTCGAAGCGGTTCAGATAGCCGTTGTACTGGACGAGCCACGAGATTCGCGAGCGCCCCCATTTGAGCGCATCCACACGCAAGAACACGCTACCCCACTTGGCGCGTTCGGGGTCGTAGCGGGCAGCTAGCAGCAAGCGCGAATCGCCAAACCGCCAGCGCAGGTCGGTTTGAATGGTACGCCAACGCTCACGGTTGAGGTCATACCCCAGTAATGCACGCCAGCGCAGCCATTCAGCAGGCTGATACTCTGCATTGATGCTGAGCAAGCTCCATGGGTCTCGCCCCTTGTCGGCAGCGAGCAAATCGTAGCTAGTCTGCACACCCACGCTCCAGCCCCCACTAAACACCAACTGTAGCTCGCCGCTCAGCAGGTTGTAGGTACCTACGCGGTCAATCCCCAGTGGGCTGTAGCCGTAAGGGCGTAGGTAGTTCCAACGCAGGCTCAGGCGCGAGCGCCGCGCCAGCGGAACAGTCTGCTCCAGCACGGATTGGAGCAAGTACTGCGCCGTTTCATCGCTGTAAAACGACTGGCGGAAGCGGTAGCTCCAAGAAGTACGCGGACGCATACTGTCAGGGCTGGCACGCGCCCCTAACTGACCTTGCCATTCGAAGGCGTAGCGCTCGCGCGTCAGGCGCGCTTGGAAGCCCTCTGTGTAGCGTCCGATACTTAGGCGCAACTGCGACTGAGGCAACCCTAACCCGCGTGCGCTGGTAACCAAGCTCAGCTCGGGCAAGCGCTCCAGCCCACCAAACACCCGCGACTCGCCCACGGGTAAAAACCGCTCAAAGTCCAACTGCAGACTCACCTCGCGTTCCAGCGCGTAGCGCAGGTTGCTGCGCAGGTTCCACTGGCGGTTGCCTCGGCGCGCCTCTGCAAACAGGCTCTCCTGTTCCACATACTCGCCCGAAAGGTTGGTCTGGAGCCGCCCAAAGATGCGTGTGTCCTGCACAATGAAGTTGCGGTTGATGGTCTCAAAAGCGCCAGTACGGTTGCGCGATTCAGTGAAGCCTAGTTGTGAGGTGCCTGTGCGAGTGGGCAGTATCCAATCTGTGCGCCAGTTCCACGCCGTGTTGTCTCGAAACAGGAGGTAGCTGTTGCGGCGGAACTCGGCGTTCCAGCGGGTTTGCAACGCGCCGAAGTTTTGCGCGTGTTGCCACCGCCCTGTAAGCGAGTCGGCGCGTTGACGCGCGTCTCGTAGGGTATACAGGCTCAAGCTGCCGTGGGCGTAGTTCTGTACAAGGTTGATGCCCAGCCCACGCTTTTGCATCGCGTCGAAGCGAACGCTTCCTAAGGCGCCTCGTGCCAGCAAGTAGGCAATGGCGTAGCGAACATAGAAGCCCTCTTCCTCTGTGTAGCCGACATCAGGTAGGGGCGACTCTTCGCCCTCGCGCAAGGGCAAAGCCACATATGGCAGGCGTAGCACAGTGCGTCCCAGAATCTGCAGGCGCACATCGCGTAAGACGGCGCGGTCGCCCGCGGTGGCATCCAGCGAGCGTGCGCTCCATCGGAAATGGGGGTGCTTTAGGGCACAGGTGGTTGCCGTGCAACATTCAGCGTGTATCCGCTCTTGCACGCCCTCAACTCGCTTTCCGTGAAGGTGCAGGCTCTGTAGCAGACGATTCTCCATGAATGCTGGTTGCAGCTCAGCTGTGCCATCCAGCAAGCTCCAGCGTCGCTCGCGTGTGAAAAAGCGCAGTTCCCTCCCTTGTGCAAGCACCCCGCTGCCTGTCAGACGCACCCCCTCGACAAGGCGATACTGCCCCTCGCGTAGACTGCCCCACAGACGCGCACCTTCCAGCGTGTACTCGCGCCAGCGCAGAACGACTGACTCACCCTCAACCGTGTCTGAGAGGTTGTCGTAGCGCAGCGGGCGTTGGGTCTCAAACTCGATTCGGTCTGTCTGCTGCTGTCCGAAGCCGAAGGGCACGAGCAAGGAGGCTACTAGCCCAAGAATTTGCACGCGCAAGCGCCCATGCATCAGTCCCCTGAGCGTGTAGCGTACCATTGCTGGATAAATTGCCGATACTCCGCCTGCTGCTGGAGGATGGGCAACCACCACTGCGGGTTCTGGGCGTACCATAGCACGGTGTCGCGTAGGGCAGTTTCAAAGTGCGCCTGCGGCTGCCAACCTAAGGCGCGCAGCTTGCTATCGTCCAGCGCATAGCGGCGGTCATGCCCTGGTCGGTCAGGCACGAACCGAATCAGGCTCTCGGGCTTGCCCAACACCTGTAAGATGAGACGCGCCACCTCGATGTTTACGCGCTCGTTGCCCCCCGCGATGTTATACGCCTCACCCACCTGCCCCCGATGCAACACGACATCAATTGCCCGCACAAGGTCTTCCACATAAAGCCAATCGCGGCGCTGTTGCCCATCGCCATAGAGGGGCAGGGGTTGGTCATTCAGCGCACGCACCGTAAAAAACGGGATGAGCTTTTCGGGATACTGGCGCGGCCCGAAAGTGTTGCTTGGGCGCACAATCAACACAGGCACTCCATAAGTGTGGTGATAGGCTTGTGCCAGTAGGTCGGCGCTCGCTTTGCTGGCGGCATACGGACTGCTGGGGCGCATAGGCGATTGCTCAGTAAACGCCCCCTGCTCGATGGAGCCGTACACCTCGTCGGTGCTGACATGCACAAACCGCTCCACGCCAACCTGACGCGCGGTCTCCAGCAGCACAAAGGTGCCGTAGACATCTGTAGTGATGAAGGCATCGGGGTCTAAGATGGAACGGTCTACATGCGTTTCGGCAGCGAAATGCACCACGTAATGCACGGCGTTCATCGCCTGCTGCACGGTTTGCTTGTCGCGGATGTCGCCATGAATGAACTCATAGCGGGGGTCGTTTTCCACGGCTGCCAAGTTTTCGCGCCTGCCCGCATAAGTGAGCGCATCCAGCACACGCACGCGATAGTCGGGGTACTGGCGCAATATGTACTCCGTGAAATGGCTGCCGATAAATCCTGCGCCGCCCGTAATTAGCACAACTTTGCCCACAACCATAGGATACCTGCCCCGCCTTTGAATCGTTTGGCACGAAAGTTGCTGTTGTGGAGTTTTGGATGGAGAGCAAAGCCTGCCCTCACATGAGGAGGTTGTGACCCTATCCTGAGGCGACCCACGGGGCTAAGGGAAAATCCTTAGCCCCGTTCGCGTTTTAGGTATCCTATGCGCCTGATGCGCTGGTGTTGGGTCGCCTGGCTGAGTGTTCTAAGTGTTGCCGTCCCTCAAACAGCACCCCCTTCTGTGGCGATTGTGCGTCGCTTGGGCTTGGAAGGGCGCGTGATGTGGGTGGATGCCACTGCAAATCTCCACTGGCTTATTGACCGCGCTCAAATCCGCCAGTTTGTGCAACGCTGCCGCGAGGCTGGCATCAACTGCATCGTGCTGGATGTCAAGCCCATCAGTGGGCACGTGCTGTACAACAGCCGGGTTGCTCTCAAGCTCACCGAGTGGCGCGGGGTGCGTGTGCCTCCCGACTTGGATGTGCTTCAGGTGTTTTTGGAAGAGGCACACGCCGTCGGGTTGGAGGTGCACGCGAACATTAATGTGCTTTCCGAAGGGCACAAACTGTTCGGGGTAGGTCCCGCCTACGAGAACCCTGACTGGCAGATGGTGGCGTACTCACGGCGACGCATGCTTGTGCTACCGGACGGCTCGCGATACGACCTCAGTCGCTTCGATGCGCCCCCACCTGCGGATGGAGTGGCTGCTTATCGGCGCAGTGCTGCCCCTACACCCCCTGCAGGACGCCAGTGGTCATATGCCTTGCTGACCGATGACCTGCGCGTGCAAGCCGTGATTGACGGAATGTTTGTGAGCCGCCCCATCACCCCGCCCGAAAACGGTTGGATTTTGGTCGCCGACGGGCAAGCAGCCCAAAGCTTGGAGCGGCTAAGCGCGTTAGGCATTCAGCTGAGCCTGCAGACTCAGCCCGTGCTGCAACCGATTGCCGAGTCGGACACGGAGGGCATCGCCGTGTTTGTAAACCCTCTGCACCCCGAGGTGCGTGCGCGATTGCTGGCGATCGTCCGCGAACTCGTGCAAAACTACCCCATCGACGGCTTGGTGCTGGATCGGATGCGCTGGGCAAATGTATATACCGACTTTTCAGAGCGCACTCGCGCAGCATTTGAGGCGCAGTATGGGCGCGTGGTGCTGTGGCCTGATGATATCATTCGCCCGCCCGCCCTGCCCTACAACTCGTATGAGCGCGGGGTGCGCTTTGGGGAATGGGTAGAGTTCCGCGCGCGTGTGATTCGCGACCTCTTGCGCGATATCCGCCGCACCGTAGAGGCGATTCGCCCGATACCCATCGGCGTGTATGTGGGCAGCTGGTATCCCATCTACTACGAGTTGGGCGTCAACTGGGCAAGCGACGCCCTTGCACGCCCCTACAGCTTCGTCAGCCCTGAGTACCGCCTCACTTCGTACCTCCACGATGTGGACTACTTAATGCCCGGCGTCTACTTCGGCATCCCGTTTATGAGCGAAGCGCCCCTGCACGATAGCGACGAGGTTCGCACTGTAGAGGGCATGACCCGCCGCGTTATGGAGTGGACTAACGGCGAGCTGTTTGTGTATGCGGGGATTTATACGCTGGATTATCGAGGCGATCCTGCGGGCTTTGAGCGAGCGATTCGCGCCGCGCGCCTCAACTCGCACGGGGTAATGATTTTTGACGCTTCGTACATCGTGCAGTGGGACTGGTGGGAGGTAGTGCGGCGCGGATTGGGCACGCCCGACGGCGCCAGAACCGAAGTGCCGCTCGCGCCCCATCAGCTACCCTCGCTGCTACCTAGCTTGCGCAACAGTGGCTATTAGTTGGGTGGAACCTGTGCTATAATGAGCACGATGCGATTGGTGCTGCTGCTTTGTGGACTCGTTTCCGCGTGGGCGGCGATGCACGCGCAAAATGTGGCGTGGAGTCGCCTCTATGTGCAGCCAGACTCGCGCGGCATCTTTCCCCAAGTCGCTGCTACGGATTCGCAGGGCAACCTGATTATCGCAGGGCGCTACCTCCATTCGGCAAGTAACCAGCCCTTCAACAATGTGGCGCTCATCAAGTACTCGCCCAGTGGCGACTTGCTGTGGACACGCACGATCGGTCTTCCTGACCAAGCCGAGTACGCAGAAGCGATTGCCGTGGCTACCGACGACTCGTTTTATCTGGCAATCACTCAAGCGGACAACAACTCCATCGCCTTCGTTCAGCGTTGGTCTGCCTCGGGGGACCTGCTTTGGTCAGTTAGCATCAACGAGAGTTCGTACGACGTTGTGCGCCAGCTGATAGCGCGTCCCGAAGGCGGAGTGGAGGTGCTGCATGCCTTCGGGAGTGAGGGTATTGGCTTTGCGCGCCTGATTTTTGACAGCAACGGTAACCGTCTCGCTACCAATCTCTACTGGCAGCCCAACACTTACCTGGCAAACCGCACTCCTGTGGGGATGCTGCGCCTGAACAGCACCACCACGCTGGTTATTTTCGTGGATGGCGAGGTTGGCGAGATTTTGCAGGGCTATTCCCGCACCTATTTGCGCGCCATCAACAGTGCGGGCGGCACGGTTTACGAGCGTATCTTCCCCTTGCGTACAGAGAAGTTTGCCCAAGCTGGCGATGGCACCCTCTACCTGCTGGGCGACTATTGGGATGCCTCTAATCGGCAGATGCGTCTGCGCCTCTGCCGCGTGAACCCCAGCAACGGCAACTTGCTGGGGCAGTGGGATTTGGGCATAGCCAACGGTGATGCAATCCCTGATGTATTGGCTGTGAGCGATACGGTGTGGCTGGCAAGCGGTGGCTGGGAAACTGCCGCCACGCGCGGGATGGCAAGCGCCCTCGGCTTGCCAAACGGCACTCTGCTGGGCACGCAGGTGCTAGAAGGCGTCTATCGCCCCGTGGCGGGCGTGGGCACAGCGTCAGGAGCGCTGGTGCAGCTGGTGGGCGAACTGCTTCCCAACCCCGACCGCTGGAAGCCCGCCTTGCAGTGGCTGCGTACCGACGGCACGCTGATGGCGCAGGGCTACTTACCCGCGCTTAGCGCCGCCGACGAAGCCCCCGAACTACTGGTCGCCTCGCCCGACGGGGCAGTATATGCGATTGCAACCGTCAATCAGGGCGCGCAGAATGTGCCCGCCATCGGCATTTGGCGCGTAGAACCCCCGCCCACGCTTACAGGACGCATCACCCTACAGGGCTACCTGCCTGACCCTGCGGGCAAGACAGCCTATTTCACCATCACCCGCGGTTCCCAAACCGACACGCTCACACGCACTTTAGGCACGGGTGGTACCTACAGCCTCCAAACAGGGCTGTCAGGTACGGTGCAGGTGCGTGTGTATGTGCCCGGCTGGCTGGGGCAGCGCCAAACGCTCACGCTGAGTAGCAGCGGTGTTGTCACTCATGAGTGGACGCTCATCGGGGGCGATGTGAACCGCGATAACCAAATCAACAACGCCGACTTACTGATTGTGCTATTTAGCTTCGGCACGAACGACGCCCAAGCCGATGTGAACGGCGACGGCGCCGTCAACAACGCTGACCTACTGCTGGTGCTCTTCAACTTCGGCGCAACAGGCGATTAACAGGCCCGGTTAAGTTCCCCGGCGCCCCGCTCCTCAGGTATCCTATCACCTTAAGGAGGGATGCAATGACGCAGCGTGTATGGAACTTTGCCGCGGGACCTGCGACGCTTCCGTTGCCAGTTTTAGAGGAAGCCCAACGCGACTTGTTAGCCTTACCAGGCGTAGGCGCATCCGTATTGGAAATCAGCCACCGCTCCAAGCATTTCGACGACATCCTTAGCGAAGCCGAAGCCAATCTGCGCAAGCTGCTGAACATTCCTGACCACTACCACGTGCTGTTTTTGCAGGGCGGCGCGAGCCTGCAGTTTTCAATGGTGCCGATGAACCTGTTGGGCGACGGCAGCGCGGATTACATTATCACGGGCTACTGGGGACAGAAAGCCCTCAAGGAAGCGCAACTGCTGGGCAAGGTGCGTATCGTTTGGGATGGCAAAGCCGAGAACTTCACCCGCACCCCACGCCCCGACGAGTACACGATCGACCCCAACGCACGCTATGTGCACTTCACCTCCAACGAGACGATCCAAGGCGTGATGTTCCAAACCGAGCCAGAAGTGGGGGATGTGCCGTTGGTGTGCGATATGTCCTCAAACTTCCTGTGGGCGCCGATTGATGTAAGCAAGTATGGTCTTATCTACGCAGGAGCGCAGAAGAATGTCGGTCCTGCGGGCGTGACGATTGTGATTGTGCGCGACGATTTGGTGCGACGCGCTCCCGACAATCTGCCCACAATGCTCAGCTACCGCGTGCACGCGGAGAACAAGTCCGTGTACAACACGCCGCCCGTGTTTGCGATTTACATCGTGATGTTGGTGACGCGCTGGCTACTCAACACGATTGGCGGGCTGGAGCGCATGGCAGAAATCAACCGCGAGAAGGCGCGCCTGCTGTATGAGGTGATTGACCAAAGCAACGGCTTCTATCGCGGGCACGCGCATCCAGAGCACCGCTCCACGATGAATGTCACGTGGCGCCTGCCCAATGAGGAGCTGGAGAAGAAGTTCCTTCAGGAAGCGCAGGCGAACGGCTTACACGAACTCAAAGGGCATCGCTCCGTCGGCGGCTGTCGCGCTTCTATTTACAACGGGATGCCCATAGAGGGCGTGCGGGCATTGCGCGAGTTTATGTTAGAGTTTATGTATCGGCACGCCTAAGGCGTCGGCTCCTCAGCAGGGCGAATATCGCGGTTGAACTGGTTCATCACGCGCTCGATAGGCTGAGTGAGCCACGCCTCGCAGGCATCGGCGGCGCGCTGGATGGCAGCTTCTAGCAGAGCGCGTTCTTCAGGCGTGGGCGGCGATAGCACGTAATCGGCTAAATCCACGCCCTCAGGGGGTTGCCCGATACCGATGCGCACGCGCGGGAACGCCTCCGTGCCTAGCGCTGCGATGATGGACTTCAGTCCGTTGTGCCCTCCAGCAGAGCCTTTGGCGCGCACCCGCACCGTGCCCACGGGCAACCAAATATCGTCAAACACCACCAGCATTTGGTCGGGTTTGAGGTGGTAGGCGTTCAGCAAAGCGCGCACTGCCTCACCGCTGAGGTTCATGTAGGTTTGGGGCTTCGCAAGCACGACGGGCACTTCGGCGATGTATCCCGTGCCCAACTTGCTAAGGTAGCGGCGCGTTTTGAGCGCGATGTCGTGCCGTTGCGCCAGCAGGTCTACTACCCAAAAGCCCGCGTTGTGGCGCGTTGCAGCGTACTCCGCACCAGGGTTCCCCAAGCCGACAATCAAGCGCGCAGGGTGAAGCGACTTAGGCACGATAGACCACTCCCTTAGCAGTTCCATAAGCGCGCCCAACCACGCCAGCCACGCCATATGCCCCTACCTTGTTTGCTTTTGCGCACGCGCTGAGCCAGTAGACCTGCCACCAGCGCTTCACAACGCGCAGATTCTACCTGCCTTCGGGAGCATCGTAGGCATCCAGCAAGCGGAGGAACTGCTCGAAGTCGTCGGGCAAAGGGGCACGCAGCGTGATTGGCTCGCCCGTGATGGGATGCACAAAGTGCAACTCAGCAGCATGGAGCAGCTGCCCCTGCAGCTGCTCGAGGGCGTACGCAATCGGCGCAGGGCAGCTCTGTGGGGGCTTGCGAACACCCCCGTACAAAGGGTCACCCACCACGGGATGCCCTGAAGCGCTGGCGTGCACGCGCACTTGATGCGTGCGCCCCGTTTCTAAGCGGGCTGCAAGCAAGGCGAAGTGGTTCCAGTGGCGTACAAGGGCAAAGTGCGTGCGGGCGGGGCGGGCCTTGCCCTGCTGCACTGCCTCAGGAGGGAAAGCGGCCATCTTTTTGCGCAGGGTAGGATGCCGTCCAATCGGGGCGTCCACCGTCCACTGGGTGCGCTTGGGAACGCCCCACACTAACGCCATATAGCGACGCTCAATCGCACGGCGCTGGAGCGCTGCGCTCAGCCGCGCGTGGGCAAGGTCAGTCTTGGCAACTATCAGCAAGCCCGTGGTGTCCTTGTCCAGTCGATGCACGATTCCAGGTCGAAAGACCGCACTGCCTTGTGCCAGCGACGGGCAGTGCGCCAAGAGCGCGTTCACCAAGGTGCCGTGCGGATGCCCTGGTGCGGGATGCACGGTTAGCCCCCGCGGCTTGTTGACCACCAGCAGGTACTCATCCTCGTACACAATCGGGATGGGGATGGCTTCTGGCGTGAGGTCGAAGTCGGGTGGGCGGTCGGGGGGCAAGGTGTAGTCCACCACATCGCCAGGGCGCAGGCGGTAGGCGGGTTTGTACACGGGTTGCCCGTTTACGCGCACCTGACCCGTCTCAATCCACTCTTGCCACCGCGCGCGACTGATTTCGGGGTGGCGCTCCGCAAGGTAGCGGTCTAAGCGTTGCCCTGCCATCTACGGTTGCGCGGCTTGCCGAGCGCGTCGCTGACACTCAGGGCACAGCGGGCGATGATAGCGTGCCATGCTCAGGTCATACTGCGGCTTGCGCAGGGGCTTGCCGCAGTCGGCACAAACCATCGCTTGAGGCACGGCTTCGGTAGCGGGCGCGGTGCGTTCTGCCTCTTCCTCGCCCCTTATGGGCAAGGGCGAGTCGACATAGGCGATGCGACCTGTGGCTACGTCGCCCTCGCTCAGCTCAGGCGCGAACTGCGTGCCATACCCACACATCGCCAGCGCACGCCCCACTGCCCCCGTGTTGCCCGTGATGCAGACCACACCACTTGCGAATTGCGCCACCCAGGTGCCCAACGGCGTCTGTGGGCACCACACAGTTGCCCTACCCGCTGGCTCAAGCCGTAACATACGCACGGGAGCCAATCGGTTCGGCATAGCGCTCACCTGCTGCAAGGCGTGCAGCACCTCTCGGCGGCTCCAAACAGGCTGCCTCTGCCATCCTGCGGGCGGCTGGCTCGCTGCAACGGGTGCGCGGATAATAAGTGCATCACCAGAGCGCAAATACCGTGCTTCGCAGAGCGTCCTACGCGCTACCTCCTCCTTAGGCGTGGGCACTCCAAGCGCAACCGCCCATCGGTGGTCAGGCGTGCAGACCATTTCAAAGCCCTTGCTACTCCGCAAGCGCACTACAGGCACGTTTGCATAGCAACGCACTGCTAACAGTGGCACCCACTGCAAACGGTCCGTGCGCACATCGTATGCCAGCACAGGCTCCCCTGCTACAAGCTCGTAGTAGTGCTTCCAACCCCGCGCCGTCAGAATACGCGTACTCAGAGGCACGCATTCGGCTTTCTCTACGAAGTCGGGGAAGTCGCTGCGCGTTTCCATCTTTGTGGCGCTGGCAATAATGCGCCCGCTGGGGTCTTTGATTGTGGCTTGAAACACAGCGATTCCGTTCTCAAAGTCCAAATGCAGGGGCTGCGTCTCGATGCTCCAGTCAGGATGCTCTTCGCGAAACCACACCAAGCGTGCCGCAACAGGCAAATACTGCTGCCCGTCACGCACCCGAATCAAATAGCGTCGCACGTTGAAAGCCATCACTTGCCTCCAGGGTATACATGTGTATACCCTGTTTGTGGGTGCGAAGTCAAGAGGTAGGGAGGCGTTCCTCAGCCTTGCCCGCAAGAGTAGGCAAGGTACACTTTAGGCTGTGCGGATACTCTTTTTGGCAGACATCGTGGGGCGCACGGGGCGTCAAGCGGTAGCGAAAGTGCTTCCCGAGTGGCGCGAGCGCTACGCGCCCGACATCATCTTAGCCAATGGCGAGAACGCCGCGGGCGGTAAAGGTATCACGCCCGAAGTGATGCACGACCTGATGGAGCTTGGCATCGCCTGCTTCACCACGGGCAACCACATCTGGGACAAGAAGGAGATTTACCCCGTCTTGGAGTCTGACCCGCGGATTGTGCGTCCAGCAAACTACTCGCCCTTAGCGCCAGGCAGGGGCTACACGATTGTGCCCGTGCTAGATAAGCAGTTAGCCGTCATCTCGTTGGCAGGGCGCGTGTTTATGGAGCACGCCGACTGCCCCTTCCGCAAGTTCGATGAGATTTACGCCACTTTAGATACGCCGTTTGTGTTTGTAGACTTTCACGGCGAAGCGACTTCCGAGAAGGCGTGTTTTGCCTACTATGTGGATGGGCGCGCCAGCGCCGTTGTGGGCACGCATACGCACGTGCAAACTGCCGACGAGCGTATCCTGCCCAAAGGCACGGCGTTCATCACTGATGCAGGGATGTGCGGCGCGCTGCACTCCTCTATTGGGATGGAGCTGGAACCATCCATCCAACGGTTCCTGACGGGCATGCCCACCAAGAGCGATGTGGCAAAGGGTCCCGCCGTAGTGTGCGCTGTGCTGATTGACTTAGACCGCACCACAGGCAAGGCATTGGGGATTCAGCGCCTCCAGAAACGCCTTTCGGAGTAGGGCTTTTAGAGGGCAGCCTCGCCGCGCTCCTCGGTGCGTATGCGAATGGCGTCTCGGCATGGCAGCACAAATATCTTGCCATCATCGGGCTGGCCTGTAGCAGCGTGGCGAAGCACCGTTTCAATGATGGGCTCAACCAACTCGTCGGGCACTACCATCTCCAAGCGCAGGCGTATCGGCAGGCGAATAAGGCTCTCTTCGCCTAGCCATGTCGGTTCAGGGGGGTTGCTTCCACAGCCGCGCACCTCGCTGACCGTCATGCCCGTGATGCCTAACGCGCTCAGTGCGGTCTTCACTTCCTCCAACTTATGCGGGCGGATGATGCAGTCGACCTTTTTCATCGTGGGTAAATCAGTGTTGGATATGCAGCCAGCTCGGGGCGCGTTTCGGGGTAATCCAGCACGTAGTGCAAGCCGCGACTCTCACGGCGAGCGAGCGCGCTGTGAGTAATCAGCAAGGCGCAAGCTGCTATGTTGCGCACTTCGCAGGACTCCACGGTAGGGCTGGTTGCACGGTATGCCGCCTCGATTTGCGCAGCGATTTGCTCCAGCTCGCACCGCGCTTCCTGCAAACGCTGCACAGTGCGCACAATACCGACCTTCTTTTGCATGATTTTGCGGATTTGCAGGCGTTGGGCATCCCAGTTGAAGGCAGACTCGTCTATCTGCGAGGCGGGTGCTGGAGGGGGTAGCGAGAGCGCGATGCAGGATGGCTTAGGCTGCGGAGGTGGTTCCTCCAGCCGTGTGGTCGCATGCTGGGCTGCGCGCTCGGCGAACACGAGCGCCTCCAATAGTGAGTTGCTGGCTAAGCGGTTTGCCCCGTGCACGCCCGTATAAGCAACCTCGCCACATGCGTAAAGGTGCGGAATCGTTGTGCGCCCGTTCAAATCCGTCCATACGCCGCCACAGGCGTAGTGCGCCGCGGGCACAACAGGGATCGGCTCGCGCGTAATGTCGATGCCGTACTGTAGGCACGTGTGGTAAATCGTGGGGAAGCGGCGCTTAATGAACTCGGCGTCCAAGTGGGTAATGTCCAGATACACGCAGGGGTCGCCTGTCTTCTTGAGTTCGGCGTCGATTGCGCGGGCGACGATATCGCGCGGGGCTAACTCTGCGCGGGGGTCATAATCTGGCATAAATCGGTAGCCGTCGGCGCGTCGCAGAATACCCCCTTCGCCACGCACAGCTTCCGAAATCAGAAACGACGGCGCATCTGTGTGATAGAGGGTGGTGGGATGGAACTGGATAAACTCCATATTTGCAATCACGGCGCCTGCGCGCCACGCCATCCCCAAGCCATCGCCCGTGGCAATCAAAGGATTACTGGTGTGCAAATAGACTTGCCCGCAGCCTCCAGTTGCCAGCAAAATCGCTTTTGCGCGGATCTCGAATAGGTCGCCCGTAAGGGTGTCTAACACTTGCACGCCTACGCAAACGCCACCTTCAATAATCAAGTCCAAGGCTTGGTAGTGTTCCAAAATCGTGATGTGGGGTGTCTTGCGCGCAGCGATGAGGAGAGTGCGCTCGATTTCGTAGCCTGTGTGGTCGGCAGCGTGAACAATGCGATTACGCGAGTGTCCGCCTTCCCTGCCCAAAGCTAAGCTTCCGTCAGGATTGCGGTCAAACTGCGCGCCTAGTTCTACCAGCCAATACACAAGGCGGGGTCCGTTTTTGACCAACACCTCTGCGGCGTCGCGGTCGCACAGCCCAGCGCCCGCTACCAACGTGTCTTGCAGGTGTTGCTCCCACGAATCGTCGGCGCCAATTGCTGCAGCAATTCCCCCTTGGGCGTAGTTGGTGTTCGACTCGGAGCGCTGTTTTTTAGTCAAAACCGCCACTGAGCCGTGGGAAGCAACGTTGAGTGCAAAGGTAAGCCCTGCAATTCCGCTGCCCAGCGCGAGGAAGTCATACTCCATCTTTGCCTCCTCGCGTCGCCTGCCCGTCAGCATAGGCGACACTTTGCTCAACGGCGTGGTACGACAGCACCGCTAATTCTTGAAGGATAGAGACATTGCGCACGTGCACGTGAGGTGGTACGCGCAAAACAGTGGGAGCGAAGTTCAGTATGCCTGTGATGCCCGCCTCTACCAGCATGTCGGCGACCTCTTGCGCTGCATGGGCAGGTACCGCAATAATCGCCAGCCGCGCGCCTATCTTGGCGTTCACCTCCTTCACGCGCGCAATGTCTTCAATCACCAAGTCACCAAAGGGGCGACCAATCTTGACATAGTTATTGTCAAATACAGCGGCAATGCGCAAGCGGTGCGCCTTGAAGTTGGGGTAGTTCACTAGGGCTGCGCCGAGATTGCCCGCGCCCACCAAAAGCACAGGTTGCTCCTCATCCAAGTGCAGAATCCGTTCGATGCATTGGATCAGGTCGGGCACAGAGTAGCCAACGCCTGGTTTGCCGAACTCGCCGAAGTAGGAAAGGTCTTTGCGGAACTGGGCGGCGCTAATGCCCGAATGTTCCTCGATTTCTTGCGAGGAAAGGGTTTGGATGCCTGCTTCCTGCGCGTCCAAGAGTACGCGCAGGTAGATCGCCAAACGTTCTAAGGTCGGAGTCGGTACGCGCGTCCCTGTCATAGGCTTTGCGAACGCATCGGGCAGGGGTTCCTGCCCGAGGGGTGTTTACTGCACTTCTTCGCCGATGCGGGCGAGCGCCTCTTCCAGCTCCAGTCCTTGGTTGCGGCGCAGGTCTTCAATGCGCTCGCCGATGAGGCGTAGCTTGCGCAAAGCGCGCAGCTCCAGCTGGCGCACGCGCTCGCGCGTGATCTTTAGCTCGGCGCCCACCTCTTCCAAGGTGCGCTGATGCCCATCATCCAACCCAAAGCGCAGGCGCACCACATCACGCTCCCGCGGCTGAAGCTTCTCCAAAATCATATCGATTTGCTCGCGCAAGATAAGGCGCTCAGTTACCTCCTCAGGTGTAGGCACGATGTCCTGCGAAGGAATGAACTCGCCTAGGGTCGCGTTATCGCGCTCGCCTACAGGGCTTTCGATGGAAATCGGCTCTACGGCAGCGCGCCGAATCTCGCGCACACGCTCCACTGACATCTTTGTTTCTGCAGCGATTTCCTCATCGGTTGGCTCGCGCTGCAAGATTTGTTGCAGGCGCAACTCGGTCTTGATAACCTTATTGATGAGTTCTGCCACATACACGGGGATTCGGATGGTACGGCTGTTGTTGATGACCGCGCGGGCAATCGCGCGCCGAATCCACCATGTAGCGTAGGTGCTGAAGCGGAAGCCGCGGTTGGGGTCAAACTTCTCAACGGCGCGGATCAGCCCCAGATTGCCTTCCTGAATCAGGTCTGCCAGCGAAATGCCGCGCGACGCATAGCGCTTGGCGATGCTTACCACCAAGCGCAGGTTCGACTCGATAAGGCGTCGCTTTGCCTCTTCCGCTTCTTGAAGGCGCGCCGCCAGCTCCCAGGGGGGCAGATTTGCTGCTTTTGCCCACTCCTCTTCGCTGATGTTCTCTGGGTCGGTCTTGCGCTTTTCCGCTAGCTGGCGGCGGATTTTGTAGAGCCGCTCGCCCTCTTGCACCTGCTGAGCAAGTCGAATCTCCTCTTCAGGGGTAAGCAGCTGCGAGCGGCGGCTCTGGATCATCCACAGCTCTACATCGACGCTGTCTTCCTCGTGCGGGGTCTCTTCACCCACGCCCCCCCAGAAATCTATTTCTTCCTCGCCGCTCAGCTCCTCCCCTATGTCCAAGTTGCTCAGCCCCAGCGACGAGAACTCTTCTTCCAGCGTCTCGAGGTCCTCGAGCTCGCTGACATCCATTTCTAGGCTGAGCGGGTCTTCATAAGGGCTCTCCCGCCCCGCCTTAGCCGCCCGAGCCGTTGCCTGCGTATCCATCAAAGCATCCATCTCCTCGTCTAGTATAGGCACCGATTCAACACCTCCTGTGAGATAGTGCTTGCACAAACCCATTGGGCAGAAGCAACATATGCAGGCGTCTGCCCTCGTAGAGGTATACGAGTCATCTTCCCCTCTGGTTCCATGTCACGGGGTGCCAAGCTATAATTATAGCCCATCGCACCGCATCCTGTCGCCCGCGCCCCATCTGTGGGCACAACACGGGGGCTACCCACTCGTCCCACATCCCCCGCCGAAATTATAGCAACAACTGTCAGGTTTGTCAAGAGGAAGCGAGAGTGTTCGAAAAAATCTCTTTCCAAGCGAGATGGCTTAGGCCATTTTACACACGCGCAGTCGACCTTTGTCGGCTGTTTAGCCCGCGTAGGCAGGCTTCGCCTGCGCGGACACAAATTCAGTCGCTATGCAACTCCTCTGCGAAACATCATCGTACTGCAGGGCAGATTTCCAGCCCACTCCCAAGCCTTCGCGTACTGCAAATCTAAGCGAACTGTGCGCGCGCCCTATTCGGCTTGATGCTCATCCAGCACGCTTGCAGGTAGCATGTGCCCCATCTTCTCGGCTTTCGTCCGCAGGTACCGAATGTTATAGGGGGTGGGGCGGGTAACTAAGGGCACGTGCTCCACAATCTCTAACCCGTACCCTTCCAGCCCCGCGATTTTCTTGGGGTTGTTGGTCATCAGGCGGATTTTGCGCACGCCTAAGTCTACCAGCACCTGCGCGCCCAGTCCATAGTCGCGCAGGTCAGGCTTGAACCCCAACGCTTGGTTTGCCTCTACCGTGTCTAACCCGTGCTCTTGCAAGTGGTAGGCGCGCAACTTGTTCACAATTCCAATCCCTCGCCCCTCTTGCAAAATGTACACCAGCACCCCGCGCCCCTCTTCGCTAATCTTGCGCAGAGCCAATTGTAACTGAGAACCGCAGTCGCATCGCAACGACTCAAGCAAGTCGCCCGTGAGGCAGCTGGAGTGCATGCGCACTAGCACTGGTTCGCCGTCATCTACCTTGCCCATGACCAGCGCTAAGTAAGGGTTTGGGTCAACTTCCGACTCGTAGACATACACGGTAAAGTTCCCGTAGCGGGTGGGTAGGAACACTGGCGGTGCCGCGCGGCGGATGAGCTTCTCGTGCTGCCTCCGGTACGCGATGAGGTCGGCAATCGTGAGGATCTTAAGGTTATGCTTACGGGCAACCTGAATTAGCTGCGGCAGGCGTGCCATTGAGCCATCTTCGTTGAGGATTTCGCAAATGACGCCTGCGGGGAACAGCCCCGCTAAGCGGGCTAAGTCCACCGCAGCTTCGGTGTGCCCTGCCCGACGCAGCACGCCCCCCGGAGCTGCCCGCAACGGAAACACATGCCCCGGACGCACGAAGTCATCGGGCTTAGCATTAGGATCGCAGAACTTTTTGATAGTCAGTGCGCGGTCAAACGCTGAAATGCCAGTGGTGATGCCTTCACGAGCGTCAATTGCCTCCGCCATCGGCGTGCCAAATGGCGCCGTATTGGATTTGGTCATCATCGGGATGCCTAGCTCATCCAAGCGCTTGCCATCCGTGGGCAAGCACAACAGCCCCCGCCCATGCACCAGCATGAAATTCACCGCCTCAGGGGTCACTTTTTCCGCTGCCATCAAAAAGTCGCCTTCGTTTTCGCGGTCTTCATCGTCGACGACTATTAGCATTCCCCCCGAGCGGATAATCTCAATCGCTTCCTCAACGGTTGCAAACACTTGCGGATCGCGCTCGAACTCTGTGGGCGATGTCGGCTGCATACGCAAGCATTATACCCGAGTTGACATACTTAGTCGCAAAAACTCATACCCTTATGAGATGTTCAATAGGAGCTTCGCCTAGCACGCCGAACTTGCTTTGGCTAATGGCGCTATTAGCTGAAGGGGATGCGGTACGGGCTACGGTTCACCCGCAGGTGCGCTTGGGGCGTACGCTGCTACTGGGGCTACTTTGTTCGGCGCTGACTTCTATAATTGTCGCTGCAGCAGAGCTGGTCGCACAGACGATCCAGATAGGAATGATGCAGCTGCCCCCTGCGGTCATCGCGTTGCTGTTTGTTGTGGTGCTCCTCAACCGCATGGTAGCGCGGATTAGCCCACGGGCAGCGTTGCACGCTCCCGAGGTAGCGATTGTGTTCGTGATGATGCTGTTCAGCGCGCTAATCGCCTCGCGCGGCGTGATGGAGCGCCTTCTTCCCGTTCAAGTGGGAGTCAGCTACTATTCAGAAGCAAGCAACTGGAAGCAGCTCTACTTTCCCTTGCTCAATCCAGCCTTAGTGCCGTGGGATGTAAGCGCGCCTCAGCCGGAGCCGTTAGTGCGGTGGTTCTACCAGCGACTGCCTTACGGCGAGTCTATCCCTTGGGCGGCGTGGATAAGCTCCACAGCACGATGGCTGATTCTGATTGGCGCCGTCTATGTGGCGCTGTTGTGCATTAGCGTGTTGCTGCGCAAGCACTGGGTAGAGAACGAGCGACTTGCATTCCCGTTGGTGCAGTTGCCGCTGGAGCTGATGCGTGGGGGCGAGTTCTTCGCGAACCGCATGTTCTGGCTCGGCGCGTTGGTGCCACTATTTGTGTTTACGCTCAACGGCTTGCACCGCAACATTCCAACCGTTCCCGAAATCACGCTGGTGTTCCACCTCAAAGATTTCTTCAAAACGCCGCCATATGACCAGATGACGATGTTCTCGGCGTATGTGTCGTTTGCTGCGATCGGTTTTTTCTTCCTCATCCCTACGGAGTTGCTGTTCAGTTTCTGGTTTTTCTACTTGCTGAGCAAGGGGCTGGAGCTTTTGGGGTTGACCTACGGGTTTGAGACGCAGGCGAAGCACGCCGCCGCAGCAGGGTTTGTGAAGTGGCTTGGCTCGGGCGCGTTTTTCGCGGTAGCAGGCTATGTGATTTATTCGGCGCGCCATCACTTGCGGTATGTGTGGCAGGTAGTGCGTGGTGTGGCGCCACCGCCTCCGCCCGACAGCGAGCTATTCTCGTACCGATGGGCATTCTGGGGGTTGATAGGCGCGTTTGTGGTGATTGTGTTGTGGGTGCAGTGGGCGGGGATGGATTGGTGGCTGGCGGCGCTGATTTTTGGGATCTACCTGCTGGTGCAGGCGTTGGTGATGGCGCGTTGCACCGCCGAGGGCGGCTTGCTGATTAGCGAAGGGTGTTTCACGCCGATGGATGTGCTTACGATGGAGAAATACTCGCTGCTGTCGCCACGCAACCTTACGGTGATGGCGCAGCTGGATGCAATGCTGTTTCGCGACCTGCGCGGCATTCCGATTACGGGGTTTTTGGATGCGCAAAAGCTTAGTGGCGAAGTCCGACTTGCCAAGCGTAACCTCTTGCTGACGCTGGGAGTTGGCATAGTCGCTGCGTTTGTAGTTGCGTTCGTGTTTCAGCTGTGGCTGCCATATACCTATGGTGCGCTGAACCTATACACGTATGTGTACGAGCGCCAGCCAACTCAGTTCTTCCGAGAGAATGCGCCGTTTATGACGCCGGGAGCTGGTGAGACGCCCGTGCCTGCGTTTCGTCCGCTGTTTTTTGGGCTGGGGTTTGTCATCACGCTGTTGTTAGCGTGGGGGCGCGCCGCGTTTCCTAGCTTTCCCTTTCACCCCTTGGGCTTCGCGATGACCGCGACGTGGGGAGTGGTGATTATGTGGTTCTCGATGTTGATTGCGTGGCTCATCAAAGTGCCGCTGCTGCGGTATGGGGGAGTGCCGCTCTATCGTCGGGTGCGCCCTTTCTTTTTGGGGATGATTTTTGGGGAGTTCTTTTCGGCAGCGGTGTGGGCGATGCTGGCGTTGCTCTACGGCGTGGAGACGCCTGTGTACCCTTGGCCGTGAGAGTGGGCAACTCGTGTCATGAGGAAACGAGGGTGAAAGCCCTTATGGCAAAGTCTTAGCGCGACGCTGGGTACAGTTGCTAGCCCTAAGCTCTCCGGTGCTAAGAATCTGCGAGCCTTCACTGCGCCTACTGCAATGCTAAGCAAGCCTTTGAGGGGTGAAGCCCTGCCTTAAAAAGCCGCGCGGATGCGCTTTTGTGCGCATCCGCGTGCATGGGGGTGCCAGCATGTGTTGGCTGCGCGCAGAGAGTGCACTATTCCTCTTGCCCCTCGTACTTCTCTTTGAGGGCTTGCACGACGCTGGGGTCGGCAAGAGTGGTGGTGTCGCCTAAAGCGCGCCCTTCCGCGATGTCGCGCAACAGGCGACGCATAATCTTGCCGCTACGGGTCTTGGGCAGCTCCGCCGTGAAGATGATTTGGTCGGGGCGAGCGATCGCGCCGATTTTCTTGACCACGTGCTGCTTAAGCTCTTCCTGCAGCCCGCCATCGGCTTGATAGCCTTCTTTGACAATCACGAACGCTGCGATGCCCTGCCCTTTGATTTCGTGATGCACGCCAATCACCGCTGCTTCGGCAACGGCGGGGTGGTCAACCAGCGCGCTTTCGATCTCCATCGTGCTTAGGCGGTGCCCCGACACGTTGATGACGTCGTCCACACGCCCCAGCAGCCAGTAGTAGCCGTCTTCGTCCAACCGTGCGCCGTCGCCCGTGAAGTAAACGCCCTCGAACTTGCTCCAGTAGGTCTGGACGAACCGCTCAGGATCGCCCCACAACCCACGGGTCATAGAGGGCCACGGCTTCGTGATAACCAGATAGCCCCCTTGATTGACGCCGACAGGCTGCCCTTGGTCGTTCAAAATCGCGGGGAAGATGCCAGGGAACGGTTTCGTTGCCGAGCCGGGCTTGGTGGCAACAATCCCCGGCAGTGGGGTAATCATAATCGCCCCCGTTTCGGTTTGCCACCACGTGTCCACAATTGGGCAGCGCCCACCGCCGATGTGCTCGTGATACCACATCCACGCTTCGGGGTTAATCGGCTCGCCAACAGAGCCGAGCAAGCGCAGGCTACTCAGGTCGTGCTTGCGCGGGTACTGCTCGCCCCACTTCATAAACGCGCGGATGGCAGTCGGCGCTGTGTACATGATCGTGACGCGATACTTCTCCACAATCGCCCAGAAGCGATCGCGGTCGGGGTAATCGGGCGCGCCCTCGTAGATGACGCACGTAGCGCCGTTGGAGAGCGGTCCGTATACGATATAGCTGTGCCCCGTGACCCACCCTACATCGGCAGTGCACCAGTACACATCCTCATCTTTGAGGTCAAACACCCACTTGGCGGTGAGCGTCACGCCTACCATGTAGCCGCCCGTGGTGTGCATGATGCCCTTGGGTTTGCCCGTGGAGCCAGAGGTGTAGAGGATGTAGAGCAGGTCTTCACTATCCATCGGTTCGGCAGGGCAGGTAAGCGGGGCGTCTTTCATCAGGTCGTGCCACCAGTAATCGCGACCCTCTTGCATGGTCACGGTGTAGTCGCCGCCGATGCGCTTGAACACAACGACTTTTTGTACGGAAGGCGCATGGCGCAACGCTTCGTCGGCGTTGTGCTTGAGGGGCACGATGTTGCCGCGCCGCCAACCGCCGTCGGCAGTGACCAGCACTTTCGCTTGCGCGTCGTTGATGCGGTCTGCCAATGCTTCTGCGCTGAATCCGCCAAACACCACTGAGTGGGGCGCACCGATGCGTGCGCACGCCAGCATTGCAATAATCACTTCAGGCACCAAAGGCATGTAGATGCACACGCGGTCGCCCTTCTGTACCCCCAGCGACTTGAGCACATTCGCGAATTTTTGCACCTCGCGGTACAGGTCGCCATAGGTCAGCACGCGCTCATCGCCCGGCTCGCCTTCCCAAATCAGGGCAGCCTTGTTCTTGCGCCACGTGCGCACATGGCGATCCACGCAGTTGTAGCACGCATTCAGCTTGCCCCCGAGGAACCACTTGGCATACGGCGGGTTCCACTCCAGCACGGTGTGCCACTTTTCGAACCATTCGAGCATCGTCTCGGCATAGTGCGCCCAGAAGCCCTCA
Source organism: Fimbriimonadales bacterium (assembly GCA_025061985.1). Classification (GTDB taxonomy): domain Bacteria; phylum Armatimonadota; class Fimbriimonadia; order Fimbriimonadales; family GBS-DC; genus GBS-DC. The sequence goes on from JANXAW010000004.1 coordinate 28,828, forward strand.
AAATCTTGCGCGGCGCGCTCGTAAATCGTGGGGTCATTGATATTTGCCTGCTTAACGAACGCCTCCGAAGGCGGAAACACTCGCGTCTCTTGCAGTAGGGCATCAATCGCCGCCGTTTGCATCGTCCTCGCCTCCTCCACGAGTCAGTTTCGAGGCGAACCGACGATTTTCCTACCTTGCAGGCGAACGCTTTTGCGCTCAGGCGCTACACAATCACCTTCGCGTGATCCAGCGCGTGGCGGATGGGGCTATCGAACTCGCGCGGGATTTTGGCAATCATCCCGAAAATCACTTTGCGGATGCGTTCGGCGTTTTGCTGGAACACGCGCATCACTTCCTCTGCCGTTACGGGTTGCACCTCGCCCTCCGCCACCAAGCCACAGTCGTAGTCGGTTATCAGCGAAATGTTGACGATGGGGATTCCCAGCTCCAGCGCAAGGTAGGCTTCGGGATACTGCGTCATGTTGATGACTTCCCAGCCCATGGAGGTGTACCACTTGCTTTCGGCTTTGGTGGCAAAGCGGGGACCGTTGATGACCACGATGGTGCCGCGCTCGTGCACGGGAATGCCATGGGAGCGGATTTCCTCAATCGCGATTTTGCGCAGCACGGGGCAGTAAGGCTCGGCTGGGGACACATGGTGCACTGTAGGACCCTCGTAGAAGGTGTCGGCGCGTCCGTGCGTGCGGTCAACGTACTGGTCTGCCACCACGAAGTCGCCGGGCTTGATGTGGCGCTGCAGGCTACCCGCTGCGCAGGGGCTGATAATCGCCTGCACACCCAGCTCCTTCATTGCCCACAGGTTGGCGCGGTAGTTGATTTTGTGCGGGGGAATTGTGTGCTTGCGCCCGTGGCGAGGCAAGAACGCTACCTTGCGTCCATGCACCTCACCAATTGCGATGAGATCGCTGGGCGGGCCGTAAGGCGTGTCGATCTTGACCTCCTCCACTTTGTCCAGAAACGAGTAGAACCCAGAGCCTCCGAAGACCCCAATCTCAGCCGAAGGTTTCATCGAGCTGCCTCCTATTTTGTTCGGTAAAGCGCAACGCTTCTGCGGCGGCATTTTGTTCGGCTTGCTTTTTGCTAGAGCCGACGCCGCGCCCTGCCACTATATCTCGCAGTTTAACTTGCACCACAAAGGTTTTGCGGTGGGGCGTGCCCGATTCTTCTACAACCTCATACACGGGCGTGATTCGCCACCACGCCTGCGTGCGCTCCTGAAGTTGCGATTTATAGTCTTGGAGGGGCATTTCCCCCGCTTCCAGCGCGTTTAGTTCGGGCTGAAGGTACTGCAAGGCATAGTCGCGCGCAGCCTTGTAGCCCGAGTCCAAGTAAATTGCGCCTAGCACGGCTTCGAAGGCATCGCTAAGGATGGAGGGGCGTTCGCGTCCGCCAGAGGCTTCTTCTGCAGGGCTGAGGCGCAGCAGTTGTGCCAAACCCGCACGCTTGGCGGCTTCGCACAGCACCGCCGCGCGCACAATGCTCGCACGCGCCTTCGAAAGCTGCCCCTGATCCCAAGTCGGATAGCGCTGGTACAGGTACTCCGCGACAATCAAGCCCAACACCGCATCGCCTAACAGCTCTAATCGCTCATTGCTCGATAACAGGTCGCCTTCCGTGTGAGAGCGATGCGTGAGGGCTTGAATTGCCAGCTGCTTGTTCCGAATGGGCAGGTGGACATCCGCGCCCTTGCGCAGCTTCCAGAAGCGCACGGTAGGATTATACCATACGCCTCTTAAGCGTGAAAGGTATAATCGCCCTCGATGGAAGCCCTGCCTCGAACCCTTGTGCCCAACACGAACGCGCTCTTATTGGACGGCAAAGCGGTTGCCCAGCAAGTGCGTGAGCAGCTCAAGCCCCGTGTGGCAGCCCTGCGCGAGCGCGGTATCGTTCCGTGCTTGGCAGTGATGCTGGTGGGCGACGATCCCGCCTCCCACACCTACGTGCGCACCAAAGCCAAAGCCTGCGAATCAATCGGCATCCGCTCGCTGGTGCGGCACTACCCTGCTGATACGCCTCAAGCGACGCTGGAAGCGCAAATCGACGCCTGGAACGCTGACCCCACCGTGCACGGCATTTTGATCCAGCACCCTGTGCCCAAGCCGTTGGACGAAGCGGCGCTTTTGCGTCGTTTAGACCCGCGCAAGGATGTAGACGGCATCACCCCCGCTTCGTTGGGCGCGCTTGTGGCAGGCGAACCCGCGTTTGGTGCGTGCACCCCGCTTGGCATTATCCGCCTGCTGGACGCCTACGGCATCCCGATTGAGGGCAAGCACGCCGTGGTGGTGGGGCGCAGCGTGATTTTGGGCAAGCCGATGGCGCTGATGTTGCTCAACCGCAACGCAACCGTTACGATTTGCCACTCGCGCACGCGCGACTTGGTGCGCCATACACGCGAGGCAGACATTCTGGTGGCAGCGGTAGGTAAGCCTGAGTTCATCACGGGCGAGATGCTCAAGTCCGGGGTGGTGGTCATTGACGCGGGTTACAACCGCGTGGAGGGGCGCAAGGGCGATGTGGGCGATGTGGACTTTGACTCCGCCGCGCGCGTGGCAAGCGCGATTACCCCTGTGCCCGGCGGCGTAGGACCAATGACCGTCGCGATGTTGCTACACAACACGGTGCTGGCAGCCGAACAGCAGGCATAGCATGCAGCCGCAAGAGTATCAGCGGATGTATCAGCGCGAGGGCGACTATTGGTGGTTTGTGGCGCGGCGTCGCCTTGCGCTCCAGCTGATGCGAGCCTTTGTGCCCAATCCCTCTGGCTTGATGCTGGATGCGGGCTGTGGCACGGGCGCGTTGCTGGCAGAGTTGCAAGCGCTTGGCACCGCTATCGGCGTGGATGTAGCCTCTGAGGCGTTGCAGCTCACGCGCCAGCGCGGAGCGTTGCCCGTGGTTCAAGCGCGGTTAGAAGCTCTTCCCTTCGCTTCCGAGGCGTTTCAGGTTGCTTTCGCGCTGGATGTGCTGGAGCATCTGCCCGATGAGCGTCCTGCTTTGTGCGAACTGCATCGCGTGTTGCGACCTGCAGGCGTGCTCATCCTAACCGTGCCTGCCTATCGTTGGCTCTGGAGCAAGCACGATGTTGCGTTGGCGCACTATCGGCGCTACACGGCGCGAGAACTGTGCGCGCGCCTGGTGGAGGCGGGTTTTGAGGTGCTCAAGCTCTCCTACGCCCTCTGCCTGCTGCTACCCGCGATTGCGCTCGTGCGTTGGTTAGATCGTTTGCGCCCAGGTACGCCCGCAGCTACGGTCGTGCCTCTTCCGCGGTGGCTCAATCGCGCGCTGATTCGCCTGCAAGGTGCCGAGGCGCGCTTGCTGCTGCGCTACAACTTGCCGTTTGGCGTGAGCCTCGTGGCGGTCTGCCGCAAGTCGGCTTCCCACACTTGCACCTGAACGCCTTTGTAGAGCCGTTCTAACCGCTTAGCTTCGGGCATTCCCAGCACGGCGGCTGCCGTGGCAAGGCTATCTGCGGTGATGCCGTCGCGAGCGCATACCCGCGCTAACACCAAGCGCGTTAGCCCCAGCCCCGTGCGCGGGTCGATGATGTGCGCGTACCGCCTGCCCTCAATCTCTGCATATTGTTCGGTGCTACCTGAGGTAGAGAGCGCGCCATTGCGCAGCAGCGCGTATTCCGTCGTGTCCTCGGGTGTAGCGGGGGCAAGCGCTATTTTCCAGCCTGCCTCGCCTGGAGGCGCCTCGCCTGCCACGATATCGCCCCCCATCTGAATCAGCGCGTGCCGAATGCCATACCGACGCAGCACGCGCAACGCCTCGTCGCAGGCAAAGCCCTTCGCAATCCCGCCCAAGTCCAGCTGCATCCCCGCTACGCGCAGGCGCACGGCGCGTCGGGCACGGTTCAGCTCCAGCAACTGGTAGCCCGAGCGAGCCTTCGCCGCCTCCAGCGTCGCTGCGTCGGGCAACTTGCCTGTGCGGCGCGCCTCGCGCCACAAACGCACCAGCGGACCAACCGTCACGTCGAACACGCCGCCCGTTTGGTGCGCCAACTTCTGCGCTCGCCACAGCACATAAAACAGCTCAGGGCTGACCCGCACCCACTGCCCCACCGCGCGCTGGCAGAGCAGGTTCAGCTCACTATCAAGGCGATAATCGCTTAGCCTCTGTTCCAGCGCGCTGATGCGGGCGTAGGCAGCGCGACAGGCGCGCACTGCGTGCGCCTCACTGCGGGCGTACACGACAATCGGCGTATCTACGCCCATCCGCACCTGCACAAACTCAAAGCGTTGGAGAGGCATCGCTTCACGCCCCGATAGCACTTGGGCATCCACGCAGTCTGTCGAAAGCATCTTCTTGCTCTTGGGGACTACGCGCGACAGTTGATATACCCGACCGCTGAAGCCGTTCCTATACAGACGAAACCACCTTCCGTCGGCTGTAGCCTGCGCAGGCGGGCTTCGTTTGCACAGGGGGCGACTTTAGTCGCCTGTTC
>JANXAW010000028.1 GCA_025061985.1 Fimbriimonadales bacterium
CCCGTCGATGGCATCCAGCCCCACCCCTGCCTCGTCTAACGCCTGCTGCAGCACGGCGTTGAGCCGTTCCACATGCTGGCGTGCCGCGGCTTCGGGCACAACGCCGCCCCACTGGGCGTGCAGCTGCGCTTGCGACGCCACCACGCTGGAGCGCACCACACGCCCTTCCAACACCGCTACGGAAGTCTCATCGCAGCTGGTCTCTATCCCCAAAATGAAACGCACGGGCGTATTATACCAAGCGAGACCGAAGCCCTTCAGAGATTTACGGTCTATCACGCTTCGTTAGAATCGCCCTGCTGATGTATGTGCAAGATCACGACGAGCATTTTGCGCCCGCATACGGCGACGAGCAGGTAGCCGTTGTGATACAACCCAACCTCAAAGACCCGAAGCTCTTTGAGGTGGATGGCGTGTTTGTCTTTCGGTATTTGCTGAACGGCGAGTCGCTGGCGCAGCTTTATGCCCCAGCGGATGCGGTCGTGGGCTATCTGCAGCTGCCCAACGGGCGGATGGTGATTGACGCCGATGGGCATGTGGAGTGGTCGCCACAGCGGTAGGGCGATAGGTACAATCGCCCCAGATGGTGGCTGCGCTTCTGATTGGCTGGCTGGGGCTAAGCCTGTGGGGAGTGGTGCTGTTGTGGCGCGCGGGTAAACGCCTGCAACGCATTCCTGCTGTAGGCTCGCAAGCGAGCCTGCCCACCTCGCGGGTGCGCCCGTGCTGGCTAAGCGACTGGGGCGGGTGGGTTGTGGCAAGCAGTGTCGCCAGTCTTATCCCCGCTGTTGTGCCCGATGCCGCTGTAGTGTGGCACGCATTGCTATTAGTTGCAACAAGCCTTGCGCTCGTGCGTCTATGCCATGCGTTGGATACGCTCGCACTCGGCAACGGCGTGGTCGCGGGGCTTGGGCTACTCGCGCTGGTGCTGGATTCGCTGAGTGGGGGCGTGTGGGCACGCGAAGGCGTGTTGGGACATGAGGGCAGCTCACAAGGCGTTGGTGAGCTTTACGGCGCGCTCGCCCTGCTGTGGTGCTTGTTTGTGTGCCACGCGTGGCTACGGATTGAGGGCAATCCGCTTGGAGTAGCGTACCTTACAGGGCTGGTTGCGCTCTGGTTGGGTTGGAAGGGGCAAACGCCTGCGTTGGGCTGGGGCAGTGCAGTATCCGCGCTAACCCTGAGCCTACTGGTGCTTCAGCGTGAGCTGACCGAGCGACGGCGCGTACGCCTTGCCCTTCAAAACCAGCCCATGCGCGTAGTACGCCTCTCCAAAGGCGCTGACTTGGCAGTGCATGGGGGGCTGCTGCTTGCAATGAGTGCGGGCGCGCTCTGGCTTAGTGGCATCCCGCGCGTGCAAGCGCACTTGCCCAACTTACAAGAGTTGCTATTTGCGCTGCTGGTGGTCGTCTGTGGGGCGGGCATTCTGCGTGCCCGCGCGTTGCGTGGTGGTGTTCCAATGCCCCCTGCGTTGCAGTATGCGTGGCTATCAGGAACGATTGCCACCGCTGCGCTCGCCACCCAGCCGCTAAGCATCGTTGCGCTGGGAATGCTTCTGTATTGGGCACAGATTGGCAGTGCGCATTGGCAGGAAAGCCAGCGGCGCGTGCCGAATTTCCCCTTGCGTGGAGGAGGCGACAAATGAGCTACCGCTACGGAGTGTTAGGAATTGTAGGGGTTGCGTTGGTGTTTAGCCCGCTTATCAGCGAGGCGCAACAACAGAAGAAACAAACGCAAGATTCTAAGCGCACGCAACAACAATCCTCTCAGCAGAAAAAGCCGCCTGCTGCCCCGAAAGGGCAAGCGCCATCACAGCCGAAGCCTCAAATGCCCCCTAAAGGAGCCCAGCAAGGCGCGTTTGCGGCAATCCCTGACCAGTACCGCCCGCCGCAACTACCCCCAGCAAACCAAGTGGTTGCGACCGTCAATGGCGAGCCAATTTTTGCTGGCGAGGTCATCCGGCTTAGCTATGACTGCTTTGCTGCGACGGCAGTTGAGGAGCTTATCCTACTTCGGATTATAGAGCAGGAAGCCCGTAAGGAAGGCATTTCGGTGCCTGAGTCTGAAATCGAGGCGCGCTATAAGCAGCAGCTCCAAGTGGTTGAGGCACAGTTGCCTCCAGGGATGAGCATGGAGGACTTTATGCGGCGCAATCAAGCCCCTCCCAGTCGGCTGTATGGGCGCATCCGCGCGCTAGTACTGGCGGAAAAGCTGGTTGCGCGACAGGTGAACTTAGACGAGTTTGTGGAGTACAGCCAAATCGTGGTGCGCATTCAGGGCAACACGCCCGAGCAGCAAGAGCAGAACGCCCCCGCTGCCGAAGCGCGTGCCCGCGAAGCCTACCAGAAAATCCAAGAGGGGCTGGACTTCACCGAGGCAGTAAAGCAATACTCCGATGACCCCTTCACCAAAGACCGTGGAGGCAAACTGAACTGGCAGAACCTGAACTTTATCCCTCAAGACATTCGTGAGAAGCTGAATGCGCTTCAGCCTGGGCAGGTCTCAGAGCCGTTCCGTTCCGCAGCGGGCTTTGTGATTTTGCGCAAGGAGCGCACTGGCTCAATGGCATCGCCTGAGGAGCAGCAAGACCTGCGCGAGCAAGCCGTGCGCATCAAGCTGGGTGATTATGTGCGCCAGCTACAGGCGCGGGCAAAAATCACCAACACTATCGTCAAGCCCTACAACCCTGAGGAAGCTGCCCAGCAAGAAAGTCCGCAACCACGAACCCCTGGCGCACGTCCTGGACCGCGCTGAGGCGCGCGTAGCATACAGATGCGACGGCGCCCCTGCCCCATCGCCTGAAGCGTGGGAAGGGATCCTCAAGTTCCTCGCTACGCTCAAAACGGGGGGGGGGACAGTCAGCCGTCGGCGGGATGCCAATGCCTGTGCAGGCAGGCTTCGCCTAAGTAAACACGACTTCAGTTTTGCAACCGTCGGCGAGGCGCCGACGCTAATGACAAATCTGCCGAAGGAGGCTCTGGAATGGCAAGGCGCAAGTTGAATGTGGCGCTGATTGGCTATCAGTTCATGGGCAAGGCGCATAGCAACGCCTATCGCCAAGTCTGTCGCTTCTTCCCTGAGCTGGAAATAGAACCTGTGCTGAAAGTTATCTGTGGACGCAACGAGGAGCGTGTGCGCGCTGCTGCCGAGAAGTACGGCTTTGAGGAATACGCCACCGACTGGCGCGAAGTCGTCGCTCGCCCCGATATTGACCTCGTGGATGTGTCTACGCCGGGCAACCTACACGCGCCGATTTCCATTGAAGCAGCAAAGCACGGCAAAATCGTGCTGTGCGAAAAGCCGCTAGCAAACAGCCTTGCCGAAGCCCGCGAAATGGTGCAAGCCGTCGAGCAAAACGGCGTCAAACACGGCATCTTCTTCAACTACCGCAAAGCCCCCGCCGTGTCGTTTGCCAAAAAGCTCATCGAAGACGGCGTGATTGGCAAGATTTACCACTTCCGCGGCACTTACCTGCAAGACTGGATTGTTGACCCCAACTTCCCGCTGGTGTGGCGATTGCGGAAAGAGATCGCTGGTTCAGGCGTGCACGGCGACCTGAACGCGCACATCATTGACCTAGCACACTGGCTGGTGGGCGAAATCGCCGAGGTGTGCGGGATGATGCACACTTTCATCAAACAGCGCCCTGTGTTGCGCGAAGCGGATGACCGCCTTGGCGGGCAAGCAGGCACAGAAATGGGCGAGGTCACCGTAGACGATGCGGCGGCGTTCCTAGCACGCTTCAAAAACGGCGCGATTGGCACTTTTGAAGCCACGCGCTTCGCCCTGGGGCGCAAAAACTACAACCGCTTCGAAATCAACGGCTCCAAAGGCAGCATTGTGTTCAATCTTGAGCGAATGAACGAGTTGGAGCTGTACTTGGAGACCGACCCGCAGGGCATGCGAGGCTTCCGCACGATTATGGTGACTGAGGGTGTGCATCCTTATGTCAGCGCGTGGTGGCCCCCTGGGCACATCATCGGCTACGAGCATACTTTTGTTCATGTGGTGCGTGACGCGCTGGAAGCCATCAGCAAAGACCAACTGCCGTCGCCCAACTTCTATGACGGGCTGAAGTGCCAAGCAGTGCTAGAAGCAGTAGAAATCTCTGCGAGAGAGCGCCGCTGGGTGGAGGTTCCGTATTAGCGGTAGCTCGAGCTGGGGGTAGGGACATCAGGGCTTGTGCTACAGCGTTGCGGTGTAGCACCTACTCATTCCCGCCCCCACCTCTGCCTTTCGTCTGTTTCTGCTTCTCAAAAAACATCACATACTCGTGCGCAAACACGTAGAAGTTGTTTCTGAGAGCACGGTAGCGCCATAAGCTGCGTTGCCCGCGCTTGCCACGCGTCTCATGGAAATCTTTCACGCAAATACTTTTGAGGCGGAAACCGTGCTTGCGGATGCGCTCCATGCTGTAAAACCCTAGCGGCACCCATTCGCCGCCTGCGTACTTGTCGCCAATCACGAGCACTAAGAACCTTCCTGCCTCCAGCAGTGGTGCAAACAGCGCAACCGATTGCTCTAAGCCCGTTAGGAACGCCTCTACAGTGGGCGCGTTCGAAAGATCGCGCGGATGGTCGCTGAAAGGGATGATATCGTGATAGGGTGGGTGAAGGATCAGCAAATGCGCGTGCTGGAATCCCCACGCGCTCATCTGACAGCGTACCTGCTCTACGGTATGCGGATGCGTGCTATCGCCTTGCAAGAGGGTGGTGTGTACTGCATAAGGGTTTTCTGCCTGTGCGATGCGCTCGCGCGCGGCGGACACGACTGCAGGGTTAAGCTCTACACCAATCGCGTGTCTGCCCAGGCGTAGCGCCTCGATTAGTGTGGTGCCCATTCCTGCGAAGGGATCCAGCACCAGTTCGCCCTGCCTCGTGAATCGGCGCATTGCTTGATACGGAATTTGCGGAGCGAAGTTGCCCCAATAATCGGGGCGATGTACCCCTGAGTTGTCGCGCTTGCCCAAAAGCCATAGGCTGTCGGTGAGGAGATCGCCATACTCGTGCCAGCGTGTGAGGTCTAAGTCGTTGATCGGCTCGCGCCGTGCCATCAGGTGGCAAGTATACCTAAGCAAGGTATACTCCCCACGGGGTGAAACTGATGGCAGTCGCCCGTGCCACACTGAAGCGCAAGAGTCGCTACACCGAACAGGACTTGCTGCAGATGCCCGATGATGGGCGCAAGTACGAACTGGTTAGCGGGAGGATTCAGGTCGTACCCACGGGTGGAAGACACGGATGGATAGAGTTCATTTTGGCAAAAAAGTTGGGTGATTACGCGAAAGATCGGTTTTTCGGGTTCGGTTCCAGCACAGGGTTTCGGGTGGTGCAGGGAAACATCCGTAGCCCCGACTTTTCGCTAATGCGCAAGGAGCGCCTACCGCAGGGCGAGCCACCTGTTGGGTTCATTGATGGTGCACCAGACCTTGCTGTGGAGATTGTCTTGCCTTCGGAAGACTTGAACGATTTGTACCGGAAGGTACTGGAGTACTTTGAGTCAGGGGCGCAGCAGGTGTGGTTGCTGTTTCCCGACCGCAAGCAGGTGTACCGCTACACGGCTCCGCTGGAAGTAGAAGTGCTGCGCGAGAACGACATGCTCACAGGAGGCGAGCTGCTGCCTGAGTTCAAGGTGCGTGTGGGAGAGTTGTTTGAGTGAAAGACAATACCGCAAGGTATCCTACAGGGGCGCACCGAGTGGTTATGGAACGCTACGAACTCATTATCGTTGGCGCGGGTCCTGTGGGGCTGGCAGCAGGGATTGAGGCGAAACGCGCGGGGTTGGAGTTCCTCATTTTGGAAGCAGGCACGATTTGCCAGTCGCTGGTGGAGTACCCGATTGGAATGCGCTTTTACTCGCCCGCCGATGAGCTGGCAATTGGGGGCTATCCTTTCCCCACTCCCCACGATGAGAAGCCCACGCGCGAGCTTGCCCTAAACTACTACCGCAAGGTTGCCTCTGCTGAGTGCTTGCCCATCCGCACCTACGAGCGTGTGGAACGGATCGAGCGTGTTGCAGATGGCTTTTTGCTGCAAACCATCCGCCTACCCCACCAGCGACGAGGGCAGTACCATGCGCAGTGCGTGCTGGTTTGCACGGGCGTGTGGGGAACACCGCGGCGGCTGTCTGTGGAAGGGGCAGAGTTGCCGCATGTGCTGCTGCGCTATGATGAGCCACTGCGATTTTGGCGCAAGCGCGTGCTGATTGTTGGTTCGGGCAACTCCGCAGGCGAAGCTGCCATCCGCCTTGCCGACGCCGATGCCTATGTGTGGCTGGCAGTAGAACCGCCCACCTTAGAGCAGTGCAAGTTTCGCCCGTTCATCTTGCGAGAGGTGCTGCTGCGTGTGGAGGAGGGGTGCATCCGACCGCTCACGGAGGCGCGCATCCTGCGCATTCAGCCCGATTGCGTGGACCTACGCTGCGCCCAAGGCGTTGAAAGCTTACCTGTGGACTTCGTGCTAACCCTGATTGGGCTACAGCCCGACAGGAGCCTGCTGGAGCCGTTGGGCGTGCCGTTCGACGAGGACGGCAAACCCCTACACGACCCCGAAACCTACGAAACGCCCGTTACGGGGCTGTTTGTGGCAGGCGCACTCTCGCGCGACTCGTTTATTTACATTGCCCGTGAGCGTGTGCGCAACGCCATCGCTGCAATCGCACACCGTGTGCGTGCGTGCTGACGGCAGGTATACTTCAGATTTGATGCCAGAGCAAGAGGAAGTCGTGGTGATGGACGCGGAGGATATACGGCGCGCCATCACGCGGATAGCCCACGAAATCTTAGAGCGCAACCGCGGGGCGAAAGATTTGGTGGTGATCGGCATCCAGCGGCGGGGTGTGCCTGTGGCGCGTCGCTTGGCACTGGCAATTTCGCAGATTGAAGGCGTGGGCGTGCCTTGCGGTAGCGTGGACATCACCCCGTTCCGCGACGACATTGAGCGCAAACCCGGCATGCTGACCCGCAGTCAAACCGATGTGCCCTTCCCGATTGCGGGTAAGCGTGTGATTTTGGTGGACGAGGTCATTCAAACAGGGCGCACAGTGCGCGCCGCGATGGAGGCGATTATGCACTTGGGGCGCCCTGCTGCCATCCAACTGGCGACTCTGATAGACCGCGGGCACCGTGAGCTGCCCATACGCCCTGACTATGTCGGCAAAAACTTGCCCACCAGCCGCAGTGAGTTTGTGCTGGTGGAGCTGATGGAGCTGGAAGGGCGCGACCGCGTAGTACTGCGCAAAACCAAACCCAAACTTCCGTAGGAGGCGGCAATGCCTCATGTGCTCACTGCTGCCGAGCTGCCTGTTCCTGAGCTGTTCCACCGCGCGGAAATCTGGCGCAAGCGGCTCACTGAGCAGCCGATGCCCCCCTTGCAACCCAAGGCAGCCCTAGTGGCGCTACTGTTTTACGAGCCAAGCACGCGCACGCGTGCAGCGTTTGAGCAAGCGGCTGTGTTGTTGGGCTACCATCCGCTGGTGCTCACTGCAGAAGCGAGCAGCGTCGCCAAGGGCGAGAGCCTGCAAGACACGGTGCGCACGCTGAATGCGCAGGGCATCCGCGCAATCGTACTCCGCCATCCGCAGGCAGGCGCGCCGTGGCAAGCCGCTCAAGTTTCCGAGGCACCCATCCTCAACGCGGGTGACGGCGCCCACGAACACCCAACCCAAGCGCTGCTGGACTTGTACACGCTGTGGCTACACTATGGCAAGCCAGACCCCACTGCGCGCTGGCTTAGCGGGCGCAAGATTGCGATTGTGGGCGATATCCGCCACAGTCGCGTGGCGCGCTCGAACCTTATCTTAATGGCGCAAGCGGGGGCAGAGGTATGGCTGTGTGCCCCGCCCACCCTTCAGCCCGATGCCCCTTTGCCTCACGCGCATCATACGCACGACGCCGACGAAGCCCTTCGGGATGCCGATGTGGTAATGGCGCTGCGCCTGCAAACTGAACGCATGCAGCAAGGGCTGCTGCCTAACCTAGATGCTTATCGGCGCGACTATCAAATCCACGCGGAGCGACTGCGCCTTGCCAAACCCGACTGCGTGGTGATGCACCCTGGCCCGATCCAACGCGGTGTGGAAATCAGCGACGAGGTTGCCGACTCACCACGCTCGCTGATCCTCACCCAGGTGCGCAATGGCGTTTATGCGCGCGTGGCAGTGCTGGAATGGGCTATGGAGGCACCGAAAACACCCTCTGCGGGATAAGGTATACTCAAAAGCTGAACACTTAGCGGTGCGAGGCAACCAGCAATGGCATCACTCAAAACGCAGACGGAGCGCCCGGGCTTTGTTGCGCGCATGCGCACATGGTTCAACGACATCTTAGCTGAGTTGCGGCGTGTGGTCAAGCCCACACCCGAAGAGACCACCCAAATGATGCTGGTGGTCATCGGCTTTGTGCTAATTGTCGCCTTGTGGTTCGCCTTTTGGGACGCAGTGCTGACCTACATCACCACACGCATCGAGACATGGAGCCAGTCTTTCGGACGCTGAGAGGTGTAAGCGATGGCCACTTTCGCCCGCACAGCTTGGTATGTGGTGCGCACCTTGGTGGGGCACGAGAGCAAGGTCAAACTCGCGATCGAGAAACGCGCCAAAGCCAAAGGCTTGGACGACCGCATTTTTCAAGTGCTCATCCCTACCGAGCAGGAGGTGCGCACCAAAGGTGGCAAGAAGCAGACGGTAACACGGCGCGTGTTCCCCGGCTATGTGCTGGTGGAAATGGTTTTGGACGATGAAACATGGACTTTAGTGCGCACTACGCCCGGCGTTACAGGCTTTGTAGAGTCGGGCGGCAAACCCGTGCCCCTCTCCCCTGAAGAGGTGGAAGAAATCAAACGCTCGATCATTGAAAGCAAGGAGCGTCCGCGCATCGCCATCTCGCCAGGCGACACTGTGCGCGTGATTGAAGGCGCCTTTGCCGACTTCAACGGCAAAGTAGAAAGCGTTGACCCCGAACGCAGCAAGGTTAAGATTCTCATCAACATCTTCGGGCGCGAGACGCCAGTAGAACTGGAACTGCACCAAGTAGAAAAGATTTCGTAGGAGGGATCAGCGATGGCAAAAGAAGTACTAACGGTCATCAAGCTCAATCTGCCTGCGGGTGCTGCGACGCCTGCGCCCCCCGTGGGACCCGCCTTGGGTCAAGCGGGCGTGAACATTATGGAGTTTGTGAAGGCGTTCAACGAACGCACTGCTAGTCAAAAGGGCTTTACCTTGCCTGTTGAGATTACCGTTTACAAAGACCGCACTTTCACCTTCGTTGTCAAGCAGCCGCTGACATCAGACCTAATCAAGCGGGCGGCGGGGATTGAGTCAGGCTCTTCGAACCCGCTGCGCGAGAAGGTGGGCAAAATCACGCGCCAGCAGCTGCGCGAAATCGCAGAGCGCAAGATGCCCGACTTGAACGCCTACGATATCGAGGCGGCGATGCGCATCATTGAGGGCACGGCGCGCTCAATGGGCGTAGAGATTGTGGATTAGCCATTCGCTAAGGGCGCGCGCCTGTTGCTGCATGGCAGCGTATCACCGCGTCGCCCGCGGGTCGTTAGGATAGCGTCGGGCAACGCGCATAAGGGCTTCGGCGTGATAGCCCTAATCCAGAGAAATGGCTTTGGGGCACCGACTATGCGGGGGCGCCTCCTTCGTACAGCAAAAACGGCTCCCGTCGTCGCTGGAACGCTGCCACATCACGCGCACAGCGTTGCAGAATGCGCTCTGGCTCAGCACCATCCATAAGCATAGCGTGGATTTCGCGATTTGCCACCAACCCCAGCGCTTTGTGAACCTCCCACTCGCGGGGGTAGAGTTTGCGTAGGCAGTACGCTAACCCAATTCCCAATGCAAAAGGGCGCAGCTGTGCGCGCTCGGTGATGCAGATCGACACCCCCTGGCACTCCACACCCCTGTATGTGCTGGCGGTAGGGGTGAATACCACAGGCACAAAGCGCGCGCCTGCACTGGTGGGCAGCTCGTTCAGCATGGAGGCTAACCTGCGCCCGTCGATCCACGGCGCGCCTACCACCTCAAACGGGGTGTCTGTGCCACGCCCTACAGACAAGTTCGTAGCTTCCCACACGCCAATCCCCACATACAAAAACGCCTGCTGCAGTCGGCGCATGTTCGGGGAGGGGTTGACCCAATACAGGTTGCACTCATCGAAGGTCATCGTGCGCTTCCAGCCTTCGCACGGCACCACGATAAGTTCCACGCCGATCCCGCGTTCAGCGTTGAACAGCCGCGCTAGCTCGCCCACTGTCATCCCGTGGCGTAGGGGAATCGTGTGGTAGGCAGTGAACGAAAGGCGGTCGGCGTCGGCTAACGGACCCTCCACCACCACGCCCCCTATCGGATTTACGCGATCCAGCACATAGAACGGGATTTTGCGCTCGGCAGCAGCTTCCATCGCCAGTCCCATCGTGGAGATGTAGGTGTAGTAGCGCACGCCGATGTCTTGGATATCGAAGATGAGCGCGTCTATGTTTGCCAATTGCTGAGGCGTAGGCTTGGTGCGCTCGCCATACAGGCTGTAAATCGGGATGCCAGTGCGCTCGTCAACGCTGTCGGGCACAGGGGCATCCAGCTGCCCGCGAATGCCATGCTCGGGGCTGAAAATCGCGCTCACCGTAATCCCTAACCGTCGCAGCTTATCTATGAGGTGCTCGCGTTCAATCGTCAGCCCCGTGTGGTTGGTGATGACGCCTACGCGCGCCCGCCGCAACCCATCCAGATACTGCTCCAAGCGATCGATTCCGTTCCTGACCGCCATTGGCTTTGTTGTACCCAACAGCAGGTCTTTACGGGCAGAACGCAGGTACAATACCGTCGTGATGAAAATCGCCCGCGTGTTGCTGCTGGCATTGATAGGCGTGGGCATCTTCGTTGCATGGCAACTGAGCACCTTCCCCCGACCGCATACGGCTAAGGAGGTTCAGCGAATGGAAGGCATCATCAATGCCCCAGAGTTCCCCGAAGGCTTAGAGTGGCTCAATACAGACCGCCCACTGCGCCTGCGCGACCTGCGCGGCAAAGTGGTGCTGCTGGATTTTTGGACTTATTGCTGTATCAACTGCATGCACATCCTGCCCGACCTGAAGAAGCTGGAGCGCAAGTATGCCGACTCCCTGGTGGTTATCGGGGTGCATTCGGCGAAGTTTTTCACGGAGCAGGAAACCGAGAACATTCGGCAAGCGATTTTGCGCTACGACATTGAGCATCCCGTAGTGAACGACAGCCAGATGGTGGTTTGGACGCTGTATGGGGCGCGGGCGTGGCCCACGCTGGTGCTGATTGACCCAGAAGGCAAGATTGTCGGCTATCACGCGGGCGAGGGAGCCTACAGGGTGTTTGACCCCATGATTGCGCGTGTGATTCAAGCGGCTGAGGCAAAAGGCACGCTCAGACGCGGCGCGTTGAACTTTGCCTTAGAGCGCGACAAGGAAGCTCGCACCGTGTTGCGCTTTCCTGGCAAGGTATTAGCAGACGAGCGCACGCAGCGCCTCTTCATCGCCGACTCAGGTCACCATCGCATCATCGTTGCCTCGCTGAAAGATGGCACAGTGCAGACGGTGATCGGCTCAGGGGAGATGGGCTTCCAAGATGGGAGCTTTGCCCAAGCACGCTTCAATAATCCGCAGGGCATGGCGTATGATGCCGAGGCGGATGTGTTGTACATCGCCGACACGGACAATCACGCCATTCGCAAAGCGGACTTGCGTACGCGCACCGTGGAAACGCTGGCAGGCACGGGTGAGCAGAGCCACTACTACCCGCCGCGCCCTGGCAAGGGGCGTGAAACCGCTCTCAACTCGCCGTGGGATGTGGTGTTGGTCGGCGAAACGCTGTTCATCGCGATGGCTGGCTCGCACCAACTGTGGCGGCTGAACCTCAAGACCTTGGAGGTGCAACCCCACGCAGGCACAGGGCGCGAGGCACGAATTGATGGACCCCTACGCGGTAGTGCGCTGGCACAACCCTCAGGCATCACTACCGATGGCAAAAAGCTCTACTTTGCCGACAGCGAAGTGAGCTGTATCCGCGCCGCCGACATCGACCCCGACGGCATCCTTGAAACGCTGGTGGGCGGCGACCTATTTGAGTTTGGAGACAAAGACGGCGTGGGGAGCCAAGCGCGCTTGCAGCACCCGCTAGGCGTGGTGTATGTAGACGGCGTGCTCTATGTGGCGGACACTTACAACAACAAGATCAAGCGCCTCGACCTGCGCACGCGGCGGATTGAGACCTTCTTAGGCACGGGCGCCGCAGGCGCTCGCGACGGCGACAACCCCACCTTCGACGAGCCAGGCGGCATCAGCTACGCCAACAGCAAACTTTACATCGCCGACACCAACAACCACCTGATTCGCGTAGCTGACCTCAAGACCAAGCGTGTCGAGACGCTCCAGCTGCGCGGGCTGGAAGCAGCAAAGCCTCCTGCTTTGCATCGCCAGCCATCTCGCCAAACACTGGAGCCAATTGAGGTGGGCACTGAAACGCCCACGCTCTCCCTGCGTGTGCGCCTACCTGAGGGGCACAAGCTGAACCCGAGCGCACAATCGCAAGTGCGCGTGGTTGCGCAGAGAGCAACCGTGCAGGGCAAAGCTGAGACAGTTTTGCCACTGCGCGCGCTCGATACGCCGATACCCGTGCAACTTGCTGCCGAGCATGCTACGCTCGACCTGCACCTGCTTGTCTATCACTGTCGCGTGGGGCAAGAAGGGCTGTGCTACTTCTATGAGGCGCAACTAAGTGTGCCGTTAGTGCGAGCAGGCAACGCGCAACAGGCGACAGTGGAGGTAGCGGTTAGTCGCTAACGCCTTAGAACCGCTCGTGGATGGAGCGTTTGCCTTGCAGGAGCAGCTGATAGCCTTGCGCAAGAATCGCCTCGTCGGAAGTCGCTGCGTGCGCATCGGTGCGTACTTGCTGCAACAGACTCATCACTGCTTGCGCTGCCTCCTGCAGCCATGCGGTTTCGTCTGCCTGTTGCGAGGCGAACGGCGCGCCCACTCGCAGATACGCTCGCGGATATTGGTGATAGCTTGGCTCAATGTAAATCGCCAGCGGGAGCAGGACAGCGTTCGGAGCGTGGCAGGCAAGCCAGTAAAGCGAGCGCTGAAAGGGAAGCAATCGCTCGGTATCGCCGTGCAATACGCCCTCGGGGAACAGCACTACCGCTGTTTCGGGCGACTGGAGCGCAAGTAGCGTGCGTCGGATGGTGCGCGCACGCACCATCGGCTGCTTGGGCGGAAACGGCAACGCCCCCAACGCCCCAAACGGCGGAAACTGACGGTAAGATTCCATCCATGTGAGCGGGCGCCGTTGCCACGCGCGTAGCAACCAATACACCAAGTACCCATCCCACCAATAGTGGTGATTGGCAAATAGGATGAGTGGTCGCGGTTCCTGAGGCGGGGCACCTTGCACATAGATCGCGCGAAAGTGCCCCCGCAAGCTCCAGCCAATCAGCCAGTCGGCGAACCACGCTTGGAGCCTCACGAACCCACGCGATACGCCCGACCCTTCCATACGACAGCGCCCTGCTGATACCATACAATGGAACGCACGAGCGTTATCAACGCCAGCACTACACTAATCGGATAGCCAAACCCGAACGCAAACGGTAGCCCCACCACACGCGCAGACAGTCCAAACATCAGCACGGAAGCTAGCAGTGCCAACCCTGCTTGCCCGCGCGCTTCGGGCATCCATACCCACGCGAGTAAGGGGAATAGATAGACCACCCCTAACGCTACTGCCACGAAAATTGCCGTCGGCACGCTGCGGCAGATAGCAACGGCGTTTTTGGAAAACCCATCGATAGCCGCGCGAAGCGTTGGATACATCTGCACGTGCAACCACGCTCGCCCATCCAAAATCCGCACGATTCCCCGATGGCGCTTCACCAGCGCCGCGATGGCCACATCCTCCAGTACGGCTGCACGCACGAAAAAGTGGGGCAGCCAGCGCACGTAATCGCGCTTGCGGACTGCCATCAGCTGCCCATTAGCGAAGGCAAAGGCGGGATTTGGATGATGCTCCGCCAGCGGTAGCGGCAACAGCGTGAACACGGAGAACGGCACCATCACTTTCAAAAGCACACTTAGCCAGTCATTAGAAACAAACGAGGGGATTGCGCTGACCAAGTGCGCTTCCGTAGTGGCTAAGTAGGCACGCAAGGCATGCAGAAACCCTTCCGCACAGCGCACATCGGCGTCTAGGAACACCAGCCATTCCCCCTGTGCGCGCGTTGCCAACTGGTAGCACGCCCAGTTTTTGCCCACCCATCCCTCAGGGCGAGGGGCGCTGCGGAACCATCGCACCCCCAGCCGCTCAGCATGGCACGCTAACCACTCCGTTGTACCATCTTCAGAGTGGTCGTCGCACACATAGCACTCTACCCCTGAAGTGAGCTGTGGCGCGAGGCTTTCCAGCAAGGCGGGCAGGTTCGTGCGCTCGTTGCGAGCGGGGATAAGCACCGATAGTGTCGGCAAGGCGCCGTTGCCAGCCAAGAGGCGTCGCTTGCGCCAGTATGCTAAGTTGCTTAGCAAAATCGTTAGCTGAATGGCAAGCACGGCGAAAACCAGCAGCCACACGCGGTAGGATACCCACTGAACCTCTGCCAGCAAGAGCGTGTTGGGCAGGTTCAAGAAGCGCATTGAGAGGAGCACATTGCCAAGCCACTTGCTCTAGCCTCGAAGAAGCGCAAGTGCTTGCTGTTGCATGAATCGCTTCACGGTGCGCCAGGAGAGACGAACTTGCAGGCGTGGGGTTGGCTCGCTGTCAGCATCCTCAAGGTAGGTGAGTGCGTACGCCAGCGACGCGTTCGGCTGCACGCCGTACTTTTGAGCATACAACTCTACTGCCCGCTGCAGGGGAATATCCTGCAAAAGCATGTAGAGGTCAAAGAAGTCGCGCTTGCTGCCACGCTGCTGAACGGCGACAAGTTCCATGCACACTAAGTCCTCTGGCGCAGCAATTGACACGCCGTAGGTCTCCCAATTCCGCAAGGGTGCTAGCAGAGGATACGGGTAGGCAAACAGACTCACCTTCGTACGCTTCACTAAGCCGATCAGGGTGTAAGGCGCAAACGAGACTGACTTGAGAGGGGCGCGCGTCTCTTGCAGCGCGGCGTGCAGCGTAAGCGGGTCAAAGGGCTCCGAGCGGAGCCAGTCGAGCCCCACAGAGCGACGATGCCCGTAGTAGAGCGCAACGGCGGTCCCGCCCGCTAAGTAGAAGCCCTACGCTCGGAGCGTTGGCGCAATAGTACGCAAGGCACGCGGCAGCGACGGCGAGACCACTTCTTCGTGGAGTGCGCAATCCACAGCGGTTCAGGGCATGTGCGTAGCCATTCGTCCACGGTACGCTTGGGAATGTTCAGCACAAGCCGCCAGAAGTGCAAGGCGCGTGGGCTAAGCCCACGGCGGGCTACAAGCCACTCGCGTATCCGACGCTTGCCGTAGTAGCGAAGCATCCAGCGCAGAGCTTCTAAGTCGCCGTGCTCTATGATGCGTAGGCAGATGTAGTTTTGATGTTTTTCGGGCGAGAGTGTGCGAAACGCCACATCCCAAAACAGGGGGCGAGGAAGTCTGGCAATCGGACGGCAGACGAATGCTGCTTGCGTCGGCGTGCTTGGCGCATCGCGCTGCGCTCAGTATACCTGCTGAACGGCTCTGGAAGCGTAATCGGAGACGGTGTGCTACAATATCGGGCGTGCAACGGGTAAATGCGTGGCTACTCGTCATAGGCTTGTTGGTTTCTTCGATAGCAGCGGGCGTGGTGGCGCTACAACGCTGGCGCGTGGAGCAAGCAAACCGCACCGTGGAGCTGGTGCTGGACTATTCCGATGTGGCGCAGTGGGCAGCCGCCGACGGAAGGACGGTTGCAGAGTGGCTCCGACGGCTTGACACGCCGCTCAGCGTGGCGATTACTGAAGGCACGCTTGCGGAGTGGGGAGTGCCGCTAAGCGCGCCGATGCCCACATACCTGCTGGACGAAACACGCTTCCAGCAAGCAAAACGGATGCTTGCGCTCAAGGCGCGGGTCGTGCTACAACGCCCTATCGCTCCGCCGTATGTGGAAGTGCGCTCCGAGGGTGGGGGACGCTTTTGGGTAGAAGGTGACCCACAGACCACCTTGCAGCTTGGATTAGGATTAGACCCTTATCAAGTGGCGCAGGTGCGGGCAGGGGGCAAACCCATCGTGGCGCGGGTGTTCAACCCGCAAGGGGTGTCGCCCATCGCTCTACGCGGGAGCTTGATGCAGATTCGGGAGCAAGGCGCTCGGCTAGTGATTTTCGCGGGCGATCAGGTGCTCGGTTATCGGCGTAGCGTGGAAACCACTGCCCAAACGATGCAGGCAAACGCGCTCTACTTTGGTGCTGTGGAGTTCGCCAAGCAGATGGGGGCAGCGGAGTTGGCACAGCGGATGCCACTGGGCACTGTGCGCGTGCACAGCATCACGCTCACAGAGTCGCTTACGCTTTCGCCGAATGAGATTATTGAGCGGTTGGAGCGCGCGACGCAGGAGCGCAACATCCGCGTGCTGTATCTGCGAGCAGCAGGGGCAGATACCGCTTTGCTGCGCGAGATGCTGCAGCGGCTGGCACAGCGATTACAGCGTATCGGCTATCCCCTGCGCGAGGGAGGCGCGCGCCCATTTGCACCACTGGCGCCCGCTGGTTGGCTGTTTGCGTTGGTTGGGGCAGGCGTGGGCGTGCTGCTGGGTTGGGTGGCGGCGCAGTGGCGTGCGCAAGGTAGCTGGGCGTTCGCGCCGCTGGCGCTTGGGATTGTGTTCGCTTTGCTATGCCTACTACCGATCGGGCGCAAGGTGTGTGCATTGGTGGCTGCCGTCGCATTCCCCACCGTTGGAATGATTGCGATTGCTGCTCAGGCACAACGCGCCTCGTTTGCCAGCCTGCTGGTGCTGCCGTTTGCGTGGAGCTTGCTGGGTGCGTTGCACGTAGTGGGCTTGCTGAGCGAGACGCCCTTTCTCATCAAAGCCGATCAGTTCGTGGGGGTCAAGGTGGCGCATGTGGTGCCCCTTGTGGTGGTGTTGGCGTTTTATGGAGCGTATGTGACAGGGCGCTGGGATTTTTGGCGCGTGTGGCTGGCTCGCCCTGTGCTGTGGGGGCAGGTGGGTTTGGCACTGGTCATGTTGGCGGCGCTTGCGCTAATGCTCATCCGCACGGGGAACGAGGCGCCCACTGCCGTGCCTGATTGGGAGCTGCGCCTCCGCGCCCTGCTGGAGAGCGTGATGGATGTGCGCCCGCGCACCAAAGAGTTTCTGATTGGGCATCCCGCGCTGGTGGTGGCTGTGGGGCTGCTGCTCTCAAGACGCACCACTTGGCTACCGCTAATGATGTTCCTCGCCACGATTGGGCAAGTTTCTATTGTCAACACATTTTGCCATCTGCATAGCCCGCTGATGGTCTCGCTGCAGCGCACAGGCTGGGGGATGGTGCTGGGGCTGGCGCTTGGGTTGGCACTGTGGGGTGTGATACGGCGCGCGGAGGCGCGCAAAGCCGCTATAGGTGCCTCACAGCCCGTGCATCACGCGCAGTCGTAGCGCGCTTTTGGCGCGCGTGCCAAGGCGCGTGGTGATTTCGTGAGGGGTGGTGTTCAGCAAGCGTGCCAGTGTCTCTACGCGCACTTCGGCATCGCCATCACGCCCAATCAGCGTGGCGATGTCGCCGACTTGCACCGTCGGCAGGTCTGTGACATCCACCATGATCATATCCATCGCCACACGCCCGACTTGGGGCACGAGCTTCCCTCGGATAGCAACGGGCGCGCGGTTGGTTAGCCCAATCGGGTAGCCGTCGGCGTAGCCAACACCCAGCGTGGCAATCCGCGTTGGGCGCGTGGCACGAAACAACGCGCCATAGCTTACCGTGCGCCCTTTGGGGATTTCGCGTAGGGAAATCACGCGCGCTCGCCAACACAGCACAGGTCGCACCTGCTGGCTCAAGGGATGCGCTTCCTGCTTGCTGGGGGCAATCCCGTACAGCAGCAGCCCACAACGCACGACATCTAACAGGCTATCGGGAGCGGTCAACATCCCCGCACTGGCAGCTGCATGCAAGGGCGTCTGAGGGAAACCCCCTGCCCGTAGGCGTTGCACCACTTGCAAA
>JANXAW010000043.1 GCA_025061985.1 Fimbriimonadales bacterium
GCAAAGCGTACCGCCCCTGCTGGCATACAACCTAACCGCTGATCGCCCGATGGCGCGCACGCTGATGCGTACCCACAAAGATGACCCCTTGCTTGCCGTGTGGCAGTACGGGTTGGGGCAATCGCTGGCGTTTACTTCGGATGCGAAGCCCAAGTGGGCGCAGCGCTGGGTCGGTTGGAGCGAGTTCGCACCCTTCTGGACGCAGGTGACGCGCTCCATCTTGCGCAAAGGCGGTAAGCAGAACTATCAAACCACCGTGCGCTTAGAAGGTGGGCAAGCGGTTGTGGAAATGCAGGTATTCACCTCAGCGGGTGAACCCATCAACTTCCTGCAGCCCGAGGTGCGAGTCGGATTGCCTACCGGCGAGGGGCTATCCCTGACTCTCCAGCAAGAGGCGCCTGGGCGCTATGTGGGGCGGTTCCCCGCCCGCGGCGTAGGCGATTACACGCTCACCATCGTTGAGAAAGACCCCGACGGAACCACGCGCACGACCACCACGGGCTTCTCCATACCCTATCCCTCGGAATATCGCTTCACGCGGGCGAATCTGCCTCTGCTGACACGGATTGCCGAGCTAACTGGAGGCAAGCTCAACCCACCGCCTGCCCAAGCGTTCCGCCCTGTTGCCAAGCAAGGGCGTTCAGTGTCAGACCTTTGGCGTAGCTTTCTGTGGCTCGCGCTTGCGTTGCTGCTACTAGACATCACAGTGCGCCGTGTGGTGATTCCGCTTGCGGAGTGGGTGGAGCCGCTGCGTCGCATTCCCGAAAAGGTGCTTGGTGGGGTGCGTGTGCAACGCCCCGTGCCGCAAGCGCAAGCCACTGCCCGTCTGCTGGGCGCGAAAGAACGCGCAGGCACACGCCGCGGAGAGCCTGTCATCCCTGTCGCTGTGCAAGCGAAGCCCGCTACTTCTGTCGCTTCTGAGCCACCTCCCGTGAGTGCCCCCGCTGCAGCTACGCCCGCAGAGACCTCCCGTTCTACCACGCCCGCCGACACCACCAGCCGCCTGCTGGAACTCAAACGCCAACGCAAACGCTGATGGTACAATCCCGCAGGTATGAGAAGGGCTGTTATTGTTGGCGCGGGCATGGGCGGGCTGGCGACCGCCGCGCGCCTTGCCAAGGCAGGCTATGAAGTACTTGTGTTCGAAGCTCGCGACCAAATCGGCGGGCGTTTGGGCGAGCTGCGTCGCGATGGCTATCGCTTCGACACAGGCCCCACCCTGCTGATGATGCTGGAGCCGTTAGAGCGACTGTTCAAAGACCTGCACCGTCGCCTCGAGGACTACTTAGACTTGGTGCTGGTAGACCCCTCCTATCGCGTCTACTTTGGCGACGGCACGGTGTTTGACTCGTCGCCCAACATCGCGCACATGGTGCGCGAGATTGCGCACAAAATCAGCCCTACCGAGGTGCCTGGCTACTTGCGCCTGATGGCAGACCTCAGCGCGATGTATCACGCGGTTATTCCTGCCTTTGTGCGCAAGCAGTACTACAGCCTTGCCGACCTGTTCACGCCCTACCAGATAAGCCTGTTGGTGCGCCATCGGCTGCTGGCAAAGTTGTGGCGGCGCATCCCGCGCTATGTGCGCGACCCGCGTTTGCAAATGCTGTTTTCGTTCCAAACGATGTATCTCGGGCTGTCGCCAAAAGACGCGCTGTGGGTCTACGGGGTGCTGACCTACATGGAGTCGGGCGAGGGGGTATGGTATCCGCGTGGGGGGATGCATCGGATACCGCAGGCGATTGCGCAGATTGCCCAAGAGGAAGGGGCACGGATTTACCTCAACCATCGCGTGAGCGCGGTGCTGGTTGAGGGTGAACGCGCGGTGGGGATACGCCTTGCTACGGGCGAGGTGGTGCGCGCCGATGTGGTGGTCATCAATGTCGATGCGCCGACTGCCTACCGCGAACTGTTGCCTCCCACGCCGTATGCGCGACGCGCCTTCCGCAACTCCTGTAGTGCGCTAATGTTCTACATCGGCTACACCGAACCGCTACCCCATCAGCTCCACCACAATGTCTACTTCAGCCGCGATTTTGAGCAGAACTTGCACGAGCTGTTTGCGCAAAACCGCGTGCCCAGCGACCCCTCGTTTTACACATGCCTTTCTAACCGCACTGACCCGACCGATGCGCCTGCGGGCTGTGAAAACCTGTATGTGCTAGTTCCCGTGCCCAACCTCACGGGTGAAGATGCGCGCGTGGCTGCCCCTTGCGTGTTGGAGACTGTGATTGAGCGCGTGGGGCTAAAGCGCGAGCGGATGCAGTTCGTGGAGACCTTGACTCCCCACGACTGGCAGGCGTTGGGGCTATGGCAGGGCGCGGCGTTCGGGATTGCCCACACCTTCTTCCAGTCTACGGCGTTTCGCCCCTCGGTGCAGACGCCCTTCCGCAACTGCTACCTCGTTGGCGCCAGCACCCAGCCTGGCAACGGTATCCCCATGACGCTCATCTCAGCAGAGTTAGTGGCAGAGCGCGTGCTGGGCAAAGAGGGCAGGAAAGCCTAAAGCTGTGCTATAATATCCGCAGCGCGGCACGCCTAAACGCGCTTTCCTAAAACAGGCGTGCTGCGACTTGTTTTTGTTTGATTTTTCTTTGCTGAAAGAGGTGGAGAGCCATGATACAGATGCAAGTGGGCGCGTTCACGGTGCGGCAGGTAGAACCTTCAGACTTAGCGCGCGTAGAAGAGTTAGACCAGCTGTTTGGGAACGCAGCACTTACGCGCGACTATTTTGAGGCGTGGCTGCGCCATCACCCAGAAGGGTTCTTGGTGGCAGAGTTTAACGGACGCGTGTGGAGCTATTGCATGACCATCTACCTGAGCGCCCATCAGCTCCACGACAACTGGTACCTTGATACAGGCGGCGGTACCTGCAGCACTCATAACCCTTATGGCGAGTATCTGTACGCTGTAAGCATTGCCTCGCAAAAGCCTGAGGCTGCACGCGCGCTATTTATCGCCTCCCGCAGGCTCTTTATTCGCTCGCACGTGTATCAAACGCTACTATACGGGCGACTTCCGCACTTTGGCAAGTGGGTGCGCGAGCAAGGCTACGACCCTTCCTGCCTTTCGTACGAACAAAAACGCCGCTTGTTGGGGATTTATATCAACCTGCTTCAGGACCCGTATCAGATTTTCTATGAGGGGCTGAACTTTATGCCCGAATATGGGGTAGTAGACTACCTGGAGGGCGACGAAGAGTCGCTGGGGTGTGCGCTGCGGATGGTGTGGCGCAATCCTTATTATCGACCATTACCGCACGCGCAGGCGGTCGTGGCAATGCCAGAGGCTGCTCCTACAACCGCAGTCGCGGGCGAACAGCAGCAGTAGAATGCGCCTTTGGCTCCAATGCGTCATAGCCCGATAGGAACTCGGCTTCGCCCCGCGAACTTGAATGTGCGGAGGTTAGCTTATGCCACACGTGCGGTTTGATACCTACTATCGCTACGACGCGCTTACTCAAATCCTGCACGCCTACGCAAAGGAGTACCCGCATCTTGTGCGCATTGAGAGCATTGGCAAAAGCTATGAGGGGCGCGACATCTGGCTGCTTACCGTCACAAACTTTACCACAGGCGCCGCTGAAGAGAAGCCCGCGTTGTGGGTAGATGGCAACATCCATGCCAGCGAGGTCTCACCCTCCACCGCTTGCTTGTACCTGATTGACCGTCTCGTGCGCGAGTACGGCTCCAACGAAAAAGTCACGCGCTGTTTGGATACGCGCGCGTTCTATATCTGCCCGCGCGTGAACCCCGATGGAGCCGAATGGGCATTGGCGGACAAGCCCAAAATCATCCGCTCCAGCACCCGCCCCTACCCCTACAACGAAGACCCCATTGGGGGGCTGGTGATGGAGGATGTCGACGGCGATGGGCGCATCCTGACGATGCGCATCCGCGATCCTAACGGCGCTTGGAAAAAGCACCCCGACGAGCCACGCCTCATGGTGCGCCGCGAACCCGACGAAGTCGGCGGCGAATACTATCGCCTTCTGCCTGAGGGCCGATTCGACGAGCCGTTTGACCCCGCTATCCTCACGATTCAGCCCCGCAAGGAAGGTTTAGACCTCAACCGCAACTTTCCCAGCAATTGGCGTCAAGAGTACGAGCAAAAAGGCGCAGGACCTTACCCCACTTCCGAACCCGAAGTGCGCGCGATTGTGGACTTTATCGTCAAGCATCCCAACATCACAGGAGGCGTCAGCTTTCACACATGGGGCGGGGTGCTGCTGCGCCCGTACAGCCACCAATCCGACGAAGCGTTCCCTGCCGAAGACTTGTGGACTTACCAAAAAATCGGCGCAAAGGGCACCGAAATCACGGGCTATCCAAATGTCTCCGTGTACCACGATTTCCGCTACCACCCCAAAGAGTACATCTCAGGCGTGTTCGATGACTGGATGTACGACCATATGGGCGTGTTCGCGTGGACGGTGGAGATTTGGAGCCCACAGCGGCAAGCAGGCATCACCGAGTACAAGTTCATTGACTGGTACCGCGAGCATCCCGTAGAAGACGACTTCAAGCTGCTCAAGTGGAGCGACGAGGTGCTGGGCGGGCGTGGCTATGTGGACTGGTACGAGTTTGACCACCCGCAGCTGGGCAAAGTGGAGCTGGGCGGTTGGGATATGCTGTATGCGTGGCGCAATCCCCCACCTGAGCTTTTGGAGAAGGAGGTTGCGCTGTTTCCCGACTGGCTGGTGTGGCACTTGCTCATCTCGCCCAAGCTGGAGCTGTATGAGGCAAAGGTGGAGCGTTTGAGCGAGGGCGTGTACAAGGTGCGCCTTGTCGTGCAAAACACGGGCTGGCTGCCCACTTACATTACCAAGAAGGCGCTGGAAAAGAAGCTGGTGCGCGGCGTGATTGCTGAGATCGAGCTGCCAGAGGGGGCGCGCCTGCGCTCTGGCAATCCGCGCGAGGAGCTGGGGCAGTTGGAAGGACGTGCCTACAAGCCATCTGCGGCGACTGCGTGGCAATCTGACCCCACCGATGACCGCGCGAAGGTGGAGTGGATTGTCGAATCACCGCGTGGGGGCACCGTGCGCATTGTTGCACGCCACGAGCGCGCAGGTGTGGTTCGCGTAGAACTGCCCCTCGTATAGGGGGTATACTAACCTGCGCATGGGAGCGTTTGTTGCGCCGCAGGTGGATTGGGGCGCGCTTGCGCCGATTGGGATTGTGGTCGCCACAGCCGTGGCGACCTTGATCCTGGAGCTGTTTTTGCCTCGCACGCAACGCACGCCACTTGTGGCGTTGGGACTGCTGGGAGTGGCGCTGGCTGCCTACTTCCAGTTTGCCATATGGCAAACCCGCACCACAGCTTTTGGTGAGCTAGTGGTTGTGGATGCACTGGGCGCACTCCTGAGCCTTGCGGTGCTGGGCGCAACCGCGCTCACCATGCTTTTTGCTGAAGACTACCTGCAAGCGCGTGGCTTACGCTACGGCGAGTTCTATCCGCTGCTACTGTTTGCCAGCGCAGGCGCCATTGCGATGCTTACCACCACCAACCTCATGGTGGTGTTCATTGGGTTAGAGACGCTTTCGCTGGCGTTGTATGTGCTGGCGGGTTTGTCGCGTACCGAGCCTCGGTCGGAAGAGTCTGCGCTGAAGTACTTTTTGTTGGGAGCGTTTGCCTCGGCGTTTCTACTGTATGGGATTGCGCTGATGTATGGGGCGTTAGGCAGCGTGGATTTACGCGCCGTGCCCCTTGTGTGGGAGACGAGCGATGGAGGCGCGCTGCCTGCCCTGCTCGCGGTGAGCCTCGTGTTGTTGCTCATTGGGTTGGCGTTCAAGGCGTCGCTCGTGCCGTTCCACCTTTGGACGCCCGATGTCTATCAAGGCGCCCCCACTATCGCCACCGCGTACATGGCTGCTGTGGGGAAGGTGGCGGCGTTTGGGGTGCTTATTCGCTTGATGGCGAGCTTTGCTCCTGCTAGCCCCTTGTGGGCGCCAATGCTGTGGTGGCTGAGCCTGCTTTCGATGGTGGTGGGCAACGCCGCGGCGCTCTTGCAGCGCGATGCCAAGCGCATGCTGGCGTATTCCAGCATCGCCCACGCGGGCTACCTTGCAGTAGGATTGGTTAGTGCCAACAGCACAGGCACCACGGGGATGATCTACTACTTAGTGGCGTACAGCCTGATGAGCGTGGGAGCGTTTGGCGCCCTTACGCTGATGGCGCGGGCGGGCGATGCCACAACGGTTGAGGCGTTGCGCGGGCTGTATCGGCGCAATCCCTTTGCAGCGCACACGCTGGCAGTGCTGCTGCTTTCGCTGGCGGGAATCCCGCCGACGGCGGGCTTTTGGGGCAAGTGGTATCTGTTCCTTGCTGCCATAGAGGCAAACCAAATCGTGCTAGCGTTGGCGCTCGCACTTACCAGCGTTGTGGGCGCTGCGTACTATCTCCAGTTGGTCTTCAGCTTGTACGCTGAGCCGCGTGAGGCAACCGTGCCGTGGCGCGTGCCCGCGCCGATGGTTGTTGGAGTGTTGGCATGCGTGTTGGGGCTGATTGGCTTGGGCGTATTCCCGACCAGCCTCACACGGGCAGCGGAATACGCCACGCGCCAAATCCAAGTTGAGCAGCCGCGTGAGACTCTTCCTACCGACGCCAGCGTTGCCACGCAACCGATGCACTCTGGTTTCTAAGCGCGCTCTGAACAGCAGAACCGCATTCGGATGCTTAGCGATGCCTAACCTGAAGCAATAGGAGGACACAAATGCTACTCACTGGAAAGCGAGGCGTTATCTTCGGCGTAGCGAACCAGCACAGCTTGGCTTGGAGGATTGCGAAACGCTGTGCTGCGCATGGGGCGCGTTTAGCGATTGCGTACCAAAACGAGCGGTTCGCCGACAAAGTGAACGCTTTAGTTGGTGAGCTGCCCGATGCGTTCACCTTGCAGTGCGACCTCAACCACGATGACGAAATCGCGCAAGTTGCTCGCACGCTCCAAGAGCGTTGGGGACAAGTGGACTTTATGGCGCACTGCGTAGCGTACGCCCTACGCGAGGAGCTTGCAGGACGCTACTTGGACACCTCGCGCGAAGGGTTCAAGATCGCAATGGAAACCAGCGTATACACCTTTGTGGCTGCTACGCGCGCCCTGGAGCCGATTCTGAGCAACGGCGCATCGCTACTGACACTCACTTACTTGGGTAGCGAGCGCGTGGTGCCCGGCTACAACGTAATGGGCGTCGCAAAGGCAGCGCTGGAAGCCAGTGTACGCTACCTCGCCTATGAGCTGGGCGAGCGTCAAATTCGCGTGAACGCGCTTTCGCCTGGTCCAGTAAGCACCTTAGCTGCGCGCGGCATCCGCGGCTTTACCTCGATGCTGGAGTACGTGCGTCAGCGCGCACCCTTCAAGCGCGACACCGACCCTGAAGAAGTGGGCGATGCAGCCGTATTCCTGTTCAGCGACTTAGGACGCGGCATCACCGGCGAGATCATCTACGTAGATGTGGGCTACCACATTCTGGGGATGTGAGCCGTGGCAACCCTGAAGCCTCAGAGGATCCAGCCGCTCCCCCCACTGCCGATTGAGCGATTAGTGCATCCGTTTGTGATTTTTGCCAAGCAAGCCAGCGCGGGGGGTATTGTGCTGTTAGCCTGCACCATTCTTGCAATGGCGTGGGCGAACTCGCCCTTCAGCCATACCTACTTCAATCTTTGGAGTACCCCCCTCGAAGTCCGCCTCGGCGAGTTGGTCAAGATTGAAAAGCCACTGCTGCTATGGATCAATGACGGCTTGATGGCGATTTTCTTCTTCTTGGTGGGGATGGAAATCAAGCGCGAGCTGCTGGTAGGCGAGTTGCGCTCCCCACGCAAAGCGATGCTTTCGATTGCTGCGGCGCTGGGTGGGATGGTCGTGCCCGCTTGTATCTATGCAGCTCTCAACTGGGGCACGCCTGAGATTCGCGGCTGGGGCATTCCGATGGCAACCGATATTGCCTTTGCGCTGGGGGCATTGGCGCTGCTCGGCACGCGTGCTCCCCTTGCGCTCAAAGTGTTCCTCACAGCATTAGCGATTATTGACGACTTGGGCGCAGTGCTGGTCATCGCGTTGTTCTACACAGAAAACCTCAAGCCAGAGTTCCTGCTGTACTCGCTCTTGGTGTGGGGCGTAATGGTTGTGGCGAATGGGCTGGGTGTGCGTGGAGGGCTGCCCTATTTCCTGATGGGTGTGGTGATGTGGTTTTTCATGCTCAAATCGGGCGTGCACGCTACCGTAGCGGGCGTGTTGGCTGCCTTTGCTATCCCTGTGCGCTCGCGGATTGACCCTGAGCTGTTTATCGCGTGCGTGCGTGAGTACCTCAACGAGTTTGATCAGCCCGTTGCTGAGCGCACCATTATCCTCAGCCCAGAGCAACAGGCAGCGATTGAAGCCATTGAGCGCGAGGCGCTGCGTGTGCAATCACCCCTCCAGCGGCTGGAACGCTTGCTGCACAACTTTGTGGTGTTTTTTGTAGTGCCCGTCTTTGCTTTGGCAAACGCGGGCGTAGCGTTGAGTGCCGAGGGCGGACTAAATCTTACGGATCGTGTCATTTGGGGCGTTGCGTTGGGGTTGCTCATCGGCAAGCCGTTAGGGATCACGCTTGCCTCGTGGCTGGCAGTGCGCTTGGGCATAGCGCAGCTGCCGCGCGGTATCAGTTTCACCCACATCGTGGGTGTGGGCTTCTTAGGCGGTATCGGCTTCACGATGGCGCTGTTCATCGCGGGGTTGGCATTCCAGGGCGATGCCTTAGACCTTGCCAAGCTGGGCATCCTGGGCGGCTCCACGATTGCTGGCATTATTGGTCTCCTGCTGCTACGCTTGATGACCGAACCTCAGCCCGAGTTGGAGTACGCTGAGTAAGGGCAGCCTTACTATGTCCGCTTGGTTGGGAGGCGTCAACTGCGTCCCCACTGTAGCAGCAACTTCTTGCTGCTTGGCTTCGCCCGTGCCCGTGCGCCATAATAAAGGTATGAAGCACATCCTGTTGCTTCTTGCAGCGGGGCTATCGGTTGTCGTCAGCTGGGCAAGTGGCGATGGCTGCTCGCTGTGCCGACGTGCATTGAGCACTGCGCCCAGCACTGCATTTGCTCCCTTCTTGCTGCCCGCGCTCTTCCAAGACCCCGACGCCACCGATGTACAGCACTATGACCTTACCCTTGAAGTCATCCCAAGCACGCGCACGCTAATCGGCAGCTGCGTAATGACCGTGAAAGTCGTTCAACCGACGCTTGCCAGTTTCCGCTTTCGGTTGCACGATAGCCTTATGGTGACGGGGGTGTGGCTGGATGGGCGCCCAATCAGTTTCACGCGCGAAAGCACCGCGGTCGTGCGGGCAGATTTTGACCGCACCTACTTCCGAGACGAAGTGTTCCAGCTGCGCGTGGACTATCGGGGCGTACCTGTGTCGCAAGGATGGGGTTCGATTCAGTTCGCCACTCGCCCTTCAGGCGCGGTCGTCGTGTCGACGCTAAGCCAGCCGTGGTATGCCTACACGTGGTGGCCCGCTAAGGACGAGAACACCGACAAAGCTACCTTGACCTTCACTCTGATTGTGCCGCGTGAAATGTTTGCCGTGGCAAACGGGATGTTGCAATCAGTAGAAGATTTGCCCAATAACCGCCGTCGCTTTCGGTATCGGCACAACTACCCCATCGCGCCTTACTTGGTAGCCTTCGCAGCTACGGACTACCACCACTGGTCGCGCACGTTCAGTTACGCAGGTTATACGATGCCTGTGGACTTTTACATCTATCCCGAAAGCGATACGCCTTCCAACCGCGCTGCGTGGGAACGCTGCCTCCCGATGCTGCACGTGTTCAGCGACCTGTTTGGCATCTACCCCTTCATTCAAGAGCGGTATGGCATCTACCAGTTCCCCTTCCGTGGTGGGATGGAGCACCAGACGATGAGCGGTCAGGGCGGGTTCAGCGAGTGGCTCACAGCGCACGAGCTTGCCCACCAGTGGTGGGGCGACATGATTACTTGCGCTACATGGCACGACATTTGGCTGAACGAGGGGTTTGCCACCTACGCCGAGGCGTTGTGGCTGGAGTACCGCAACGGCAGCAGTGACCCTGTCGCGCTGCGCAATGCGATGCTCAGCCGACGCCCCACAAACCTCAACGGTAGCGTGTACCGCTACAACATCAGCAGTATCTATGAGATTTTCAACCAGAACTTCAGCTATCGCAAGGGCGCATGGGTGCTTCACGGGCTGCGCTGGGTGCTGGGCACAGAGCGGTTCTTTGAGGCGTTGGCACGCTACCGCCAACGCTTCGCTTACAGCCACGCCACCACTGCTGACTTCCAACGCGTGGTGGAAGAAGTATGGGGCGACTCGATGGACTGGTTCTTCCAGCCGTGGGTGTACGGCATTGGCGCGCCCAGCTACAACTGGGGTTGGACGACCACCATTGTGAACGGCAAGCACTATCTACTGCTTTCGGTGCGCCAGACGCAACCGAGCGAGTACGGGCTGTACACGATGCCCATAGGCATTCGCGCCACCATCGGCAACCGAACGCATGATTTGCGCATCTGGAACAAGGCGCTTGAGCAGTACTACGTGCTGCCCGTTGCGGGAGTAGTTTCCCAAGTTGCGTTTGACCCCGATGAGTGGATCCTCAAAGGCACCAGCATGCAGGAAGCCTACCGCCCTGGCCCGCCCGTAGTTGTGGAAATGAACCCTGCTCCGGGCAGGGCAAATACCTCTGTTAGCCAAGTGGAGCTGTACTTCCAGACGCCTGTGCAGATCAACGCGGCGCAGGTGCGCGTAGAGGGTGCATCGCGTGGCAGTGTGGCGTTCAACTTTACCTATGAGCCAGAGGCAAGGCGTGTGCGCTTGACCTTTGCATCGCCCCTCAAGCCCGATGCCTACGCAATCCGCATCTCGCCCAGCGTAGTGGCGCAGAACTCAGGCTTGGCGTTGGACGGCGAGTATTTCGGGCAGTTGCCTACGGGCGACGGCATCCCTGGGGGCGAAGCCGTGCTGCCGCTAAGGGTTTTGGCGACAAGCGGCGATGTCAATGGCGATGGCTGCGTCAATAACGCTGATTTGCTGAGCGTTCTGTTCGCTTTTGGGAGCACAGGCGCTCGCGCCGAAGATGTGAACGGTGACGACGTGGTCAACAATGCTGACCTGCTGATTGTGCTATTCGCCTTCGGCAGCGGGTGCTGAAGGAGGTGAGCGCCGCCCACCCTCGGTAAAAAAACCTCGGTTCTCCTTTCCAAGGGGGGAACCCTGCAGAGGGGGGGTTCAGCGAGGGGAACCGATAAGCTGGCTGGTGCGAATACAACAAACCCCCTCCCCTACTGCGTAGGGGAAGGGGCAGCGTTTAGGTAAAGCAGGGACTTACTTCTTGCGGCGGCGCAGCCCGATCAGGCTCGCCAGACCCGCACCCAGCGCAATCGTGCTGGCTGGCTCGGGCACAAAGCACGCGCCGCGCAGGTGAATCGTGTAAGTACCCGAGGTCGAAGAGCCGCCCCATTGCCCGAGAACGTCGTTGGCACGCGCTGCAAACGGGGCATAGATTGGGAAGAACGGTGCCCCCCATGGAATAGATCTTGCCCGTTAGCATTCCGCGGTACAGCCTCCCAGAAGGACACCACAAGGTAGTAGATACCTGGTCCAAGAAGCGACCATTGAGCGCTAGCAGAGTCGTTTGGCGAATCGCTCGAGTGGTAGCTGCCTGGCGCCGCTCCACCTCCGATGTACGACCGTAAGCTCCCCACACCACCTGGTGGGGTATTGGCAACCTCACTTGGGCGGTCGTCGTTGGACCACAACGGTCGCCCCTGCGAGTCGTAGAGCGTCAGCTTGCTATCGAAGGTGGTCTCGGTTGTTGCACCAGTGTGGGCGTATAAGCTCGCAGGGTCGCAGATGAGAATCACATACAGGTCTGCAATGTCGTTTGCGGAAATGCGGCCCGTGATTCTGGTTAGCGGATCTTGGTAGTTACCAGCCACCACTTGCGCGTTGCCAGGTAAATCGCCAGCATCACCCTGCTCTTGCCAGACGCCTTGCGCACTTGCTGTAGCAGCTAGAGCCATTGCGCGACACCACTCAGCCAAAGTTGCACTCGTCTCATGCTCGTGCCTCCTCTCTTGAATGAAATCACACCCTCAAACTGCAGGGGCAAGGAGCGATAACTCTCCCCTGTCGCTCACAGTGGTACCCTAAGGGAGTGCACCTCAGTCATACCTCACACTAGTAGGAAACGCCGAATTCCAGGCAAAACCCGTAGAATTGCGGGGTGCCTATGGCGGGTGGGGGCAAAGTTCGGGAGTTCCTGAGTGGGTCTCCAGGAGGGCTACCAAGCGCCCCTCCTTGCTACTGCGCAGGCGCGCCGCTGTGGCGCGGGGCAAGGCAACCGCGCTCACCGCTTGCCTGCTCAGCGTGGTGACAAACTGGGCAAGTTCGCTACTTATCTTAGCCGCTTTTGTGGAACGCCTGCGAGTAGGTTGAACGGTTGCGGAAACCACACCCGCGCTACCGACTTTCACTGAACTGCGACTCTTCCGCTTGCAGTTGCCTGAGGTACTCGCGCCCCGCGTCAGTGATTTCCCAGATACCCTTAGGTGAGTTTGGGTTGAGATACCCCTGTTGCTTCAGTTCGTAGCGCGCCCACATCACGGTATTCCGCCACCGCACGTCTCGCCCAGAGGGTAGTTTCTCAAGGTCTTTTGGCTTCAGTTGGTTCCGAACCAGTTCGTAAACTCTGGCAAGCACCTTTTCTACTCGCGCTCCCCCACCTAGATCGACCAGGGCTTGCAGCAAAGGGCGAATGTAGGCAGCTCGGGGAGTGATTGGGCTGGTTGAGGCGCGTTTACTTGGCTGTTGGCGTGAGCGGGCGTATGGCGCTACGAGGGTCGGGAACCGTTGCAGTTCACCTTGGCTTGCCCACAGCGCTCGGACTTTCTCAATCAGTCGCTGTATCTGCTCCGCCTGCTGAGAGAGTGTGGCCACCTCGCCGAAGCGACCCTCATCTACCTTCCGCTTGATCATCGCCTGAGCTTCGGCGAGGATTTCGTTCAGTTCCACCAGAAAGTTTTCAAACGCTTGCTCAACACGCGGGTACATGGCTTCCTCTCCTGTGATGGCGCGTAGGATGCGCTGCCAGTGTTTTTCGGTAGGTACCTCAGGGCTGTAGCGTAGGGTTTCCCAAAGTCGCGCGTTGCTTGGCTCTAATGGGGCACTGACAACGCGGAGCTGCCTCTCCTTGAAGTAGGCGCACATTAGGCTCACCCCGCGTCGGCGTCGCACCACAAATAAGGTGTGGTACTGAGGGTATCGATTGGCGAACTGCTTTACTGCAAGGTAGAGGTAGCGGTAGGCATCTTGCGACTGCTCGGCGCTGTCTGTAAGGCGCACCCAGTAGATGTGTAGCGGTATTCCTGTTTCGGGCAGAACTTCGGCGAGCTGTGCCCACTCGGCGATATTGCGACGCGCCCCTTCGCTTAGGGGCGGCTCAACAAACACAGCCTGACTGAAAGTGGGATAGCCCCGCTCACGGAACCATGCCAGCGCGTCCTGCGCGGTTGTAAACACAAGATAGTGCTTCAACGCGCGGCGCGTCGTTCCTACCTACACTACCCACATCCACGCGACGCACTCTAAGTCCTCGGGCGTAGTCTCGTCTAGTGTGGTTGCGCTAATGGGCGGGTGGGGATGCGCCTCGGCGAAGGCTTTGAGGCGTTGTAGGGCTTGCAGTGGGGGTAGGGTGCGCACTTCTCGCCACAAGGTGCGCAGTTCAGGTAGGTCAGGCGCGGGCAGGGAGCGGCTGAAGTAGCTTATGAGTTGATTGCGCATAGCAGAGGAGGGCAATGCCCGCAGCCATCTGAGCACATCCCGCTGAACACTGGGCAACTCTTCTGAGCGGTGTGCCTGCTGATTGAGCCGTTTGACTAACTCGTTGCGCAGGAACTCCAGCTTCTGCTCGGTCTCAGTGGGGTTGGGTAGTGGCGCTGCGGCTTCGTTGGGATGAGCGCGTATGGGGCGAATGGCGCGCAGGTGCGCGGTTTCTATGGCGCCATCGTCGCGCAGGAACAGCCAGTAGTGGCGCTCGGTACGCACATGCCGAAACGCGGCGAAAAAGCCACGCTGCCCAGGCGAGGGGGCGTATCGCGCCGTACCGCGCCCCAGCGGAATGCGCCCTAAGCGCTCTTCACCCAGCTCTTTTAGGTACGCCATGAGGTCTTCCATCAGGAACTCGCCGACGGTCAGCTCGCCCTCTTGCTCCAGCTCGTCCAGCACGGCGTTCTCGCCTTGCGCGATGCGCCTGAGCGTGTTGAAGTCCATCGGGTTCGGCGCCTCGCCCAACACAGAAGCGTCCAGCCCTACAGTGCGATTGATCTGCCCCAGCTTGTCTAGCAAGCGTTGCATCAAGCCCAACAGGTTCTCCAGCGCGTCTTCGGGGATAAAGTTGTACACCTCAATCGTGTCGTGAGGCGAGCCGATGCGGTCAATGCGCCCGATGCGCTGCACCATCCGCACGGGGTTCCAGTGCAGGTCGTAGTTGATGACAATACGCGCGTCTTGTAGGTTCTGCCCCTCGCTGAGCGCGTCGGTGGCAATCAGCAGCTGGATTTCGCGTTCGTCGGAACCTAGCGCCACGCGATTGGAGCGCGGGGAAAAGCGTTGCACAATCCGCCGACGCTCCTCCATCTGCACGTCGCTATCCACAAGCGCGATCTCAATCTGCGGCAAGCGCTGGCGCAGCTGGTCGTAGAGCATCCGCGCCGTGTCTTTGTAGTAGGAAAAGAGCAACACCTTTTCGCCGCGCAGGGCGCCCGTGAGCAGCTGAATCAGCTGGTTCACCTTTGCATCGGTCTCAGGGCGTAGGGCATCTAACTCTGCCAGTAGTGCTTGCAGTTTGCTCACATCCTCTTGTACTGCTTGCTCTACCACGCGCAGGTTGTATTGGGTGGCGTCGATAGGTTCGAGCGCCTCTAAAAACGCTGTGAAGTCGCTGGTGGCTTCTTCTTCGTCGTCGCCCTCCATCATCAGCAAGCGTCGATAGTCGCGGCTGGTGAGCAGTCTGCCCTGTTGAAGGGCGTGCAGGAACCGCTGCTGGAACTCCAGCTGGTGGCGCAGCGAGTTGCGCAGTGCCTCTACCGACGACTCCAGTCGCTTGAGATACAGGATGCGCATCAGGTTGGCTAATGCCGCCTGCCCGCCCAAGTCGCGGCGGAGTTTGTTGATTTGCTCGTCGCTCATCCCCGCCTTGCGTAGTGCGTCACGAATCCGCTCCCATTCGTCGCCAAACAGGTGTAGGCGGCTCTGCACCACCTCGTTGCGGTACGAGTCGAGCTGGTAGGGCGCGAGGTTCAGCTCTTCAATAGTGCGGGCGACGCGCTGGTACAGGTCGCCCCCGTAGACTTGCTGCAGGTCGTATCGCACGGGGTGGATGCGCCGTTCAGGGAAGTGAATGGGGTTGCCGTCGATGGTGGCGTTGGGGTAGTGGCGTCGGATAAAGGCGCGACTGCGCCGCACGCTGATGGCTTCCAACAGCTCATAGAGCGTCTCGCGATTTTCGTCTGCCTTACGGAAGTAGCTCTCCAAGTTGTCGATGCCGGCTATCTGAAAATAGCCCTTGTCGTCGCGCGTGATGAGGCGTATCTGGTGGTAGAGGTCGTACACCGAGTTGTTTACGGGCGTGGCGGTAAGCAAGATTATGCGGGTCTGTTCGGGGTCTGTGTGGCGCAGCAGCTCGAACAGGTTGCGCCAGCGATTCGTGCCAGGATTGCGGAAGTTGTGCGACTCATCCACCACGATGACCGCGTATTGCGAGAGGTCGCTTAGGTCAAGGTCGCCGCGGCTGATTTGCTCCATGCTTTCGATGCGATGGGGGATCGCGTGCTGCTCTAGGAGAGGTTTCCAGACGGTGTCGCGTAGGGCGGTGGGGCAGATGACCAGCGCAGTTTTGCGTTGCTGGTAAGCATAGTCATCCAGCAGGCGTAGGGCAAGATAGGTTTTGCCCAAGCCCACCGAGTCGGCAATCAGCACGCCGCCGTATTGCTCCAAAATCTCGCGGGCGGCGTGGTAGCCGTCGCGCTGGAAATCGGCTAAGACAATCGGCGAGGGTTTGCCGTCTTGTTCCGCCAAGTTGCTCGCCAGGCGATCGCGATAGGCTTCATAGACCACCTTGATATAGACCTCGTAGGGGCTAAGGGCGCGGGTAAACTGCTCCAGCATCGCCAGCAGCTCGGCTTTGTAATCCTCAGCTTCGCTCCAGAGCTGCTCGTACCACTGGCGCAGTTGAGTAGTGGCGCTTTCTTGCTTGAGCACTGCGTTCAGCTCCCGATTCGTGGTTAGCCCTGCGCCTGTGAAGTTCGAGGAGCCGACGATGCCGAGCATCTGGATGAGGGGCACGCCCTGCACAAGGTACATCTTGCCGTGTAGGATGCGCCCGCGCTCGCGGGGCTTATAGCGGCGCACATGCACCGTATCGCGCTTCAAGAACGCTGCCCACCGTTCTACCTTACGCTGCGATTCGGGGCGCACGAGGGCAAAGTGGCGCTCCAGCTCTTGCGCTAAGCGTTGGGTGAGCACGAACTCCTGCTCTTGCTCTGTGCCTAACAGCAGGCGCAGTTCGGCGACTCGTTCCAGCGCCTCACCTAACACCTCAAACCCGTCCAGGTTGAAGTAGGCAGTGGCCACCCACAGCAGCGGCTCGGGGCTATCGCTTAGCACACTCGCCAGCACTTCCGCCAGTTGCCGCCCACTTACAGAGCCGTTGTCTACCAGATCGGGGATGGCTTGCATCGGCGGGTATTGTACCCAGCATTTGGTAGAGGCTACTGAGGTAGGAGTTCCTCTGTTCTTGCAGAAGTGTTTCTCCTGCCATGCAAACCCCTTTGAGCCAGTTGGAGTGCTGGTTGGGAGCGTTGCCCGCAGCAGAGGCGCTCACCGCCTACCAAGCGTGGTGGGAGACGACGGGGCGAGTGCTTTCGGAAACGGTAGACCGAGCGGGCACGCCGTGGCTGCGCCAATACAACCGCTTTGGCGAGCGTGTGGACGAGGTGATCATGCCCGCAGGCTACTCCGCGCTTATCCAGGAGGGCTATAAGCACGGCGTGGTCTGGCGCGCAATAGAGGAAGAAGACTGGGAAACCAGCTTTGCGTTGGGCTACATTACCTCGTACTACGACCCTGGCGTCTACTGCCCGCACACGGTGAGTTTGGCGACAGCCGTGATGCTGCGCAAGTACGGCACGCCCGAGCTGCAAGCGCGCTATCTCGTGCCGATGTTGCGCCGCGATGGCACCGCATGGCAAGGCGCCACTTGGATGACTGAGATTGGGGGCGGCTCCGACTTGGGCACGTACGTGCAGACTGTCGCCACACCAGAGGGCAACGCCTATCGCCTTACGGGTTCCAAGTATTTCTGCAGCAATGTGAATGCGGAGGTGGCGGTTGTGGCGGCGCGTCCAGAGGGCGCGCCTGCGGGCGTGCGAGGGCTTGCGCTGTTCCTGCTACCCCGCTACCGCGAGGACGGTTGCCTCAACTACTTCATTCGGCGCATCAAAGACAAAATCGGCACGCGCGCCGTCGTCACAGGCGAGGTGGACTTGCACGAAAGCCAAGCCTACCTGCTGGGCAGTGCCGAAGTTGGCATCTATCTGATTTTGGAGGTGTTGAACCTCTCGCGCGTGGCAAACAGCGTGGGGAGCGTGGCGCTGATTCAGCGCGCTGTTGACGAGGCAGAGTCGTTTGCGCAGCAACGGATTGCCTTTGGTAAGCCGCTGGCGCAACAGCCCCTAATGCGTGCTCAAATCGCGCGTTGGCGCGAAACCCTAGGTGCTGCGTTCGCTTTGGCGTGGGAAGCGGTGCGCTTGCTCCGCTCCGTGTGGGCACAAACGCCTCCTTATAGCCCAACCTATCACCTGTTCCGCCTCATCACGCATCTGGCGAAGTACTGGACGGCGGAGCAAGCCGTGCAGGCTGCTAAGTGGTGCATGGAGGTGCATGGCGGGGCGGGTGTGCTGGCAGAGTATGGCGTGGAACGCCTGCTGCGCGAAGCAATGGTGCTTCCTATCTGGGAAGGGGGCAGCCATCGGCAAATGTTGGATGCGCTGGAAGTGATGCAACGCCGACAGGCACATCAGCTGCTGCTGGAACACTTACAGCCCTACGCTGAACCAACGGAGCTGCAGCACTGGCGCGAGCGCATTGACGCCTACCTCAAACAGCCCCCTGAAGCCCAAGAGGAGGCCTTAGAAACCCTTATTCCGCCCTTGGCAGCGTGGGTAGGCAACACCTTACGCGCGACTTTACGAGCGGGATAGGTATACTCCTGCGTATGACGAGCACAGTTGTTGGTGTGGATTTGGGCGGTACGAATGTGCGCGCTGCTGTAGTGAATCGCGAGGGTGCGCTGCTTAGCACGCTGGTGCAGCACCCTTCCCGCGCTCAGGATGGGTTTCAAGCCACGCTTCAGCAAATCGTGCGCACCATTCGCGAAGCGATTGAAGCAGCAGGTACCTCGCCCGCTGCTGTTGGGATGGCAGTGCCTGGGCATATTGACGCTGCGCGAGGCGTCGTGCGCTGGGCGCCCAACTTCGGCGAGTACCGCAATGGGATCTTCGAGGTCTGGCGGGATGTGCCGTTAGCCGCTGCGGTGCAAGCAGAACTGAACTTGCCCGTGGTGATGGGCAACGACGCGAACTTAGCGGCGCTGGGCGAGTACTACTATGGCGTGGGGCGTGGGCGAGCGCGTGGGCTGATTATGATTACACTGGGCACAGGAATTGGAGGCGGCGTGGTGCTGAGCCACGCCCAAGTGCAGGGTGGCGCTCGCTGGGAAGGCGGCATTCTGCTGGTGGGGCTGAGTGGTGGGGGTGCTGAACTGGGGCATACCGTTATCGACTTCGCAGGTCCCCGCTGTGGGTGCGGGGTGCGGGGTTGCATTGAAGCCTATGCCAAGCGCGACGCCATCATCGAGATGGCGCGTGAGTC
This sequence comes from Fimbriimonadales bacterium, assembly GCA_025061985.1. Classification (GTDB taxonomy): domain Bacteria; phylum Armatimonadota; class Fimbriimonadia; order Fimbriimonadales; family GBS-DC; genus GBS-DC. The sequence continues at coordinate 18,942 of JANXAW010000043.1, forward strand.
GATGCAACGCAACCCCCAAAGCCTACTCTACACCCTTGCCAACGGCGATCCTACACAAATCACCCCTGCTTTGGTCAGCCAAGCTGCGCAACAAGGCGACCCCGTGGCTCTTGCGATTTGGCACGAAGTGGGCACCTACTTGGGCGTGGCAATCGCTAACTTTATCAACATTTTCAACCCTGAAATCGTGGCGATTGGGGGGCAAATCGCCAAAGCAGGCGCGCCGCTATTTGACGCTATCCACGCCACTGTGCGCAACTACGCCTTGCCCACTTTGCTGGAAGAATGCCAGATTGTGCCCGCGGAACGCCTTGAAGATGCAGGCATCTTGGGCGGCGCAGCCTTAGCGTGGCAGTTTGTGGAGGCACAGGCGTGAAATGGCGCGTGCACAAGCGAGTTGAAACCAAACCTGACGGGCGCAAAATCTACTACTACACCTTCGAGCCGTGCGAAGCCGATGCGCCCTCGCCGACTCCCGCTACGCCTGAACCCGTAGCCACAGGCACTTTAGATACAAGCTCTCAGGAAACTGCAGCAGATACGGGTGGTCAGGCGCCTGCAAAGTGATTTCTTCCAAGTACAGGGAGGTGTTGCGGTCGGTGGCGGCTAAGCGCACGACATCCAGCATATCCGCAATCCCCAAGGCGTAGGCGCAACTGCACACCACCAGCTGCCCGCACGGCTCCAGCAACGGCAGGGCGTGATACACCAGTTTCCAAATCGCCCACCGCAGGGAGTCCTTTTGCTCCTGTCGTTTGGCAATCGCGGGTGGGTCAATCACAATCCAGTGGAACCGTAAGCCTTGTTCGACGGCGCGAGGAAGCCACTCGAAGGCATTGTCCACTACCCATTCTGCGTGTAAGCGGTTGCGTTGGGCGTGCTGTTTGGCAAGGTCAATTGCCTCAGGCAAGATATCCACCCCTATCGCTTCCGCACCCGCACGCGCAGCATAGAGCGCAAACGCCCCCGTGTAGCAGAACAAATCCAGCACGCGCTCGCCTGGGCGCACGCGCTGCGCCAGTTTGCGTCGGTTCTCACGCTGGTCTAAGTAAAAGCCCGTCTTGCGCCCCACATCCGTAGGCACCAAGAACTGCAATCCGCTTTCCTCAATCTCGATTAGCTCTGGCACTTCGCCGTAGAGTGTGCCTGCGAACGGCTCCAACCCTTCTTCGCTGCGCCCTGCCATTTCGCTGCGTTCAATAATGCCCCTCGGTTCAAGTCGCTCGATGAGCACGGGCAGCCACAAGCCCTTCAGCCGCTCCATGCCGAGTGTGCGCACTTGTACCACCAAGTAGTCTGCGTATTGGTCGACGATAAGCCCTGCGACGCCGTCCGACTCGCTGAACAGCAAGCGCATAGCGTTTGTGCCGTGCACCACTTGTTGGCGGTAGCGCAGGGCACGCTCGAGGCGCGCCTCAAAAAAGCTACGGTCGATCGGTTCCTCGTTTAGGGTAAGCAAGCGCACAGGGAAGCGGCTGTGAGGGTTGTAAGTGCCGATGCCCACGAATTCGCCCTGATGACTTAGCACGCGCACCAATGCACCAGGCGTAGGTGAGCCGATAACCTCCGAAATCTCCCCGCGCTGCACCCACGGATAGCCATGGTGCAGTTTTTTCTCGCGCCCGCCAACAATTCGTACGGCTCCTTCAATCACTGCTTGCTCTGCTGGGTTTAGTTTCGATGGATGTATTCGCGCCAGCGGTTGGGGTCGAACGGTACAATCTCGACAGCAAGGGACGCCATCAGCCCTCGCATAACCTGCTGTACGATTCGCAGTCGCTCGGTTGTGTTCTGTAGCTCCAAAAGGTACTGGCGCGCGTGGACATCGAGTTGAAGCGCGCCTGCAATGGCGAACGAGAGCGCGGTTGGATCGTGCGGCAGTTCGATATCCTCAACCCGTAGACCGCTTATATCCAGCACTTTGCGTAGGAAAGTGCGAAATTCTGTAGCCACCTCTTCGGCGAGCTTGCGCTCCTCTTCTTGCGAAAGCGGCTCTGCGTCGCGCCAGAGGCGCACTTGCGCCTTGAGGAAGGGCGCCTCGCCACGGATTAGGCGCACAATCTGGAAGCGTTCCTCGCCCAGCGCGAGCAGGAAGAACCGTCCATCGGGCAAGCGGCGGAGGCGTCCGATGCGCGCTAGCGTGCCCACCTCGTGCAGCTCTGCGTCGGGATCACCTGCCTGACTGCCCTCGCGCACCAGCACCACGCCGAATGGCGAGTCGTTTTCGAGGCAGTACATCACCATTTCACGGTAGCGTGGCTCGAAGATGTGCAAAGGCAGCGCTGTGTACGGAAACAGCACTGTGTCTAGCGGGAAGAGCGGGATAATCCACGTTGACTCGCGCACCATTTTTATTGTACCCAGCGTGTAAGCGTAGCATTGCTATCCTCGTAAAACCGCTAGAGTCATCTAAGGGCGGTTGGCATTCAGCGCAAGGATGTGCTATAATAGGGGCGAGGATCGCCTGCCGCTGAGTCTGCCATTCGCCCTGTTGTACCTCTTGCCCCCTTATGGGGCTTCTGGCGAGAATACGATTTCTCGCCGTTTGAGGGTGAGTTGTCTCACCCTCCGACAACACTGATTGCGGAGGGTAACAATGCGGGATTGGCTGAAAGGTGTTCTGGTAGTGACAATTGCGCTGAGCGCAACGACGCTGTGGGCACAGCCGCTGGTGGCTGCCGATGACGCCGACAACCCTCCTTACGCCGACAACATCTGGGACTTGACCGACAATGGTGGATTTGGCTTCGGCAACTGGTACGAAATCTCCACGGGCGGCGGTGGACGCTTCATCGCCACTGCAAGCTTCCAAGTGTTAGAAGGCAACCGCTCGTGGGGATTGTACGCAGGTAACGGAAACTACGCCATTGGGCGCCCGTTACTAGACCATCGCAGCTCTGGGATACTCTCTGTGCTAGCGCGCCACAACGTAAACAATGAGGTAGGCTTCACCGGGATTGCGGTCTATAGCGGTGCCAACGAAGTGATTCGCTTCGGCATGAACCCCTCGTCTGGCAACCAAGCAGTGTTCTACCAGTTTGGTCAGAACACAGGCTCCATCAACCTCGGTATTGAGCTGCGAGGGGCACCGCTGCGATACACTCTCACGTGGGACAGTAGCGGCAACTTCGTTCTTAGTGTGGCGAGGTTGAATGGTCCCGAGAGCGGCTCTGCCTCGGGCAACTGGGGCGGCGGCGTATCCGTGTCTGCGTTTGGTTTCCTCAACTACAACTCGGGCAGCTTCCAAGACCTGATCTTTGATAAGATTGAGGTCGTGCCTGAGCCAGCGAGCATCCTGGCGTTAGGTGCGGGATTGAGTGGGCTACTTACGCTGCGCCGTCGTCGCACGGCTTAGAGCCAAACCACCCTCACCTCCCATCGCTCCGCCCCCGACCGCTGTGGTCGGGGGCTTTTTGAGCATCGTGTGGGGTGTGGAAAAACACCCCTACTTGCCAGATTGGCAGCAGCGAGAAGGCATTTAGGAACACCATTAGCCGATCTACTGGGTTGTTAGCCAGCACGCTTCGTTGGGCGGTTGTTTGCAGACGGCGGATGTGAGCTGGTAGTGGTAACTTTGCCTACCGTCGGCGGGACGCCGACGCTACGCAGTAGCCCCCTACGCGGGCTTAGCGCGACGCTAGTCGCCTGCGCTTGAGTAAGACGGCTAAAGCCGTTCCCGTGCAAACGAAGCCGACCTGCGTCGGCTTATCGGACCGCTAACGCACTCCCACATACCCCATTAACCCTTTCTTAATCCCGACGCGGTATAGTTAAAGGCGATCAGGAGGTTCGCACCAATGCGAAGAAATGGCTTCACGCTCATCGAACTGCTGGTTGTTATCGCCATCATCGCGATACTGGCTGCTATTCTGTTCCCCGTATTCGCCCAAGCGCGTGAGAAAGCACGACAGACCAAGTGTTTGAACAACTGCAAACAGATAGGGCTGGGCATTGTGATGTATGTAAACGATTGGGACGAAACCTTCCCCCGCATGGACGACTGTATTGAGCCGAATGTGATACCATACCAGCCTCGTGCGCGCGGATGCACGGGCCCATGGGGACAGCGTGTCAACCACTACAAGTGGCAGTATTGGATTTGGCCCTATGTGAAGAACATCGACATCTTCTTCTGCCCCAGCCGTGACTACGACCGTGAAGCCTGGGAGCAGAGCGCGGAGATATTCAAGGGCGGCTACTCACTGGCGTTGCACATTACGGGTGCCACCAACACGTGGCGTCAGAACCCGCCTGACTTCCGCAACTCGTTCTTAGGGGGCAACATGGCGGGCGTGCTGCGCCCTGCGGAGACGATGATCCTAATGGAAGACACCTTCCCAGGCGTGCGCCACTATGTTGGGCGTCAGCGCCCCAACCGAATCGCCTATCCGATGGCGCATCGTCACCTGTGGCTCCATTGGTTCACGAACGGGCGCATGCGTGAGCCGTTTGTCAAAGAAAACGCCCCACACAACGAGGGCATTATCATCACCTATGTGGACGGCCACGCAAAGTGGATGCAGATTCGCGAGTTCCTTGCGAAATCGCCCACGTGCGCCGACTTTACGCCTTGCCCAATCCCTGAAGGCTCTGGTATGCCTTCGGGTATGGCGTGGACCTTCAGCAACGATCCTGCTGCGGTGATGCAGTGGCGCGGCGACTGGCCCCTGTGGGGGCTGTATCGCGAGATGGCAACTCTGCAGTAAGCGCGCCGCGGTGTAAGCAAATTGCGTCCCCTCCTGCAGGAGGGGACGCTTTTCTTTCGAATCTACCCGCTGTATGCGGCTATGGCATAGACCTCTTTCTGTAGGGGCGTTTCGGTTGTATGCTCCATCCGTGTTTTCCTCTACCTCTCGTGATAGCGACTGGGTTGTGCGAGTAGGGCTGGAGCAGGCAGCGTGGGCGCCAGTTATCTACGTGAGCGTGATTGGCGATGCGCTTCTGTGGGTAAACCCCGACACGGGCGTGGTGGTAGGGCGCGGGGAACCGCACCAAGTGTGGCAAGTGCAACGGCAAGGGAACCGCTTGAATGCCCAACACGGGAGGCTACAGATGACCGCAGCGCGACTGGTTGCCCAGCCAGCGGGTGCAGGCGTGGTTCAGGTGGGCACAACCCCTCACAACCTGCGGCGCTACCGCGGACAGTTAGAGTGGGTGGCACGGGAGGGCAAACTGCTCACGATTAACTGGGTGCGCTTGGATGACTACCTAAAGGCGACCCTGCCACGCGAGATGCCCCCAAACTTTCACCCTGAGGCACTCAAGGCGCAGGCGGTTGCCGCTCGTTCGTTCACGCTTAGGCGTCTGAACCGGTATCGCCAGTGGGGATACGACTTGTGCGACCACGCTCCTTGTCAAGTGTATGGGGGTGTAGAGGCGGAACACCCGCGTACGAACGCGGCGGTGGATGCCACAGCAGGCGAGGTGTTGGTCTTTGAAGGGCGCGTGTTGGAGGCCGTCTACACGGGGAACTGCGGGGGGCACACAGCGCCAATTGAGATTGCGATGGCAGGTGCGCGCCCTATTCCGCCCCTGCGCGGAATACCCGATACCGATGCCAATGGCGTGCCGTACTGCCAAATAGCGCCCAACTTCCAATGGGAACTACGCATGGGTGCGGAAGAACTCAGCCGTTGCTTTCCCGAAGTTGGGCAGGTGCGTGCGGTGCAAGTGGTGCTGCGTGCCCCCAGTGGGCATGTGCTTCAAGTGCGCGTGCAGGGCACGCACGCAGAAAAGCAAGTTGCGGGTGCCCAGTTTCGCCAGCTACTGGGCGCAACCCGCGTGCGAAGCCTAATGTTTGATATTCGACCCGACGCCAACGACTGGAAACTTACTGGGCAAGGCTGGGGGCACGGCGCAGGGATGTGTCAGTGGGGAGCGCACGCGCGCGCCCGCGCAGGTCAAAACTACCTTCAGATTTTGCAAGCCTACTACCCCGGCGCAACTGTTCAGCGTTTGCGCTAACAGCCTCCCCCGCTGAAATGGAGCGAATAGAGATCAGCTCCAACTCTCTGCCCCGCTGGATAACCAGCGTATCGCTGCCACGCCAATCAAAGCCCACAATCGAGTCAGCCTCGTACTTGCTGACCATTCCTCGAGGTGCGTCCTTCGGTTCCATGCCGAGCAACTGTCGGATTTTGCCCGTGTTCAAGTCCAGCACATAAAAGCCAGTGGCGTTGTACCAAGCGAGTTTGTCTCCATTGGGCGAGAAGCGGTAGTACTGCGCCTCGTCGCAAACTGCTTCCGCTTTGAAATTACCCTGATAGGCTTCGGGGGTGATTAGGAAGATGCGCGCAGGTGCGCCCCCAAGCAAACGGCGCTCGTACACTGCCAAGAACTCGCTCTCTTTCACGCGCACCCAGCGCACTCTGCTGCCCGTTGCATCTACCCAATACGCTTGCACATCGTTGGTGGTAGTTAGTGGCGTCCACTGCCCGTTGCGCATCAAATACAAACTACCTTCCCGCGAACTGACCCAGCCGTTCGTCTCATACACTGTCTCTCCAAGATAGACTATTGCCGTGAGCGGGGCTTGTGAGAGCAGCGTCGCCCACTCCCACGAGACAATCTCGTGGTAGTAGCCCTCTGGGAGGGGAAACACCCCTACGCGCACCCAAGTGTCCGTTCGATACACGGAGACCATCGGTTGCTCGTGCTCTTGCTTGTGGTGATACACCAGTAGGTGC
>JANXAW010000010.1 GCA_025061985.1 Fimbriimonadales bacterium
CCTATGGAAGCCGACGCTCTTGCCGAGGCGCTTTACGATGCACTCTCTCGTGTTTGCGTAGGCTGACCGAACGGAACCCCTCCCGTTGCCAAGCTGCGAAGCGCTCGTGTTGGCGAATATGGCGCGCGTTTGCACCACACCCTACAAAAACGCAAGATTTTCGCCTAAAATGTAAGTCGGGATGAGGCTCGTGCAAGCGCTCTTCGCTCGCCCTGTAGCGATTGGAGTAGTCGTAGCAGTAGCTGCGTTTTGCGTGAGTTGGAGCACGCTGCATTTGATATACACGCGCGCACAGGCATATCTCACCCAGCAGCTCCACGAGCGAATGTTCAGCATAGCGCGTGCTGCGGTCTCCTTCGTCGACCCAGAGCAACACCTATCCTATAGGCCAGAGGATTACGGAACACCTGTGCACAATGAAAGGCTCCGCCCTCTTCGTAAACTGATGCTTTCAGAACCTCTGGTGCGGTACCTTTACACAGTAGCCTACAAGTCTGGCAAGGTTTACTTTATTCTTGATGCCACACCCCCAGGTGATTACGATGGCGATGGCCTGGTAGACCCTGCCCACCCTTGGACAGAGTATCACGAAGCGCCTGACGAGTTCTACGTTGCTCTCACCACTGGAGTCCCGCAAATCACGAGCATTTATACAGACCGATGGGGCACAGTAATCACGGCGATTTTGCCTTTCCGAAGCAAGAGTGGCGCTATCACGGGCGCAGTATGCGTGGATGTTGATGCAAAAAACTACCTTAGCGCCCAGACGTACCTACGAAGTGCTTACTACCGCGGCACAGGAGTGGCGCTGCTGCTGGCAATCGGCTTGGGCGCGATGGTCACGCTTATCCTACGCGGGCGGGCGCGGGTGCTTCAAGCGGAAGCAGCCAGTCGTGCTAAGTCGGAGTTCTTGGCAAGTATGAGTCACGAAATCCGCACCCCAATGAACGGCGTGCTTGGGATGATCCAGCTACTGGAGGACACGCCCCTCAATGCGGAGCAGCGTGACCTACTGCGTACGCTGAAGAATAGCGCCGATTACCTGATGGGCTTACTAAATGATATCTTGGACTTCTCCAAGATTGAAGCAGGCAAACTAGAGCTGGAGCCGTTGTCTGTCAACCTGCCTCAACTGCTACGGGATACGCTGGAACTGTTTCAAGGGCGCGCCTCAGAAAAGGGCTTGGTGCTATCGCTTGAGATCGCGCCGGACACCCCTACTTGGGTGCAGGCTGACCCTGTGCGCCTACGCCAAATCATAGCGAACTTCCTCAGCAACGCGATCAAGTTCACGGAGCATGGCTCTGTAACCTTGACTGCGCGGCACAGCCAGCAGTATGAGCAGGGTGTATGGATAGGAGTGCGCGATACAGGCATAGGTATCGCCCGTGAGCAACAGGCGCGCCTATTTCAGCCGTTTACTCAAGCGGAGGCTTCCACCACGCGCAAATATGGCGGCACAGGGCTTGGACTAGCTATTTGCAAACGACTTGCTGAGCTGATGGAGGGCACCATCGGCGTAGAGAGCGAGCCTGGCAAGGGCAGCCTGTTCTACGTAGACTTGCCCCTTCCACCTGCGTCACCCGTGGAACAGTTGAAGTCGCAGGCAACTTCTGAAGCAACTGCCTTTGCGCTCACTGGGGTGCGTATCCTCTTGGCTGAGGACAACGCGGTCAACCGCAAGGTTGCCACCCACTTGCTGAAACGATGGGGGGCGGAAGTAGAGTGCGCTTGCAACGGCATAGAAGCAGTAGAGAAAGCCACGAGCGCCTCTTACGACCTCATCCTTATGGATTGCCAGATGCCTGAAATGGACGGTTATGAGGCGACCAAAGTGTTGCGCGCGCGAGGAATCCAGACCCCCATTATTGCGCTCACGGCAAACACCCTTCAAGGGGAGCGCGAAAAGTGCCTCGCATGTGGGATGAACGACTATCTCACTAAGCCCATACGCGCCGAGGAGCTGCAACAAGTGCTGGTAAGATGGCTGGGTGCGCAGCAAGAAGCCGCCTAAGCTACGCCGAGCTTGAACAGCAGAAAGAATGCTGCCATTTTTGCAAGAGTCGCTCCTCTGGTTCGGAGCGGGTGTCGCTCGACCCAGAGTGCTACGCGTTCGTTTCGTTTACTGTTGTGGTGTGTGGATGAATACCTCGGGGCTCGCTTGCCCAAAGCATAGCCGAGTGAGCCTGCATTCCACCCTTGACAGCAAGCATATTCCTAAGTGTAAGTTGACGGTACTACCGTGACCTTCAACACAGGGAGTGACGCGATGCGTACCAAACGGTTCACTTCTCCATGAAGCCTGCTACCGATGGGGGTAGCGGCTATTGGCGTGAGTCTCTTTCTCGCAGCTTGCGGTGGCGGAAGCGGAACGAATATCCCTGTAACGGAACAGACGATCGCCCAAGCTTCCTATATGGCGTTTCTCAAATGCTTGGACTGTTTTCTGCGGTTAACGACCTCGTTGGCGACCTTTCACCGCAGGGGCGTAGTCGTCAGTATAGCAACTTCCAAGCAGTACGACTTCACTGGCTCAATCACCTACACCGAGGGCTGGTTTACTGACTATTTCACTGTGCAGGGAACAGGGAGTTACAGCTCTCCAGCGTACGTGCGATTTGAAATCCAGTTCAACAACTTGGTTTACAACGATGCGTGTGGCCACTCGATTGGCGGTAACTTGCGCGCTACTGCTGTGGCGTTCGTAGCCTCCGTGTCATTTGTGGAGTCCTCGTGCGGAACAGGCTTCCTCTCTATCAACAACCAGCCTCCTACTTCGGTGAACTTGGAGGCTATTGAAGGGCTGTACGCTCCTTGTGGGTAGAACTGACTAAGCGGTGAGCGCAGGTGAACTCATCACCTGTGCTCACTATCTGTGCCCTGTTTTGTGAGACACGCCGCCACACCTCGAGCAGTGTGCTTTGTCTTCGACGCTTCTGATGTCAGCTCGCCAGGCTCTATCACGGGTTTGCGTGCCAAGCGCGAGGTACGCCTAAAGTAGAAGGTAAACCATAAGGACTAAGCAATGCGCAAAAAACCCATGTCCCGTGAGCCACTGCCCATACTGCGCAAGAACCCGTCGCAGGCGTGGTTGCTGGTAGGCACACTCGCCTACGAGGAGGCGGAAGCAGCGCGATCGGATCACCTCACGCAGGAGCCCGAGCTATTCGAACGTGAACGTGGAAGATTGAAGAAACGGTCGAAAGGTTTTTTTTACTTTGTGGCGTTGGCGCCTTGCAGACGGCTACAGAAGCTCGCCTGTGCCCCTGGCGGCCCCGACGCAGCGGATTAGCTACAGCAAGCTATAGCCACGACGGCAAGCTTGGTACAGGATACGACCTGTTAGCTCACCATCAGCCACGAGGAAAAGAAAGGGGGATGACGCGTTAGAGGTATAGACTGCCACACCGGTATTGCTGTGCTGAACAGAAGCAATTTCCTGAAGCCCTGGCTCGAGCAGGGTTGGGGGAGTAAAGAAAACACTAACCGTTGCGAGGTGATGAGCAAGAGCCCTTCTCCCACGGGAGCTACGCCCCGGGAACTCTTTCACTTACCTCCTACGTTTCCTAAGTTCAGGAAAAATCCGCCTCCCAGATGGAAGCTACCTCCCAACAGATTTCCTTCATACTTAGTTTCTTCACGGACCTCGTAAAGCTTTGCCTCGCCATACCAATGGCATATCTCATCGCGACGCAGTAGTATCATATCCAGGTCGGGGAGCGAGGGCAAGTTTCGCTTGGCTATGTCTCGAAGGAGAAGCATACGCTGAAGCCGGGGCAGAGTAGGCGTAATGTCAGGCTCTGTAAGGTTTGCTTCACGTATTATGGCGGTTATTGTTGCTTCTTCCTCATTGGATAGCATACCTCGCGCTTCTGCATTTTTCAGCACTTCATCAATTCGGGATAGAGCTTGATTGACCTCTCGCTGTCGCTGTTGCTGGGCAAGTGCTCTTTCGCGAGCAAGGGTTGCCTCTGGCGACTCGCCCAACGAATTGCGACGGCACCAATCACAAGCCTGCGTATTCTCTTCCATTCCGCACCATCAACAACGCCTGGCGTCCTCTCACAAGCGTCGAGCTGTCATTCTTCTGCAGCGGTCGAATCTTCTGCTGGTCGCATGGCACTGGCTACAGCTGAACCATTAGACACCACCAACTCTCGCTCTTGTACGAAACGACGCACTGCGCCAGTGACATGGCAGGCAGCTGCTGAACGCACACAGTGCAGTATGATCACGCTTCTCGCTTGATAATGGCGGAGAAAGCGCGGACGCTCTAGCGTTCACACTGGTGCGGTCTCCACAACCAAGATGCTTTTTCCAATGCGGCGTAGGCAACGCCGCTTGCAAGGAGCGTGCTTGCCCGTTGGGGTCGGAGTGCTACCGCAAGCGTATCTCGGCAACACGGAGGTGCTGGTCGCCCGCCACCTGCGCGACCATGGACACTCTCGCGCGACGTCATTTAGCAGTACCATTAGATAAGTGGCGCTCTACCGCATGGCGCGCGTCGTTGGGCTCTCATCTCCTGTAAGGCATTTTCGCTAAGCAGGTACAATTCCCTCCACCATGCCGCGCCCGACGCTGGTGATTATCGACGGACACAGCCTGCTGTATCGAGGCTTTTACGCCACGCGCCCGCTTAGCACCTCCGACGGACGCCCCACTAACGCTGTGTATGCTTTTACGAATATGCTATTCTCAATGCTGGAGCAATTCCAGCCTGATGCGATTGTGGCGGCGTTCGATGCGCCCGCACCCACCTTTCGGCACGAGGCGTTTGTAGAGTACAAGGCGCATCGCCGCGAAGCGCCTGATGAGTTCCGCCCGCAGGTGACCATGACTCGTCGCCTGCTAGAAGCGATGGGTATTCCCACAATAAGTGAAGAGGGCTTCGAGGCAGACGACCTTGTGGGTGCGCTTGCCCGATTTGCCACTGAGCAGGGCTACGATGTGCTGATTTTCACAGGCGACCGCGACCAGCTGCAACTCATCAACGAGCACGTGCGCGTGTTCGCCCCCATTCGCGGCGTGTCGGAACTCCAAGTGTTCGATGCGCAAGCGGTGCAGGAGAAATATGGGCTGACCCCCGCGCAGATTGTAGACCTCAAGGCGCTGTGTGGCGATCCCTCGGACAACATCCCCGGCGTGCCGGGCATCGGCGAGAAGACGGCAGTCAAGCTTCTGCAGCAGTTCGGTAGTGTAGAAGGTTTGCTCAAAAACTTAGACAAAGTGGAAAGCCCCAAACTGCGCGAGGCACTCCGAACGCATCAGGAGCAGATCCGCCAAAACCGTATGCTGGCGACGATTCTAGACAACGCGCCCCTGCCCATCAACGAGATCCCTCGCTTTGAACTGACCCCCGAGCGGGTGCAGGCGTTGCATACCGTGCTGGAAGATTACGAGTTCCGCTCGGTCATCAAACGGCTACCGGCATTGCTGGAGAAGTTTGGCGTGCAAGCAACGCCTGTACGCTCGATATACGAGACGCTCGCACCCAAAGTTGTGCGCAATCCCGACGAGGCGACGCTGGCACGCTTGCTGGAAGGCAATGCCCCTGTGGGCGTACGCTTTGTTGGGCAACTAAACCGCCTCCGCGACGCAGTCGTGCAGGGCGTTGCGCTTGCCGTTGCGCCCGACCGCGCCGCGTGGCTGGATGTTGAAGGTAGCCTGTTCCTGCCTGAGCCGCTGGTGCGATTGTTAAACGATGTCAACCGCCCTCGCTTCGCGTGGGACATCAAGACCGAGTGCTTGCTGCTGCGCGGTGCAGGAATTGACGCAAAACCTGCACAATTTGATGCGCTGCTGGCAGCGTACATTTGGCAACCAAGCCGCTCTACCTATGCGCTGGATTGGCTGAGCGAGGACTTGCTCGGTTTACGTCTGCCCGAAGAGGAGAGCCTGCGCCCTGCTGCTGAGGCGTGCGCCTTGCTGATGCTACAGCCTCGCTTGCGCGAGATTCTTGAACAAGAGGAAACCCTAAGCGTGCTGGAGCAAATTGAGATCCCGCTTGCCCCTATCCTCGCCGAGATGGAGTGGCACGGCATTCGCATCGACGCGCCTTACCTGCAGGAGCTTTCCGTGCGCCTTGAAGTGGAAATCAACGCGATTGCCCAAGAGATATACACGCTCGCTGGGGAGGCGTTCAACATCGGCTCGCCCAAACAGCTGAGCAAAATCTTGTTTGAGAAACTTGGCTTGCCCGTTATCAAGAAAACCAAGACAGGCTACTCCACCGATGCGGAGGTGCTGCAGACGCTTGCAGCAGAGCATCCGATCGCCGCGTTGATTGTAAAGCATCGCGAGCTGAGCAAGCTGCGCTCTACCTACGCTGAGGCACTGCCCAAGCTTGTCAACCCACTCACAGGACGCATTCATACGAAGCTCAATCAGACTGTGACAGCAACAGGCAGGCTCTCCAGCAGCGAACCGAACTTGCAGAACATCCCCGTTCGTACCGAAATCGGACGCGAGATCCGGCGAGCGTTCATCGCCGACCCCAACTACTTGCTGCTGTCGCTGGACTACTCCCAGATTGAGCTGCGCATCTTAGCGCATATGTCGCAAGACCCGATGCTACTCAAAGCGTTCGAGCAGGGCGAGGACATCCACACGGCGACAGCATCCATACTGTTTGGCTTGCCCCCAGAGCAGATTGACAAGGAGCTGCGCCGCCGCGCCAAGACCGTGAACTACGCCGTGCTGTATGGGATGAGCGATTACGGGCTGTCGCAGGAGTTGGGCATCGGTGTGAGCGAGGCGCGACAGATCATTGAGCAGTACTTCCAGCGGTTCCCCTATGTGAAGGCGTTCACGCAGGCGATTCTGGAAGCGGCGCGCGAGACGGGCTATGTGCGCACACTGCTAGGGCGCAAGCGGTATATGCCCGAACTGCATAGCGCGAACCGCAACGAGCGCCTCGCCGCCGAACGCGCGGCGATCAACATGCCGTTCCAGGGCACGGCAGCGGACATTATGAAGCTGGCGATGATCCGCGTGCATCGTCGCCTGCCCGAGATCGAGCCGAAGGCACGTATGCTGCTACAGGTGCACGACGAGCTGCTGCTGGAAGTGCCCGCCTCGCGCGAGCGCGTAGCGGAAGTGGCGCACGCCATTCGTGCCGAGATGGAGCACGCCTACGAAATGCGCGTGCCGCTCGTAGTGGAAGCAAAGGTGGGACCGAACTGGCGGGATATGGAGGGGGTGTAGTGCCAGCGGAATATGGTCTTTCGTTACCGTCCTAAGCTTCAGTGGCTAGTATAAGCTGGCTTTTTTGTAAGCTATGCTGAACCTGCGTGGGCTAAGTAGCCCACGCAGGCAAGTGCGATTTACTTCCTACGGCGGCGCAACGCCAGCAGGCTCACCAAGCCCGTGCCCAACGCAATCAGGCTGGCAGGCTCTGGGATTACCTCGAACTGTTGCGTCAGCGTTGCTGCCACCACTGTGCGGGAACCTAACACGTAGTCGTTTCGATACCACGCCTCGTGCACGAAGTAGGCGATAACCTCCACCGTAACGATATCGCCGACGTTATACGGCGAGAGGTCAATCGTGAAGGTGTTGCCCACAGAGCCTAAGCCACGGTTTACAGTAGTGTCAAAGGCGTTCCATGTTGCGCTGCTGTCTCCAGATGTCTGTACCTGCACGCCGTTGATCCTCAGCACGCCCCTAAGATAGACGACATCCTGGTGGGGCGAGGGCAGCGTATCGTACACGTAGCTATCCAATTCAACCACACGCGGATTGCCGGGGATAAGGTTGCGGAAAGCAACGGCGCTGCCAGTCGCCCAGGTGAGGGTAACTGTCGAGTAGATGTTTTTGTCAATCTGGATCCCAGGAGTAGCGGAGTCAGAGTCGAAGTTCGCTAAGTTTGTAGTGGGTGTGGGAGAGCTGGAAAGTCCAGGCATTGGCGCGTTTGCGACATACAGGCTCAGCTCAACTCTCCGCCTCTGGAAGCTCAGGTACTGCTCATTCCACATCCTGCCGCGGAAGATACTGAATCCTGACCAAGAGTCTCCTACTTTTGCGCCAACCTGCTGCGGGCCTGACTTGTAAACGCCGAGGAGCCAGTACTCTGCACGGTCACCTCCATTACCTTCCCAGCCTGTCCAGTAAGTGGACACGCGTCCGAAGGCGTCGCCACCGTCCACGACCCAAATGGGATCCAGCCGAGCGTGACGTGCGTGGCGCGGAGGAACGCTCTGATCACCGCGGAGACGAATGTGCTGTGTTGGGCCGGCGCCATTGGGCAGGCTCCAGCCAGAATCTAACTGAGCCACCCCACCCTCAACTCTTTGGGCGGTCGACACTGCCGTGCCTAAGAGCGCAATACCGGCTATTAGTCCCGTTAGCCTGCTCATCCGCCTCATACCTATCACCTCTCGCTGGTTTTAGTGTTTAGGGGGTTTTCCTTTGCCTCTCCACCGACTTAAGACTCAAGGCTCAGGAGGAACCGGACAGGTAATCTTAGCTGCGTCGACCTGCGTGGGCTAAGTAGCCCACGCAGGCAAGTGCGATTTACTTCCTACGGCGGCGCAACGCCAGCAGGCTCACCAAGCCCGTGCCTAAGGCAATTATGCTGGCGGGTTCAGGAACCAGTACCCTAAAGCTTTGGCTAAATGTCCGGTCATACAGTGTGGCAGTGCCCCCGAGACTGGCGAAGTTATCACGGTAGCCCTCGTGCAGCACCTGTACGCGCAAGTTAATCTGGTAGACGGTGTTATTCGGATCGTTGCCGATGAACAGCGTGTAGCTATCCCCCACGCTGCCGACAGACCGGTTGACAGTACTGTCGAACCAGTTCCAATCGACAAACGCCTCATCGACATCGGTGTAGAACGGACTGCCGTTTCTAAGAATGCTGAGCGTGGTGCGCACCCGCAGGCGATCCGAGTGCGCCGAAGCGCGACTGCCGAACAGCTCAAAACTAATCAGCGGGCGTGCGCCTGTCACCGCGCCCGAAGCCCAGCTGAAGGTCACGTTCGGGAACACTGTCGGGTCAATGTTGCTGCCGCCCCACAGGTACGGCGCGAGATTCGGCTGCACAGGACTGGGACCTGATACGAGGCTCACCATCGCTGCGTTGCGGAGCTCGACATCGGCACGGGCTTCAGCGCGTGCAAAGAGCGAGGTGTCATTCGCTGCGGCGCGCATCCCGAAGGTGTGCCCCGAGCCAACCCAAGTGCCGAACGCTACAGTCCCCTCCTGCCTTCCGGGTCCCAAGCCGTTGGTGCGGTTGCTTGGAAGGTTCCATTCAGAACTGCCCAGGCTCTAGAAGCCGTTGCCCGCAACCAGCATCAGGCGTCCGAACGGATCGCCTCCAGTGAAGTCCTGTAACCGAACACGAATCACGAAGGTCGTGCCAATTATTGAGAGCGATAATACGCCCAGTAGGAGCGGGCATAAAGTTATTGTTCCCCACGTCGCCACCGTTCCACGGTGAGCGAAACTCAGTTGTTACAAGAAGAGGCGCGTTTTGGTCTACCTCGTAGATAACTCGCGCGCTCTGCGCATATCCACTTGCGGCTACCAGTGCGCTCGCTACCAGCAGTAAGCTCCAGCGTATGCTTGCGTGTCTCATGACAATTCACCTCCGAAAGTTGGCACGAGGAAGGTAGCTGCGCAGCGCCTTCCACCCACCAGAGACTCATGCGGATGCGAGAAGCGGACACGAGGGTCAGGAAAATCGACTGAACAGGCGTTCAGGGCACGCCATCAGGTACACTTTATAGCGCTATGGCACGCAGACGGGGGACGGTGCTCGTAGCCATGAGTGGGGGTGTGGATAGCTCCGTCGCAGCAGCCCTTCTCCAAAAGCGTGGCTACGAGGTGATTGGTGTCACGATGCAGATTTGGCAGGAGTCGCATCCTGACCCGCGTTATGGGGGGTGCTGCTCGCTCGGCGCGGTGGAGGATGCGCGCCGTGTCGCACGTCGCTTGGGCATCCCGCACTACGTGCTGAACTTCCGCCGCGTGTTTGCTGACACGGTGATACGCGACTTCATTCACGAGTATCGGCGCGGGCGCACGCCCAACCCCTGCATCCAGTGCAACCGCTACATCAAGTTTGACGCTCTGCTGCGCAAGGCAGACGAGCTTGGCTGCGACTACATCGCCACGGGGCACTACGCGCGCATCCGCTTCAACCCTCATACGGGACGCTACAACCTGCTTCGCGCCGTAAACAAGGACAAGGATCAGTCCTACGTGCTGTACATGCTGAGCCAAGAGCAGTTGCGCCGCACGATTTTCCCGTTGGGGAATATGCCTAGCAAGGATGAGGTGCGTCGCTTAGCGGCGGAGTGGGGGCTGTGGACGGCGAACAAGCCCGATAGCCAAGAGATTTGCTTTGTGGCGCACGCGGGGGGCTACTATCAGTTCCTACGCGAGGTTGCACCCGATGCCTTCACCCCTGGTGAGATTCGCGACAAGCACGGGCGCGTGCTGGGCATGCATCAGGGCATCGCGATGTACACCATCGGGCAGCGGCGACGGCTGGGTATCAACACAGGGGGCAAGCCGCTGTTCGTGCTACGGATTATCCCTGAGGAGAATGCGATTATCGTGGGCGACGAAGCCGACCTCTACGAGCGCGAGATGATTGTCAGCGAGGTCGTGTGGAGTAGCATCCCTTACTTGGAGAAGCCCCTGCGTGTGATGGCGAAGATTCGGTATAATGCACCTATGGCGCGGGCGACGCTGTATCCGTTAGATGACCCGTGCCGTGTGCGCGTGGTGTTTGATGAACCCGTGCGGGCGATTACGCCAGGGCAGTTCGGCGTGTTCTATCGTGGGGAGACGGTAGTAGGCGGCGGCGTCATAGAAGCGCCCCATGCAACTGACCCCGATGCTGAAACCACGGACCGCGCCGTCAAGCGTGCCCTGCAACTGGTGCAGCCGTTTATGCTGGAGGGGGTAGAAGCGTAATGAACGCGCTACTGATAGCGCTGATTGTGCTAACCAGCCTCACGCTGATTGCCTTGGCGTGGGTGATGATTGGCATACTGGTGGCGCTTAGGCAGACTTTGCCCGAACTCCGACGGCGGGTCAGCGATCTTAACGCTAAGGTGGACGCGCTCCAGCGGCAAGCCCTCCAAGTGATGGAGGAGACGGTGCATACCTTGCAGAGCGCCACGCACACGCTCCAGCAGGCAGAGCGCACCATGCGCGAAGCTGCCGAAACGATGGAGAACTTGCACCTCATTACCGACAACATCCGCCACAAGCTGGAGGTGGCTGATGCGATTGGTGCAAAGGTTCGCCGTTTGCCTGAACGCACGGCACGCTTGCTAGGATGGCTGGTGCATCAAGGGTTCAAACTGGGCGGGCAACTGGTCAGCAGCCAGATCGAGAAGCGCTTGCAAGGCAAGCGACTTACGGTTTACGAGAGTGCGCGCGGCATAGAACCTCACGCTGAGCCTACTCGCATTTCAGACAACACAGCTTATACCGAGCAAGCAGTCCGCGAGCAGGGTGCCCATGCCACGGCGCAGAGCGTGGATACCTCGCTTGGGCACGGCGGCGAGACCATCGTTGCACCTGCGGCTGAGCCAGACAGCCCTGCCCGCGCTGCTGACGCGAATTCCGCCCTGCAAGCGGCGGAGAGTGTCCCGATAGGGGAGACACCACCACACATCACGCACAAGGAGGGATGAGCGATGCAAAACCATGATGAGCGCAGCGGTCTGCTGTACCTGCTGGCTGGGATTGGGTTAGGTGTGCTTATTGGTGCGGTC
>JANXAW010000019.1 GCA_025061985.1 Fimbriimonadales bacterium
AGCAGCATCACCATGAATGAGTCGACCGCTGCTTGAATGTCGTACAAAAACACGCGCGCCAGCGCTTGAAACAGTAGCCGCCCCTCCTCGGGGGGTATCTCCTCTGAGCTGCGAATGTAGCGCGCTAACAAGTCCAGGTGCAGTCCGTAGCTGCCCAGATACCATTTCATCGGAAGGTCAATAGCGTTGTGGGTATAGCCTACTCGTAGACGCCGAGCAAAATAGTCTGTACCGAACTCACCACCTCGCTGCGCCTCGCGAAATATCTCTAACACGTAGTTTGCTTGGGCTTGTTCCAGCCCTGCACGCAGCTGGGTGAGCGAAATGCCTTTGCGCCGAGCGTATCGTTCGAAGAAGGCACGGGTCTCTGAAAAGCTGAACTGGAAGTCGTAGAATTCGCGGACGTAATCAGCTATTATGCGTTCTGCCCACGGCGTATACTTGCGCAGGATGTCAACTTCCTCGTTGCTAACGCGCAGGAATTCTTTGCGCAGCCGTAGGTTCTGATCGTTGACCCGCAGCTGATGCAGTAGGTTGGTCAGCGCCATTTGCATTTTCCTTCTGCCTCCCATAAAGTTTGTCGGCAAACTCGCCGCTGTTCCGCAGGCGAGGTTTGTCGCTAACGCGGGCATGCTTCCTCGCCCTGTTTTCCTGTTCAGGTACGTCGACAGATACTTACTCAAGCAGGATTGGTAAGGCGCGTGCTGTACTCTATAGGGGCATGGAGCTGATACGACCGCGTGCGATTGAGCCTGGTGCGACGATAGGCGTTGTTTCCCCTTCCAGCCCGATTGCGCCCGAGGATTTGGAGCAGGGGCTGCAGCCGTTTCGCCAGCGTGGCTACAAGGTGGTGTTGGGCGAGTATACATTGGCGCGGCGCGGCTATTTGGCAGGCACGGACGAGCAACGCGCGCGCGACCTAATGGCGATGTTTGCCCGCGACGATGTCGATGCAGTAGTCTGTTCGCGTGGTGGGTATGGTGCGGCGCGCCTCATACCTTACTTAGACCCCGCCGTGTTTCGCAAGCACCCTAAGTTGCTCATTGGCTACAGCGACATCACGGTACTGCACCTATGGCTGTTGCGCCATGTGGGGCTGGTAGGGCTGTATGCGCCGATGCCCATCACAATGACGCGCCAAATCCCAGACCACGCGATGGAGGTATTCTGGCGTGCGCTGGAAGTGCCCGAACCGTTAGGTGAGCTACCTCCGTGGAATGCCCCGTTTCGCACGATAGTGCCTGGCAAAGCGCAAGGGCGGATTACAGGTGGATGCCTATGCTTAGTCGCCGACTCTATCGGCACGCCCTATGAGATTGACACACGCGACGCAATCGTGGTGCTGGAAGATGTAGATGAGCCGCCGTATCGGATTGATGCGATGCTCAATCATCTCAAGTTGGCGGGCAAGCTTGCTGTGTGCAAAGGGATTGCCTTTAGCGAGGCAACGCGCTGGGAGCACCATGTGAAGCCCAACGAAAGTACTCTCACTCCCGACGAGGTGCTGGATGACTATCTCAAGCCGTTGCCCCAGCCCTCTATGGCAGGGTTCCCGTTTGGGCATATCGTAGACCCGCTGACTGTACCGATGGGCGTGCTGGCGGAGTTAGATACGGAGCGTGGCAAACTGACTATTTTGGAAGCTGCCACGACGCGGTAGGCTTAGTGTGCTTGCGTTCGCAGCAAGCGTAGTGTGTGGGCAAACCAGCGGGCGAGCGTTGCGGTCGCCTCTTCCATTACCTGCGTAACCTCGTCGTGAGTAAGCGGTCGTTCGCTTAGCCCTGTGCCTAAGTTGGTGACCACCGCTACAGCCGCGTAGTGGATGCCCGCCTCGCGGCACAGCACCGCCTCTGGCACAACGGTCATTCCGATCACATCGCCCCCCAGTTGGCGAAACATGCGGATTTCGGCGGGCGTTTCATAGCGCGGCCCGGGCACGCACACATACACCGCCTGCGGTTGCACGGTTAGCCCTAACTCCTCTGCCGCTTGGAGCAAGCGGGCGCGCAGAAGGGGCGAGAATGGCTCGCTGAAATCAGTGTGGACGACTGTATCATCGTAGAGCGTGTTGACGGCGCGCGTAAAGTCAAGGAAGTCGCTTAGAACCGCAAGCGTGCCCGATGTCCAATCGGGGCGTAGGGAGCCGACAGCAGCTGTAGCCAACACGGCTTGCACGCCCAGCTCCTTGAGCAGCTGCACATGGCGAGCGTGAGGGATGCGATGAGGGGGCACCTTGTGCCCCTTGGAGTGGCGTGGCAACAGGAGTGCCGGCTCGCCATGCAAGGTGCCTTCCCAGAGGTACACCTCGCCTTCGTAGCAGTGTTCTATCGAAGGCACCCAGCCAGGCAGCTGCTGCACTCCTGTGCCGCCGATGAGTGCGACTTTCATCGGTTAGCGGCTGCGCGTACGCGCCTCAGAGGATGCTTCAGCCGTCGCGCCACCAGCAGGCTCGTGATAGGCTTTCTGCAGGCTCAGGCGCACCATGTCGGCAATGCGGTTGATTTCAGTGATGTTCGCATTGCGCGCAGCTTCTGGATCGACCGTCAACACCGCCCAGCTAGACAGCACGAACTGATGCACTTCGGTAGGCTTTGGATAAGGGCTGTCTGCAGGGCGTGTGACGGGGGCATACACAACTGCCGTCTCTGACACCATAGACTTTGCTGCCTCGCCCATCTGGCGCGCTAGCAAGGCGTCCGAGCGCTGCTCCAGCACGGAGCTAAGGAGCTGCTCCAACTCCTCATCGGACTTATTTTCCATCATACGGCGCACGGCGCGCAGCGGAATGTATTGCGCTTGAAGCGTCTTGAGAGTTACCAGCTGCAGCAGGTGGCGGTAGCCGTAGAGCACTCGATTTCCTCGACGGCGCGTTGGAGGGTCAATGAGTCGATGCGCCGTGTAGAACCGAACGGTGCGCACATCGGGGAAGGGTACTACCTTGTAGCGTGGCTGAGTCGGTGCCCACTGTTCTAGCAGGCTATTGGCGACCGCCACTAACTCCTCAATGGTGAAACCCTCGCGCTCCCGTTCCCGATACTGCCGAAGTGCTTCGATGGGCTTCATAGCGGTTGGAGTATACCCGCTGTGCACGCCGAATTGCAAGGTACTGTAGCAACATATCTATAGCAACTCTGACAGGTTTATGTGTAGTGTTTTGTGTAAGGGTACGATGCTGGAAAAGTGCTTTCGTTCTGAGCGAAGTTTGGAATGCGTACGATTCTGGGGGCGCCCGCTGTGTTGCTTCAATCCGACACCCCCACATATTGGGAATTTCGTGCCGATTTCGCCCCAATTCTTGGGCTATGTGGTGGCAAAGCCCTTGACAAAGCGTACCTTGTGTGCTAAAATATAAGTCAGTGGAGACTCAGTGGTAACCCAGTGGAGACTGGGTGGTGATCAGCATCGATGGCGCTGTTCCAAGGTGGGAGCACGAACGCGGTTGACGACAAAGGGCGCGTGGTAATACCACTGCGCTTCCGCGCGAGCTTGGGTGAGCGGTTCATTATGACGCGCGGTTTTGACGGGTGCGTGTTCGTGTTCACCACCGATCGCTGGCAGGAGTTGAGCCAGAAGTTTGACTCTTCGGGCGCGACGTTTGACCGCAAGAAGCTAGCCTTGCAGCGCTTTTTGTACAGCGCTGCTTCGGAAGTGACGCCTGATAACCAAGGGCGCGTGGCGATTCCGCAGGACCTGCGCGAATGGGCAGGGATCGAGCCGAACTCGGAAGTGGTGATTATGGGCTGTGCGAACCATGTGGAAATCTGGTCGAAGGCGCGCTTTGATCGCTTGATGGATGAAGCCTTGAGCAATAGCGCCGAGCTGATGCAGTACGCAGCTGAGATTGGAATCTAAAATGCACAAGCCTGTGATGGTGCGCGAGGTGCTGGAGCTGCTGAACCCGCCTGTGGGCGGCACGGTTGTGGATGCGACCGTTGGTACGGGCGGGCACGCACGCGCGCTTGCGGAACGCATTGGCGCAACTGGGACGCTTGTGGCGATTGATCGCGACGCCTCAATGCTCGAGCTAGCCCGCCAGAACCTCGCGGATGTTCGTTGCACGGTGTACTATGTGCACGCTGACTACCGGAACTTGCCTGAAGTACTGCGTGAGCTGAATATTGAGGCGGTCGACGCGATCTTGGTTGATATGGGCGTTTGCAGCGCTCAGTTAGATGACCCGGAGCGGGGGATGGCATTTCGGTACGACGCGCCATTAGACATGCGCTTGGATAGGGATCAACCCACCACTGCCTACCACTTGCTGCAGCGGATCACGTTCTCCGAGCTAGTTCGGATTTTGCGCGAGTATGGCAACGAGCGGTGGGCAAAGCCGATCGCGCGGGCGATTATCCATCGCCGCAATCAGGGGCGGATGAATACCACGGGCGACCTTGCAGCGGCGGTGCTGGAAGCAATCCCCAAAAAGTTCCAAGAGAAGCGGATTCACCCCGCCACGCGTACGTTTCAAGCGATTCGGATTGCCGTCAACCGCGAGCTGGAGGGATTGCAGCCCGCGTTGGAGGCGATGGCGGGATGCCTCAAGATAGGCGGGGTCATGTGCGTATTGGCGTACCATTCGCTGGAAGATCGGGCGGTCAAACTGGCGTTTCGCAACCTCAGCCAGCGCACACGCGTGTTAGCAACCGTTGGCGGAGCAGAGCAGAGGGGAGGGAGCCAACCTGTGCTTGAGATTCTGACGCCCAAGCCTTTAGAGCCGAGCGAGGCAGAGGTTCAGGAGAACCCGCGCGCGCGCAGTGCTAAACTCCGCGCTGCGCGCCGGGTGGCATAAGGAGGGAGGAGCTGATGACCACCATCACTCGCAAGCCACAGACAGGTAGGATGCGGAGCGCAGCTGTACAGCTGTATGCGACTGTCCCACCGCGCCCCGCTCGTCCCAAGCCTTGCGCAAGGCGAGCGCTGTTGCTACCTGCAGCGTTGAGCCTCGCGGTCATTACGACGCACCTTACGGCGATGGCGATGCTCAACTGGGAGACCGCGCGTCGTGAGGGCTTGCGGCGCGAGATCGACCGCGTGCGCTTGAACATTGAGAGGCTGCAGGGGCAGTTGGCAGTGTACACCGACGAGGTGGCGTTGCGCCAATGGGCAGAGCGCGCAGGGATGGTGCGCGTGGAAGAGCAACCTGAACTAACCATCGTGGAGTTAGGCGGCACCTCTACACCATCCCCGCCATTGGCGATGCATCTTGGCAGGTAGGAGCGACGGGATGGCGCGCCCTCATACAACGGTGCGACATGCAACGGTACGCCTGAAGGCGGAGGACCTGCGGCGCGGTCAGTGGCTAGGACTTGCGCTGGCTGCAGGTGGGATCGCAATCGCAGGGCGACTGGTTCAACTGCAGGTGCTGCAACACGAGACACTGCGGCAAGAAGGGGAGCGCCGTCGCTGGCATAGACGCCCACTGTTGGCAAAGCGCGGCGCGATTTTAGACCGAACAGGTAAGCCCCTCGCGCAGAGCGACCTGCATTGCCACGTGGCGATTGACCCGCTCAGCGTGCGAGAGCCTGAGCGCCTCGCACAAGTATTCGCCACACACTTAGGTGGCACTCCTGCACAGTGGCATCAGCGTATCGTTGAAGCGCAGAAGCACGAGCGACGCTACCTACGAGTGGCTCAATGCGTGCCCTTGGAGCGGTATGAACAGCTGCGCCACGCGCTGCGCAAAGCCTTTGCGCACCTTGCTCGCCCTGAGCGCCCTGTGCTGACGCGCGAGATTGTGCCTGTGCGCGCTTACTTGCAGCCCACCCTCGCTCCCCAAGTGATTGGGCTAACGCAGTTGGTGGAAGACCGCGAGACGGGCAACCGTTTGGTCGCCGTCAGTGGGATTGAGCGCAGCTACGATGCGTTGCTGGCGGGCAAAAACGGGGTTGAAGAGGGCGAGCTGGCGCCAGGCGGGGTGCTAATCCCCGAAACGGTGCGCCGACGCCTGTTGCCTCAGGATGGCGCGTCCGTGCGCCTTACGCTAGATTGCGCTATCCAGCAAGCAGCGGAAGACGCGCTTGAGACTCTCTGGCGCAAGCATCGCCCGAAAGGTGCGCTGATGTTGGTGCTGGAACCTCAATCGGGCGACCTACTAGCCGTGGCGAACCGCCCGACCTTCAACTTGGCGACCCGTGCAGGGCTACATCCACCGCGCTCTGACTCGCCCGCCGAGCGTGAGCGCGCTCTGGAGCCAATGCGCAACCGTGCCACCGAGTTTCTGTATGAGCCAGGTTCGACGATTAAGCCGTTGGTGATTGCTGCCTTGCTAAGTGAGGGCAAGTTAGACCCCTCGGCGCGCTTTTACTGCGGGGGTAGCTACCGAGTGGGGCGTAGGCGTATTCGTTGTGTGGTGCACGGGCGAGGAAGGGGACATGGCTTGCAGACGCTCGAAGAGGCGATTTGCCACTCGTGCAACGTGGCGATGGCGCAGATAGGCACGCGGATCGGCTTAGAGGGGATCTATCGCGCCCTGCAACGCTTCCACCTATTTGAGCCGATGCGAGCGGGCTTCGCCTATGAGGAGGTGGGGCACACCATCCCGCCAGAAAAGGTGCGGTGGGGTAGGGAGGTGCGGGCGGCGAACCTTGCATTTGGGCAAGGATTGCTCGTGTCGCCTTTAGCATTAGCTGCTGCCTACGGCGCGCTGGCAAACAACGGACAGTGGGTGGCGCCGCGAATTGTGCTGGAGCCTGCTCCAGCACGTCAGCCTCCGCAAGTAGTAGTCTCTCCCGAACACGCGCGCTATGTGATGGAAGGACTTATCCGCGCTGTGGAGCGGGGAACGGGTCAAGCCGCGCAGGTGAAGGGCTACCTAATAGCGGGAAAAACGGGCACGGCGCAGAAAGCTCTCCCTGGCGGGCGCGGGTACGCTCCCGGCAAATATGTCGCCTCGTTTGTGGGGATCGTGCCTGCCGATGCGCCCCGCGCCGTCATCTTGGTGATGGCAGATGAGCCGCAGCACGGCTATCACGGCGGAGAGGTGGCAGCGCCTGCCTTTCGGCAGTTGGCGCAGTTCCTCCTGTGGTACTGGCGCATACCAGCCACGTGGCGGCACGATTTCATCGCGCCGCGCATAGCTAACCGTTATGTGGGGTAAGCAATGCGACTGAGCGAGCTGGTGCGCGGTCTACCAGCGGTGCGGGTACATGGTGAGGCGGAGATTGGAGGCATCTGTGTGGATTCTCGCCGCGTGCAAGCGGGCGACTTGTTCGTCGCGCTGGTGGGGCGTCATCACGACGGGCATCAGTTTGTTGCAGACGCTGTGGCGCGTGGAGCGGCGGCGGTGGTTGTGCAACAGAGCTGGCTCACTGAGGCTTGCGCCCAGGCGTTGCCAGTGCCCTACTGCGTGGTGCCCGACACGCGCGATGCCCTATGGCGCCTTGCCCAACGCTTCTACGGCGACCCCAGCCAGCACCTTGTTGTGGTGGGCGTAACGGGTACCAACGGCAAGACCACGACCACGCATTTGCTCCAGAAGGTCTTCGTGGCGTGGGGCAAGCCGACGCTGCTCGTCGGCACTTTGGGCGCGTGGCTGGAGTTTCCTGACGGCAGACGCCAAGCACTGGCAGAGGAGGATCAGTTCACCACACCTGAGGTCTATCAGGTGCAAGCGTTGCTGCAGCAAGCGTATCAGATGGGCGCTCAGGCAGCTGTGATGGAGGTTTCTTCGCACGCGCTCGATCAAAAGCGTGCTGATGGCGTGCGCTTTGATGTGGGCGTGTTCACGAACCTCACGCAAGACCATTTGGATTATCACGGCACGATGGAAGCCTACGCAGCTGCCAAGTTGCGCTTGTTTACCGAGTTAGCCGAGCAGTCGGGCAAGCCATTTGTTGCCGTCATCAACTGCGATGATGCGTGGGGGCGACGCTTTGCGGCGAAGGCACGCGGGGCGGTGTACACCTACGGAGAATCGGAGAACGCTTGGGTGCGCGCTACGGCAGTGGAGTACCGCCCTGATGGGTTGCGCTTTACCGTGCACACACCTACTGTTGCGCAAGCGGAGTTCCGCCTCAAACTTACCGCGCCTTACAACCTCTACAACGCCTTGGCAGCGATTGCCACGGGCATCGCGTTGGGCGTTCCTCTGGAGACGATTCAGCAGGGGGTAGCAGCGTTAGAGCAGGTGCCAGGGCGGTTCCAGCGTGTGCCGACGGAGACCGACTATCAGGTGGTCGTGGACTTTGCGCATACGCCTGATGCGTTGCAGCGCGTGCTGCAGGCGGGGCGGATGCTCAACCCCACGCGCCTGACCGTGTTATTTGGCTGCGGCGGCGATCGCGACGCCACCAAACGCCCGATTATGGGCAGAATCGCCGCAGAGCTTGCAGACCGCGTGGTGCTCACCTCAGACAACCCGCGCACGGAAGACCCACAGCAGATTTTGGAGCAGATTTTGGCGGGCGTGCCCGAAGAGCTGCGTTCCAAGGTGGTGCTGGTGGAGGTGGATCGCCGTCGGGCGATTGAGTATGCGCTTCAGACCGCACAGCCAGGCGAACTGGTGCTGCTGGCAGGCAAGGGGCACGAACCGTACCAGATTATCGGCACGGAAAAACTGCCCTTCAGCGACATTGAAGTGGCACAGGAGGTGGCGCGAGCGAAGCGATGAGACGAGCGATGCACTTATCGGAGGTCATCCAAGCCACAGGCGCGAAACCCCTCAACCTCGCGCTGACCGCGGCGGGGCACACCCGACCCTGCGACACCCTGCCACTCTTCTGCGACGCCAGTGGGGGCACAGCAGAGTTCATCACGGGCGTGTGCATCGACAGCCGCGTCGTCGAGCCAGGCGACTTGTTTGTCGCGCTGCGGGGCAACCGCACTGACGGACACCAGTACCTACAGGAGGTGTTCGCACGAGGGGCGGTCGCGGCGCTGGTGGAGTATGTGCCCTTGGGCGCAGAGGAGATGCCCCTGCTGCGCGTACCCAACACGGTGCAGGCATTAGGGCAGCTGGCGCGCTACTACCGCCGCCAGTTCAGCACGCTAGTAATCGGCGTTACGGGAAGCACGGGCAAAACAACTACTAAAGAAATGATCGCCACGGCGCTGGAAGCGGGCTACCCCAACGCGGTGCATAAAAGCGCAGGCAACTACAATACCGAAATCGGCGTGCCCCTAACGCTGTTCGGTTTGGATGAGTCGCACCGCTATCTGGTGCAAGAGATGGCGATGCGCGGGCGCGGGCAGATTGCCCAACTCGCCGAAATCGCCGAGCCACAGGTGGGCGTCATCACCCAAATCGGCTGGTCGCACATTGAGCTGCTTGGCAGTCGCGAAGCGATTGCCGAAGCCAAATCGGAGCTGCTGCAGGCGTTGCCGGAGGACGGTATTGCGATCCTGCCGCGCGACGACAAGTTCTATGAGCTGCTGCGCAGCCGCTGTGCCTGCCGAACGATTTACACCTTTGGGCGCCATCCAGAAGCCGATGCGCGCCTGACGCAGGTGGAGTTAGGTGAAGATTACACCGCGGGCGAGATTGCGCTACAACTCGGTGGACAATCCACGCGCGTATGGGTGGAGCTGCCGTATTTGGGCGAGCATTTGCTGATGAACGCGACAGCTGCTGTGCTAACAGCGGTGGTGCTGGGCGTAGCGCCAAGCGCCGCTGCACGCGCCCTGCGCGGAGTGCAACTGCCTGAGATGCGCATGGCGGTGCAAAAACAGCCAGGCGGTTGGACGCTCATCAACGACGCTTACAACGCAAACCCCGATTCGATGCGTGCGGCGCTACAAGTGCTCCTCACTCAAATCCCTGCGCGTCGACGGATTGCGATTTTGGGCGACATGCGCGAGCTGGGCGCCTACAGCATGCGCTTGCATTGGGGCTTAGGACGCTGGCTCGCGGCGCAGCCCTTGGACTACTTGGTTTTGGTGGGTACCGAAGTGCTATGGACGGCAGCTGCTGCCAGGGAGGGCGGGTTCCCCCCCGATCGGCTGTTGCACTTTGAGACGCCGCAGCAGGCAGGGGAGTGGCTAATGCGGATTGTGCAGCCGGGCGATTGCGTACTGCTGAAAGGCTCGCGCGCGTTGGGGCTGGAACAGGTGGTCGCCCGATGAATGAAACCGCAGTCGCAGCACTTTTGGTTGCTGCGTTGGTGAGTTTATCGCTCGGCAAGCTAGTGATTCGCTGGCTGGCGCGGGTCCACGCGCTTCAAACCGTGTATGCCTATGCGCCTGCAACGCACCGCCCTAAGGAGGGCACACCCACGATGGGCGGCGTGCTGATTATCGCGGGTGTCCTGGCGGGCATGTTCGTGTGGGGCTGGCTCCAGCGAGAATGGCTGCTGATGCTGGTAATTTTCGCAGGCGCAGTTTGGTTCGCCCTCATCGGCTTGCTGGATGACTACTGGATCCGACGCTGGACGGGAAGGCGCGGCCTAGAGTGGAAAGCAAAACTCGCCTTGCAAACGGTGGCAGCCGCGGCGAGTGTGTATGTGCTGTGGCATGCAGTGCCTACCGTTGCTGCTGACGACGCGCTCGCGGTGTTCACGGGCACAGACTCCCTTGGGACGCGCCAACTGGAGTTCCACTGGGGATACTTCCTACTGGCAGTGATTTGGGTAGTGGGCTGGGTGAACGCCTTCAATCTTACCGACGGTTTGGATGGTCTAGCGGGCGGGCTAACGGCGTTGGCGATGGTGCCCCTGTGCGCCTATGTAGGCGCGTTTGCAGGGGCGGAATACGCTCCGATTTTGCTGGGCGCGTGTTTGGGCTACTTGTGGTGGAATGTGCATCCCGCGAAGGTGTTTATGGGCGACACAGGTTCGATGTTTTTGGGGGCGAGCTATGGGCTGCTTACGCTGCGCGTGTTGCTTTCGCAACCCTCGCTGACAGAGTTGGTTAGCTTCGCGCTGATTGGGGGTGTGTTTGCGATGGAGATTGTGAGCGTTGTGGTGCAGCTGAGTTCGGTGAAGTTGCGCGGGGGCAAGCGGGTGTTCTTGGCAACGCCCATCCACCACCATTTTGAGCTGCTGGGCTGGTCGGAGCCGACGATTGTGATGCGATTCTGGCTAGTAGGCGCGCTTTGCGCAAGCGCAGGCATGCTGGTGAGCCGACTGTAGGGAGTTCGAGCGATGGAATGCCAAGGCATGCGCGTGGCAGTGATTGGTGCAGGGCGTAGCGGCGTGGCGGCGGCAATAGCCCTGCATCGGCGAGGAGCACAGGTGGCGGTGTACGACCGCCAGCCGCTGGACGCGCTGCCGCATGCGCAACGGCTTCTCCAGCAGGGGATCCCTGTGCTTGCCGAGACTGATGCGCCTAACGAGGTGCAGGGCTTCACACATGTTGTGGTCAGCCCTGGGATTCCGCCGACGCACCCTATATTCGGCTTGGCTGCACGCGCTCAGATACCTGTGTGGAGCGAGATTGAGCTGGCGTATCGCCTTAGCCCTGCGCCTATCATCGCCGTTACGGGCACAAACGGTAAAACCACCACTACCGCGCTGATTCACCACATCCTACAGACGATGGGTTTGCCCGCACGCCTGTGCGGCAATATCGCGGGCACGGAAAGCGATATCACGCTCACAGAAGCCGCTGAGGTGGCGACCCCTGAAGAGTGGCTCGTGGCGGAGGTGAGTTCGTTTCAGTTGCTGCACACACACACTTTTCGCCCGCGCATCGCCGTCATCACAAACATCCGCGAAGACCACTTGGACTACCACGGCAATTGGGAAGCCTACGCGCTGGCGAAGGCGAAGATTTTGGCAAACCAAACGCCTGACGATTGGGCGGTGCTGAACGGCGACGACGCGGGGGTGCGTTGGGTGCAGCAACACCTACCGCAAAGCGCCGCAGGCAAGCATGTGTACTTTTCGCACACACGCCCCACAGTTGCCCTTGCGGATGGAGAGCTGAACCTTGCCGAGACGCCGATGCCCGCCTTGGCGGGCGTGCACGGGCTGGAAAACGCCTTAGCGGCAGCATCCGTCGCAGCTATCTTAGGGTGTGGGAAAGCCCAACTGCAAACCGCGTTGCAGACATTCAGAGGCGTGCCGCATCGGATGGAACTTGTCGGAGAGTGGGCAGGGGTTCGGTACATCAACAACTCTATGTGCACGAACGCCGACGCGCTGGAGCATTCGCTTCAAGCGGCGCCTAAGCCGTGCATAGTGATTGCGGGCGGGGTGGACAAAAACAACAGCGTTTCGCAACTGGCGCATACGCTAGCACGCCACGCCGACTATGTGCTGCTGATGGGGCGGGATGGGCAAGCGATTGGTGCGGCGCTTAGCGAGATAGGGTTTACGCGTTGGGAGTATGTGCATACGCTGGAGCGAGCTGTGGCACGCGCGTGCGCAGTGGCAAAGGCGGGGGACACGGTGATTCTCGCGCCTGGGTGTGCCAGTTTTGACCAGTTTCGCAACTTTGCCGAACGGGGCGAGCGGTTTAGGCAGTTAGTGCAGGAGGCGAACGCATGCGCCGTGTGAACGCGCTACGGGGTACGCCGAGTGTAATCGCGCTGCCGTCTGAAGGCGCGGCGGCGCCTGCACGCGCAACGCACCTGCACCCATTCGCGGTAGGGATACCTCTGGCACTGGCGGGGATTGGGTTAGTGTTCCAAGCCAGCGTGGGCGTATCGGAGCTGCTGCGCTGGAGTGATAGCAGCATGTCTGCAAGCGTATGGCGCGTGTTGCGCCCAGCACTAATGCAGGTTTTGTGGCTGCTGCTAGGCGTTGCCGTGATGGGCATTTGTGCCCAGATTCGCGGCAGGCTTTGGGTAGCGACGGCGTGGCTGTGGCTCCTGTTAGGGCTGGGGAGCTTAGCGTGGCTGGAGCTAGGGTTGCCCGGCTCCGTCTCCATTCAGGGCGCTACGCGCTGGCTGGGCTTCAAAGCGCCTGGCATAGGCACGATCACCGTTCAGCCCGCCGAGTTTTATAAGCTAGCGACCTTGCTGTGGTTTGTGGGGATTTATAGCGCTCAGCGCCCCCGTTGGAGCTTCGGGACGCGTTTGGGAACGCTTCTATGGCTTGGGGGCGTAGCCCTGGTTGCGCTCCAGCCCGACAAGGACACTGCCGTGCTGGTGTTCCTGATCGGCTTAACGGTGGCGTTTTTGGGCGGGCTGCCTTGGCGCAACCTGCTGCTAGGGCTGCTAGTGCTGGCAGTGGTAGGTGGCGCGTTCGTGGTGACGCCGATCGTGCTAAGCGTGGCACGCAACCAGCCGTTGGAGCAGCAGCCAGGCGCGTATGTGGCAAAGCGCGTGCTGGCGATGCTTAACCCCAAAGCGTATGCCCACGACACAGCCTATCAGATGCTACGAGCGCAGATTGCAGTAGGTAGCGGCGGGCTGATGGGGGTTGGAATAGGCGCAGGGCGCGAGAAGCGTCATCTACCTGCGGCTGAGAATGACTACATCTTCGCCACGATTGCCGAGGAGACGGGGCTTGTCGGCAGTTTGACCGTGCTAGGGCTGTTTGCGCTGTTGGTGTGGGCGTGCTTTGAAAGCGCAGCGCGTGCGCCTACACGCATGGGTAGGCTTTACCTGATGGGCTTGGGCGGTTGGATTGGCATCGGCGCACTGATGAACCTTAGCATGGCGGTGGGCTTGCTGCCCACGATGGGCTTGCCGCTGCCGTTTGTGAGCGCAGGCGGTTCTGCGCTGGTCAGTCTTATGGCAGCGATTGGCATTGGCGCTGCCCTTATGCGGGAGGCATCGTGAAGGTCGCAATTGCTGGCGGGATTACGGGCGGGCACTTGTTTCCCGCGCTAACCGTGGCGCAGGCGTTGCAGGCGCGCGGGCATCAGGTGCTCTACTTAGGGGCGCGCCACGGGCTTGAGGGGCGAATTAGCCTGCCCGTGCCCCACCTGCTGCTGGAGATGAGCGGGCTACGCTCCACGCAGCGCACGCCGTGGTCAGTGCTCCTAACGATTTGGCGCGTTAGCCGGGAGGCGCGACGCCACTTGCAGGCGTTTGGGGCAGAGGTACTGTTCACCACGGGGGGCTACGCTTCAATACCGATCGCCTTAGCGTATCTCAAGCAGGGCAGAGCGTTAGTGCTACTGGAGCCAGACGCCCTCCCAGGCAAGGCGAACCGCTGGCTGGCGCGTCGCGCCTTGCGCGTCTGCGTCAACTTTGATGAAGCGGCGCAGGCACTTCGAGGGGTCGCAGTGGTGCGCACAGGGCTGCCTGTGCGCCCCGAGATCTACCTACCTGAGGTGAAACAGAGCGAGGCGCGCGACTACTTTGGGCTAAAGCGCGAACAGTTCACCGTGTTAGTAGTGGGGGGCAGCCAGGGAGCGCAATCACTGAATGAAGTTGTGCTTTGTACCGTGCAGTACATGCCTTCGGACGCGTTGCAGTGGCTTCACCTTACAGGCGAGCGCCATTATGAGCATGTGCGCGCCACAGCGGAGCGCATGGGGCTAAACGGCAACTATTATCCACGCCCGTTTTTGTGCGAGCGTGAGATGGGCTTAGCCTATCGCGCAGCAGATGTCGTGGTGGGGCGGGCAGGGGCAGGCAGCATCACAGAGTTCGCCCTCAACGGATTGCCGATGATTCTCATCCCTTACCCCCACGCTGCGGGAGGGCACCAGCGGTATAATTCACACGCCATAGCCCAGCGAGGCGCAGCGCAGGTGATTGAGGAGCCGCATCTATCCCCCCAAGTGCTGGCGGAGCGGTTGCTTGCCCTGCGCGACTGCCCCGAGCTGCGCCTGCGGATGCACGCCGCAGCACGCCAGTGGGCAATCCCAAACGCAACCGAGCGCGTAGTGCAACTGATAGAGGAGGTTGGGGCATGTACTCGCCTACAGGCATCCGTTTGACGACGCAGCGCGAGCCAGAACTCCCTATGCACTTCCACTTAGTGGGCATCGGCGGCGCAGGGATGTCGGCGTTAGCCCGCTGGTTGCGCCACAAGAACGCGACCGTGAGTGGCTCGGACGTGGTAGAGTCGCCCACCTTAGACGCGCTTCGCGCAATAGGCGTAGATGCCTACACCCCACACGACCCCGCTCGCATGGGACACCCCGATTGGTTAGTTGTTTCTGATGCCATTCATCCCGACAACCCAGAAGTGATCGAGGCGTTGCGCCGCAATATCCCTATCTGGCGGCGTTCCCAGCTACTTGGTTGGCTACTCCGCGACCACAAGGTGATTGCAATCGCAGGCACCCACGGCAAATCCACCACCACCGCGATGACCGCCACGATTTTGGAGGCTGCTGGCTACGACCCCACAGTACTCATTGGGGCAGATGTGCCGATGCCACCCCCGTGGCAGGGCAATTTGCGCTTGGGCAACAGTGAGTGGGCAGTCGTGGAAGCCTGCGAAGCTTACGAATCGTTCCTTGACTTGCGCCCGTACATTGCGCTCATTACCAACATCGAAGCAGACCATCTGGATTATCACGGCACTTTTGACCGACTGCTTAGAAGCTTTGCGAACTTCGCCAAGCGCGTCGCACCCGAGGGCTATCTGATCGCTTGTGGCGACAACTACGGCGTGCGCGAAATGGCCAAGATGCTGCACAGCAGGGGCGGACACGAACGCCCTCCTATCTTCTATGGTCTGGGTCCGCAAAACGACTTGCAAGCCGAGATCACGGAGCGCACACCCTACTACACTGAGTTTCGCGTCTGCAACAGCCATTGGCTTCCTGAGACAGGGCTAACGCTGCACATTCCTTATTTGGGGG
This sequence comes from Fimbriimonadales bacterium, assembly GCA_025061985.1. Classification (GTDB taxonomy): domain Bacteria; phylum Armatimonadota; class Fimbriimonadia; order Fimbriimonadales; family GBS-DC; genus GBS-DC. The sequence goes on from JANXAW010000019.1 coordinate 15,643, forward strand.
AGCAGAATGTGCAGAACGCGCTGGGTGCGCTCTGCATCGCCCTCTTGCTAAATGTGCCTACCGAAGTCATCACTGATGCTTTAGCGCATTTCCGAGGCGTAAAGCGTCGCCAAGAGGTTATTGGTGAGGCAATGGGCATCACGCTTGTAGATGACTACGCCCATCATCCAACGGAGATTCGTGCGGCGCTAAGCGCGCTCCGCCAACGCTTTCCCAATCGGCGCATGGTAGTGGTGTACCAGCCGCACCTGTATAGCCGAACACGCGACCAACTGCCTGGCTTGATTGAAAGCCTTGCGCTCGCTGACTTCGTGGTTGTGACGGACATCTACCCTGCACGGGAGCAGCCCATCCCTGGCGTAAGCGCTGCGCTGATTGCTGACGGACTGCTGGAGCGCGATGCGCCCCCCACGCTGTATGTGCCTGTGAAAGAGCAGATCCCACAGCGCCTGATGCCCTACCTTCGCCCAAACGATGTAGTGGTGCTAATGGGCGCAGGCGACATTGATAAGATTGCCCCGCTCCTACTACGACGGCTGGAGGCGCACGGGCGCGCACGACGCATCACCGTGGCAGTACTGATGGGCGGCGACTCGCCTGAGCGCGATGTGTCGCTGCTTTCGGGGACGCGCGTGATGCAAGCGCTTGACCCCGAAAAATACCACGTTATTGCTGTAGACCCCGCTCTCCCCAAAGGCAAAGACGGCTTTTGGGGGCTGGAGGAGCTGCTCACACGCGAGCGCCCCGATGTCGCCTTCATCGCCCTGCACGGCAAGCACGGTGAGGATGGGGCAATTCAGGGCTTGTTGGAGCTATTGGGCATCCCCTACACAGGCTCCGGCGTGCTTGCCAGTGCGTTGGCAATGAACAAGTTCGCTGCAAAAACCTTGTTCCGCGAAGCAGGATTGGCTACGCCGAACGCGCTACTGGTAAGCGACACTGACGACATGACCTTGATGCGCGTCCAACAACGACTGCGGCTGCCTCTGATGGTCAAGCCCAACCAAGGCGGCTCGACGTTGGGTGCGATGCGCGTGTTCCACTGGGACGAGCTGCCACGTGCCATCTCCAAAGCCCTTGCCTACGACACTGCCGCGATAGTGGAGGAGCTGATTGAGGGCGTAGAGGTGTCTGTACCTGTGCTGGGCAAGCGCGAGCCGCGCGCGTTGCCCCCTGTAGAAATCGTGCCCAAAGGCGGCTACTACGATTTTCAAGCGAAGTATGTGCCTGGTGCGACCGAGGAGATAGTGCCCGCACGGTTGCCCCCTGAGGTGCTGAGCCTGCTGCAGGAAACGGCGGTTGCTGCGCACCTTGCGTTGGGCTGCTCTGGGATGAGCCGCGTGGATATGATTGTGCACGAGGGCACGCCATATGTGTTGGAAGTCAACACGATTCCGGGGCTAACTCCTACCTCGCTGCTCCCGCGCAGTGCAGAGGCGGCGGGGATAAGCTTTCCTGAGCTGATTGAGCGGATTTTGCAGGAGGCGTTGGAGGCAGTATGAGCAGGCGCAAGCCTGAGCGTGGCGTGCGCGTGCGGATTGGGGCAGTGGGCGTACCTCTGCCTCCGCTTCAGTCGACGCCGCCGACGCTGTCTCGTCGCGTTGGCGCCTCGCTGATGCAAGAAGCTCGCGGCTTGGGCGTCTCGCCCAAGCGTGGGAGCGACGCTCCGCCAGCGATTGCAGGGGTAGACCTCCATGCCTATCCAACGCAAGTAGCGGTGCGCATGCCGTCGCCTCGTAGCGCCAGTGTTCTACCGACACGCTCGCGCAGTACCTTGCCTACACGCGACTTGACGCGCCCCTCCATACCCGTTCAGGAGCCTACGGGCAAGTTCCGCCTCACCCCTCCGCCCCCTAAGCCCGTCTATCGGCGCAGACGTCGGGGCAAATCGTCGTGCCTCTCAAGATGGCTCGTGTGGGCGTGGCACAACGCCGAGCCAATTGGCTGGATGGCGGCGCTAACGGCGCTAGTGATCAGTGTATGGTTCTCGCCACGCACAGCGATCTCACACATACGAGTGCAAGGAGTGCCCCCTGAGGCGCAGGCGGAGGTCATGCGCCTTATTCGCGACTATTGGCACGCGCCGCTACCTTTGTCAGATGCCCCACGTGCCATAGAGCGCGCTATCGGCGCATGGGACTGGGTAGAGTCTGTGCGCTGGCAAGCCGTGGGGGTTGGACAGGTGCAGCTGAGTGTACGACCACGCCTTCCCTTTGTAGCACTTCAGTCTCCCACGGGCACGCGCCTTTTCATCGACCCGGCAGGAATCGTGTTCCTGCCGCCGAATCCGCAGATGAAGCCGATAGCGGGCGAAATCCGCCCTACACATGACTATCCGCTTCCCCTGGGCGGAACGAGAGTTTACGGCGAGATGCGCAAAGCGTTCACGATTTTGCAGGCGCTCCATCAGCGGCATGAGGTGCATTTCCCGCGTGTGCAGCTCTCGCGGATGCATGGCGTGCGCCTCTGGCTGGAGGTGGTGCGCGGCACCGAGCGCGTCCCGCTTCAGGTGCGGTTTGGAGACGCAAGCGCATTAGAAATTCAACTACAGACGCTTGGACGAGTACTGGAGCTGCCCACCACAGAACTGCGCCGCTGGGCATATGTGGACATCAGCACTCCATCGGCTGAAGTGGTCAAACCCCGAGCTACGCAGCAGTAAGGGGTGATAAGGATGAGTGAAAACCGGCTCTACCAGAAAGTGGTGTTCTTCGCGATTTGGCTGGTCGTCGGGATGCTTCTGGGACTGGCGTTCAAGGAACAAACGCGCATTCGCACGGCTGAGCTGCCGAGCGCCCGCCTGCCTGAACTTGCCCGCGCCTATGTGCAAGAAAAACAGGCAAACGCCGCCTTAGAAGAGCAGATTCGCCAACTACGCCAGCGCATCAACGAGCTGGAAACCGCCTTCGCTAGCGGAGCCAAGCAAGCCGAGGTCCTCAGCAAAAGCTTAGAAGAAGCAAAACTCATCGCAGGACTACTGGATGTTGAGGGTCCTGGGATTGAGCTGGTACTACGCGACAGCACACGTAAGCCCACAGGCGAATCGCTGGAGCAACTGCTCCCTGAGCTTTACACAATCCACGACTATGACCTCTTGCGCGTAGTCAACGAGCTACGCCAAGCAGGGGCAGAAGCTATCAGCATCAACGGACAGCGGATTGTCGCCACCACGGGGATTCGCTGCACGGGTCCTGTGGTCTACATTAACGATGTGAAAATGGCTTCACCGTTCGTGATTCATGCCATCGGCGACCCGAAGACGCTGATCGGCGCATTAGAGATGCCAGGAGGCGCGCTGAGCGATATCAAGAGCGTGGATCCCAAGATGGTGGAGTTGCGGGCGTTGGATAAGGTGCGTATTCCTGCTTATAGCGGTCCCACACAGTTTCGGTACGCGCGTCCAGTTCCCCCGCAGGAGGTGCAGCCATGATAGCAGTTGGCGTGCTGGGGTTGGTCCTGGGCGTGCTTATTGCGACGCTGGCGCTGGATATTTCGCTGCCGTCGGAATGGGCGGCTTACCTTTCGCTGGCGGCACTGGCAGGGTTAGACACGGCGTTTGGAGGATGGCGCGCTTCCTTAGAAGGGCGCTTCCATACGGATGTATTCATTTCGGGCTTTATTGTCAACGCCTTGTTGGCAGCCTTGCTAGCATATTTGGGCGATCGGATCGGCGTGGACCTTTTCTTGGCAGCGGTCGTTACGCTGGGCGGGCGAATGTTCCTTAACCTTTCCCTGATCAGAAGGTACTATCTCAACCAGCTCGCGCTCAGGCGGCAACGAGGATGACGCTGATTGTGGGACTTGACATTGGCACGACGAAGGTGTGTTGTTATGCGGTGCAGCGTCAAAGGGATGGCACGCTGCAGCCCGCAGGGTACGGGGTCGCGCCATCACGAGGCATGCGTCAAGGGCAAGTGGTCGACATGGAGCAGACCGTTGCTGCCATTCGTCAGGCGGTGCAGGAAGCGCAAGCGATGGGCGAGGTTACCTTCACAGAGGCAATCATCGGCGTGACGGGCGAGCATATCGAATCGATCCCGCGTCGTGCCGAGATTACTATCACGCGCCCGGAGCGCGAAGTGCTGCCTGAAGATTTGGAACGACTGCGCTACCAGTTGCAGCAAGTGCCGCTGCCACCCGACCGCGAGTTGCTCCACACGCTGATACGGCAGTACATCTTGGATGGGCAAGCGGGTATCATCAACCCTCTCGGAATGAGCGCCTCGCACGTGCAAGCCGAAGCGACCTTGATAACGGGCGGCGTGACCTTTTTGCAAAACCTGCGGCGGTGCGTGGAACGCGCAGGGCTGGAGGTACAGGCGATGGTGCTGGAGCCATATGCCTCAGGCTTGGCAGTGCTGTCTCCAGAGGAACAAGAAGTTGGGGTTGCCTTGGTGGACATCGGGGGCGGTACAACTGATGTGGCGGTGTTCAAAGATGGCGGATTAGTCTTCTCCAGCGCCTTGCCTGTCGGGGGCAATCAGGTGACGCGAGATGTGTATATCCTGTTTCGCTTAGCGAACCCAGAGGAGGCGGAGCGTCTCAAGCGCGAATTCGGAAGCGCGCTGGCAGCGCGCGTGTCCGAAGAGGAACGGATATCCTACCGCGAAATGGGAACTCAGGTAGAGCGTCGGGTGCCCCGACGCCTCTTTTCGGAAGTGATTGAGGAACGCATGCGTGAGATTTTGGAGCTGGTGCAGGCGGAGTTAGCGCGCTCGGGCTACTTTGACCAGCTGGCAGCAGGGGTCGTGCTGACTGGGGGCGGCTCGTGCCTGCCATGTACTGCCGAGCTGGGGCGGCAGGTTTTTGGAGCGTTGCCCGTGCGGATCGGCACGCCACAACCGTGGGGAATGGCGCTGCCGACCGCTCTGCAACACCCTGCCTATGCAACCGTCGTCGGGCTGACGCTCTATGGCGCACAAATCTTGCCCGAACCATCTGCTGCACCAGCTTCTCTATGGCGGCGAATCGTTCAAACCCTCAAACGCTGGTTCCAGCGACCGCAATAATACCTTGGAGTTGGGAGAGCTGTCATGGCAAAGGATCGCACACCCAATCGAGCTACGGAGCAAGCATCGGAGCTGATTCAGCCACAGGCTGTTATCAAGGTAGTTGGCGTCGGTGGTGGCGGTGGCAACGCTGTGAACCGAATGATTGAGGTGGGCGTGCAGGGCGTGGAGTTCATTGCGATGAACACCGACGCTCAAGTGCTTAACAAGTCGCGCGCGCCCATCCGCGTCCAACTGGGTGTTGGCATCACCCGCGGGCTGGGGGCGGGTGGAAACCCCGAAACGGGACGCAGCGCCGCCGAGGAAAGCCGCCACGAAATCCGTAAGGTGTTAGAAGGCGCAGACCTTGTGTTCATCACCGCTGGGCTAGGTGGCGGTACAGGCACTGGTGCAGCACCCGTCATCGCCGAAATTGCCAAAGAACTTGGCGCACTCACCATCGCCGTCGTCACCAAACCGTTCCGATTCGAAGGACCCCGTCGCTGGAAGGTCGCCGAGGAAGGTGCCCAACTGCTCCGCAAGCACGTAGATGCGATGATCGTAGTGCACAACGACCGCCTCGTGGACATATCCGAACGTACAACGACCATGACCGAGGCATTCCGAATGGCGGACGACGTGCTCCGCAGCGGAGTACAGGGCATCTCCGACATCATCAACTTCGCAGGCGAGATCAACGTGGACTTTGCAGACGTGCGAACCATCTTTCAGGACGCAGGCACTGCCCTAATGGGCATCGGCAAGGGTACAGGCGAGAACCGCTTGATCCAAGCCGTGCAGGAAGCCTCGACCAGCAAACTACTAGAGACCTCCATCCACGGCGCGCGCCGACTGCTAGTCAACATCACCACAGGCGAGGATATTGGCATCTACGAAGTCCAAGAGGCGATGAACTTACTTTACGAGATGACCGATCCCGAGGAGGCGAATATCATCTTCGGACACGTAATCAAGCCTGACATGGTTGATGTAGTGCAGGTGACCGTGCTTGCGACTGGGTTCCCAGAGGAGCCGCAGCGCCCGCCTCAGGCAACATCCCGAGCCGAGGCACGCCCTAGCGGGCATCCTCTAGACTTGGGGCAGCCAAGCTGGCGCACCGCGGCAACTACGCCGTTCCGTCCAACCGAAACATCACGCGCTACCTCGCCCTTCGAACGCCCTACTTCTGATGTGCGCCCCTCGCGCGAAGACCTCGAAGTGCCCGCTTTTCTGCGCCGACGCGGGCAATAACCCTTTGTGCCCCCTCCTGCCAAAAGTAGGAGGGGGCAAAACTTCCCCTGGGCATCGCCACCCTTCGAGAAGCGGAAGTAATCTGGGCATGCCCCACCAAGGTGCGCATTCACAAGTCTAAGCGAAGGAAATGCGGTTGATGCGCTGGATGGTAATACTGTCGCTACTTGGCACAATTGTGCCCTACGCAATAGCGCGTGAAGTGGTGGTCATCAAACCCACCGCCAACCTAAACACGCCGAACTCCGCGTACCTAGAGTTCGACTACTACCGCTTCATCAGCCCCTCCGAGTCGTACCTCGCCAAGGCAGTGTACGTGCAGATTAGGTCGTCTGCACGGTTCGATTTCGGAGTTGATTGGGTGCATATTGATGGCGGGGCTATACAGACGGCATGGAATCTGCGCTATGTGGTGTTGCCCGAGACCGAACAGGCACCCGGCGTAGCGCTCGGTATGTTTGAGATGGCGGATGGCGTTCCCCCAACGCTTTACTTGGTGGGCACGCGCACGCAGAGCCAAGATTCGCTTCACGCAGGGGTCTACTTGCGACAGGGTCAGGTAGGGTGGGGCATTGCCCACCAACAACGCACTCGGCCCAATCTCGAAGTGGCGATAGAGTATTACCGCCAGCCTGGTGGCGATGGGCTGCTGAGCCTATGCCTGACGCAACCTGTGCAAGCACGCGTGAGCCTATCGGTCTATGCAACAGCAAACGATCGCACGCGCAGGCTGGAAGTAATCGGTGCCAGTGTGGCTTTCAACTTGTAGCCCAGGCGGTCTGATAGGAGAGATGCCTCGGAGTTTCGCTTGTTGCCTCTTGAACGAGCCCCTGAAGGGGTTGGTGCCTGAGGGTATCTCTTGCGTGTCTTTGAGGAGGGACTTAGGAAGGTGCTCATGAAACCCGCTGGGAGGTATACTTTCACCACCTATGACCTTCCAAGAGCTGCTGTTTCGGCTGGAGCAGTTTTGGAGCGACTACGGGTGCTTGATTTTGCAACCGTATGACTTGGAGGTGGGTGCAGGCACGATGGCGCCTGGCACTGCCCTGCGCGCGCTGGGACCCGAGCCGTGGTATGTAGCGTACGTGCAACCCACCCGCCGCCCCGCCGACGGGCGCTACGCCCGCAACCCAATGCGCCTGCAACACTACTACCAATACCAAGTCATCCTCAAACCCGCGCCCGATGATGTGGTGGATGTGTACTTAGAGAGCCTGCGCGCACTCGGAATAGACCCCAGCGAACACGACATCCGCTTTGTGGAGGACGACTGGGAAGCCCCCACATTAGGCGCCTCCGGCGTGGGCTGGGAGGTGTGGCTCAACGGCACAGAGATTACGCAGTTTACCTACTTCCAGCAAGTGGGCGGCATCGAGTGCGACCCCGTGTGCGCCGAGATTACCTACGGTCCAGAGCGGCTCGCGATGCTCCTCCAGAAAAAGCACAGCGTATGGGAGCTGGAGTGGAGCCACGGCATCACCTACGCCGATGTGGATTACCAAGCAGAGCTGGAGCACAACTACTACAACTTCGAGCATGCCGATACTGAGATGCTGTTTCGTCTATTCGAGATGTATGAGAAGGAGAGCGCACGGATCGCAGAGCTGGGCTACGTGCATCCTGCGTTTGACCTCGCGCTCAAGTGCTCGCACATCTTCAACCTGTTGGATGCACGCGGGAGTATCTCCGTAACAGAGCGGGCGAGTTATATTCAGCGCATTCGCGCATTGGCGCGCGCTTGCTGCCTCAAGTATTTGGAGATTCGCGAAGCGCAGGGCTTCCCGTTACTTCAGAAAGAGTGGCGTGTGGGGCTACGCCAGTAGCCTTCGGGTATACCCACGCCTATGCAACAGTGGCTACAACGCTTTTGGGAGCAGCGTGCTGACGCGATTTTGCTTACCACGCTGCAGGTGGCGCTAATTGTTGCGCTACTTGTTGCTGCGCGATGGATTGGCGGGCGAATCATCCAGCTGATCGTGCACGCCCTTACGCGCAAAATTGAACTCTCTGACCGTCGCCAAGCCCAAATCCGCACGATTAGCGCACTCCTCAATAGCGTACTAAGCTATGTGTTGCTGTTTGTTGGCATCCTAAGCGTTTTGGGAGCGTTAGGAGTGAACTTGGGGCCTGTGCTGGCAACGGCAGGCGTAACGGGGTTAGCGATTAGTTTCGGTGCCCAACAGTTAGTACGCGATGTCATCAATGGCTTTTTCATCTTAGTGGAAGACCAGTTTGCAGTAGGCGAGGAAGTGACCATCGACGGTATTCACGGGGTGGTGGAGACGATGGGGATGCGCATCACTCGCTTACGCGATGATGAGGGCAGACTTGTCACGCTGGCAAATGGCAGCATTACTCGTGTGGTCAACCATAGCCGTGGTCAAGCGACGCTTACGTTGGAGGTGGGCATTGGTGGGGAATATGGACTTGCGCAGGCGCGTCAATGGCTCACAGACGCCTGTAGTGAGTTCCATCATTCAGCGTTGCACACGCCTTTGGAAGTGAGCGGTCCCGTCGCGCTTGACCCTGCGCGGTATGTGTTCCGATTACGCAGCAAAGTTACTCCGTCACAACTGGAAGCAGTCGCTGACGCGCTGCGTGCTCACCTGCTGGAGCGCGCTCGAAGGGACGGCGTGCCGTTGGGCTAATGCGGTGCCCCCAAGGTCAGTACGCCGTGCTCATGGTCGCAGACGATGGTTGCACGCACAGGCTGTTCCTCAGGCGGGTGGCGAGGCACTGCCCGCGTGCGCCCCAAAAACAACCGACAATATGCCGTCTTGAGCGTGTTGAGGTCGTTTTGCGTAATCTGTAGCGGCACATTGGACACGAAAGTGTGGTACATCATATCGTTGGGGTTAGGACTGTGCCCGTAGATGCCTAAGGCATGCCCGAACTCGTGAGCAGCCACGCTGCGGATATCGATCGGGTTCTTGCTGCGCGTGCCAATTTCCATTGTAACGCTTCGCAACAGCCCGCTCTTGGGATAGTACTCAAAGGTGGTCAGCCCGTTCGCCGTGTCGGGCTTGAACATCACCACAATCTGGGCATCTTCGCGCCTTTGCACTTCAACGTACTGCACTACTTTGTTTGTCGCCTCCACCCACTGGTTAAACCCTTGCAACGCCAGCAGGCGATACTGCTCGGAATAGTTTGCATCGCGCACAAAGTAAACCGTTACGGGGAACCGCTCCCAACACAGCAAGCGGTTGAGCTGGAGCACATAGTTGGGCACGAAGGTATCTGCCGAACAGATTTGTTGCTCACCGACCTGTGGGCCGCCGCAGCCGGCTAAGATCGCAACCAGCGCAAACACCCCGCGCCACGACCGCGCACGCATTAGCACCCTCCTTGTGCCACCACACGGTATAATATACCGTAGCGCGGAGGCAAGCATCATGAAGAAAGGCATCCATCCCAAGTACGTGCTTTCGGTAGTGCATTGTGCTTGTGGCCACACCTTTGAGACGCTCTCCACTAAGCCCGAGATTCGATTGGAGGTGTGCGCCGCGTGCCATCCTGCCTTCACGGGGGAGGGCGTACAGCGCATCGTGGACACCGAAGGGCGCGTAGAGCGGTTCCTGCGTAAGTACCAAAACTATCGGCAACGCTAATGAGCACCACCCGACCCACATACTGGCGCTATGGGGGGCAAGCGGTCATCGAAGGCGTGATGATGCGCAGCCCCCGCTATTTTGCTATCGCTTGCCGCAAGCCCGACGGCGAGCTGATCGTGCATACCGAAGCCATTGAGAAGACCATCTTGGGCAAGCTACAGTTTCTGAACCGCCCTCTTTTGCGCGGGATTTTTATGCTGATCGACGCGCTCGCCCTGGGCATCAAGGCGCTGCACTTTTCCAGCCAAGTGCAGATCCAAAACGATCCGCAAATCAAGCCTCTTTCCAAACCTGTGCAGGACATCGCAATAGGCGCGTCCGCAGCAGGTGGGTTCGCAATCGGGATTGCTTTGTTTTTTGTGCTGCCCACACTGCTTACTGACTGGCTGGCACGCGAGGGGTGGGGCAGTGTAGCACGGAATTTGGTGGACGGCACGCTGCGAATTGCGATTTTCCTGTTGTATGTGGGGCTAATCGGGCTGCTGCCCGACATACGGCGTGTGTTTCAATACCACGGGGCAGAGCATAAGGCAATCAATGCCTTAGAGGAAGAGGGGGTTGTATCGCTGGAGGTGGCGCGTGCTCAGTCGCGTCTGCATCCGCGCTGTGGTACCAGTTTCGTGCTGCTTGTGCTGATTATCGGCATTTTCGTCTTCGCGTTGTTGGGACGCCCGCCCGCATACATTCGCATCCCGATGCATATCGCCTTGCTGCCTGTTGTTGCCAGCCTCACCTATGAGGTCATCCGACTGGCCGGGATGTACAAGCATGGGTTCTTGGCGCGGGTGTTGTTGGCGCCTGGCTTGTGGACGCAGTACCTAACCACGCGCGAGCCAACCGATGATCAGATTGAAGTGGCTGTAGCAGCGTTGCAGGCAGTGCGCGCGCTGGAAGAGGGCGCAGCCGAAACTGTGCCTGAGCCAGCAATAGCTCACTCAGTCTCTGGGTCTACCTCGTAGCCGTTGAAGGTTTGGCGGATGGCTTCCACCAGTGACTCGCCCTCCAGCACAGGCGACTCCGCGACGGGTGGTGGAGATGGCTCTACGGGGCGCGGCTCGTTGGAGACTTCCAGCTTCACAGAAGCGTTCGGCATACCTAACGCTACACGCACCTCATGGGCAAGGTTGCGTTCGCGATGGGGCGCCTGCTTGAAGAACTCATAGGCGAGCTGGCTGGCGAGGATAAGGCGAATTGTGTTGCCTTCTATCACCACACGCGAGTCGCGTAGGTGCGCACCCCCCACTGGGCTGCGCTTCATCAACTCCTGCACCCGTTGCTGCCACAGCTGATTGGCAAACGCGGTGTCTATCGCAGGCGCAGGGGAAGCGGGAGCGGGCACTGGCTTAGTTGAGGTTGGGGTAGATGCGACAGGCTCTAGCGGTGGCGATGCGGGAGCAGTAGTGGCTGCAGAAGCTGGCTGAGGCGTTGGCGAAGCAGGAGCAGCTGGAGCAGGGGAGGGCACCGTAGCCGATGGTGTTGGCGCAGATAGGGCGGGGGAAGGCGCCGCTGGAGCCGAAACAACCGCTCCTGCGGGCATCTCCGTTGCGAAGCGAAGCAGGTACAACTCCAGCACCGTGCGCGGTGCGCCCGAGATACGCATCTCACTCAGCGCACCTGCCAACTGCTCCCACCAGTGAAGCAGGCGAGGAATGCCCGCCCGACGCGCTTGCTCAACCATCGCACTCCAAAGCGTGGGGTCATATGCGCCTGCACGGTCTTGGACATGCAAGGCAGCTTGCACCAACGCCCGCCAGTGCTGAATGAGCGACTCCGCCAACACACGCGGCTCGCGCCCCAACAGCATCTGCGTATCTAGCAAACTCAGTACCTTGCCCGCATCATGTTCCAGTAGGGCGTCTGTGAACTGCATGAGCGTCTCGTCTTCCAGCATCCCCAGCGCGTTGTAGACCGTCTGGGGCGTAATGACGTTCCCCTCGCTGAAGGCGATTACTTGCTCCAGCGCAGTGAGCGCGTCGCGCCACGAGCCGTCAGCCGCCCGCGCAATCAAATGAATCGCCGCAGGCTCCGCCCGAAGCCCCTCCGCTTGAAGCACATACTCCAGCCGCTTGGCAATATCGGCAATCTTGCCCCGATGGAAGTCAAACCGCTGGCAGCGCGAACGAATCGTAGGAGGCACGCGATGCAGCTCCGTCGTCGCCAAGATGAAAATCACGTGCGGAGGTGGCTCCTCTAAGGTTTTGAGCAGGGCGTCG
>JANXAW010000029.1 GCA_025061985.1 Fimbriimonadales bacterium
CTGGGGGGACCGATGGGACTCGAACCCACGACCTCCTGAGCCACAGTCAGGCGCTCTAACCAACTGAGCTACGATCCCCGTGCTGAGCCTATTATACCCGAAAACACCCCTGCAGATGCAAGAGTTATTACCCGAGTGCGCGTCGGAACAGCCAAATCGCCATCACCGCCATCACAACCGCTACGCCATATAGAAGCAGCACGGTCTGGCGCTGGGTCAAACCGCGCTCTAGCAGTTGGTGATGGATGTGCTTTTTGTCGGGCATATGGATGGGTTGTCCTGCGAGCGCACGGCGTACTACCGCCAGCCCCGCATCCAGCAGCGGCAGCCCAAACACCAATATAGGGATAAAAATCGCAAACGCTGTAGCGGTCTTGAACGCGCCAATCACCGATAGCCCGCCCAGCATAAACCCCAAAAACTGCGCCCCACCCGTGCCCATAAAAATCCGCGCGGGGTTGAAGTTGTAGCGCAAGAAACCGCCTGCGGCGCCCGCTATCGCTGCAGCCGTGATCGCAATCAGCCAGTTGGGGTAGGGCTGGTCAAGCAGGTCTGCTGCTTGAAGCGCCATGAGCGCCAGCGCAAACGCCGCAATCGCGCTCACTCCTGCTGCCAGACCGTCCAAGCCGTCAATCGTGTCCATCGTCTTGCTGATAACGAACATCCAGAATGCCGTTATGGGCACTGCCCAGATCCCCAAAGGCATCCAACGCGCCTGATCAAACTTGCCGCCAAGGGGCACACTAATGCCCTCAATCTGCACGCCGAACAGTTGCACAATCAGCCCTGCCAGCAGCAGCACGCCCATCTGTACCCACGCAGAAAGCGGTCTTTTGTCGTCAATCATCCCCACCAGCAGTACGCCTGTGCCTACCAGCAACAGCCCAATGAACTGCGCCGCACGACTTAGAAACACCGCATCGGAAGGCGACAGTAGGTAGAGCCGAAACAGCCCCGCTAACATCCCCACCACGACCCCCGCGTAGATGGCTATCCCACCCCAGCGCGGGATTGGCTCTGTGTGAACGCGCCGCGCATCGGGAAGGTCCATTACTCCGCATCGGATTGCCCACCGACGCACATGCGGCGTGAGCAAGTAGGTGGTTAGCAGTGCCAGTATAAACACAACGGTAATCGTTTTCATCGCTTTGGCTTGTACGGTGTCAAATCTATCGGGATAATTCTACCGTTTTCGTATCGCGCCAGTTGTATACCTGCTTCGGCGAACAGCTCCAGCGCGAACTCGTCAGGATAATCGCCCTCAAACACCACGCGCTGGATGCCCGCGTTGATAATCATCTTAGCGCAGTGGCTGCACGGCTGATGCGTCACATAGATCGTGGCGCCGCGCGTAGAGACGCCGTTGAGGGCTGCTTGTAAAATCGCGTTCTGCTCGGCGTGCAAGGCGCGCACGCAGTGCCCTGCAACGATGTAGCAGCCAACTTCGGTACAATGAGCCAACCCTGTGGGAGCGCCATTGTAGCCCGTGGCTAAAATGCGCTTGTCTAGCACAATTACTGCGCCCACGCTGCGACGAGGGCAGGTTGCGCGCGTGGCTACTAAACGCGCAATCTCCATAAAATACTCATCCCAGCTGGGTCGGCTCATCGCTCAGGAAGGATACCCTACGATGCCTACTCCAGCAGACCACGCTCGCGGGCATAGCGCGCAGCAATGGCTTCTAATATCCCCTCTATCGCAGCGGGTGGCTGCGGAGGCAGCCCTAACGGCTCACGCAGGTGCTGATACAGCTCCCACGCCAGCCGCTCGCGAGCATCGGGATGGAACTGCTGCCGACGGTCTAAGAAAGCGCGCAGCGCACGATACTCTGTAGGGCTAACCTCCAGCAGGGGTGGCAGGTAAATCTCCAGTGGATGGGGAGCCGTGCTTTGGGCACTGAGTTGTTCCAAGCGAGGCAGGGGCACCCTCCGCTCCTTGATGACGAATGTGCCCGCCAGCATATCGCCCACGCGCTGCCCATACGGGCTGAAAAACGCAAATGCACCCGCAACAGCGTATCCAATCAGGCAAATCGGAAAGGCGTCTACCAACCGCAGCAGCTCACGCACCAGCACCGCCTGAGCCGTCACGGGCGACCCGTTGAGCATAATCACGCGCAAACCAAACGCCCGCTTCGCAGGCGTCTGACCATTCCAAAACACCTCAAACAGCATGTAGTATGCAAACCAAACGATGTAAGCGAAAAACAGCAGCCCCGCAATCAACCAGTTCTCGCCCGTCACAGCGTAGACACGCGAAACCAGTTGGGTGGTCTCCTCCAACAAGGCAAGCACCGCGCCTACCACGGCGATAATCAAAAGCACAATCAGGTCGTCCAGCACGGCAGCCAACGCTCGCGAGCCGATCCCCGCGATTTCGTAGTGGATTTCCACCTTCTCAGGGCTTTGAAGCACGTACTCGTAAGGCATTGAAAGCCTCCCCAAGAGTGCGCCTTGCTCTAAGTTGCTGCCCGCTTGAGATTCTTCGCCTTCGGCTCGGAAATAGCAAGTGTGCTTTTGCCCGCGCAAGAGGGTCGTTCCGCACGAGGCGAGGAACCTCGCCTGCTCACGCTTTGCAGGCGGCAGCTTAGGTTATCATACCCTCAGGGGGCTACTTGTAGCCACTCGTCCCAGCGCGTGGCGCGGGCGAACGCGGTGTTGCCGTAGCGACCTAAGTAGTCTCCAGCGTGGGGATAGTAGATAGACAGCCCGTACGAGTGGAACACGCGCGAGTTGTTTGCGCGTCGGTTGCTGACCACAGCCAAGTTCAGCGACTGGTGGACTAAGTTCACTGCGTGGGCGATATCTGCATCGCCCGTGCGTTCTTTCAGCAGTTGCGCTGCGTGCCAAAGGTCACGATACTCAGGGTAGGTGCTATAGCTCTGCGCCTCTTGGCGGGCAAGGCGCAATGCGTCGGTATATAGCGAGCGTTTGGCTAACAGCACCGACGCTAGGCAATCCACTGCGGTCGCCACCACTTCCAGCTTGCTGGTATCCACCGCCGATTGGGTGATGTTGGTGTAGTAAGGGTAGTTCGCAGCGTACCAGCTCACGAAAATCTCGGGGATTTGAGCGACCCACTCGCGGGTAGGCATGGCAGGATTTTGCATCAGGGGGGCGAGGATTTCGTGGTAGGGATAGCCTTCGCCAGGCGGGCTTTCCTCCGAGCCGACGATATAGCGCGCCACATAGCGGCACTCATAGGCGACTTCCAGCATTTGCATTAGCGAGGCGTCAAAGAGCAACGCATCCAGCACGGGAGCGTCGGAGGTAGGGCGAATAGCCGTGGGTAGCTCCCAAATCTTGATGCTGGTGCGCAGTTCGTCATCAAACGACACGGCGCGCCCCTCTGCTGCTGCTCGCGCACGCCAGCCTGAGCCATGGTTCCAAATCACTAGGGCATAGCGGTCTGCGGGGAAGTTGGTTTGCGCCCACTGGATAAACTCGCGTAAGGTCGCTGCGCTACCCATATCCACCCCCTCGCCCAAGTCTTCCAGCAGTTGGGAGCGGATTTCCGAGGGGTTCGTGTCGTACTGGATGAGGTAGCGGCGGGTACCTGTCCAGCTGTTAGGGGGGGCGAAGCGCCGCGAGCGCTTCCACTGCACCACCACGCGCACATTCGGATTAGTCTGCGCCTGCTCCATCTGGTTCACATTCAGCTCGCTGTACTCATCTAAGTCGTTGGCGGCATTGAGGAACACCATAATTGTCCAACGAGTGCCTGTTCGGGCGGGGGGCACCTCAAGTTGAGCAGCGCGCGTGCGAGCAGGTACGTCCTCACACGGTTCGATCAGTATGAAGGCACTGCTCCTGCCTCGCCCTATCCCACAGCTGGACACGACAAAGCCCACCACACAAAGGCTCAGTAGGGACATCACGCGCCACAGCATCAGTCTCATCACTGCCTCCAAGTGTACCCTGCAATTAGACGCTCAGCAGGGCAGGTAGAATCGGGGCATGGGTCAGAAGGGTTTCTGGCGGGGGCTGTTGCGAGGCGCTGAAAAATTTGTCCAGCGCATCCCAATGGTGCAGAAACGCCTTGAGGCGGAGTATGCCCAAGTGGAGCAGCTGGTGCGCACTAAAATACGCCCGAAAGTAGAGTCGTTGCCGAGGTTTTCTGCGCTACCAGAGCAAGGCATCCCGCATGCGCAGATTTTGGAATGGCTCCAGCAAGTGCATCAGGTGGAGGCAGTGCCGTGGCAAGCGGGGCGCGTGTCGGGCACAGTGTACCACGGAGGTGAAGCGCTCAGCGCGTTCCTTACGCAGGTGTTTGCACTGCATGCCCACAGCAACCCGTTGCACGCAGACCTTTTCCCCAGCACCGTGCGTTTTGAGGCAGAGATTGTGCGGATGACCGCGGCGCTGCTGAATGCCCCCCAAACGGACGACCCCGATCAGCAGGTGGTGGGCACCACCACTTCGGGCGGCACAGAGAGCATTCTGCTGGCGATGAAGACCTATCGCGACTGGGCGCGCGCCGAAAAGGGCATTACCGAGCCAGAGGTCATCGCGCCCGAAACTGCCCATCCTGCTTTTGACAAAGCTGCCCATCTGTTTTGCGTCAAGCTCATTCGCACGCCTGTGGGGGATGACTTCAAGGCAAACTTGGAGGCGATGGAGCGCGCCATCACCCGCCGCACGATTGCGCTGGTCGGCTCTGCGCCCAGCTATCCCCACGGTGTGATAGACCCCATTCCGCAAATCGCCCGCCTTGCTAAGCAGTATGGGCTGGGCATGCACGTCGACGCGTGCTTAGGAGGCTTTATTTTGCCTTTCGTTGAACAGCTGGGCTATCCCGTGACGCCGTGGGACTTTCGCGTGGAGGGCGTGACCTCCATTTCCGTAGACCCCCACAAGTACGGCTACACGCCGAAGGGCTTATCGGTGATTTTGTATCGGGGGCGGCGCCTGCGACGCTACCAGTACTTCACAGCAACGGATTGGCCAGGCGGGCTGTACGCTTCGCCTACGCTCCCTGGCAGCCGCCCTGGCGTGCTAAGCATCGCTGGCTGGGCAACGATGATCGCCTTTGGAAAACAGGGCTACTTGGAAACCGCACGCCAGATTATGCAAACCGCGATTGCCCTCCGCAAAGGCATTGAACAAATCCCCGAACTCAAACTAATGGGCGAGCCGTTGTTCCTGATCGCTTTCACCAGCGCAACCGACAAGGTGAACATCTACCAGGTGTTCGACCAGATGGTACAGCGCGGCTGGCGTCTCAACGCCTTGCAGCGACCGCCAGGGGTGCATTTTGCTGTGACGGCTCGCCATACGCAAGCGGGGATTGCTGATGCCTTCCTAAACGACCTGCGCGAAGCAGTCGCCTATGTGAAAGCGCACCCCGAAGAAAAGGGGGAGATGGCGCCCATCTACGGCATGGCGAACTCGCTACCATTTAGAGGTGTTGTGGACGAGGTGCTGCGGCGCTACTTGGACGCCCTGTACGACTGAAGGAAAAAGCCTCGACTTGGCGAATGTGCCTACCAGCAAGGGGGGCGGGAACGATGTACACGCAGGCAGTGGAACCAGCGCCTGTCGCGGAGCCAGAACGCATTCGCGCATTAGATGCCTTGCGCGGAATCGCCCTGCTGGGCATCCTAATGGTGAACATGGCTGCCTTCAAGGGGCTATCGGCCTTGGAGCTGTTCCCACGCCCTGAGAGCCTGCGCACTGTCGCCGATCAAATCGCGTTCTGGGTGATTCAATCGTTCTTCTTTATCAAGTTCTATCCGATCTTTGCGCTATTGTTCGGGTTGGGCTTTGCGTTGCAGATAGAGCGACTAACCGCGCGTGGAGCAGAGGCAACAAGGGTCATGTGGCGTCGCTTGCTCGTGTTGTTGCTGTTTGGGCTGATACACGGCTTGTTCATCTGGGCAGGGGATGTACTGCTCCTCTACGCGCTTTGCGGAATGGTGCTGTTGGCGCTGCGCGGACTACGCCCCCAAAGCGCACTGATTGCAGTAGCGGCGATATGGGGGCTTCAGTTCCTATGTTGCTTCAGCTGTGGTGCGCTGACCGTGTGGTGGGCATTAGCTGGTGGTGAGCCAGCCACAGGGCAAACGAGCTTTTTGGCTGCTATTGAATCAGAGGCACGCGTGGCTTATGCGCAGCCCAGCTATTGGGTTGCTCAGCAGTTTCGGTTCCGCGAGTGGCTTTGGATGCTCGCGAACGCGGTTTTTTGGCTGCCTAATGTGCTCATGATGTTTTTGTTCGGGCTATATCTTGGCAAGGTGGGCGCGTTTGCGCAGCTGAGCGAGCATCGACGATTGTTCGGTTGGCTGGCGGTGATGGGGTTGCTCATGGGGCTGGTGGCGAACGCCTCCTGCGGGTATGGCATCTTGCAGGGAATACGCACCGATAACGAATTGCTCAGCTACGGCTGGCTGATGGTGCTCGTCGTGATGGGACCTGTGTTGGCAGTTGGGTATGTGGGGGCGTTTGCGTGGCTATGGCAGGCGTGGCGTGGATTGGAACGGTTGCTCGTGCCTGTAGCGGCTGCAGGGCGCATGGCGCTCACGAACTACCTTATGCAGTCGGTGATTTGCACGCTGCTGTTTTATGGGTACGGGTTGGGGCTGCATGGAAAGGTCGGGGTTGCGCAAGGTATCGGGCTGACGGTATTGATATGGCTCGCGCAGGTGGTGTTGAGCACGCTGTGGCTGGCATATTTCCAGTATGGCCCGATGGAATGGGTGTGGCGGAGCCTAACCTACGGTAAGCGATTGCCGATGCGTCGCCCTGCAGTTGCTGGCGGATGAGGTACGGAGCTTTTAGCTCGTAGGGGCGTTCTTTACGGCTACTTCTTACGCGGTGGAGGCTGTGCCAAGCTTACTGACAGTATGGGAGGGGCGGATGTGCGTGTCTGCCCCTCCCCTGATGCTAAGCGTTAGAGGTTGTAGGTGCGCTCGGGATCGTACCAGTCACGAGTGGGTGGCTGACCCGGTATTTGCTGCCATGTGTGCTCGAACTTGTGCCACTTGGCGTGCCCGTCGGTAAACACGTAGTTCGAGCCACCGTTGTGGCGTGTAATTGCCAGTGTGGTGGGGATACGGCGTTCACGATCCCACAGGCGCTCGTTCCACATCGGATCTACTACGCGCGGTGGGTCGCCCCAGTACATCGGCATGAAGTGGTCGCCCCGAATGAGCATCCCTGTGCGGCTGTTGCGCTCCGCCAGCTCAGCGGCAAAGATGCACTGCGAAGGGTTCTGAATCAGCGCCAGCGGGCGTGGACGCGGATTGGTGGGGCTACCGTGCGGCGGGTGGAACGGGTCAAAGTAAGCGTTGAAGCCGTAGGACGTAAGGCGTGGATGCTGCGTATCATCCCACGCGGGGCTATTGTCCGAGGGACAGCGGTGCAGGATCGTCGCCTTCACATAGGGCTGCACGAGCACAATCCAGCTTTCGCCGGGCGTGCCCATCATGCGCACCGTGGGCAGCACTTCGTCATAGTCTTGTGCGTACATTTGGATAGCCAGCCCCATCTGGCGGCAGTTGGAAAGACACATCGTTTGGCGGGCTTTCTCGCGTGCTTGCGCAAACACCGGGAACAGAATCGCTGCCAAAATTGCAATGATTGCAATCACTACCAGCAGCTCAATCAGTGTGAATCCTGTGCGTCTCATAGGATGCCTCCTTCAAACAGCGGGTGTTATTCGCGCCGACAACGACGCGCCTCAAGAATAGCTTCCCCTAGGTGAGTACGTGAACATGTTGTTCACGCGCCTTAGCTGTGTTTGCCTTACGAAACGAGCTGTTTGAAGGAGGCTTTAGGGGGTGGGCTACGCGGGATGATTGGGCGCGTAAGTGGGGCAAGAGACAGTGCGCGGTACGGTAGGAAGACAAAACGAGGAAGGCTCACAGCAATAGGCGCAGTCATTGCCATCGGGGGCATTGCCATCCGCGCGAGCTGCTCACGCTCGGCGCGGTCGCAGTGCGACTGCAGCACCATCTGCTCCAAGGGGCTTCGCGCTTTTGCACAGCAGCACAGCGTGCCCCCCGCGCAGCTGCGACACTTACACCACGCTACGCTGCAGCGTGGCTTAAAAAACGCCTCGCGCCAGTCTGCTAAGGGCACTTGCCCCAGCAGTAGCGCAACCAGCAACAACCCCTGCCAGCTGCGCACCGACTCCATTATACCCAATCAGCTGACTGAGTTAATCAGCTGCAAGCAGTGCATGCGGATACACTTAAGGGGCTATGAAAGTCGGAGTCGTCGGTTGTGGGAACATCAGCCCTGTGTATTTGCGTGTGGCGCAGCGGTTTCCTGAGATTGAGATCGTTGCGGTAGCGGATGCTATTCGCGAGCGCGCCGAAGCGCGCGCCCAAGAGTTCGGAATTCCGCAGGTGCTGGAGGTAGATGAGCTAATCCATCATCCCGAAATAGAGATCGTGCTGAACTTGACCCCGCCGAAAGCCCACGCCCCGATCAATCGGGCTGCCTTACTCGCGGGCAAGCACGTCTACAGCGAGAAGCCGTTCGGCGTCAACCGCGCTGAAGCTGCAGAAGTGCTGCAGATAGCCCAAGAGCGGGGGCTATACATCGGATGTGCGCCTGATACCGTGCTAGGGGCGGGTATTCAGACCAGCCTCAAGCTGTTGCGCGAAGGGGCGATTGGTGAGCCTGTGGGCGCAAGCGCGTTCATGCTGTCGCCCGGACCCGAGCACTGGCACCCAAACCCTGACTTCTTCTACGAGGAAGGGGGCGGCCCAATGCTCGATATGGGTCCGTACTACCTCACAGCACTGGTGGTGTTGCTTGGCGTGATTCGTCGGGTGGCAGCAATCAGTCGTATTACGCGCCCCACGCGCGTCATTCACAGCGACCCCAAACGCGGGCAGACAATCACCGTAGAAACCCCCACCCACATCACAGGGGCGATGGAGTTCGAAAACGGAGCCATCGCCACAGTGATTATGTCGTTCGACGTGTGGGCGCATCGCCTACCGCGCATCGAGATATACGGCACAGAGGGCACTTTAGGCGTACCCGACCCAAATGGCTTTGGAGGTCCCGTGCTATTGCGCCGCGCAGGCGATTCAGAGTGGCAAGAGGTACCGCTCACACATCCGTACACCGAGCAGTCGCGTAGCTTGGGATTGGCAGAGATGATTCGAGCCATTCAGGAAGGGCGTCCAAACCGCTTGAACGGGCAGCTGGCGTACCACGTGCTGGATGCGATGTTGGCGTTCAACGACTCATCGGCGTCGGGGCAGCATGTGGTGTTGACTAGCCGTTGCGAGCCGCCTGAGCCGATGCCGGAAACGGGGCTATGAGGCTTTCAGGAAGCGTCGCGTGCTCACGACGGCGGGGATGCGCTTGCCGCGGATTTCTACCTCGCAGGGCGTGCCTGTTTTGGCGTGCTCAGCAGGTAGGTATGCCATTCCGATACCCTGTTCCAGCGTGGGCGAGTAGACGCCGCTGGTAAGCGTGCCCACAGGTTGCCCGTGGATGAGCACGGGGTAGCCCTCGCGCGGTACGCCGCGTTCCAGCAAGCGGATGCCCATCAGTTTGCGTGGCGTGCCCGTTTGCTTGAGGGGCGCAATCACGGCAGCTCCCAAGTAATCGGTGCGCTCGCTCACAAGCCAACCCAAGCCCGCCTCAATGGGGTTGGTGTCCTCTGTGAGTTCGTGCCCGTAAAGGTGTAGCCCAGCTTCCACGCGCAGCACGTCGCGCGCGCCCAAGCCGCAGGGCGTCGCCCCCGCCTGTAGCAAAGCATTCCACAGCGCAACGCCCACGCTGGTAGGCGCAATCAGCTCGAAGCCGTCCTCACCCGTGTAGCCCGTACGGGCAGCAAACAGGCGCGTACCCTGCCACTCAACGAAAGTCGCTCCGAAGCGTGGCACAGCTTCCAGCGGGGCACCGAGCAGCTGGCTCAAGCGGGCAGTCGCCTCGGGCCCTTGCACAGCAAGCATCACGGTGTGCTCCGTCTGGTCATCTATGCTCACTTGCAAACCCCACGCGGACTGCCAATGGTGGAACCAGTTGAGGTCTTTGTAGCGGTTGGCAGCGTTGAACACGACAAGGTACTCGTCGGGGGCGAGTTCGTAGAGGATGATATCGTCTACAATGCCGCCGCGCTCGTTGGTTAGCACGGTGTATACCCCGCTCATAGGGGCGAGTTTGCCGAGGTCAGAGGGCACTAAGCGGTTAAGCAGGGTGCGGGCGTCTGAGCCACGAAAGTAAGCGCGTCCCATGTGGCTCACGTCGAACACGCCCCAGCGTTGGCGCACGGCGCGTACCTCCTGCACGATGCCCCCATATTGCACAGGCATCTGCCAGCCCGCGAACTCGATCATGCGTGCGCCCGCAGTTAGGTGCGCCTCGTACAGCGCGGTGCGTTGCACACGCGCTCAGTTCGACGGGTAAGGCATGGGTTCCTGCAGGGCGGGTTAGCCTTCCTGAACATAGCAAACGCCAACAGAGGGCTACTTGCAGGCGCGATGGAAGGGCGCACCACTAGCTCAATCGGCAAGTAGTCGTGGCGCGGCTCGGAGGCTCGCTCTATACCAGCGCAAGCGGCTTTTGCCCTGCACGCCCTCCTCGCTGCTCTGTGCCCCAGCTCAGCGTGGGTTAGCCTCAAAGGGCAGCAGTAGAATGGTACAATACCCCCAGTCGGAGGGTGCGTGCTCATGCGCTACGAGGTGAAGGATTTAGCGTTGGCAGAGCAAGGGATGCTGCGGATGGAATGGGCAGAGAACGAGATGCCCGTGCTGCGCCTGATTCGCGAGCGGTTTGAGCGTGAAAAGCCACTTCAAGGCATACGGATTGCTGCTTGCTTGCACGTAACCACCGAAACGGGCAATCTGATGCGCACGCTCAAGGCAGGTGGCGCTGAAATCGCTTTATGTGCCTCCAACCCCCTCTCTACCCAAGACGACTTAGCAGCTGCCTTGGTGAAGTACGAAGGCATTTCTGTGTTTGCCATCAAGGGCGAGGATAAAGAGACTTACTATCGTCATATTCATCAAGCGTTAGACATTCAGCCCCACATTACCATGGATGACGGCTGCGACTTGGTGACGGTGCTCCACACCGAACGGCGCGAGCAGATTGCAGATGTGATTGGGGGCACGGAGGAAACTACGACGGGCGTTATCCGCTTGCGGGCGATGCAAAAAGAGGGTGTGTTGCAGTACCCAGTGATTGCCGTCAACGATGCTTACACAAAGCATTTGTTCGACAATCGCTATGGCACGGGTCAAAGCACGATGGATGCGATTATGCGTGCCACGAACCTGCTGATTGCGGGGCGCAAGGTGGTGGTGATTGGTTATGGCTGGTGTGGGCGGGGCGTGGCGATGCGCGCCCGTGGGCTGGGGGCGCACGTCATCGTGTGCGAAGTGAACCCGCTCAAAGCCCTTGAGGCAGTCATGGACGGCTATGAGGTTATGCCTTTGCTACGCGCCGCCGAGGTTGGTGACATTTTCATCACAGTCACTGGCAACCGTGATGTGGTGCGTGAGGAGCACTTCCTGCGCATGAAGTCAGGCGCGATTGTATGTAACGCGGGGCACTTCAACGTGGAGATTGACATCCCCGCGCTGGAGCGATTGGCGGTCAGCAAGCGCACCGTGCGTGCATTTGTGGATGAGTATCGCTTAGCCGATGGGCGACGGATTTACCTACTGGGCGAGGGACGTCTAATCAACCTTGCTGCAGCAGAAGGGCACCCTGCTGCTGTGATGGATATGAGTTTCGCTAACCAAGCGCTCTGCGTTGAGTACTTAGTGCAGCATAATGGACGGTTGCCGCACGAGGTGTTGCCTGTGCCCGCGGAAATCGACGCGCAGGTGGCACGGCTCAAGCTTCAGGCGTTAGGCGTGGAGATCGATACGCTCACCCCCGAGCAAGAGCGGTACCTAAGCTCTTGGCAGGAAGGCACTTAGATGCGATCGGGGCAGTGCCCTACTGAGCGCTGCCCCGAAAAACTGCTTAGGAGGGAAGCGTGAGCCTTGTTGTGCCTCCCTCCCTCTCGTAAGTTTTACTGACCGCCGCCCTCGGCAGCGGGACCTGCTGCACCGCCCTGAGCACCCGTAGCTGCGCCGCCTGTAGCACCACCTTCAGTGCCCGTAGCAGCGCCACCTGTGCCAGCGCCTGCGCCGCCCTCAGGCTGAGTAGGAGTTGTAGTGCCAGTCTGTGGCTGCGTAGCAGCGGTGCCCGTCTCGCCGCCGGTTTGCTGCTGCTGCCCGCAGCCGCTCAGCACCAGCGTGGCGGTCAGTGCCACCAACGAAAGACCGAACAGAAGCCACTTCTTCATGCTGACCTCCTCCTTAGCGTGATGTGCGCTTTAACGCGCGGTAAGATTATACCTGTGTGCTTACCGAGAAATTCAAGGGGGGTCTACAATGGCTCACTCATTGAGGCACCCGGTGCGGGCTGCCCTGGCTGGGTAGGCGCTTGTTGCTGCGGTTGCTGTCCAGGAATTGCGGGTTGCATCAACCCTTCAGAACGCGGAGCGGGCTTAGGCTCTGGCGGATTGATTAGTATCCAGCCAACGACCAGCACAACAACTAGGGCGATCAATATTATGGCTATAGCTATTGGGGTTGGAATGTTCTGCTTCATAGCATCCCTCCTTCAGTGGGGGAGGCCTTCTTACAGCCTCCCCTCAACCAAGCTTAGAAAGGAGCTTATCAGTTGAACTCGTAGTCAGGACGGAATAGCCATGGGTTGCAGCCGTCCCACCAGAAGAATTGAGGGAACCCGTTGCTGTCGTAGCCTGTGAAGGGGTCTACACGCGGATCGGTGTTGGCAGGCGCAATCTGCGCGCCTAAGCGGCGCCATTTTGCGTGCCCATCCGCCATAACGAACAGCGCGCCTTGGCTGTGGATCCACATCGTCCCCTGTAGCGCAAACATCGTGCCAAGCGGATAGACGTTGCCTGGAACGCCGTAGGTACAGCTGAAATAGCGACACGGTCTATCCCTTTCGGCTGGAGTGCATTGGAGTACGGGGTTCGAGACGATCACGCCCAAAGAGCGTGCTTTACCACGACCCTCCCACAGTAAGGGTAATTGCGCGGGGCGCGCGATACCCGCTTGTGGATAGTCGTGAAGCAGCCCGTTCATCGTGTAGCTGACAGGCACGGGCGCCTTCGGGGGGTTGTTGTAGTCGCCTGCATTCTCAAGAGGCGGGAAACGCACTTCGCTACCCGAAGGGCATTCGTAAAGCCCGTAGTTCTTCACGTAAGGCTGCACCGTGTTCGCCCAGTGAACCAACGAGGAAAGACCGCGGAAGTGCCCTACTTGTGCGCCCTGAGTGCGCGACCAATCAGGAGGTACGAGGTGTCCAAATTGCCAAATGTTGGAAGGCGCACCAGGCGTATACAACCCAAAGCTCAGGGGGAACTTCTCGTCGTAATCGTTGATGTACATCATGAACGCCAAGCCCAGCTGCTTCGTGTTGCTCGTACAGGTCGTCTGGCGCGCCTTCTCACGCGCCTGCGCAAACACAGGGAACAGAATCGCCGCTAAGATGGCGATGATGGCAATTACAACCAGCAGCTCAATCAACGTAAAGCCCCTTCCTCGATGCATCATGTGCAGCCTCCTCGCACACAAATATGACTGAGCCTGCGTACCGCAGGTTCCGCAATTATACCCTAAGTCTGGCTAAAAAACACAAGGGGAAATGATGCTGGCTTCAAGGAACGCCCTCGTGTGCGCAAGCCCCACCTTCTTCCATACACAAGCGAAACTCGTTAGTGGCTTAGCAAGCCCTTGAAAGAGCACTTAGGTGGGCCGGTTCTTCAAGGGGATGCCTCCCTAAGCACTTCCTGCACGAACCGTTTGCGCAAGGTGTCAAGCGGCAATTGCTGCTCAACTGTCTCGTCCCAGTAGTACCATACTTCCCATCCGTTGCAAGGTGCGCCCGCCACATGTCTGCCTACGGCGTGAATAGAACCTTCCACCCCATCTTGGTAGCGAATGCGTCCGTTTGCTAACACCCATGCGACACGAGTGGGATCGCCACGGAAGTAGAGGACAGCCCCTGCGGATAAGTAGCCGCTTTCCACCAGCATCCCGAACGGGACGCGCTTACGCCCTGGTACTGGCGAAGGTGAGTGCAAGTACTCGACTGGGATAGGCTCTACTCCTGCAATTCGCTGACGAGCGAGCACCACGTAGCGCGCATCCTTTTCGATCCCGATCCAGTGGCGTCTCAGTCGCTTTGCCACAACCCCTGTGGTGCCTGTGCCAAAAAACGGATCCAGCACTACGTCCCCCACCTTTGTGCTCGCCAGTATCACCCGATACAGCAACGCCTCTGGCTTTTGCGTAGAATGCGCCTTTACGCCATTCACCCTCAGCCGCTCCTTGCCCGTGCACAACGGAATGTGCCAATCACTGCGCATCTGCAATTCGTCATTGAGCGCTTTGAGATCGTGATAGTTGAACGTGTAGGGCTTGCCCTTGATTTTCTGCGCCCAAATCAGCGTTTCGTGCGCGTTTGTAAAGCGCACCCCCCGAAAGTTCGGCATCGGATTGGTCTTGACCCAGATGATATCATTCAAAATCCAAAACCCCAAATCTTGCATAATCTTGCCGATGCGGAAGATGTTGTGATAGGTGCCGATGACCCAGATTGTGCCTGTGTCTTTGAGCAGGCGTCGGGCGGCGGAGAGCCATTGTGTGGTGAAGGTGTCGTAGGCTTCAAAGCTTTCAAACTGGTCCCATTCGTCAGTGACGGCGTGGACTTTGGTGAGGTTGGGGCGGTAGAGTTCTTGTTGGAGTTGGAGGTTGTAGGGTGGGTCAGCGAAGATGCAGTCAATCGACTTTTCAGGAAGTTGCTGCATCACCTCCACACAGTCGCCACAAATCACTTGGTCGAGAGGGAGGGGTTCCATGGGTGAGGCTCATGATACCCACGCGCCTTACGTTCACGCATATCGCCCCAGCAATCCCCCCCTGGCGCGCTGTGCGCTTACATTGCTGATACGCCAGTCTTTCAACCCTTAGCGGTAGGAGCGTCTTTACCACCTCCACGCCCAACAATGCAGACTGTGACAGCCCGCCTGCAACCACTCTTGCAGCAGTCGCTACGCCTGACCTTACGGCGCCAAATACCCCAGCGCTTTCTGTTGCATTCCGCGCGAGAAGTTGCCGACGACCTCGTGCTGGCGGTGCGCCAAGCCGAGTTGCTCCAGTAGGCGAGTGGCGCGCTCGCGGGCAACACGCTGCGGAATGCCTGCAATCCCTGCAAAAAACAGCAAGTTTTCCAGCGCGCTCAGTTGCCAGTAGAGGTTGCGACCGCCCTCCAAAATCGCGCCCACTTGGGCAAGCGCTTCGCACGGTTGGCAGGAGGGATCAAACCCACACAGGCGCACTTCGCCGCTATCGGGGTAAATAAGCCCCAGCAGGCACTTGACGAAAGTGGTCTTCCCCGCGCCGTTGGGTCCAAGCAGCGCGACGATCTCGCCTGCTTGCAGCTGCAGCGACACCTCTTGCAGCGCGTTTACCGTCCCCCGCCCTGTGCGATAGGATTTGCACAGGCGCTGCGCTGTGATTAGCACATCCGTCCCCCATTTGTATGATACCCTGCGGAGTGTGAGTTGCCTACTCTAAAGCCGCGTACTGCGTAGGGACGGGCACGCGCTTGAGCATCGTCTTCGTCAAGTGTGGCGTGAAGTCCCGATACAGCGCTTGCAGGTACGCCTGCACCTGCTCGCTGTTCAGATAGCGCTCCAATCCCTCCCAATCCACCTGCACCCCCTCGCGCAGCAACAAGTGATACTCTTCCCGCCACGGATAGCACTGCCAATCCACCGCACACACAAGCCGTACCCCCTTCGTGTGCCCCACTACCAAGTGCGGCTCTGCATACCACTGTCGCAACTTGGGTGCATCTTCGCGGCGCATCCACCAGCCGCTGTAGCAGGTGTCATAGTCAATCCGCCCTACCGACAGGTTGCGCCCTGTTAGCACGGGCACATACCCCGCCTTTGACGCCGTGCGGATTAGCCTGCTTTTGCGGAACTCAGGGCTGCGCGCGGCAAAGTGAATGTGAAACAACTCGCCCAACGGCACGCCCGACTGCTCGAACGTTAGCCATTCGGGCGTTTCGAAGCGAATGAGTTCGCCTGCGTAGTCTAGCTTGCTGACAACAGGTGATTTCGGTACGGGCGAGGTCGCCTTGCCCATACCGTTCCTACCCAGTTTCTGCCACTCACCGTTTGCCATATCATACAGCGCCAGCCCGCGCTTGCCGTGTATGAACCGTACTATCACCGCCGATACGTTCACGCCTCGAAACACTCTGCCCACATAAAACACTTCCAGGTGCCCGCGTTCCGCCAAAAATCGTCGCAAAAGCGCAAAATCGTCCAGTATTAGCCACGTGGTGGGCACGATGAACACCAGTTTGCCGTTTGGTTTGAGCAGGCGCGCAGCCTTTTCCATAAACGCGCCGTAGAGGTTGTACTTGCCTTTCCAAGTGGTGCAGTGGTGTTTGTAGAGGGGTTTGCGTTCTTTGAGCAGGTGGATGGGGTAGTGGGAGGCGTCGCCGACGATGCCATAAGGCGGGTTGCCGAGGATTACATCAAAGCGTTCGGAGGTATCCCACAGCAGGAAGTCAGCGATGATGATTTCCATGCGAGGTACGGGCGCGGTCACTGCGCCCGTATTGCTCTCCTGTGCCGCTTCGGGGTTCAGCTCCACGCCCACCAGTCGGTGCTGGTTGCCGTAGGCTTGTCGGAAGGCGTGCAGGAACCGCGCGTCAGCGCAGGCAGGCTCCAGCACGGCGCAGGGAGCATGGGTAGGCGGCGCAGCAAGGTGCACCATAAAGGCGACGACTTCGGGTGGGGTGGGTACATAGCCCAACGCTCGCGAGTGCGCGTCAAAGTTTTTCATCTGGAAACAGCAAAACTCCTTCTCGTATCACAGA
>JANXAW010000037.1 GCA_025061985.1 Fimbriimonadales bacterium
TAGCGTCGTTGCGCGCTCCCGTCGGGGGGCTTGCATCACACGGGGGAGCCGACTTACCGTTGCTTCCTTCCGGACCTGGCGGGGTTCATCGTTCCTCCGTTGCGCAAGTCCCGACGATCCTCGCGGGCACGTGCGCCCTGCCCACACCGTCCTGTCCCGCCTCGAGCCAGCATTCAGCCCTGCTATGGCGGGTTGCAGGTACAGGGAACCGCCACCTCCCCGCTTAGCGCGACCGCGCGTGGAGATTCTACCCTAAGCGACTTGGAACTCCTCAGGGCGGAAGTGGTAGGTCGTTCCTGTTTCGATGGCGCGTTTGGCACCAAGCACGCAGGCAAGCGCGGGCGTAGCATCGGCAGCGGTGCACTTAGGCGTTTCGCCCGTACGCACGCAATGCAAGAAGTGCTCCAGCTCGGCGTAGTAGGCGTTGCGTTGGGCGTGTTGCCCGATTGCCTCTCCGCGTTGCGGCGCGCGGCGCGTGGGCGTGGGTTCAATCACAACAGCCCGTCGCCCGTCTACTTGAACAGTGTTCGCCTCGTCTTCCCACGCCAGCTTGCCCGCTGTGCGCTCGCGGAAAAGCAAGCCCGAGGTCTCGTTGGTTAGCACAATCGTGCCCTGATCGCCGAAGAACCACTCGCCGTAGCCATCGTGGGCGTTGCTGGTGATGCTGGTGTACACCACACGCACGCCATTCGGGTAGTTGAAGATGAGTTCCACGTTGTCATACACCTCGCGCCCGTCTTTCCAGTAGTCAATCCCGCCGTAGCCGACTACCGAGAGCGGGTACGCGCCCAAGAACCAGTTCACCACATCCAGCTGGTGGCTTGCCAGCTCGGTAAGCAAGCCGTGCGAGTAATCCTTGTACAGGCGCCAGTTGAGGAGACGCTCGAGGCGGGGGTCAGGAACAGGGCGTCGCCAGCTGCTGTTGCGGTGCCACAGCACGCGCACATGCGTAATCCGACCAATGGCGCCCTCCTGAATGAGGCGATAGGCTTGATGATAGGTTTCGTTGTAGTGGCGCTGGTGCCCAATCTGCAAAATCTTGCCCGTGCGTTGGGCGACTTGCGCCATCTGGCGCGCCTCGTCTAGGCTGTAGGCAATTGCCTTTTCACAGAACACATGCTTGCCCGCTTGGAGGGCGTCAATCGTCATCGGCGCGTGCAGGTGCAGCGGGGTAGCTATCACGACGGCGTCAATATCCTTGCGGTCTAACAGAGCGCGGTAGTCGCTGTAGCCCTCGGCTTGGAACTTGGTCAGCTCTTGAGCGCGGAGTCGGTGGGGCAGATAGATATCGCACACCGCCACCACTTCTGCGCTGGGCATACTGAGCAGCTGGCGGAGCAGATTCTGCCCTTGGGCGCCTGTGCCAATTACGCCCACCCGCACCTTCTCCTGCTGGTTCGCGCGTGCCACAAACGCGCTCAACGATGCAGCCGCCGCAGCAATAGCGCTTTGCCGCAAAAACTCTCGGCGCGAGATCTGCATACCCTGAATTATAACCTGTGCCGTGGGCGCATTAGCGCTCCCAGTAGATGGGGTTCGTGAACGCAATCGGCGTTTCAGAAAACAGCGCGGTGAACTTTTCGCCCACGACGCGCACCAGTAGCCAGCCGCGCTGCCCTTGCACGGGCACGGTCAGCGTCGCTTTGTAGCTTAGCGGCTTGCCTGCAGGCTGGTTCAAAGGCACTTCCTGCACCACCTTGCCGTTGACGATGACTTCAAGGGCTTTCACGCGCACCCACGACGCGGCGCGCGCCTCCACATTCAGCACGATGGCGTCGCCTTGCAGTTTGAGCGTGTCGCCAATGCGCATGGGGCGCTGCGGGTTGCGCATATCCGCTGCCGTGAAGGTCACCACAGGACCGCTGGAGACCACCACATCGCCTTTGCGTAGTTGCGCCACAAGGTTCGCAGGCGTCACGCGCGACGGGTCACGATGCCCAAAGTAAACATAAGTGCGCGGCAAGCCTGGCTGTAGGTGGAAGCAGTGATGACCGTCAGTCGTTCCGATGCCTAGCACGCGCTTGCCCTTGTTGAGGAAGTAGAACCAGTCGCGCATAATCAGCTCTGCTCCCGCGGCGCTCATGCCGTTCATAACCTCGATGGCGTCGAAGTCTTCACTCAGCTCATTGGGGCGCTTGATTTCGCCCGTGATGGGGTCTAAGCCCACGTACAGGAAGTAGCCCATCGTTGGCGCGCGGGGATGGTTGACCATCACAATCGTGTCGCCAGAGTAGTTCCTGCGGGCAGCTGCGAAGATTTCGCCTGCTTTCTTGTCGTACCACTCAATCGCGCCGTTGTTCCATGCGTTGGGGTCATAGCGTTGCGGGAAGGCGTTGAAATGCCCGATGCCATTCGTTGGGGTGATTTCGTTGCCCACAATCGTGGCGACGCGATGGGTTAGCCCCATCGCACGCACAGTAGGCGCCAAATCGGTGTGGTAATCGTGGTCGGTCGTCACTACGATGTGTACATCCATCGCCACATACGAGGCGATTTTGTCTTCAAAAGCGTCGTAGGAGTCGGGCGAGGTGTGGGTGTGCAGGTGGTAATCGCCTGAGAGGTAGCCCGGTAGGGGCGCGGTGTGTGCTAACGCCGCGCTCCACTCAACGGTCTCGCCCGAGCGCAACTCCACCTCGCGCTGGGCGATTTCGTACTCAAAGCCCCGCAGCAGCGTAATCCGATAGCGACCGGGTTCTACGGGCAGGGTTTCATTGCCCGTGAGGCTGAAGTGAACGCGATTCCAACGCCCGAAGTTGCCATCTTCGCCGTAGAGTCGCCGCTCGGCGTTGACGTTGGGCGCATCTAACCGCTCGAACACCACCGTAGTGGGCTGAGGGCGCCCGTTGCCATCGGTAGCGCGCAGGCGCAGGTAGGCGGGTGTAGGAAGGCTAACCATCGGGAGCGCGCCAGTGGGCACACTGAGGCGAAACTCTTGGGGCGTGTGGTAGTCTGCAAACGCCATCGCACGGTACTCGCCCGGGGGCAGGTTCGCTTCAAACCGCCCCGCCGAGTCGGTGCGCACTACTGTAATGAATTGCTCGCGCCCGTTGGCTTGCTGGAACAAGTAGACGCGCGCGTTTTCAAGGGGCACGCCTGCCGCACTCTGCACGATGCCGCTTGTGCGCTCCAGCTTGGGAGCTTGCCCCAGCAAGCGATAGTACTCCAACCGCGTGGTCTCTGTTTCGCCCTTGCCTACCGTGAACGCCCAGCGCACGCTTGTGCTGCCGCTTGGGGGCACGGAGGCGCCATTCAGAAGCGTGAACAGGTAGATATCCTGCACGCGCTGCACGCTTGCAAACTTCCCGCCGAGCGGAATCAGCCCGTAGCTAAGATGATGATTGACTGCTGCAGCAAATGGGATATCGCCCCGCAAGGTTTGCACTAGGGCGGCTAGCCCTGCCCCCGCTGCGCTCCCTTGGGCTACTTTGGCGCTACCGAACGGTGGCAGGTACATCTGCATCCCATCGTCTTGGATCCATGCTTGCACCAGCGAGTAGGTTTGCGGGCGGTCGGTGCCGTTGTGGAGCGTTGCCTCTATTAGCAGCGTGGGGCTATCGGGTTCCAAAGTGTAGGTGAGGGTCACTTTGAGGTTCATCGGCTGGCTAGGCAGGCGCACGGTTTGGTCAATCAGGGGCAGCCGTTCGTCTACCATCTGCACGCGGAGGATGGCGGGCTTGCCCCTTCCGCCTGCTGAGACGATTTCAATGCGCTCTGGGCGCAGGGTGCGTGCCCCCAGTAGCCCGCGTGCATCGGCAACGCCGTAAAACATCTCGCCCAAAAAGTCGGCTTGGCGCCCATTTTCGTGGCGCACGGCATCCACTAATCGCCCACCGAAGCGCCCATAGCCATGGGTGGGGCGGTTGCCCGCGATCACGAACGTCACTAAGTGATTGCGTAGCACGTAGTCGCCCACGCGCCCTTCCGCCTTGGGACCCGTGGGCAAATCACGCTCGGTTGCAACGAGGGCTTCGGCGACGCCCTTTGGTGGGATAGGGAGCTTTTTCGCGGGCATCGCCCATCCTGCAACGACTAAGCTTGCCAGCGCCCAGCAGACTGCCACGAAGATACTTGCAGACCGTCTCATTGCTTTCCTCCCGCAAACCTCTCTGTTTGGAGAAAGTGTACCAAAGCTGGCGGTTCTACAGGGAGCGCAGGTAGCGTAGCGACTCGCGTGCAAGGGTTTCTGGGTCGGGGTAGTAGTCAAACGGCTCCAGTGACGCCCAACCCGTGTAGCCGATGGCGCGCAGCGCCGCAATAATCGGTGCAAAGTTGGTATCCCCAAAGCCTGGCGCACGCAGGTTAGAGTCGTTGAGGTGCACGTGCGCGATGTAGGGCGCGTACTGACGGATGAGCGCAGGCACATCATTACTTTCCGCAAGCGCGCTCTTGACATCCAGCATCGTGCGCAGATTGGGATGGTTCGCTTGTCGCACCAGCGCGACTGCCTCTTCCAGTCGCTGCACCACATTCGTTTCGGGCAGCGGTTCCAGCAGCATCAGGATGCCGTATTGCTCGCAGGCGCGTAGTGCAGGTTGAAGGGTATCCAGCCATAGTTGAGCGGCTTCGTGGGGCGTGAGCGGAGGAATCGCCTCGCGCTGCTTGGGCGAGCCGAACACCATCACCTGCCCGCCAACATCGGCGCAAAAATGCACCAGCGCAACTAAGTACTCGGCGGTTGCCCGCCGAATCGCGGGGTCAGGGTGAGTGGCGTGCATACCTGGAGGCGACCAGAGGAGCATATGTAGCCCCACAATCTGCAGCCCGTGTTGGTGGGCTATGCGACGGATAGAGGCGCGCGCTTCGGCATCTAGTTGCTCCACGCGCTCGGCGAAGGTGAACGGCGCCAGCTCCACGCCTTCGTAGCCCGCATCGGCGAATAAGGCACAGGCGTCCGCCCACCGCAAGTGGCGCACGACCTCGTTGCACAAGGCGTAACGCATCGCGCTCCCTCACTCTTCCGTGTGCGCTAACGGTGCGCGCTCCACGCCGTACTTGAGCATCAGCTTCTCAAAATCGCGCGGACTCATCAGCTTGATGTTGATGTCGGGGCGTAGAGCACGCAGCAGCGCAATCTTGCGTCGCTTGCGCCGATTGATGTTGGCGCGCCGCACGGTCAACTCCACATAGAGGTTGTAGTCGGGGAGGTAGAAGTCGGGAGTAAAGCACTCTTTGGGGTTGCCGTCGGCGTCGGTGCGCAGCACGAAAGTGTGAGGCTCATACTCCCAGCGAATCTTATAGTAGTCTAACAGGCGTGCAAACGCCTCTTCGCTGGGGTGCATAAAGGCGACTGTCGCCTTGCGACCTCGCACGCTCTACCTGCCTCCACTGTTTTGCCATTATTGTACACGAACTGCGTTAAGGCAGTGTTAAGAGCGCGCAGGGGCTGAAACTATTTGGGAAGCAACGGGCTGACTCAACCACTGGTGCGGCATCAGATTGGACTCCGTCGGTTAGGTTCTCCCCCAAGCAGAAGGGAGCCGCGTGGAGAGGAGTGGGCTTAGAAGCATCAGCCTTTTTCTAGCGCGTCTAAAGCGACAGGCTCCAGATCGGGGTTTTCGTTGGCAGTTCTGCCGACTTTTGCCATCGGTAGCCAGCGCCCCTCGACGCATACGCGCACCACATCGGCAGTGAAGTCGGTGTTTGTGCCTTCCACAGTGCTGTTGCTGAAGAAGGCAGAGCCGACGCCGTAGACATCAACTGGCGCTCCTGCCTCTTCGAAGGCGCGAATGCGTTCCTCTGTGAAACCGCCTGTGGCAACAATTTGGATGGCGCGGCAGTACTGTTGGGCGTACTCGCGCCACTCAGGGGGCAAGTCCCATTCTTGCCACGCTGTGTCTAGCCCCTCGCGCAGCTTGAAAATCAGGCGCGGGTTCACGCCGTGCAGCGTTGCTGCATCCGGCTCGCCTTGCAGGCTCTTATCGACAAGGTTGGAACTGGTGTCAGGGCGTACGCCGTGCAGCACATAGCGTTGCGCCATTTCCTGATCGCCGCGCTCTAAAGCACGCCGATGCTGCTCAAAAAAGGCTTTGGCGACGGCGCGGGCAGTGTTGACGCAATCGTTGTCGAAGTCCACCAGTGCAACGCGGCGCACTTCAATGGGCATAATCCGAGCAAACTGGAGCATCAGCTCTACGGTGTCGCCTAGGAAGGTGGCAATCATTGCGTGGGCAGTAGTGCCTCCAGCAACCCCGTTCCACAAGCGCGTTTGGGCGGGGGTAGAGACAATAGCGGGCACCTGCGCGTTGTAATCCAAGTTGTAGCGCTCCACACCGATATAGTAGGCGTAGCCGTCGTACATCTGCGTTTGAGGCAGGTCAAAGCGGGCGGGGAAAAACAAAATGGGCTTGCCGCGCGCTGCTTCCAGCATCCGATAGGTATTGGTGGCGATTCGGCTCATGCGGGTAAGCACGCCTAAGATGGGCGTTTCTAAGATGGCGAAGTCGCGGTAGCGCCCGCGTACCTTCAATACAGGCACAACCTCCATCGGATCGCCCGCGTAAGGGGCGCGATAGCCATCATGCACGGCTTCTACCTGCAAGTGGCGGGCAGTGTTGACAAAGCGTTCGCCCTCAAAATAGCCTGTTGCTTCCTGCAAGATGGCTAATGCAGCATCCACGCCTGCCACGATTGTAAAGGGCTTGCGACGCGCAAAAAACTGCATCTCTACTTCCATCTCGCCAATAGGAAGGGGCAGGCGGGGGTCAAGCCCTAGCTGCGCTAAGCGGACGGAGTTGCCCGCGAATTGGTAGCTCTCGTGCGCCAGCTGCGTGAGAATGCGCACGCCGTTTGCAAAGTAGCGGTCGGAGTACTCTCCCCTGCGGATTCCCTGCCAATCCAGCTGCCAGCGCGCAGGCGGTATCCGAGCGCGATTCCAAACAGCCACTGAGTTAGAGTATACCTGAGGCGAGGGCTGCTTGGAACTTTTGAAGGCGCAGTAGGGTATAATACGCATGGTCACGGGGGCGTCAGGGTTCGACGGGGCTCAGTTGACGCCCAGTGGCGAGCCGAGGTGCCGCAGGCCTCGTTAAACAGCGGCAAAAAAGAAGTGCGAACGCCAACTACGCACTCGCTGCCTAATTGAGCAGCGCGCCACTTGCCTTGTTGTCGGTCCGAGGCAAGTTGAGCGTGGGTTAGACCGACTTACTCTCAAGGCTGTGCTCAGGGCTGCGAGAGGACAGAGCGACTGAGCTGGCGCAGGAACGCCCTGCCCTTCGGGACATCCTGCGCGAGAACGCAAAGAAGGGCTACGCTCGTAGAAGCTGGGTGGGCAACGGTCTCGGAAGGGGGTTCGATTCCCCCCGCCTCCACCAAGATTGCCTCCGCTCTTGGGTATAACTTCCCCAGTGGAACTGCTCCACAGTTGGTTGCCTGCGCACCCAGTGGCACAGGGGCTGGTGGCAGGCTTGTTTATCGTAGCACTCAACCTGCTGGGCGCGTTGGTAGTGTTGCTGTTCCAAAAGCCCTCGGAGCGTGTGCTGGACGCCCTGCTGGGCTTTGCCGCAGGCGTGATGCTCACCGCCAGCTTTACTAGCCTGATTTTGCCAGGCATTGAGCGCAGCGGTATTTTGCCCGTTATCGGTGGGCTGGCACTGGGCGCGCTGGCGATGGACGCTGCTGACCACCTCATTCCGCACCGCCACGTGTTCATCGGCTACGAAGGGTTAGACGGCAGACGCTTGAGGGCAGTAGCCTTATTCATCATCGCTATCACCTTGCACAACGCCCCTGAAGGGCTGGCAGTCGGCGTGGCGTTCGGGAGCGAGCATGTGCGCGAAGGCATCCAGTTGATGATTGCGATCGGCATGCAAAACATTCCTGAGGGCTTAGCGGTAGCGGTGGCGGCGCTGGCGGCGGGCTTCGGCAAACAGTTTTACGCAGCGTTTGTGAGCGTCCGCTCAGGGCTGATTGAACTGCCGATGGCGGTACTGGGCGCCGCGTTAGTGTATTACATCGCGCCCGTAGTCCCCTACGCGATGGGCTTTGCTGCAGGCGCGATGCTGTATGTGATTAGCGACGAGATTGTGCCCGAAACCCACCGCAAAGGGCACCAGCGCGCAGCTACGTTCGGCTTGATGATTGGGCTGATCACGATGCTGTATCTAGATGTAGTGCTACGATAACCGCAATGGCACACACGCGCGTTGGCGTGATTGATATTGGCTCGAACTCCACGCTGCTGCTGGTAGGTGCGCGTACCGAGGCAGGGTGGCAGGTGCTGGCGGACCAAACGCGCATCACTCGCTTGGGCGAGGGCTTCAGCGAGGCGAAGCAGCTGCAGTCAGACGCCGTCCAGCGCACGATGCAAGCGATTGAGGCGTACCTTGCCGAGTGCCGCGCACTGGGCGTAACGGCGGTGATAGGGCTTGCGACCGCAGTGGTGCGCGAAGCGCGTAACCCAGAGCAGTTGCTCGCCCTTTTGCGTAAACGGTTTGGCTTCCAGCAAGTGGAGGGCTTTCACGAGGCAACTGCCCGCCTTCAACGCAGCGACGCACCTACCCAATTGGTATGCGTGCTCAGCGAAGCGGAAGAAGCAACGCTCAGCTTTCGCTCGGTTGCGCAGGATGCTGAGTTGGGGTTAGGGGACGCGCCTGTTGCAGTTGTGGACATCGGTGGGGGCAGTGTAGAAGTCGCCTACGGGCATACCGAACCAGCCCACTGGCTAAGCCTACCCGTGGGGGCGCGACGCATTCGCGAGACCTATATGCCCAGCGACCCACCTGAGCCGCGCGAGATACTCCACGCTACGCGCGTCTTAGACGAGGCGTTTGAGCCACTGCAGGCGCTGCCCCAACCAGAGCGTGTAGTCGCCATAGGAGGTACGGGGGTGAATTTGGCGATCCTTGCGCGTGAGCTACCTGCCTTTGACCCCACTCAAGTGCACGCCACGTGGCTTACTGATGAGACGCTCGGCGCACTGCTGTACCGTCTTTTGCGCCTAAGCGACGCTGAGCGATGCGCCCTCCCTGGGGTCGAGCCAGACCGCGCCCCACTACTTCACATCGGTGCGCTAATCTTAGAGCGTGCCCTGTTTGCGTTGCGACGCGAGGCGGTTCAAGTCAGCATTCGCGGCATTCGGTATGGGGCATTGTGGAGCCTGTAGGTTAGCCGATTGCTATGCCCACAGCAGCTGCAGTAAGTGTGCTAAGCAGGTTCACCATGTCGTTATCCATCCATCGGACGCCTCGAACCAGCACTGCAGGCGCATCGCAACAGATAGGCTGCTCCCCCTCCACGCCACAGGAAGTGCATTGATAGCGCGCTTGAAGCGTGGCTCCCAGTAGGCTGTCTAGCCGCATCCCGCCTACCCCTAAGCTGCAGATGAGCAGCGACTGCAAGGGGTATGGAGGAAGCAAGGGCATCGTTAGACTCCCAACCATAACTGCGCCGAAAGCGCCGCTGAGCGTGCCAATAAAGCTCACTGCGCCTGAGGTGCCTTTGGGCACCCGCTTGCCTGTGATAATGTGCCACGCTGTGTCGGCATAGCACATGCCAAACTCAGTTGCCCACGTGTCGGCAGCCGCTGCTGTAAGGCTCGCAGCGTAGCCCGACCAAAAGCTTGCTTCGTGCTCAGGATAAAGCAGAATGCCCCAGCAGCAAAGGGTAGGTGCCAGCCCGTTCGCAACTACTTGCCTTGCCGTACGTTGTTCAGTTTGATGGGAGCGTCTCAGCGCCCGCGGCAGCATGCTGGCGCTGATGAAGAAACCAATCATCGGAAGGCTTGCCCAGATGCCGCCCACTGCAAACACGCTCGTACCCACCAGTACGGCTGCCAGCGCGCCCCCTACTGTAAGCCACCGCATCTAGTAGGCAATCAAGGCGATCGCCCCCGCTAAGCCAGCGCCTAAAATCCAGTTCATCTGTTCCCCCGTCCCGAAACACAGCGGTTGTTGCGCACATAGAACCGCCACAGTCGCTCGCGGGCTTGGGTAATGCCGATTCGGGGCGACACGCCCACTTGACTGTCGGGCACTGGCTCGCCGCGCCAAATTTGCACGCGCCCTGTGATGAGCGACTCGCCGTTCATCGCGCGTGTAATGCCCAAGGCGCGCGTGAGATTGCCTGGCCCGCGGCAAAGTTGCGTCCAGTGCACCTGCCCGCGCCGTTGGTACATCTGTTCCAGCCCAACCATCGGCTCTAGCGCGCGAATCAGCACAGCTTCGCCAATCCCTTCGGGTTGGCACACCGCGTTGAAGCACTCGTGCACGCCGTAAATCAGGTAGACATACGCCGTGCCTGGTGGTCCGAACATCGCGGCGTTGCGCTCGGTTTTGCCCCTGTAGCTGTGGCTGGCGGGGTCATCTTGGGTGTACGCTTCGGCTTCGACAATACGCCCGCCGACCCAGCCCCCCTCCGAGTAAGTCACCAGCCAGCACCCCAGCAACGCACGCGCCACCACCACCGTAGGCTGTAAATAGAACTCCACCTCCAATGGCGGCAACAACCGCTCCATTCCCACCTGCCGATTATACCGCGCTCGTCGGGCTATAATATCCTTGCTATGCGCTTGGTGTTGTGTTGCTGGCTGGCTGCCCTAGGTTGGCAGATGCTTCACGCGCAACCTGTGAGCTACGACGGCTATCAGGTATGGCGCATCACGGTTGAAAAGCCTTCCCAGATTGCGGCGCTGGAGCAGCTGGTACGCGACATCTGGCTCATCCAGGGCAGAACCGTCGATGTGTGTGCTTCCCCCGAAGAACAAGAGGCGCTCCGCAAGGCAGGCTACACAGGCAAGGTGCTTATCCCCGATGTGGGCGCGCTCATCCGGCAGCAGCAAACCGAGTTTGTGCCCCAAGACGGCGGGCTATTCACTCGCTACCTAACGCTGGATGAGATTTACACAGCCATGCAGCAGTTAGCAGTGCAACATCCGCCCCTAGTGCAGCTGCTGCTAATCGGTAGGTCTGTGGAAAATCGCCCGATTTACGCGCTGCGCCTTACCAAAGACCCACGCCGCGCGCGCGTATACCCCTCGCGCCCGCAGGTGGTCATCAACGCGATGCAGCACGCACGCGAGTGGATTACCCCACCCGTTGCGCTCTATTTCGCGTACCGACTGGTCGCCGAGTACTATACCAACGCGCGCATACGCAACTACTTAGACCGTTTAGAGATCTATGTGGTCCCTGTGGTCAACCCTGACGGCTATGTGTACACGCACACAACGAACCGCCTCTGGCGCAAGAACCGTCGCTATTTAGGGGTTGTCAACGGGCGCCATGCGTATGGCGTGGACTTGAACCGAAACTGGGGTTTGAACTGGGGTGGACCAGGCTCGAGTGGTAACCCTCTAAGCGAGACCTATCAGGGTCCCGCGCCCTTCTCGGAGCCAGAGACCTATTTTCTCAGTCGCTGGATGCTAAGCTTGCCCGCCTTGCGAGCGCACGTGGACCTGCATAGCTACTCTCAACTTATCCTTCTGCCGTGGGGGTATACGACCCAGCAACCGCCGTTTTATGCGGTGTTTGAGCGCGTAGGATTGGCAATGCAGCAACGAATTGCTGCCGTGCATGGGATGCATTACGCCGTTGGCTCGGCTGCAGTTATGCTCTACCTCGCCAGCGGGAATATGATGGATTGGGTGTTCGGCGTGCGTGGCGCGCCTTCGTTCACCTACGAACTTCGCGACAGAGGGCAGTACGGCTTTCTGTTGCCGCCAGACCAAATCCTGCCTACCTGCGAGGAGGTCTACCCAGCCCTGCTGGAGCTATTAGAGTGGACCCTGCAGCGCGACTGGCGCGAGTGAGCTAACAGCGCTGCCCACTTGAGTATAATATAGCCTGCATGGGCTGGTGGAAGAAGACCGACTTCTGGATCGCGCTCATCTTATTCATCATCAGCATGATCGGCTTCGCGCGAGGCAACGAGGCGATTGCCGATCCTGGGCAGGACGTAGACCCGCGTTTGGCGTGGCTTTACCTGCTTGCAGCGGTAATTATGCTTGTCAACGGCATTCTGTCGCATCGCCAGCACCTGCGCGAGCTGAAAGCGCAAAAAGCCCAACAAATACCAGAAACCAGCCCACAAAGAAGGTGATGCCGCGATGATTACCTGTGCAGAGTGCGGTAAGCCGTTGGAGAAGGTGCCCTTGTGGTACAGCACGGTCAAGATTCGGTTTGTATGCGACGCCTGTCGGCAGGTGAACCCGCATCATTGGTTACCGCCTATTGCCGAGGAGGACGAAACGGAACGGATCTTAGGGCGCGATGAGGAAGCTGCCTTTGCCGAGGGCGAAATCAGCATTGAGGAGCTGGAGCGCCGCGACCGCCGCCGCTTGATAGGCGAAACTGAAGACCTGTTCGATGTAGACTTAGAGGAAGAGCTTGAAGAAGAATGACCCCAATCTTTCGCGCGCTGCGCCCAAAAGAGCAGCAGGCGTGCATTGAACTCTGGGCGCGCGTATTTACTCCTGGCAGTGACTTCTTCTCGCGCTACTTTGCCGACCCGTGGTGGCAACCCCACTACACGCGCGTCTGCGAGGTAGATGGGCAGCTTGTGGCGGCGGTGCAAATTGTGCGACGCCCCATTCGGCTTCGTGCAGGCTATACCCTGTGGATGGCAGGGATTGCCAACGTAGCGACCCTACCCGCTTATCGCGGGCAGGGCTTCGCCAGCCGCCTAATGCAGGAGGCACAAGCAGTGATGGACAGCGAGGACTTCGCCTTCGGGTTGCTGTTTACAGGCATCCGCGACTTCTACGCGCGCTTGGGATGGGAAACGCTCCCTCTGCCCCTCTATGAAGGCGAGCCTGTAGCAGGGGACTTAGGAAACTGGCGGTTCCGAGTGGCGCGCGAAGAAGATTTGCCCCACCTTCAGCGCTGGTATGAAGCGCTTTACGCCGACCGCCCGCTCAGTGTCGTTCGCAACGACGCTTACTGGCGCGTGTGGACTCGCTGGGAAGATGCCGAATGGCGCCACAAGTTCTATCTTGCCGAGGACCCTCAAGGCACCCTGCGCGGCTATGTGGTGTTAGAAACGCGCTACGAGAGCGACGAACAGGGGAACCGCACTCTCCAAGCCGTGAGCGTGGCAGAGCTGGCAGCTGCGCCTGAGGACATTGAAGCGCAGCGAATGCTGGTGGGCTACGCCAGTCAAACGGCACACATGGCAGGCGTGCCCTTGGAAATCTACTTGCCCGAAGCCGATGTGGAACGGTTAGTGCGCCCCCTACTTGCCCGCGTGGAGTGGATGGGGCAAGGTGGCGCGATGGTGCGCGTGTGCAACTGGCAAATCATTCGCGAGGCGTTTGAAGCGCTTGATGCACCTGCTCCCGAAAACCTTTCCGCCCTTGGGCAGGCAAACGCGCTTGCGCTGTTGCTTGGCTTGCCTCTACCAGACAGCAATTCACTCGCTTCTGAGTTGCGTCAGCGCTACCCCATTCGCCCTGCGTGCTACTCGCCCGTTGACTCGTTCTGAACAAGGCGACGCGCAATCCGACGCACCTTGCTGTAGCGCGTGCGATAGTAGATGTAGCCCGCACCTAAAGCAACAAACGCCACCGTGCCCACCAGCAGCAAGCGGTCGAACTGCTTGAGCACCGCTTCGCCAAAGAAGTGCACTAAGTAAGCAACCGCGAAGAACCGCGCCCCACGCCCCACAACACTAACCGCCATCATCGTGAAGATGTTGTAGCGAAGCGCCCCACTGGCGATCGTGAACACTTTGTATGGGATGGGCGTGAAGGCTGCGATAAAAATCGCGTACATGCCGTAGCGGTTGTAGATTTGCTCAACTGCGCGCACTTTCTCTTCTTTGAACATCTTGCGTAGCAGGGGATAGCCCCCATACGCGCCCACCAGCCACCCGAAACCTGCGCCCAACACGCTACCAACCGTGCAAATCGTGGCAACCCAAAAGGGGGAAGGCGGCTGCGGGGCAAGCAACAACGCCACGATTAGCACGTCAGGAGGCACGGGGAAAAAGGACGACTCCACAAACGCCACGCTAAACAACCCCGCCAGCCCGTACTGATGGATAAGGTTGAGCGTCCACTCCTTGAGTGATTGCATGCGTGGGGTTAATATACCGCACTTAGGGGGCTAGTCGCTCGCGGCGCCACGAGCCGTCAGGCTGGCGCGTATAGCGGATGCGATCGTGTAAACGGTTCGGGCGCCCTTGCCAAAACTCGAAGGTGTCGGGCACAATGCGATAGCCGTGCCAGTAAGGGGGGCGAGGCACTTCACGCCCCTCAAACTCGCGCTCGGCAGCAGCAGCCCGTTGCTCCAGCCACGCACGGCTGGGAATTGGCTCGCTTTGCGGCGAAGCCCATGCTGCCAGTTGGTGCCCGCGCGGACGAGTGGCAAAGTAGGCGTCGGCTTCGGCATCATCGACGCGCTCTACACGCCCCCGCACCCGCACTTGTCGCTCCAACGCCCCCCACCAAAACGCTACAGTCGCATAGCTGCGATGCGCTAACTGCTTGCCTTTTGCGCTGTTGCTGTTTGTGTAGAACACCAACCCGCGCTCATCGAACCCGCGCAGCAGAACAAATCGCGCGTCGGGGTTACCCTGCTCGTCTACGGTGGCAAGGCACATGGAGTTTGGTTCGATAATCTGGGCGTCTATCGCATCTTGCAACCATCGGCGTAGCAACGCGAAGGGGTCATCGCCCGCCACCTCTTCCGTCAGCTCGCCTAGCTCGTAGCTCTTGCGAATATGCTCTACCATATGGCCCA
Organism: Fimbriimonadales bacterium; assembly: GCA_025061985.1. Lineage (GTDB taxonomy): Bacteria > Armatimonadota > Fimbriimonadia > Fimbriimonadales > GBS-DC > GBS-DC. The sequence goes on from JANXAW010000037.1 coordinate 14,673, forward strand.
CACCTAAGCAATATTTTACCAGCAGGGTACGCAAAGGAAGTCGAGGAACAATTCTTCCTTGGGCGACTATCTAAGCAGTAGGAGCAGAGGCATGCTGTTAGTGTACCGTTTTCTGTGGATAGCAGCAGCTCTGGGCGTTTTAGCGTGTCTGTTGGCGCTTTCGAACCCAAATCGGCGTGCGCCCGTGGCTTCGTCGCAGTGGGTGTCTATTTACCTTGGGCAATTTGCGCTGAAGGCGCCTGCGGATTTTCGCGCTTACCGTGACCCGCTCACCCAAATGGGGGTGAACACGCCCAACAGCCCCATCCAGTTACGCGACGCGATACGTGTGGAACGGGGCGTGCGCACGGGCTTGAGGCTGCTTATCAATACCCTCCGAACGGATTTGCAAGCCTCAGGCGGGGAGTCTATGTTCACAAACCCCTCTGAAAACTACCTACGCCTGATTGTGCGTGCACACGACGCTCAAAAACAAAAAATCGCGCAGGCAGTAACAGATTTTCGCGAAAAACAAACGCGGGTGATGCGCACTCGCGGAGTGACTGCTTTGCGTACTGACTTCGAGTACACGCATATGCCGCTTTTGCCGCTGCTCCGATTTCGAGTGCAGGGTTACTTGATCACTGCCCCCCTAGGTACTGCCGAAACCCTGCACATCGTCGCGTATCACCCTCCAGAGCGCGCTCAAGAGTATCGCGCGGTTTTTGATAGGATGATCGGCAGTTTGACGGTAGGGCAAGCCAAAGCCGAGGGAGGAGGGTACTAATGCCGGTATGCCGATGGTGTGGAAACGAGACGCATGGTGCGCAGGTGTGTGAGTTCTGCAAGCGCGATTTGAATACAGGGGCAGTTGCTGCTGCGCCCTCGCCTGCGCAGGCATACACGCGCTTTCTGCAAGAGGCCTCTGAGCAAACCGAAAAGTCGGTGAAGTTTCTATACGAGGTCAACATAGGCTACACCCTTACCGCCCGACTGGAGCGATTTTTCAGTGTCGCTTTGCTGGTCGCGATGTTGAACCTGATATTCATCGTGTGGCGCCCTGAATGGTCGCTGTGGTCAGGGCTGGTGAGCTTTCTGCTGATTGGGGTCTGGCTGCCCATGTCATACTTGGTTGACCGCCTTGAAGAGCTGGAGGTCTACCGCGACTTGGTGATTGTGCTGATACTGCAGTTTGTGTTAGCGAACCCGCTGCTGGCAGGGTTGGTTTATGCTGCGGGGGTTGGAGCGTACTGGTTGCTGACGCGAGCCGACTTGAATAGCTCGGTGCTCATCGTGATGCTGGTCTATGTCAGTTTCCGATTGCTGTTCGATGGGGGGCTGATTTTGAACGGCTACCTTGATCTCGCTGACTGGTTACAGTTTGCGTTCACTTGGCAGAGCGTTGCGCCGTTAGGGGCGCTGATTGTGGGCTGGTTCGTGGGCAGCCTATTTCGGAACGACTAAGCTCGCTTTTGGGTGGCTGGACCCCCCTCCGTAGGGTCTCCCTCGGGTAAGCGTAGGGGAACCTCACGGAGGGGGCGGGATCGAAAGCCCCCTGCTTAGGTGCAAAACCACTAGTTGCGCAACGGCTTGCCCGTTTCCAGCATATGGCGCATGCGCTCCCAAGTCTTGGGTTGCTGCGCCAAGAAGCCCACGGCTTGCAGCTCCAGCTGATAGAAGTACGAGAGTGGCATCAGCGTGGGCTGGCTGAGGTCGCCTCCTGCCAACACATAGGCGATTTGCGAAGCGATGGTGTAATCATGCTCGGTGATGAAGTTGCCGCGCTTGAGGTTATGCAGCTCCACCAGCAGGCGTGTAAGCACTTGGTTGCCGTATGCCATCACTTGTGGCTCTTCGGGCGGCGTATAGCCCTGTGCGGCGAGGCGAAGCACCTCTTGCTTTGCTAGCCAGAGGATGCGGTCAGGATTGACCGAGATGGTGTCAACGCCCTCGCGCAGGTAGCCGAACTGCATGCCTTCCAGCGCGCTAGTGGCAACCTTGCCAAAGCCGAGCAGTTCCATCACGCGCCGAATGGCGGGGTAGGGGTCAGCGTTGGGTGGCAGAGTGCTAAGCGCGCGATAAAGCATTGTGGAGGTGCCGCCCCCAGCGGGGATAATGCCCACACCGACTTCCGGTAAGCCGATGTAGGTCTCTGCGCTGGCAACTACGCGGGCACAGTGCATCGCCAACTCGCAGGCGCCGCCCAGCGTGTACCCGAAAGTCGCTGCTACTACGGGCACCTTCGCATAACGCAAGCGCAGCAGCGAGTCTTGGAACGCCTTACCGCCCGCGATTAGCTCATCGAAGTCGCCCGTGCCAATCATCATCAGGAACAGCTGCAGGTTGAAGCCCGCTGAGAAGTGTTCCCCGATGCCAGTAATGACCAAGCCGACCCCTTCGCGTTCGGCACGCTCGACGCCTTTGTAGAGCATCTCCATCACGCCGGGCCCCAGCACGTTCATCTTGCTGTGGAAGCCCACGCAGAAGACGCCGTCGCCGATGTCGTACACTGAAGCGTCGGCGTTGCGCTCCACCTCGGGGCAGTGGCGTGCCATATTGATCGGCGTGAGGAACTCTGGGTCGGGGCGGTAGGGCGCGACTTGACCGGCGCCCAGCCACACAAACACGGTGGTGTCGCCCGTGTCGGCAAGCTCGTAGAAGCCCTTGCGCCCAAAGCGCAGCAGGTTCTGCACCAGCTCTGGCACGGGTATCCCCTCGCGCTCCATCCGCTCGGCAGTTTCGCGCACGCCCAACACGTCCCAGGTCTGGAATGGTCCCAGCTCGCGGTTGAAGCCCCATTTGATGGCGTGGTCTATCGCAATGGGATCATCGGCAAGCGCGGGGGCATGTTGCGCCGCGTAGCGAAGCATCTCCGCATGCAGTTTCCAGAGGAACCGCCCTTCGCGGCTGTCGTGGTTGACCAAGGCGCGCAACCGCTCTTCCAGCGGAAGCTTTTCCAGCTGCTCCAGATGCGGGAATTTCGGCTTTTGGCGTGGGCGGTACTCGTAGGTGTTCAAGTCCAGCGCCTCAATGGTGCCATCGGGCAGGCGGCGGTAGAAACCCGCGCCCGCTTTTTCGCCGAGCCTACCGTCGGCGATAAGTCGCTGTACCACCTCGGGTAGAGTGAATACGCGCTTCTCCTCGTCAGTTTCCAGCCGCTCGTGGAGGTTTTTAGCGACGCTTGCCAATACATCCAGCCCTACGATGTCCGCAAGGCGAAAGGTAGCGCTGCGCGGGTTACCGATGAGCGGTCCTGTAAGCGCGTCTACTTCCTCAATCGTCATTCCGAACTCTTGCATTAGCGGGAACACGACCATCATCGAGTGCACGCCCAAGCGGTTGGCGATAAAGCCGGGCGTGTCGCGAGCAATCACAACGCGCTTGCCCAGCACGCGCTCTGCGAAGCGCGCCATGCCCTCCAGAATGTCTGCGTCGGTTTCGCGGCGAGGGATAATCTCCAGCAACTTGAGGTAGCGGGGTGGGTTGAAAAAGTGTGTGCCCATAAAGCGCCGCTTGATATCTTCGCGGCAGTCCTCGCTCATTTCGTGGATGGATAGCCCGCTGGTGTTGGTGGAGAGCACAGCGCGGTCGTTGACAAAGTTCTGCACGCGCGTCCATAGCTCGCGCTTGATTTGGGGGTTCTCCACGACCGCCTCAATGACCCAGTCTGCCTCTTTGAGGCGGTGCATGTCGGTCTCAAACCCGCCGATTTCTATCCGGTTTGCTAGTTCGGGCAGGTAAAACGGTGCGGGTTTGAGTTTACTTGCGCGTTCTAAGCCCTGTTTTGCCAGTTCGGGGGTAAGGTCTAACAGCAACACATGCCAGCCGACATTTGCCAAGTGGGCGGCGATTTGCGCGCCCATCGTGCCCGCGCCTAACACAGCAGCTTTGCCTGTTGTGCTATGCTCGTTTAGCATCGGTACTTACCTCCTTGCTTGTAAGTTCAGCTTTTGACTCGCTGTTCGAAGTTCCTGCCAGGATAGTCTACCGGCGCGTGGGGATTGCTCAGGACGTTGGGCGTTTCGCGGAAGCCAACTACTTGCCCGTGCAGAAGGTTCAGCCTGGCTGCGCCAAGCGCCTTAGAGCTGCTTTTGAGCAGCGTCCAGATATTCAAACGCCCTTTGCACACTGCGCAGGTTGCCCATTCTGTAAGCAGCAAATCTGCAATCATAGCTCTGGGGCTGGTCCGGTGCCTTCGAGGTAGCCTTTAGTGGAGGGTGTGCTGGGCTGACGGGGGTGGAAGCGAGTCGCCATCTCTAGCGCTTTAGCGAAGGCTTTGAAGATCGCTTCGATCGCGTGGTGGTCGTTTGCGCTTTGCAATAGGCGAATGTGAAGCGTGGCGTGCGCGTGGGTTGCGAAGGCGCGGAAAAACTCGCGCACCAACTCGGTAGGCATTTGCCCTACTCGCTCGCGCTGGAACGACGCCTGAAACTCCAGCAGAGGGCGTCCACTGAAGTCTATCGCGACCATCGCCAACGCCTCATCCATCGGCACAATCGCCCACCCAAAGCGATTAACGCCGCGCATATCGCCCAGTGCCTGCTGCACTGCTTTGCCGAAGCACGTGCCCACCTCCTCGATCGTATGGTGTTCGTCTACTTCCAAGTCGCCTATGGCGTTGACCACTAGGTCTATCACTGCGTGACGGGCGATTTGCGCCAGCATATGGTCAAAAAAGCCAATGCCTGTGTTGACTTGGGCGTTTCCTGAGCCGTCCAAGTCCACCGACACGTATACGCGCGCTTCGCCCGTTTCGCGCTCGTACACCCCAAAACGAGCTCCAGAGGCTTGCATCGTCAGTCTCCTTAGGGATGGGCGATCCAAGGCGCACTGCACTGCTTGGGGGCAGCATGTAGCTAAAACCTGCCAAACAAAAAGGCAACCTCCCACACGGTCGCCCGCAGCTGGGCTTCCTGCTCGGAGGTAGGCGCGACTATTCCACAACCCAAGCGCCAAGCCACCTGCGCAATTGGCTCAGCAGCCACATCCACTACCTGCACCATGCGTGGGGAGTATACCCTGTGCGAGGTGGTAGCGCAGGGCTACTCGAAAGAAAAACTGGTGGGCCGTGCAGGACTCGAACCTGCGACCCGCTGATTAAGAGTCAGCTGCTCTACCAACTGAGCTAACGGCCCACCACCTGGGGGGACCGATGGGACTCGAACCCACGACCTCCTGAGCCACAGTCAGGCGCTCTAACCAACTGAGCTACGATCCCCGTGCTGAGCCTATTATACCCGAAAACACCCCTGCAGATGCAAGAGTTATTACCCGAGTGCGC
>JANXAW010000012.1 GCA_025061985.1 Fimbriimonadales bacterium
ATCGAGCAGGTGGCAGAGGCGATGGGCGACGCGCCACGCTGGTTCCAACTGTACTGGAGCCGCAACCACGAGGTGGCTGCCAGTTTCGTGCGCCGCGCGGAAGCGGCGGGCTATAGCGCAATCGTAGTTACAGTGGACACCTTTATGCTGGCGTGGCGTCCGCGCGACCTCAAGCGCGGCTACTTGCCGTTTATGCATGGCGACGGGCTGGCAAACTACTTCAGCGACCCTGTGTTTCGCTCGCTGCTCCCTGCCCCGCCTGAGCAAGACCCCGGCGGCGCGGTGATGCAGTTCGCCGCTATTTTCGGCAACCCCAGCCTCACTTGGGATGACTTGGCGTTTCTGCGCCAGCAGACCAAGTTGCCCATCTTGCTCAAGGGTTTGCTGCACCCTGACGACGCGCGTGAGGCAGTGCGCCGCGGCGTAGACGGCATCATCGTCTCCAACCACGGCGGGCGACAGGTGGATGGCGCCATCGCCGCGCTAGACGCTCTCTACGGAATCGCCCGCGAGGTAGGCAACGAAGTGCCCGTGCTGTTTGATAGTGGCATCCGTACGGGTGCGGACGCGCTCAAAGCGTTAGCGCTTGGCGCGCGGATGGTCGGCTTGGGCAGACCTGTGATGTGGGCATTAGCCATTGAAGGCGAGCAGGGCGTGCATACTTTCCTGCGCAACTTCCTTGCGGAGTTTGACCTAACCCTCGCGCTCTCTGGACACCGCACCCTCAGCGAGTTAGGGCTGCACACCGTGTGGCGCTTGGGCGCGATGGCAGAGCCACTCGTCTAAGTCCGCCGCAGTAGGACTCCTGTTGCGCGAGGCGAACCATGCCCGCGCAGCAGGAGGGGCACGCATGCTTGCCGAAGTGATGCTCACGGCAGGGCTGGCAACGATGCAACCACGCACAACCTACAAACTGCAGCCGTTTTTGCAAGACCGAAGCGTTCAGTACACTACTAAGCACGGTTTGCCCGACGCGCATGTGATGGCGCTGGCGATTTCTGGCAGTCGGCTCTACGCAGGTACGCCACACGGCATCGCCTTTATTGAGCTTGCGCAGCCGGAACGCTGGCAGAAACTCTCTGACCACCCCACACATGCGCTGATTGCTGACGGCGCAGGCGGGGTGTTTGGGATTCATGGCAATACCCTGTTCCGTCTGCACGCCGATGGCAAGGTGGGAACGCTGTACACGGCGTCGGCTCCACTGCTGCACATCCAAGCGGCGCGTGCGGGAGGCGTATGGCTGCTGACCGCTACGCAGCTGATACGTGTGCAAGAGGGGGCGGTGCGCGAAGCCTACACGCCTCCACCCAACTGGCAGTTTCTGTGGTTCCACGAGGACACGCGCGGGCGACTTTATGCCTATGCTGAGGGCGAGGCGGACCGTGGGCTGTTTCGACTGGAGCAAGGCAGTGCAGAGGCTTCGTGGCGCGCAGTGCCAATCCGCGACCAGCGGGGGCGGTACTACGACAAGGTATGGTTCTGCGCTACCAGCGACTCACTGGGGCATTTGTGGGTCGGTTCGCGCTCAGGGCTAATCCTTGGCGATGGTGAGGGCTGGTGGCTCTCGCGAGAAGCCCAAGCAGGCGAGCAAAGCTCGCCTGTTATTGAACTGGTGCCCCCGTATGGCTACATCCACCATATTGCTTTCGCACCTAACGGCGATGTTTGGCTGGGCACCTCAGAAGGTGCGTGTCGCCTGCGCGAGGGCAGGTGGAGCTACTTCTGGGGCAAGCGGTGGCTGCCTGGCAACCGTGTGCACGCGCTGGTGGTAGACGCGCAAAACCGCGCGTGGATTGGCACAAACGCTGGGGTTGCTTGCATTGAGTCAGTGCCGATGACGTTGCGCGAGAAAGCTGAGCATTACGAACGCCTTATCGCCCTGCGCCACAACCGCAACGGCTTTGTCACCAACTGCGACTGGGACAACCCCGACGACCCCGACAGCTGGAAAATCGAAGCCAGCGACAACGACGGACTATGGACGGCACTCTACTGCGCGGCGCAGGTGTTCCAATACGCCACCACCAAAGACCCCGCCGCCCGCGAACGCGCGCGCAAGTCTATGCACGCCCTGCTGGAGCTGGAGCGCCTCACAGGCGTTCCTGGTTTCCCTGCCCGCAGCATCATCCGCAAAGACGAAACCCGCTACTATCAGTCTCACGGCGAATGGCACGAATCTCCCGTAGACCCCAACTACATCTGGAAAGGCGACACCAGCTCCGATGAGCTGGATGGGCACTACTTCGCTTGGGCGGTGTACTACGACCTCTGCGCCGACGAATCCGAGAAAGAGCGCATTCGTGCCACCGTTAGGCGCGTGACTGATCACCTAATGCAGAACAACTGGCGCCTGATTGATGTGGACGGTAAGCCTACTCGCTGGGCGATCTTCAACCCCGAAGCGCTCAACGACGACCCTGCTTGGGAAGAAGAGCGCGGGCTGAACTCGCTCTCTATCCTATCGCACCTGAAGGTTGCCTATCACATCACGGGCGACATCAAGTATCAACACGCCTATGAGATGCTAATCAAGGAACATCACTACCTTATCAACGCCATTACGCAGAAGATGCTCCCCCCTTACACGGTCAACCATTCGGATGACCAGTTGGCGTTTTTGTGCTATTACCCGCTGTTGCTGTATGAGACCAACCCCGACTATCGGCGGATGTGGCTGATGAGTTTGGAGCGCAGCTGGCAAATTGAGCGACCTGAGCGCAGCCCGCTGTTCAACTTCATCTACGGCGCCGTCACGGGCAAGCCTTGTGATGTGGAAGCGGCTGTGCAAACTTTACAGGAGTGGCCCCTTGACCTGCGCAATTGGGAGTGCCGCAACAGCCATCGGCTTGATGTGGTAGCAGACCCCCAACGTGGTCGGGCAGGCGGCTGGCAACCCACAAGAATCGTGCCCTACAGCGAGCGCGCTGTGATGCGCTGGAACGGTAACCCATACATCTTGGATGGGGGCGACCCGCTCGGCAGGCGCGAAGATGACGGTACCGCCTTCTTGCTGCCGTACTGGATGGGGCGCTACCATCGGATTATTGAAGAGTAGCCCGCAGGTATAATCCCCGCTATGAAGCGTGCGGTCGTGCTCCTAAGTGCAGTGGGCATTCTGCTATGGGCGATGCCCCAACAAGCAGATGCACCCACCCCCTCGGAGGTAGACCAACTCCTACTGGCACTTTACGACATCACATGGTTCAACAACATCCGTCCGCTGAACCTGACTAAGTCGCAAATTGAGCGCCTCATTCCGCTGCACGAGCGCGCCTACAAGCAGCTGGAACAGCTGATGCAAGAGGAAGCCAAGGAACTGCGCAACCGCAAAGACGAAATCCTGCGCATTCGCGAGGAGACCTCGCGTGGCAAAAGCCTGCCGAAGGAGTTTCTGGAAACCATCAAGCGCCTTGAAACCGAAGCACTACAAAAGCGGCGCCAGCTGCGTGCCCGCGTGGTCAGCGAAGTCGCCGCGGAACTCAAACCCCACTTCACGGAAGAGCAAATCCAGTACATGGTCAAACGCAGCAAGGAAGTGTTAGAGTCTACGCGCGTTGACACCTCGCAGCTCAAAGACGACCAATTGTATGCGCTGTTTGTGGAGAACGTGTTCTTGGATGCGCGCGCGCCTGAGCTACTGCGCGAGTGGCGCAGTAAAAACTTAGAAAAGTGAACTCCAAACTCTTGGAAGCAGGTACAATACGGGCGTATGACACCCGTGCGTCGACGAATTGCTTTGGGCATTATTGGAGCAGTAGCGCTGTTGATGTTGGTGGGGGGCGCTCTTGTTAACCTGTACACGGAGTACTTATGGTTTGTTCACGATGTGAACTATCCGCAGATTTTCGGGCGCACCTTAGTGCTGCGTTGGCTGCTATTTTTGGCGGTTGCTGTTGGCTTTTTTGCGTTTGCGTGGGTAAACCTGTGGATTGCCAATCGGGTTGCGGGCACGATGGAGTTGCCCGACCTTACGCTGCGTGCGGGGCGGATTGTGCGCATTACGCGCGCTGTGCGCCGAGGCACCTACTACTTGCTGGTGCTGGGGGCGTTAGCATTTGCGTTGTTTGTGGGGCTGAGCGCAAGCGCGTATTGGCACGAACTGATGCTGTTCCTGAACGCTCAGTCTTTCGGTGTTAGAGACCCCTTGTTCAAGCTCGATGTGGGCTTTTATGTGTTTCGCTTGCCGTTTTTGTCGTTTTTGGCGGGGTTGCTGGTGTTTGCCACACTGCTGGCGCTGGTAGGGATAGGGGCGTTTTACTACTTCAATCGTGCGCTGGGCTGGTTGGGCGGGATGCCCACCTTTCTGCCTGCGGTCAAGCCGCACTTGCTGATTTTAGCCGCGCTGTTTCTGCTGGCGTTCGCGTGGTATCTCTGGCTGGCGCGCTACGATTTGGTGTTTTCCGAGCATGACCAGTTCTTTGGGGCGGGCTATGCGGATGTGCGTGCTCGACTGCCGATTTTGACCCTTACTGTGATTGGCTTAGTAGTTGTAGCGATTTTGTGCGTAGTCAGCTTGCGTCGGGGCGTGAGCGTGCTCGTGCCTATTGGCACGTTTGCGCTCGTGTTGGCGTTTTGGATTGGCGTGATGGTGGTAGTGCCCCCCTTGGTGCAGCGGTTTGTGGTCATTCCCAACCAGCTGGAGCGCGAAAGCGAGTACATTCAGTACCACTTGGAGTTCACGCGCCGCGCCTACAACTTGGATACGATTGAAGTGCGCGTAATGGATGTGCGCGATGCGCTGACTGCCAGCGACATTCAAGCAGGGCAACGCACCTTGGAGAACCTGCGCCTGTGGGACTTCCGCCCCCTGTACCAAGTGTACAACGGGTTACAGGCACTCAAGCCCTACTACGCTTTCGTGGATATCGATGTAGACCGCTACTTAGTGAACGGCACGCTGCGCCAAGTGCTGTTGGCGGTGCGTGAGCTGAACTTAGAAGGCTTGCCCGCTCCCGCGAAACGCTGGCAGAACCTACACCTGCTGTACACCCACGGCTACGGGCTGGTGATGAACCCCGTCAACGAAGCCACAGAGGAAGGGCAACCTGTGTTTTGGATTCGCGATCTGCCACCCGTCACGCCCGATTTCCTGCTCCTCAAAAACCCTGCGATTTACTTTGGCGAGAATGTGAATGGGTATGCAATCGTGCGCTCTAACCTGAAGGAGTTGGATTACCCGCGAATGTCGGGCGCTCAAGGCGAAGAAGATGTCTACACCACCTACGCGGGCGACGGCGGCGTGCCGATTGGCAACTGGCTTACGCGCCTAATGTTCGCCATACGGTTTTCTGACCAGAACATCATTCTTTCACGCGATCTAAACGCGGAGTCGCGCTTGTTGTTCCGACGCAACATTCGGGAGCGCGTCAGCGCGGTACTGCCATTTATTCGCTGGGATGAAGATGCCTACCCTGTAGTCTACCAAGGCGAAATTCTATGGATCTGTGATGGCTATACGACCACGCGCAACTATCCATATAGCCGCCCCTTCCTCTCGCGTGACCGTGTCGTGCGCCAGTTCAACTACATCCGCAACTCGGTCAAAGCCACTGTTCACGCGTATACAGGCGAAGTGAACTTCTACATCGCCGACGAATCTGACCCGCTGATTCGGGCGTACGCGCGTGCCTATCCGAATGTGTTCAAGCCCCTGAGCGCGATGCCCGAAGACCTGCGTCGCCACCTGCGCTACCCGATAGACCTGTTTGAGGTGCAGGCGCAGCTGCTGGAGCTGTATCACACGACGGATGCCCGCGTGTTTTTCAACAAGGCGGATGTATGGGCAATCGCGCGTGAGATTTTGCAAAACAACGAAGCTGTGCCGATGACGCCCTACTACGTGATTATGCAGCCCCCTGGTGAGCCACAGCCGCGGTACATGCTCACCTTGCCCTTCACCCCTCAGCAGCGCAAGAACTTGGTGGCGTGGCTCGTGGCGCACTGTGATCCCCCCAACTACGGCAAGCTGGTGCTGTATCAGTTCCCGCGCCACAAGACGGTGTACGGGCCTGAGCAGATTGAAGCGCGTGTCAACCAGAACCCCGAAATCTCGCAGCAGCTCAACCTCTGGAACCAGCAAGGCTCGCAGGTGTTTCGGGGCAACTTGCTGATTGTGCCGTTGGGGCGAGCGATTCTTTACTTTGAGCCTATCTATTTGCAGGCGCGCACGGAGGGGGCAATCCCTGAGCTAAAGAAGGTCGTGCTTGCCAGCGGCGAGCGCGTGGTGATGACCGACACGGTAGAGGAAGGGCTGCAATTACTGCTGGCGGAGCGCGGCGAGCGCATCCCCACGCGGATTACCACTGACGCTACAGAATTGCCGTCTACAAGTGCCCCCGCTGACCTACGTAGCCTTGCGCGTCAGGCAAATCAGGTGTATAAGCAGGCACAACAAGCGTTGCGCAACGGCGATTGGGCAACCTACGGCGCCCTGATGAAGCGCCTGGAGACCTTGCTGGAGCAGATGGCGCAATCGAGTGCGGAGTAAAAGCTACTCCAAAAACCGTACCGTAGCAGGGGGCGTGATTCCCGCAGCAGCGCCGCGCGCTAAGAACTCCTCAATGGCGCGTTTGCCCCGCTCGCCCATATCCAGCGTTAGCTCGTTCACATACATCCCCACGAACTGGTCAGCAGTTGCTGCGTCCATTCCCCGTCCGAACTGGAGCGCGTATTGCATTGCTTGCTCACGATGCGCTAAACCGAGCCGAATGCTTTCACGGAACACGCGGGCAATCTCCCGCTGCACTTCATCGGGCAAATCGGCGCGTACTGCGTTGATGCCCAAGGGCAAGGGCAGCCCGCCTGTCTGCTCGTACCACCACGCGCCCAAATCCACCAGCAGGTGCAACCCTGCCTGCGCGTAGGTCAGTTGCCCCTCGTGAATTAGCAAGCCTACGGGCACCTCTCCGCGCTGAACTGCGGGCATAATCGCATCAAACGGCATCTGTATGGTTTGCGCCTCAGGTAAAAACAAGCGCAGCGCCAAATACGCGCTGGTTAGGTAGCCCGGCACAGCAATCACATACTCGGATAGTCGCTCCAACGGGATTGGCGCGCGTGCCACCAGTCGGGGGCCGTAGCCGTCACCAAAACTTGCGCCCTGCCTTAGCACGAGGTACTTGTCGGCGACATACGCGAGGTTATGTACCGACATCGCGGTGAACTCCAGCTTGCCCTCGCGCGCCCATTCGTTGAGCGTTTGAATATCGCGCAGCACATGCTCAAACTGTAGGGGCGTGTCCACTAAGCCCGCTGCTAACGCCCAGAACATGAAAGCGTCGTCGGCATCGGGGCTATGTCCTAAGCGGATGGTCATTGAGCGGCTCCTGCGGTGGTAACAGTTTTTCGTTTGGCTTCCTCAAAGCCTTGGGCGATGATGTTGGCGATCTCCTCGTCGTAGATGGGGAAGATTTGCACATCGGAGCTTTGGAGCATGGAAAATCGGCTCATTAGCCACCAGCTGCTGGCGACTTCGGAGCTGATGATCGGCGCTGCCCACGGTTGTTCGCCCACCACCAGTAGCAGGCGTTCGTCGCGGGGCTTTTCGCCCAAGGCACGGCTACGCGCGACTTGCTGGCGAGCATAGTGCCATAGGCGCGCTCGCCCCTCGCGTGTCAGGCGCAGATGCACGATGTGGTACTTTCGCTGCGCGCGCAGGGTCTCCGCCTCACGATGCTCTACCCACACCTTCTCGATGTGTTGCTCGGTCAGTACGACGGGCAGCGTGCGCATCACCTCTTCCATCGGCACGCGCCTAAAGTTTTGCTGGTCTTCCATCCCAAACTCTGGTCGCTCAAAGTCCACCTCGCGGAGCACTTCCACTACTTTGGGCACCTCGTGCGTGATGAGGATTTTCCAGCGCCGCTCTTCCATTTCGCGCGCGGGAAAGCCGAACACCGTAAAGCGCGAGGGCTTGAGCACGCTCAGTTGCATTTGGCTAGCTTGGTAATAGCCAATTCCCATGTTGGCGAAGTACAGCACCGCAAGCACCCCAAACACACTCAGCGCTACTCGCGCGGTAGCACGCTGTCCGAAACGCATAGCGAGAGCAAGTATACCTTGCACTTGCATTCTGCCACCGTTGAGGTCTGCAGCAATTTCCCCCTCGAATTCGGCTTAACCCCTTGACAAACGCGCTCTCGATGGGCTATAATTAAGATGCCGCCGGGGCAACCCGGTGGCGGGCCCGAGTGCGGCGGGAAAGTCCCTGCTGTCGGGAGCCTCGCAGGCTCAAGGTCCGCTGCGCAAGTGGCGGGCGGCGAGCAGGCGAGGAGTAATGCGGGAGCCTGTGCCCCAGCAAAGGCACCCGCAAGCGGCAGATAGGAACGTCCGGAACACGAGTGCCCACCCTGTGGGTGACAAGGGAGCCTACGGATCGGCGGCAACGTCGGTCGAGGTCCCGAAAGCTTCGAAGCGACGCTCGTGGGAAGGCGGCTCCGAAAAGGGCGATCCCAAAGCGCTCGGGTCTTTCTTTTTTACTGTTCCCCCGCCTTGCGTGGAATAACTTCCCCCGACGATGGGGCACGAAGGCGCAACGGGGTTTCTCGGCATTGCAGACTTGCTCTTGCAATCAGGGCTTGTTACTGAAGGACAACTCCGCGAAGCGCTCCGCAAACAACAAGAGGGCGTACCCCTGCCCTTAGAACACCTGTTGGTACAACTGGGGCACATTACCGAGAAAGACCGTGTGCGCATCCTTGGGTTACACTGGGGCATCCCGTTTGTTGACCTTACTGAAACCCCGCCCGATCCTCAGCTAGCCGCCCTGCTCCCTTACGAGCTGGCAAAGCGCCATCGCGCCGTGCCCGTCACTCGGCAAAACGGCAAACTCGTTGTTGCCTTCGCTGACCCACTTGATATCTTCGCAATTGACGAGATCCGCCAGCACACCAAGCACGAGATAGAAGCCGTCATTGCCACCGAAGAGGACATCCAAAACGCGCTCAAAAGGCTTTATCGCCCCGATGCAGCTGTCTCCAATACCGTCCAAGAGCTTATCCGCGACTTGAGCGAGAGCGAGACCCTAATGCGCAAGGGGGCGGAAGAGGAACTCTCAGCAGAGGAACTGCGCGAAATCGCCGAGGATGCCCCCGTGGTGCGCCTTGCGAATATGATTATCACCCAAGCCATCAACGACGGCGCAAGCGACATCCACATCGAACCCACGCGGGACTGCGTCAAGGTGCGCTATCGCATTGACGGCGTGATGATCGACGCGATGGTATTGCCCAAGCGCGTGCAAGCTTCGCTCACCTCGCGGTTCAAAATCTTGGCGGATATGGACATCGCCGAGAAGCGCGTGCCTCAGGACAACCGAATCAGCGCAACTATCGACGGTAAGCAGTACGACTTTCGCGTGTCCACGCTGCCCTGCATTCACGGGGAGAAAATCGTCATGCGCGTGCTGGATAAGTCCAGCGTGCAGGTGGGGCTGGATAAACTGGGCTTTTTGCCTGATACGCTCGCCAAACTGGAAGAGGTGATCAGTCGCTCTTACGGGATTATCTTGGTGACGGGACCGACTGGCTCGGGCAAGTCGACTACGCTTTACTCTATCCTTTCGCGCCTCAACACGGGGATGGTGAACATCATCACGGCAGAAGACCCCGTGGAGTACGAGTTGCCGGGCATCAACCAAGTGCAGGTGAATCCTAAAGCGGGGCTGACCTTTGCCAGCGCATTGCGCGCCATGCTGCGCCAAGACCCCGACATCATTATGGTGGGCGAGATGCGCGACCGCGAAACCGCCACGATTGCGATCGAAGCTGCTCTGACGGGGCACTTGGTGCTTTCCACACTGCATACCAACGACTCGTCCAGTGCGCCTCCGCGCCTGATTGAGATGGGCGTGGAGCCGTTTATGATTGCTTCGTCGCTAATCGCGGTGCTGGCGCAGCGGCTGGTGCGTACCCTGTGCCCGCGCTGCAAGGAACCCTACCAGCCCACCGAGTCGGAGTTCACCCGCTATGGCTTCACGCCGCCTGCTAACTTGTCGGACTTGGTCATCTATCGTGCGAGGGGGTGCGATTACTGCAAGCATACAGGCTACAAGGGGCGCACGGGCATTCACGAGCTGCTGGTGATGTCTGACCCGATACGCGATTTGGTGCTCCAGCACGCAGCTGCCCACGCTATCCAAAAGGTGGCGGTGGAGCAGGGGATGCGCCTGCTCAAAGAGGATGCTTTAGAAAAAGTGCTTTTAGGGCGCACGAGTATTCAGGAGGTCGTGCGCGTCATCTACAGCGGCTGAGGAGGCGACCATGACAGTACAAGTGCACTCAATCGTGCAGAAGGTGAAAGAGCTGGCAGTGCTGCCACAGGTGGTGCATCAGATTCTTCACCTCACCAGCAATCCGAACACGACTGTTCGCGATTTGGAGCGGCTGATTGCGATTGACCAAGGCATGTCTACGCGTGTGCTAAACACCGTGAACTCGGCATACTATGGCTTCTCGCGCAAGATTGCCTCAGTTAGGGATGCGGTGATGCTGCTGGGCTTCAAAACGGTGCGCAACTTGGCGATAACCGTCAGTGTGTTTGACATGTTTGTTGGCAAGACTGATCGTCAGAACTTGCGGCGGGGTAAGTGGTGGCGGCATGCCATCGACACAGCTTTGTGCGCGCGCCTAATTGCGTCGCAAGTGGATGGCGTCTCGCCAGATGAGGCGTACACGGCGGGGCTACTGCATGACATCGGCAAGCCACTGCTGGATCGGTACGGCGATGCGCCTTATGAGCAGGTGGAAGACCTAATGGCACAGGGCGTGCCTGAGCTATTGGCGGAGCGCCAAGTGTTTGGCTGTGACCACGCCGAGGTAGGGCGCATTGTGAGCCAACACTGGGGCTTCCCCGAAAAGTTAGTGGAAGCCATTGGCGAGCACCATGCAGAGACCCCGGGCGATTGGCACGATGCGAAACTCGTCGCGGTGACGCTGGTAGCAAACTGTATTGCGCACGCCCTGCGTCAACCCGACAGCAGTGACGATTGGTGGTTTTACTTGCCGAACTGGCTGTCCGATCTCCTTCAGCTCACGCCGCAGCAGCTGCAGTCGCTATATGTGGGCTGCGAAGCCGAGATTCACTCTTCACCAATGGCAGCGCTGGGGCGCTAGGAGAGGAAGGGCGAGCTGGCGCGTGCCCCGCTCGCCCCGTAGCAGCTCACTGGCGTCCTAAGCCCAACAGCTCCAGCAGCGAGGGCAACCGAATTTCGGGCATGCCCAGCATATACTGCGCGTTCAGCGCCTTGTCAATCAGGTCTATCGCCTCGCTGTAGTGGGCGCGCGTGTAGGTGTCTTGCACGCGCAGCAGTTGCTGAGCGAGCTGCTCGCGCAGCTGGCGCAGGTGATAGCGGGCGAGCATCTTCGCATCGTCGGGCACGCCCGTCTCTTTGGTGAGCATATCCACCAACGCCTGCAGGTGTGCGCGTTGGAGCTGGCGTCGCAGTGCAGGCACGGGACGCGTCGCCTGCGCTTCCGCCCACACCACACGCTGGAGCGTGTCAAACAGCTCCGCCATCGTGAGGGTGTTCCGCTCGTCCACGACTTTGAACTCGTTGTTTGCCACGCGGCGCAGCGTGTCGGGTGCCAGCAGGCGTTGCAGGGTGAGGCGTTGAATGTTGCTCAGGAAATCGCGCACAGGCGTGTCCGCTGGAATAGAACCGCCAAAGCCATACGGGTTCGGCGCCAAGCGCAGGTACAGCCCCTTCGGCAGATCGAACGCCTTCTCGGAGAAGATGTAGGTGGCAAGCAGTTGCAACGCTCGACGCTGCTTGTCCCCGCTTACTGGCTCCGAAGGCGGCTGCGCGTTCGGGTCGGTAGCGAAGTTGCGTCGGATGTGCAACCCGCCGATGTAGCGGCTCAGCTGCACGGCAGCGCGGCTAAAAGTCGCCAGCGTGCCGAAGAAGTAGCGCGTGAAGTCGTAGTAGCTCTCGCCGGGGGCGGGCACGCGCGAGGGCAACACCTCCAGCAACTCATGCGCGTCCTTCATCACCAGTTCCCAGTACTCCAGCGGG
>JANXAW010000018.1 GCA_025061985.1 Fimbriimonadales bacterium
GTTCCCTCGCCCTGCCCCTCGCCAAAGCGAGGAGAGCGTGGCAACCGCGCCCGTACCGTATCTGCGTGAGCTATGGGCATACCAATTGCGCGTCTAACAGGAATGCATGGGCTTCGAGGGAAGCTAGGAGCTATGCGATGGCTATGGCTGAGTTGGTGGAGCGCGTTTGGGACGCTTATGGGATACAGCATCCCGCAAGGGGATACCCGCCCCCTCGTAGACCCAATGCGCCCCGTGATGGAAATCGGGCGCGATTATGTGGTCATTCAGTACTACACGCGCACTCCAACGGAAACGCGCGTGCAGATCCGCGAGGGCAATCTGCCGATGGTAGCGTGGCGCCCGCCCGATAAGCGCGTGGATGTGTGGGCAAAAGCGCGAATCGTAAGCGGCGCGCCCGGCAAACGCACCTACCACCGCTTGCGCATTACAGGGCTAAAACCGGGCACGCGCTACTACTACCGCGTTTATGACCCCGACTATCAGCCGACCCCAGAGGAGCGCCTGTGGGGTGCAAGCCCGCCGTGGCGACGCGAGTACGCGGTGGCAACACTTGCGCCACAGGGCTATAAGACTATCATCCGCTTGCCCGTGAAGGTGCTGCTAATGCCAAATGTCGTGAATGTCGCTTCTGCCTATGCTGACCCTGCCCAGCCCGCCCCGCCGCCCCCCAAAATGAGCGACGCCGAACTGCAACGCATCAAAGAGGAATACGCCATCGCTGCACGCTACTTCTGGGTCAACAGCGGGATGCGCCTGTGGGTGGACTTCCACATCTTCGTGGACGACCGCTGGCAACGCTGGGGCGAAGAGCCGAAGCAAGCGTCAGGCTTCTACAAGGGGCTGCCTCTGTGCCGCTCCTACGCAGGTGAGGATTTCGTGCCACCTGGTGGCGGCGGGTTCACCATCGTCGACACACGCAACATCCAACGCACCAACACCTCGCCCGTATACGAGGAGCTGCCCTACCCAGGGCAAATCGAGCAAGCCTTTCCCCGCCGTTGGAACCCCCACACCCGCCAGTGGGAGTTTTACAACAGCGGAGGCGGCACGCTTGGGGTGGACGACTTTCCAAACGGCATCCCGGCACGGAGCCAGTTTCTGGGCGGAGGTGACATCGCGTGGCTGGTCGCGCACGAGTTCCATCACCAAATCGAGTCAATGGGCGCGTTCTCGCTGGCGAACCGCGAGGATGAGCGCGTGGTGTTCAACCACCCCGAACCGCGCTATCGGCGCAAAAGCCCCGACGGCTCCATAGCGATGAACCCATGGAACACCGCGGGCAAACACGGCGAACACTGGAATGTGATGGCATATTGGGATAGGAAGGTCAGCGACGCGCAGTGGCTGCGCTTTTACTTTGGCGAGGCAATCGTAGTGCGCGACGCCGACGGCGATGGCTTGCCCGATAACGACCCACGCCTGCCATTAGACGAGGTGCGCTTCGGCTCAGACCCTAAACGCGCCCAAACCGATGGGCAGATGAACGACCTCCACAAAGCCATGCTCAGCACATGGGCGCCTGCGCCTTTGCAAGGCACTTTCGTGAAACCCGCGTGGCAGTCGCGCATCCCCAACCCGCGCAAGACCGACCAAGACGGCGATGGATTGCCTGACACTGTTGACCCCTACCCCCTCTACCCGTGGCAGCCGTTCGTGTGGTATGCACGTGCCGCTGTAGATGGCGATGCCAGTGAGTGGGAACATATTCCACCTGCAGGGGTGCTGGAGCAAGACGAGCGCAAACTTGTGTTCAAGCACTGCCACGATGAAGATGCCTACTACGCACTCTTTGAGATCACGGGCGATTGGGACAGGGTGTACGCCGTGCTGGATGGCGAAGGGCAAGGCGTGTTCTCGTCAGAGGCAGTGATTTTCTTGGAGGCGTTCAACCAAAACCCCACAGAGGTACGCACCATCGGGCGGGACGCACCAGGCTTGCAGTGGAAAGCAACGCGCCGTCGCGACCGCACCACAGTGATAGAACTTAGCATCCCTAACGGGGGCGAGAGCCGCTGGTTCTGGCGCGGGGGCGGACGCGAAATCGGCGTCTATGTAGACCTCTACACTGCGCAGGGCACGGGCTACTCCACTTATGAGCCATACGATGTGTTTTACTGCCTGATGTTGGAGCCGACGGGCGTGCTGCCACCCCCTCCCAACGCGCCCACCGAGCTGACCCGCGAGCAAGCGATGCGCGTCTTCACGCCCCGCAACGCCTTAGGGCTACAAGTAGGCGCGGGTTGGCAGGTGCAAGGCGACGCGTGGGTTTATGAGGGACATCCCGAAGCCCACCTGCGCATAACAGGGCTAAACGCCCTTGAGTTTGACCTCTGGGTGGAACTGGAAGCTGTGCAGGATGGCGTGCTGGCAGCTTTCTTGCCCACCACCCCCGAAACCGAGATGAACGCGGGACGCGACTACGTGCTGTTTGTCGGGGGCTACCTCAACACGCGCACACGCTTCCGCCTGTTCGGCACGGAAGTGGGCAGCAGCGAGCAAATGATGACGCCCGGACGCCACACCCTGCAACTTTCCAGACGCAACGGCACGCTGTGGGCGCTATTTGACGGCAAACCTATCCTGTACGCTCGCGATCCCAACCCGCAGGCGCGTATCGGCACGCTGGCAGTGATTGGCGGCTACAACGGCAAGCAGCGCGTCTACGAAATCCGCGCCCGGTGGCAATAGGTGCGCCGTAGCAGGATAGCGACGGCTTTCGCCGAATTGCACCCCTGTGCAGCGGAGGTATCGCGCGATGCAGAACCCTTACGCTCCTTTCAAAATGGGCATTCAGAGCTACTCCATGCGCAAAATGGGGTTAGCTCAGGTGTTGAACGCTACTCGCTCGCTGGGGCTGAACTACATTGAGGCGTACATAATGCACCTACCGCATTTCAGCCCACCTGAGAACTGGGCGGGGCTGAAGAAGACGGTTGCGCAGGCAGGGATCGAGGTGTTGGCATATGGCGTGGTTGGCTTTGACGCCAACGAGCGCAACGCCCGCACGATTTTTGAGTTCGCGAAACTAATGGGCATCCCCGTGATTACGGCAGACCCCGCGCCCGAAAGCTTTGCTTACCTGCCGCGCCTGTGCGAAGAGTTTCGCATCTACGTTGCTATCCACAACCACGGTCCGCGAACGCGCTACGACACTATTCGGAGCGTAGAAGAGGCGATGCGCGGACAACCTGAGTGGATTGGCGCGTGCATAGATAGCGGGCACTTTCTGCGCTCCGGCGAAGACCCCATTGAGGCAGTACGGCGCTTCGGCAAGCGCGTCTACGCCGTGCATCTCAAAGATGTGAAGAACCGCACTCAGTTCACCATCTTGGGCAAGGGCGACCTGGATGTGGTCGGGTTCTTACGCGCGCTCAAGGAAGTGGAGTTTCAGGGTTGCCTCGCGTTAGAGTACGAGGAGAACCCTGACGACCCGCTGCCCGACATCCGGGCGTGCTTAGAAGCTGTGCGCGCTGCCCTCAAGCGCCTATAGCGCCTTCTCTCACGCTACCGCTTAAGGTCTTTCGCAACGCTTAGCATCTCATCAGCGGTTTGAATGGCACGCGAGTTGACCTCATAGGCACGCTGCGCCATAATCAGGCGCACCATCTCGTCTACAATCTGCACATTCGAGGCTTCTAAGGTGCCGCCTGCCAGCGTGCCAATGCCGTTTGTGCCAGGGGTGCCCTCTATTGGCTCGCCCGCTGCGGGCGTGAGGCGATAGAGGTTCATCCCGATCCGCGCCAGCCCTGCGGGATTGATGAAGCGTACCAGCGTAATCTGCCCAATCTCCTCCACGCCGTCTTGCCCGCCGCGGCGCACGCTAATCACCCCATCACGCCCTACCATAATTTGCTCCGCATCGGGCGGGATGATAATCTCTGGCTCCAGCGGATAGCCGTTGGAGGTCACCAGCCTGCCTTGCGAGTCTAACTTGAAGCTCCCGTCGCGCGTGTAGGCGACCGTACCGTCGGGCAGCAGCACCTTGAAAAAGCCGTCGCCTTCAATCGCCATATCCAGCGGGTTGCCCGTCACTTGCAACGCGCCTGTTGTAAACAACCCATACGTAGCGGCTGGGCGCGCACCCAAACCAACCTGTAGCCCGCTGGGTAGCTGCGTGCCACCCGCCGCCGTCGCTCCCGCTGGGCGAAGCGTTTGGTACAGCAAGTCCTCAAAGTCTGCGCGCACAGCTTTGTAGCCGTTTGTGTTCACATTCGCCAAGTTGTTCGCGATTACGTCGATGTTGAACTGCTGTGCTTCCATTCCTGTTGCCGCTGTGTGCAATGCGCGTATCATCTGTGTTCACCCCAATATTGCCCTCACGTTGTCATTCCGAGCGCAGCGAGGAATCTCAGACCCCTCGCGTCGCTCGGGGTGACGGTGAGTGTGCTGGCGTAGCGTCGATGTCTCGCCGACGGCAAGATGCCGTCGTACCGAGTGTTGCTTTAGAGCCGTGCCAGCTCGTTGATTGCCCTGCTCAAGGTCTCGTCGTGAGCGTGAATAACGCGCTGGTGAGTCTCGTAGGCGCGGATGACCTCAATCATGCTCACCAGCTCACGGATGAGGTTCACATTCGAAGCTTCCAGCGCTCCCACCACCACACGGGGGCTTGTGAGCGGCTGAGCCGTGCCGACAAAGTAGCCGTCTGCGTCTTTGGTAAGCCTACCTTCTACGATTTGCAGCTGCGCAAGGGGCTTGCCGTCTGCAAGCACTGTGCCGTTTTCGCCAATCTGCACGGTGGCGTTGCGCGGCACTTGGATGGGTCGCCCCTCGGTGCTGAGCACCGCGTAGCCCTCACGGTTGACCAAAATGCCTTGCGCGTTGAGCTGAAACGCGCCGTTGCGCGTGTAGCGCACCCCTTGGGGCGTCTGCACCGCAAAAAAGCCAGCTCCGTCAATCGCAAGATCTAGGGGATTGCCAGTAGTGGTGATCGCGCCGGGGCGCAGGTCAGTGTAAAGTTCGCGTACAACTGCGCCTGCCGAGAGCGAGCCGATAGGTGCAGATCGCCCGCCTTGAACCCGGTATAGCGCGCGTTCATAAACCGCCGTGAACACAGGGCGATCTGCCTTGAAGCCCGTTGTGTTGAGGTTCGCCAGATTGTTAGCGATAGCATCCTGCGCTTTCTGTCGGGCAGCCATTCCCTCGGCTGCCACGTACAGACCGCGTAGCATCGAGCGAGCATTATCGGCACGCGCAACGCAGTTCTGCATAGGCGGTCGACCCCTAAGACCACCTTTTCGAACTGCCGATAATTTGCGCCGAAGGCGATCGATTATGGCGGAACGCATACTCATTGTAGAGGATGAGGAAGACTTGCGATATGTGTATGTGCGCCAACTACGGGGCGATGGCTACCTCATAGATACCGCTGCAGATGGCGAAGAGGCTATTGAGAAAATCCGCACACACGATTATGCAGTCATCCTAACTGATATGCGCATGCCCCGCAAAGATGGCTTAGCAGTGATTGCCACCGCGCGTGAACACCTGCCAGAAGCGGAAGTTATCGTGCTGACGGGGCATGGCTCGCTGGAAAATGCGCTGCAGGCGTTCAAGGCGGGCAACATCTTCGAGTATCTGCTCAAGCCGCTGGATGATATCGGCGTGCTAAACACGGTGGTGGCACGGGCGATTGAGCGACGCAACCTACGCCGACACAACCGCGAACTGTTTGAGCGGTTGCAGCAAGCCTACGAGGAACTCCGCCAAAAGTCTGAGGCGCTTATCCAGCAAGAGAAGATGTCAGCCATCGGCACGCTGGCGGCAGGCGTGGCACACGAACTCAATAACCCGCTGACTGCCGTAGTGGGCTTTGCACAAGTGATCGCTGAGAAGCTGCGTTCTAATCGCCCAACCAACTGGAGCGATACAGAGTATGAGCGCGTGCTGCGGGGCTTGGACAACTTGGTACAGGGCGCCCATCGGGCACGCGATATCGTGGCGACTTTGCTACGCTTTGCGCGCGCGTCTAAGCCCGAGGCTCGCGCATGGGTCGATATCAACCAAGTGCTGCGCGATACCTTCGTGTTCACAGAACACCTGTTCCTGCGCCACGGGATTGTGCTGGAAAAGCGGCTAACGCCTGAGCTTCCGCTAGTGTGGGCAAACGCAGCGCGCCTACAGCATGTGTTCACCAACCTGCTTATTAACGCCCAGCAAGCCACCCCCGGCGGAGGTACAGTACGCGTCATCACAGAAAGCAACGAAGAGCCAAAGGGTGTGTGGGTGCATGTGGAAGATACAGGACACGGCATCCCCCCCGAAGAGCTGGACAAAATCTTTGAGCCGTTTTACACGCGCAAGGAGCAAGGCACTGGCTTGGGGCTGTCAATCGCTAAGCAAATCGTAGAAGAGCACGGGGGCGAAATCCGCGTGCTAAGTGAACTTGGCAAAGGCACGTGCTTCTCGGTGTTTCTGCCCGCCACCGACGCTGAAGCGATTCCGCCTCAGCAGCCTACAGCTCAAGCGGCGTGAGGTGCCCTATTACTCCCCGCCCCTGCGGTATCATATCGCCGATGGCAAGCTATCGATTAGTGCAGCTCGCAGAGCTGACGCAGGGGATTGTGCGCGGTAATGCGGAGCTAGTGATTACGGCGGTAGGGGGTATCCACGATGTGCCTGCAGGGGGGCTAACCTTCGCAGAGAATGAGCGGCGGCTGCAAGAAGCGCTCCGTTCGCCTGCGAGTGCAATCCTCACTGCGCCTAACGTAAGCCTACCCAGTGATACGGATAAGTCGTTTTTGTTGCACCCTGTGCCGCGTCTCGCGTGGGCGAAAATCCTCGCGCTATATAGCCCGTTTGCCACGCCCCCCGTGGGCATTCACCCCACGGTTGTGATGGGAGAGGGATGCGAGTTGGGCGACGAGGTGAGCCTAATGCCTTATGTGGTGCTTGGCGAGCGCGTGCGTTTGGGCAATCGCGTGAAGGTCTACCCCTTCTGCTACATCGGCGACGAGGTGGAAATCGGCGATGATACCGTGCTATACCCGCATGTGGTGGTAATGGCGCGGGTGCGAATTGGCAAGCGCGTCATCGTCCATCCGGGCGCCGTGATAGGGGGCGACGGCTACGGCTACGTGCAACACGCGGGCATCCACCACAAAATCCCACAGATTGGGCGCGTGGTTGTTGAAGACGACGTGGAAATTGGGTGCAACACCACCATCGACCGAGCCACAACGGGCGAGACCCGCATCGGCCCAGGCACCAAGATAGATAACCTTGTGCAGGTGGCACACAATGTGCAGGTAGGCGCCCATTGCCTGTTGGTGGCACAGGTAGGCATTGCAGGCAGCGCGACTTTGGGGCATCACGTTATCTTAGCAGGGCAAGTGGGCGTAAAAGACCATGTGCACATCGGCGATAATGTAGTGGTCGGTGCGCAGGGTGGGGTTGCCAAGAACTTGCCCCCAAACGGTGTTTACTGGGGTACACCCGCTGTGCCGCACCACGAATGGTTGCGCGCACTCGCGCACCTTTACAAGTTGCCTGAGCTGTTCAAGCGTGTGGAGGCTTTAGAGCGGCGTTTGCGCGAGCGCGATTGAGCCACAAGGTTTTGCTCGATAAGCTGCTGCACGGCGAGGGCGTTTGCCACTGCCATCCGCCCGTCGTAGCCATCGTAAAGGGGCGTCTCGCCATAGGCAATCGCGCGCACGAAGCTGCGCAGCTCCCACATAAAAGGCTCTGGCGTGCCAATCTCCTCAGGCGTAAGACTCTTTTCCTCTCCGTCAACGCGCTTGTAGCGGATGGTGCCACTGAAGCCCGTATGCTCTAGGGTGCCTTCCGTCCCCACGATTCGTACAAAGTAGCCCCCCAGCGTGTCCATAATGCTTGCCTCAATCACCCCGATAGCCCCTGTGTGGAAGCGCAGCAACGCTTGCCAATGCTGCACATACCTTGGCTTGAGAAGCGGTTGCACCCCCTGCGCCGCAACCACCTCGTAATCGCCCAGCAGCCAGCGCAGATAGTCCAGCTCGTGCACGTTCATCTCTACCAGAAAGCCCCCGCTTTTGGCGGGGTCAGCACGCCAACCCTCTCCGAACAGCCGAATGTCATAGCCGCGGCGCTGCACGTGCACAGCGACTGGCTCACCCACCACGCCCTCTTGAAGCCACTGCTTGGATTGCCAAAACAGCGGAAACAGACGCAGCACGTGCCCCACCATTAGAATGCGCTTTGCCTGTTGAGCCGCTTGGATGAGAGCGTCGCAGTGCTCCACAGTGAGCGCCATCGGCTTTTCGCAAAAGAGGTGCTTCCCCCGCTGCAGGATCCTCAGCCCTAACCTATAGTGGGTATGAGGAGGCGTTGCCAAAATCACTGCCTCAACCGCAGGGTCATTCAGCATAGCACTCAACGAGGGGTAGACGTTGGTTTCCAGTTCGGTTGCAGCTCGCTGGGCGAGCGCGGAGTCGGCATCGTAGACTCCAACAAGGCGCGCTTCGCTCAAAGGGCGCAGCTGCCACCCTAAGTGACGCCCTATTCCACCTACTCCAACTAAACCAACACCGATCTGCATCGCCGCCGCGGCAAAGTATACCGCCTGCGTGCTCAGTGCCACTCGCGCCACGCCTTGTAGGCAATGTACGGCAGCTTAGGTAGGTAGTATCCCATTATCCCAAGCACTGCGCGCGCAAGCGAAGGCTTGACGGGGCGAGGAGCAACAATACTCCACTGCCCCACCCGATACGCATGGTCTAGCGCAGCATAGGTATGCTGCAGCCCATACTGGCGCATGTGCACTGCAAGCGCATCGGCGATTGTGTACTCCAGTAGCTCTTCGGGAAGCTCTATAACCGCGCGAAGCTCAACATAAAGGCGTTTCAGGTCTGGAGTGTATCCCACCTGAGCTGCCTGCTGACGCAACTGCGTGTACCGCTCCAAGTCCAACGGGCGCGGCTCTGGGAGCGACGCAATCGCCCTTACCGCCTGCAACAACCATCGCAAGCGCTCCAAATCCCACACAGGGTCGAAAGCGCGGATCTCTATCGTGCCCAACCGCCGCGAGAGAATGATGTCTTGGAAGCGATAGAAGGGATCGGGGCGCAAAGTGCCAATCGCATACGAGCGCGCAATCCGATATGAGGGTCCAAAGTAGCGCCCGCCCGCAAAAGGACTGCTCGCCGATAGCCGCAACAACACAGGCAAAAAATAGGCTAAGTTGTTGTAGACCACCAAGCGTCGCTCTGGAGCAACGCCAATATGCACGTGCAGCCCACCTGTATTGGTAGGGGATTCTAAATCAAACAGGTGCCCCACTGGCACAAGGTAGGCATCCCTCGCAGCGCGTGCCAAATCCGCGCGCCGTGCCTGTAAATCGGCAAGTAAGGCATCAACCGTTGCATGGGGGCGCGTAGCGATTTCCACGCTGCTCATAAGGCACTCGCGTATCTCCTTGCCTCGTGCGAAGTTGGTGGCGGAGTAGGTGTAATAGTAGCGTGGGTTGCTCCAAAGTAAGCGCGCCATCACATACAGCGCACCAAGGGAAGGGCGTGTTGGCTCTGTAATGAAGATTTCCTCCTCTAACCCGATGGTTACCCCGCGCAGCTCCGCGCATTCTGCAAACTCAGCAGCGGGAGTAGTCAGCACAAGCCATAGGATACCCTACAGGTTTCCCAGAAGCGAGCGTAGGTCAGTAGCGTTCCAGCGTAACCATCAACAACACAGGAGGTGTTTCCGTGAGACGCAAAGGTTTTACGCTGATTGAGTTGTTAGTCGTTATCGCAGTTATTGCGATTTTGGAGGCGATTTTGTTCCCTGTGCTGGCACAGGCGCGTGAAAAGGGGCGACAATCGAGGTGCTTGTCGAGCATGCGCCAGTTGGGGTTGGCGCTGGCGATGTATCGATCGGATGGGGAGGGGCGCCATCCAGGTCCGGCGGATGGCGAGCGCTGCCCTAGCGAGTGGCGCTCCCCCGATTAGCCGTGGTGGATGGGGAGAGAGACGCTCAACGATGGCTACTTCTGGGCAATCAGCGTGCGCTCGGGCGTGTATGAACTCAATGATTGCCCCTCAATTGCCCACGCCAACGGGGCGAACTTCCAGTTTTTCGATGGGCACACCAAGTGGGTGCGTGCAACCCATCCCCGTGAACGCGCGCGCCTCAATCAGTGCCCCCACACTGTGCCGAAGCACTACTTCTGCCCCAAGATTCCGTTCCCCGAGTCGGCACAGTATGCAGGCGCGTGTGAGCAAAGACCATAAGTTGGCGTGGGCGGGGCATAACATCTTGCCTTGCTGCAACATAGGAATCTGCGCGACAGGGGCGTACCTGTTGTTTTATGAAGCCGACGCCCTCGATACGGGAGTACTGGCGTGCAAATGTGCGTCTGATAGCGCTCTTGTTAGCCGTTTGGTTCTTGGTTAGCTACGTCGTCAGCATCATTTTGGCGCCGTGGCTCAACCAGTTTCGCTTGGGAGGGGCTCCGTTGGGGTTCTGGTTCGCCCAGCAAGGCAGCATCTATGTGTTTATATTGCTCATCTGGATTTACGCCCGCTGGATGGACACGCTCGATCGCAAGTACGATGTACACGAAGAGTAAAACCACTGGTCAGGGGCGTCGCTAAGCGAATTGCGCAAGCACTTAGACATGCACTCAGGTCGCACACCACTGGTGCAAGGAGGCGCAAGGCGATGTCGGTAGAGCTGTGGACCTATATCGTCGTAGGGTTAAGTTTCTTGTTCTACGTTTACATCGGCTATGCCAGCCGTGTGCGTGACACAAGGGGGTTCTATGTTGCAGGGCGCAGCGTACCTGCCTTCGCGAATGGCGCTGCGACGGCAGCGGATTGGATGAGCGCCGCAAGCTTCATCTCAATGGCGGGAGTGATTGCCACTGCAGGGTATGATGGCGCGATTTACCTTATGGGCTGGACGGGTGGGTATGTGCTGTTGGCGTTGCTGCTGGCGCCGTACCTGCGCAAGTACCGCAAGTTCACTGTACCCGACTTCGTGGGCGATCGGTATGCCTCTAACGCTGCTCGCACGATTGCAGCGATTGCCACCATTCTTGTCTCGCTGGTGTACATCGCTGCGCAAATGCGTGGCGTAGGCATTGTGTTCAGCCGCTTTTTGGCGTTGGATATCGCGCAGGGCGTGCTGATTGGTGTCGGTGTGGTTGCCTTCTTTGCGATTTTGGGCGGAATGAAGGGCGTCACATGGACGCAAGCCGCGCAGTACGCGGTGCTGATTATTGCCTACCTAATCCCTGGCTTTGCGCTGGCGTATATGCTGACAGGCAACCCCATTCCGCAACTGGCGTTTGCCTTCAGCGATATGTGCGACCGCATCAATCAACTCCAGACCGAGTTAGGATTTGCGGAGTACACGCAGCCGTTCCAGAGCAAACCGATGATTGATGTGTTGGCGGTCACGGCAGCGCTTATGATTGGCACGGCGGGCTTACCTCACGTGATTATTCGCTTTTACACCACGCCCGATGTGCGCTCCGCGCGCTACTCGGCGTTCTGGGCATTGGTTTTCATCGGGTTACTGTATACAACTGCCTCGCCCTTGGGAATGTTTGCTCGCTACAACCTCATCAATACGCTGCATGGTAAGCCGATTGAGGAAGTACGCAAGATTGACTGGGTTGCTAAGTGGGAGCAGACGGGCTTGCTCAAGATCGTGGATAAAAACGGCGATGGCATCGTGCAGATTGCCAAGGGTAAAGCGTTCAAGGAAAAAGGCGGAAAGCCCGACTTCAGCCAACCTGATATGAGCAACTCCAACGAGGTGTTTTTAGACAATGACATCATCGTGCTTTCTACGCCAGAAGTGGCACGGCTTGCGCCGTTCGTGATTGCGCTTTTGGCAGCAGGCGGGCTGGCAGCTGCACTTTCCACTGCATCGGGCTTACTGATTGCAATGTCCAGCGCTGTCGCGCACGATTTGTACTACCGAGTGTTCAATCCACACGCGCCCGAACGGTTACGCCTGCTGATTGGACGCTTGGCGATGGTGCCCGTGCTGGTGATTGCTGCGTATATGGGTATCAATCCACCGGGCTTCGTGGCGCAATTGGTGGCGTTTGCGTTCGGCTTGGCAGCCTCAGGGCTGTTCCCTGCGATTTTGTTAGGGATTTTTGACCGTCGCATGAACCACCAAGGCGCAATCGCAGGGATGGTTGTCGGGCTGACCTTCA
The DNA here is from genome assembly GCA_025061985.1 of Fimbriimonadales bacterium. Taxonomy (GTDB): domain Bacteria; phylum Armatimonadota; class Fimbriimonadia; order Fimbriimonadales; family GBS-DC; genus GBS-DC. The sequence continues at coordinate 12,140 of JANXAW010000018.1, forward strand.
CAACCGTGATGATTGTGTTGATGCGCTCGCCCCAGCTGCTGGGCACGGCACAGCCTATCGTCAAGGACTTCTTCGGCATTAGCGCAGAGGGCGTGGGCATCATCGGCATGCTCCTGAACATGGCGACTGCACTCATCGTGTCGCGGCTAACACCGCCCCCACCTGAGCACATCCAAGAGCTGGTGGACTCGATTCGCATCCCCCGTGGCGCAGGCGAGGCACTGGATGAGTAGGGGAATGCCTTAGAACCTACCCGCCCAGAAACTTTGGAGGGAGCGGCCTCCAAGCTGCTCCCCTATTTGCTGCCTTATCGCTGACACCGTTGTAGTTGTGTTAGGCAAGCAGGTATTATAAACGCCAACGAGAGGCGGATGCGAAGGCACGCGCTGGGACTAGCGCTGGCGCTGATTGTTTGCCTTGCGTGGGCAGACGACCTGCGTGAGGCGCGGTTGGCGTGGCTTGGAGAGACGCTGGAGTTGAACCCACCCGCCTTGTGGGATGGGCGCGAGCTATGGCTGCCGATTGCTCACTTGGAACGGTTGGGCATTCCCTTAGAGGTGCATCCCCATGCAGTGCGCTTGCCGCACCTGCCTACTGACCAACCTAGTGCATATGTGCCGCTGGATGCCAAGCGGGGGCATCCGTGCGTGCCTTTGCGTGACCTTGTGCGTCGCTGGGGCGGTTTTACGCGCTGGGACGAGGCAAACCAGACGCTCGTTGTGCTGGCACGCCTGCAGGAAGTACGGTTAGAATATCCTGCTTTGCATTTCAGGACCAGCCTCCCTGTTGTGTGGCGTGCTTTCGTGATGCAGGATCCCGCGCGGCTGGTGATTGACTTGGTGGGGTGTGCGCTGCCCGAAGTGCCTTTGCCCTTGCCAGCGTCCCACGAGCAGGTGAAAGCGGTTCGAGTGGGGCAGTTCGACTCGCGCACTGTGCGTGTGGTGTTGGAGATGGACGCCCCCGCGGCTACCCCTGAAAGCGGTTTAGCCAGTGAGTGGCAGCTCTTGCTGGCGTCTTCGCACTCGCCTGCGTTAGCTGCTGAACCCTCCCCTGTGCTGGTGGAGACGCCTGCTCCCCCTGCCCCTCCACCACCCCCATTTGAGTTGCCACCGCTTCGGCGAGACGCACGAGGATGGGTGAGCCTATCACTACCGTTGCCCGAAGGGGTGCAGCCCCGCGTGGCGTTTCTAGAGAACCCGCTGCGGATCGCTCTCGATGTGCCGGGCTACCTGCCTAAGCCTGTGGAGCGGGCCATTGAAGACCCCAATCTGTTCGTGCGCATAATGCGTGCCGCGCCCATAGAGGGTGGGAGGGTGCGCCTCGTGTTGGAACTGGCGCGCAGTGTGGGCGTGCAAATCCTCTCGGGCAAAACAGGCATCACGCTCAACTTGCGCTTACCTCGAAATGCGGGCGGCAAACTAAGCCAGAAGGTGATTGTGATTGACCCCGGGCACGGCGGCGCGCAGGCAGGGGCACGCTGGCGCGAAGGCAACAAAGTGATTGAGGAAAAAACCATCACCTTAGCCATCGGTTTGCAAGTCGCGGAGCTATTGGCGCGCGAAGGCGCAACGGTGATTCTGACACGCAGTGAGGATAAGTTTGTGGGCTTGTATGAGCGTACTGCCCTCGCGAATAGCGCAGGGGCGCACTTTTTCGTTAGCATCCACTGCGATTCAAACCCACGCCCAAACTCTGCGTCGGGCACAACGGTTTACTACCACCGAGATGACGCCGATAGCCGCGCCTTAGGGCAGGCGATTCTGAATGAGATTGTGAAGGTGAGTGGCTTGCCCTCGCGAGGCGTGCGCTCTGACACCACTCTGTACCAGAAAGGGCTAGCCGTGTTGCGCACCAGCCAAATGCCCGCCGTGCTGATTGAGGTGGGCTTCCTCAACCACTCGGTTGACCGCGCTAAGCTTATTGACCCCGCCTTCCAAAAGCGTGTGGCGGAGGCGATTGTGCGCGGTCTGAGAGCCTATGTGGAGGGGCAGTAGCCCCGCTCACTCGGCGTATAAGCCGAACGCCATCTTGCCCGCGTAGACCGCGCCTGTATCCAGCTCCTCTTCGATGCGAAGCAGGCGGTTGTATTTGGCAGTGCGTTCCCCACGAGCAGGTGCGCCCGTTTTGATTTGCCCTGCGTTCACCGCCACGGCTAGATCGGCGATAAAAGTGTCTTCTGTTTCGCCAGAACGATGCGAGATGATGGTGCTGTAGCCGTTGCGGTGCGCCAGTTGGATAGTGTCTAGCGTTTCAGTAAGCGTGCCGATTTGGTTGGGCTTGATTAGGATGCTGTTGGCGCACCCTTGTTGGATCCCGCGCGTCAGGCGGTCAGGGTTTGTCACGAACAAGTCATCGCCCACCAGTTGCACGCGCGTGCCTAACACCTTCGTCAGTTCTTGCCAACCTTCCCAATCGTCCTCGGCTAAGCCATCCTCTATTGAGACAATTGGGTAATCGCGGGCAAGCTCTTCCAGTAAGCGCACCATCTGCTCTGTGTCTAGGGTACGCTCTTCGGCGCGTAGGACATAGTAGCCGCCTCTGTACAGCTCGGAGGCTGCCACGTCGAGGGCAAGTGCGATTTGTGTGCCCGGTTGATAACCTGCGCGCTCAATCGCACGCATTAGCAAATCCAATGCGCCCCGCACGCTGGCAACGGCGGGCGCGAAACCGCCTTCATCGCCCACCGCAACGCTGTAGCCCTCCTCCTGTACCACGCGGCGTAGGTGGTGGTACACCTCTACGCCCCACCGAAGCGCTTCCGAAAAGCTATCCGCACCCAGCGGCACTATCATAAACTCCTGAAAGTCTGCGCCGCCCTCGGCATGCTTACCGCCATTTAGCACGTTCATCAGCGGTACTGGCAACACGTGGGCGTTTAGCCCTCCCAGATGGTGGTAAAGTGGCACTCCTAACGAGTTCGCAGCAGCCACTGCCACCGCCAGCGACACGCCCAAAATCGCGTTCGCACCCAGCTCCGATTTGTTCTCCGTGCCATCTAGCGAAAGCATCGTCTCATCGATGGCGCGCTGATTTAGAGCATCCATGCCTTGCAGCGCAGGGGCAATTCGTTCGCGAATGTTTTCCAGCGCGCGCTCTACGCCCTTGCCTAGGTAGTATTGCGGATCTTCATCGCGTAGCTCCAGTGCTTCGTAGGTGCCTGTGGAAGCCCCGGAGGGCACCGCCGCCCGCCCAAACGCGCCATCGTCCAAGTACACGTCCACTTCTACAGTGGGATTGCCGCGAGAGTCCAAAATCATCCGTGCCGTGATGTGGTCGATAACGCTCATCGCCCTACTCCTGCGAGGGGAAATTATACCAATCGGGGGCTCACCGTGGAGCGGAGGGGTTGAGACTACCGCTTTGCGAACCAAGCCCGTCTTGGCAAGCCAAACAGCCGACGCAGGTCAGCTTTGCTCGCCCAGGAACGGCCTTAGCCGTATCTGACCTAACCTAAAGGCGTGGCGACAACGGCTTTAGCCACCTTCGACGATAGACGATACACTTAGGTACTGACTGCCACAGCCCAGTAGCCTTGCTGGGTAAGCGTGTGGGCAAGTTGCTCGGCGTGCGTTTGCGAGGTGCATAGCCCTGCTTGAGCAGCGCCGCTGCCACACAGCAGCACGCGCAGCACTCCATAGGCCTGCATCTGTTGTCGAAGCGTCTGGAGTTCGGGAATCGCGCTTAGCACGGGCTGCTCAAAATCGTTGTGGAGCAATGGCGCAAGGTTTTCTGGGGTGCGAATTGCGCCTTGCCGAAGCGCGTCGGCAAGTCGTTGGGTGTAGGGGGCAGGTGTGTTTGGGCGTAGCGGCTCGCGACCGAGCAACGCATATGCCCACGCTGTGGGCACGCCCACCCCGTACGGCTTCGCTAGCACCCACCAGAACTGAGGTAGGGCAGGCAAGGGCGTAATTTGTTCGCCTCTGCCACGCGCAAGGGCGCATGCGCCGTTGAGGAAAAACGCTACATCTGCACCGAGTGTGCTGGCAAGCGCCGTTAGGTTGGGTGTGCGAACGCCTACGGCAGATGCCCACGCTGTCAGCAAGCGCACGGTCGTCGCAGCGTCGCTGCTACCGCCCCCTAAACCCGCTTGTGCGGGAATCCGCTTGACCAAAGTTGCCCGCCACTCGCCCTCACCAGATGGCAGCGCAAGTTCACTTGCAAACGCTTCGACTGCCTTCCAAACGAGGTTGCGAGCATCGCTGGGAACATCGGCATGCGATGCGCTGGCTGAAGGCGGCAGGAGAGCGCCCACCACTGTGAGCGAGCCATGCGCGGATGCAAGGGCAGGGTGGTTTGGTAGCTCCAGCACAAGCGTGTCGTAGAGGCTCAGCGTGTGTAAGATTGTAGCGACTTCGTGATAGCCATCGGAGCGGCGCCCCAACACCTCCAGCGTGAGATTGAGTTTGGCAGGCGCGTGCCCCTCAAGCCTCATCGTCCAGCACAACCTTTAGGTGCAGCTCGCGCAACTGCTCCTCGCTTACGGGCGATGGCGCACCAAACATCACATCCACCATCGCCGTGTTTTTGGGGAAGGCGATTACATTGCGAATGGTCTCATCGCCCGTAAGCAGCATCACGAGGCGGTCAATGCCTGGCGCAATCCCTCCGTGCGGAGGCGCGCCGTACTCAAAAGCTTCTAACAAGTGCCCAAACCGCTCCTGAATTTCAGCATCCGAGTAGCCGAGTAGTTTGAAGATCTTGTTTTGCAACTCGCGCTGGTGGATACGGATGCTGCCACTGGCAAGCTCATTGCCGTTGCATACTAAGTCGTAGCAGTTGGCGCGCACTTTGCCAGGGTCGGTATCCAGCAACGGGATATCTTCCTCGCGGGGGGCGGTGAACGGGTGATGGGAAGGTTCCCATCGCCCTTCCTCGGCGTTCCATTCCAGCAGGGGGAAGTCCACAATCCACGCAAACGCCAGCAGATTCGGGTCTGCTAAGCCAAGTTCGTGCCCCATTCGGTGGCGCAGGCGGCTGAGACACTCATTCACCACCTTGGGCGTATCGGCAACAATTGCCACAAGGTCGCCTGTCTGCGCGCCTGTGCGCTGTTGAATGGCGCTCAGCTCGGCTTCGCTGAGGAACTTTGCGATCGGCGAGCGGATGCCTTCCGCAGTGAAGGCGATGGTCGCCAGCCCTTTGGCACCAAACCGCTTGACAAACTCCGTCAACTCGTCGATTTGCTTGCGCGAGTAGTGCGCACAGCCAGGGAGACAGATGGCTTTCACAATCCCGCCTGCCTCAATCGCATTCCGAAACGCTTGGAATTCGGTCTCGCGCAAAATGTCGGTTAGCTCGTGGAGTTCCAGCCCGAAGCGGAGGTCGGGTTTGTCTGTGCCGTAGCGGGCAAGTGCCTCGTTGTAAGTAAGGCGCGGGAAAGGTTTCAGCACACGCTTATCGGTGCAAGTCTCAATCATGCTGGTGAAAAGCTCCTCAATCAGGTTGAGGATGTCCTCCTGCGTGACGAAAGACATCTCAAGGTCAAGTTGGGTGAATTCGGGTTGGCGGTCGGCGCGTGGGTCTTCGTCGCGGAAGCAGCGAGCGATTTGGAAGTAGCGCTCCACCCCTGCCACCATTAGAAGCTGCTTGAGCTGTTGAGGCGATTGGGGCAGCGCATAGAACTTGCCTGGGTAAAGGCGGCTGGGCACAAGGTAGTCCCGCGCGCCTTCGGGGGTGCTTTTGATGAGGATAGGCGTCTCTATTTCCAAAAAGCCGCGCTCGGATAGAAAGTCGCGGATGTACTTCACGATGCGGTGGCGCAGCTCGAGACGGCGGTACATCGCCGGGCGGCGTAAATCTAAGTAGCGATACTTAAGACGCACACTTTCGTCGACTTGCAAGTTTTCTTCGTTGATTGGAAAGGGTGGGGTTTTGGAAGGGTTGAACACGTGCAATGCGTGCGCAAATACTTCGATTTCACCTGTGGCGAGTTTGGGATTTTCTGCGCCGGGGCGTCGGCGGCGCACCTCGCCCGCAATCGCTACGCAATACTCAACGCGCAAGTTGCTCGCCTGCTTTACTAACTCAGGGCTGATTGAGGGGTCAAACACCACTTGCACCAGTCCTGTACGGTCGCGCAGGTCAATGAACACCAGCCCGCCCAAGTCGCGGATGCGATGCACCCAACCGTTGAGGCGCACATGCTGCCCGATGTGTTCAGGGCGTAGCACCCCGCACGCATGCGTCCGTTGCCATTCTGGTTTCATAGGCGAGCGGAATTGTACCTACTTCGGGCTTACCATTCCAGCACGCTGACAGACATCGGCGGGAAGGTGTGGCGGATGCGGTCGCCTTGAGCGCGGAGCATGCGCAAAGCAAGGCTTTTGCTCTTTGCAGCGTCTTGCGCTGCCGAGTAGTAGCGCCAATACACTTGCGCGCCTACCTGAAGCCCCTGCAGGCGTATCTCCGCCGTGATGGGCGTGCTACGCATCTTATTGATAACCAACAGCCTGCCCCTGCCGTTCGGCGTGCGCACAGCGTAGACACTCAGCATCGGGTTGTCCGAGTTGGCTCGGATAAGCACATCGCCCGGTCGGGCAAAGCGTAGGATTAGTTGCGCCGCGAAGAAAGTGGGGTAAGGCGTATTGAGTGGGTCGCCCACCCCTGGTGGGTAGCCCGCTGCCACAATCCCATAGTCGCCCCAGTTGCGCCAACCATAAAGGCGCGGGCTGTTGTTGTTCCCTGCCTCGGCGGAGTTGTGCAAGTCCCACCATGCGTAAGCGTCGGCGCCTGCCAGAATCGCACGCGCCCACGAATCTGCCATATAGAGCGCGTTCACCATACTGGTGGTCTGCTTACCAGGATTGTGAACCACCGAGTTGTTTTCGGTGGCAAAAATCATCACTTGACTCCCCGCTTGTTGCCCCAAGTAGTCTCGCAGGATTTGGCGTGTTCGGCTGATGATTTCGTCCCATGTGCGAGGGTCATCCAGCAGGAAGGCGTCGTCCTCATGCCCTGGCTGCTGAGGATAGATATGGATGTCGAAGAAATCTGGTATGACACCTAGGCTGTTTAGCCGATGGAGCAGCACCGCGGTCCACCCGTTCTGCGATTGCCCTGTGCGGGGGTTGGTAACGCTAAAGCGCTGAGGGAACTCGTGTTCGTTTGGCACGCCAACCACGCCGATTTTGATGGTTGGGTCAACCGCTCGCATCAGTTGGATAGCATCGCGGGTAAAGTGGGCGTAAGTATGCGCGTCGTGGCGGTGCGGATGGGTGTCGTACTCCCATGAGCCATAGTTTTCGTTGCCGATTGCCCAGTAGCGCACGCCGCCATTTCTCTGGATGTTGGCATACTGTACCCAGTCCGCTGCTTCTTGGGGTGTACCTGAGCCGTAGTTGACGCAGATGAGCTTTTCCGCCCCAAGTTCGTTCGCCACGCTGAGGAAGCCGTCAGTGTTTGTGCCGTAAGTTGTGCCGTCGCGGCGGTTGCGGTTGTTGCGCCAATCGTACTCGTTGGAAGTGGAGCCGCCCGGAAACCGCAGTAGCCCAAACCCCAGTTGCTTGAGCAAGGCGCGTCGCTGGGGTGTGGTGAGATACCAATCCCACGTAGCGACATTGATACCACGCATCAGCTGGGTAATGGTGCGCCCTGTGGCACGGAAGTTCACTTGCACAGTCGCGCGGTTGCTTACATTCGCCCGAAGCAGGCGGATTTCATCGAGGTAAAAGGTGGGCACGCTCCGCCCTGAGGCTTCACGGAAGTGAATGCCTGTTAGCCGATCGCCCTGGTTTACTCCCAGCGCGCTAAGGGGCACCACCACGCGCGTCCACTGGTTCGCGGGAATGTTGCTTACGAAGTTGCGCACGGGTACCAAGGGGCGGTCTACGCCGTTTACCTCAGCTCCGATCCGAAAGTCGGGGTTGCCCGCGCTTCCTCCATGCACCCAAAACTCCAGGTGGCTGAACCCATCCACAACAAAGCCCGATGGGTTTTTGAAGAAAAGCGATGTCTGTGGCGCAAGGTCTACGCGGATAGAGTACTGCCCCTGATACACGGGGCTGGTATTGCTCAGATTGCGACTTGCCCACGACCAGTCTTCCCAGCGCCCTGCGGGGTAGTCGCGGTAGATCGCTGGATGCGCGAACTCATCGCATGTTCCTGTATGCAACAACGCGCCCGCCACAATCAGTCCCATCCAACGCATACCGTTTCCTCGCTCCCCAACCTCAAGCAGTATTATAGCCCAAGCAACAGGAGGTGTGCCCACAAACGCGAAGCATGCCAAATATGCACCTTGCGTGGGCGACCTTTACGGTCAACAAGCGGTTTCCACTTACGATTAGCCGCGGTACAACGGCGCAGACGGTGAATGTGTGGGTGCGCGTGGAAGCCGACGGGATCGAAGGGTGGGGCGAGGCTTCGCCGTTTGGTATCGGCGACTTCCGCCAAAGCACGGAGATGATTCTGGAGGACTTGGCGCGTGCCAAGTCGCTGCTTGCAGCGCTCCATCCGCTGGAGCGCGAGCGAGTGGAAGCAACTCTACTGGAGGCAGGCGTTCGCTCGGCAGCGCGTGCTGCGATTGACATGGCGCTTTGGGATTGGTTAGGCAAGCGCACAGGGCTACCCGTGTGGGCAATCTTAGGGCTGTCGCGTGAGGCAATCCCGCCGACTTCCGTCACGATTGGCATCAACCCTCCCGAAGTGGCTCGTCAGCGTGTGCGCGACTGGCTGGCGCTGACAAATGCCAAATCGCTCAAGATTAAGCTGGGCAACCCTGCAGGGATTGAAGCGGATAAAGCGATGTTTGAGGCAGTGCTACAAGAGGTGCCACAGGGAGTTTCGCTGCGCGTAGACGCCAATGGCGGTTGGGACTTAGAAGGCGCGCGAACGATGTGCCATTGGCTTGCTGAGCGAGGCGTGGAGTATGTGGAGCAGCCCCTACCGCGCGGTGCAGAAGAGCAGCTACCCATCCTCTACCGTGAGTCGCCACTGCCCATCTTCGTGGACGAAAGTTGCTTTACGAAAGCCGATGTCGTGCGCCTTGCCGACCGTGTGCACGGCATCAACATCAAGCTGATGAAATCGGGGGGGCTGACCGAGGCGCTGCGAATGGTACATACCGCTCGCGCTCTGGGGCTGCAGGTGATGTACGGCTGCTACTCCGATAGTAGCCTTGCGATCGGCGCAGCCAGCCAAATCGCGCCGTTGGCGGATCACCTGGACTTGGATAGCCACCTCAACTTGGTAGATGACCCCTTTGTAGGAGCGATGCTTACGGAAGGGCGCATAGTGCCGACTGACGCGCCGGGGTTGGGCGTGCGCCTGCGCGAGATGTTTGCGTAGCCCCGCTGTGCCCCCGCCGAAGGTATACTACCCCCGAATGAAAGCCTACCTAGTGCTGGAAGACGGGAGCGTTTTTGAGGGCGAGTCGCTGGGCGCGACGGGGCACACCACAGGTGAGCTGGTGTTCACCACTAGCATGACGGGCTACCAAGAAATCCTCACCGACCCGTCGTACGCGGGGCAGATTGTGTTGATGACCTACCCGCTGATTGGCAACTATGGCATGAACGCCGACGATGACGAGTCGCGTCAAGCGCAGGTGGCGGGCTTTGTGGTGCGCGAGGCATGCGATACTCCCTCCAACTGGCGGGCGCGTAGTGCGCTCCATGACTACTTGGCAGCACGCGGCGTGGTGGCAATCAGTGCCGTCGACACACGCGCTGTCACCTTGCGGGTGCGCTATCATGGCGTGATGATGGCAACCATCACTACCGACGAGACCCCTGAAGAGGCATTCCATCGCTTGCAAACCGCGCCGCGCTACGACGAAGAGGACTTCGTCTATCGCGTCACCACGCCCCAACCCTACAAATGGGGCTACAATGGCATGGAGCCGATGGATGCCCCTGATGACCGCTATCGCAAGCGCGTGGTGATTTTGGACTGTGGTGTAAAGTGGAACATCCCCCGCCGGTTGGCGAGCCTGGGCATTCGCTCCATCATCGTGCCTGCCACCACGCCCGCTGAGCAAATCTTGGCGTATCAGCCAGACGGCATTCTGCTTTCGCCTGGTCCGGGCGACCCTGCGCGTTTACAGCCGATTGCGGAGACTGTGCGCGCCCTGCTCGGCAAGAAGCCAATCGCAGGCATCTGCTTAGGGCACCAGTTGGTGTGCTTAGCGCTGGGCGCACGCACCTATAAGCTCAAGTTTGGGCACAGGGGCGCGAACCACCCCGTCAAGAACCTACTCACAGGGCGCGTGGACATCACCTCTCAAAATCACGGGTACGCGGTGGATCTGGAAAGCCTGCGCGGAACAGGGCTGGAGCTGACGCACATCAACCTCAACGACCACACCGTGGAGGGCGTGCGCCACCGCGACCTAAAGGTGATGACTCTGCAGTATCACCCCGAGGCAGCGCCTGGCCCGTGGGATAGTCGCCCATTTTTCAGCGAGTTTTTGGCGATGATGGAAGAGGGAGGTGCCTCATGAAGCGTCGCTACGGGGCAAACGATCGCGTGCGAGTGGCAATCATCGGCTGTGGAGGCATTGGGCGCCACCACTATCGGCAGTTCAGTCGCTTCAGCGAGCAGTGCGAAGTCGTAGCCGTATGCGATGTCTATCGGAAGCAACTGGATGAGTTCCTGCGCCTCATCGGGCGCAGCGATGTGCAACCCTACTCCGACTACAGGCGGATTCTAGAGCGCAACGATATTGACGCAGTCGTCGTAGCCACCCCCGACCACTGGCACGCTCGAATCACTATCGATGCCTGCGAGGCGGGCAAGCACGTGCTGTGCGAAAAGCCTGCCTCCCATAACGTGGCAGAAGGCTTGGCGATGGTACATGCCGCGCGCGAGCATAAGCGCGTGGTTGCCATTGGGCTGCAGCAGCGCGCGGGCGAACACTTCCAAGAGGCTGTAGAGATTGTACGCTCGGGCAAACTGGGCAAAATCACCACAGTGCATTGCTGGAACGTGGAAAACGAGGCACCCGAAGGCATCGGCAACCCGCCAGACAGCGACCCACCACCCGGCTTGGACTGGGACTTTTGGCTGGGACCTGCTCCGAAACGCCCCTACAACCCCAACCGATGCATCTATCATTTCCGTTGGTTTTGGGATTACGCAGGCGGTAAGGTTACCGACTGGGGCGTGCACTTGATAGACATCGTGCTGTGGGCGATGGGCGAGCATAGTCCCACAGAGGTGTGCGCTTACGGCGGGAAATTCGCCCTGCAAGACAACCGCGAGACGCCTGACACTATCGATTGCATCTGGAAGTTCAGCAACTGGACGTTGGTCTATACGCATCGCGCAGCGAATGGCTATCCGCTCTACGGGCATGGCTACGGGATTATGTTCTTCGGCACGAACGGTAGCCTCTACGTGAGCCGAGATAGGCTGGAAGTCTATCCTGAGAAGGAGCGTGTCCCAGCCTACAAGCGCGGCGGCTCTCCTCAAAGCGAGCCGTTGACAGAGAACTTTTTGGCGGCTATTCGCGAGGGCAAGCCGCTCATCGTGGACGTACTGACAGGCGTGCGGTCGACGATTGTGCCGTTGCTGGGCAACATCGCTTATCGCGTAGGGCGGAGCATCCGCTGGGATGCGCAGCGGGCGCAAATCGTGGGCGACAAAGAGGCGAATGCGCTCCTCGCTCGCAACTGGCGTGCCCCATGGGGCATTCCCAAGCGATACATCAAGCCCATCGGTTAGTCAAGCGCTACGCAGGCTTCCTCAGGATGCAGTAGAGGTTGTTCACGAAGTACTCGCCCACCAGAGGTAGGTGGCGCAGAAGATCGAAAATGCGCACGACGGGATGTTTGCTGCAATTTGGGCGGAAAAACTCCACCTCAAAGCCCGAGTTGTAGATAATCTGCTTATATTCGCGGAACGACAGCATATTCATCCCTAAGTCGCGGTATGATTGGAGGGGGCGCCCGATGCGCTTGGCTGTGGCGTTGAGCACGAGGCGATCGGGCACAATCAGGTGCGCCCACGGTAGATTGATGCCAATGAGCCGCTTGATAGTGTCGTGGTCACCGAAGGGACTGTTCCACAGCGGACCGATGGCGGCATAGAGCCGTCCCCCTGGCTTGAGACGCTTATACATCTCTGCCAGCACGGTAGGCAAATCCATCACATGCTCAAAAGTATCCTTGCTGGTCATCAAGTCAAAGTCGCCCTCGTCCAGCTGGGCGATATCGATGCAGTAGAAGGCGACGCGGTCGGCGAGTTCAGGGAAGTTGCGCTGAAGGTTGGCGTTTGCGAAGCGGATGAGGCGTTCGTTGATGTCGACACCCACAACGCGTGCCGCTCCTGCTTTTGCGATGTCGATGCACAGGCTGCCGTGCCCACAGCCCAGATCGAGCACTTTTTTGCCTCTTAAGTCAGGCTGCCCACCGAGGCGACTCCAAAAGCGGGGGTTTTCCCATGCCCCGCGTTGGAAATAGGCTAAATCCGCGGGGTTCAGGAGGTCTGCAAGCGATTGCGGATCCATACGGCAAGCTCGGCTTGGCTCACGAGCGTTTGCTCGTGGGTTTGGAGGTCTTTGACTGTAGCGGCGTTTTGCGCGAGTTCGGTTTCGCCGAGCAAAACGGCGAACCGAGCGCCTATGCGGTTAGCAAGGCGCATCTGCGCTTTGGGACTGCGCCCCTCCAAATCCAAATCAGTAGCAATCCCCGCATAGCGCAGTTGCTGAGCGACCTGCAACGCCACAGGGCGCGCTGCCTCACCAAACGCTACCACATAAACCCCTACTCGGGGCGGCTCTGGCATTGGCACCTCAAGCGCTTGAAGAACCAGCAGCGTGCGCTCTACGCCGATGCCTACGCCTACTGCGGGCGTAGGTGCGCCACCAAGCGCTTCTACCAGTCCGTCATAGCGCCCGCCCCCGCAAAGGGCATTTTGAGCGCCCAAGCCCTGCTCAGCGATTACCTCAAAGGTGGTGCGGGTGTAGTAGTCCAGCCCGCGTACGAGGCGGTAGTCTCGCTTGTAAGGCACATCTAGCATCTTCAGCAGCTGCTGTAGCGTGTCAAAATGGGTGCGACACTCGTCACATAGATACGGGTCTATAGGAGGTGCATCCGTGGTGATCGCCACGCACTCTTTGCAGTCCAAGATCCGCAGCGGGTTGCGCTCAAGGCGGGTTTGGCAGCTCTTGCACAGTTGTGCTGAGCGTGCACGCCCAAACTGCAGAACTGCCTCACGGTAGGCAGGGCGACAGGTAGGGCATCCGATGGTGTTCAAGCGCAACTCCAACGCCTCGGGGAGGATCCCTAAGGATTGGAAAAAGTGCATCACCATCGCCAACAGCTCGGCATCGGCGGAAGGCTGTGCCGTGCCAATAATCTCCGCGCCCATCTGGTGCGCTTGGCGGTAGCGCCCTTTTTGGGGGCGCTCGCCTCGGAAAAACGGGGTGATGTAATAGAGTTTCTGCGCGCTTCCTGCGCTGTGGAGGCTATGCTCGATGTAGGCACGTACAACGGGCGCAGTGCCTTCGGGCTTGAGCGCGTAGCGTTCCTCGCCTCGCTGCAAAATGTACATCTCCTTGGAGACGATGTCGGTGGTTTCGCCTACGCTGCGCTCAAATAGTTCTGCATACTCCAAAACCGGCGTTCGTATCTCGCGATAGCCATAGCGATGGCAGTGCTCGCGCCAGCGTGCCTCAATGTACTGCCAAAGATGGCTGCTCTCTGGCAATACATCGTTCATTCCTTCGGGAGCGCGGTACTTCGGTCCCATCGTCAGCGCAGCTGCACAATCACTTTACCGCCTAGGTAGGCTTGGATCTCGGGCGTTTCATTGAGTGTGCGCATTAGAGCAGCCATACCTGGGCTAAAGTACATCCTGCCTTGGTATACGACGATGAATGTAGGAGTGGATTTGACGCCCAGCTTAGAACCTTCTTCGAAATCGCGGTAGATTTTCTTGAAATGGATGTCCTGATTGTCCATCGCCTTGCGTACCTTGCGTGCGTCCAACCCAAGGTTGCGCGCGATGTCTTCTATCGCGTCTGGAGTTAGCATTTCTTGGCTCTCGAATAGGGCGCTATACATTTGCCAGAATTTACCCTGTTTGCCTGCTTCTTCCGCCGCTGCTGCCGCTACCCACGCCATCGGGTGAATTTGAACTAGTGGATAGTGGCGAAACACAAAGAGCGCCTTTTTCTCAATCTGAGGTAGGATTTGACCTTCCAGCACCTCGTAGGCTTGGCGACACGCAGGGCATTGAAAGTCGGAAAACTCCACAATGACCAGCGGTGCCTTCTCGTTGCCCTTACGCCATCCTTGACCGTCCAAATAAAGCATTCTCAGCTTTTCGTGGTCTGTTTCCATTACCTGTGCTGTAGTGGATTGCCGCCACTGCCAGCCTCCGTATGCCAGCCCAGCTACTACCACCAGGAGCGACACAGCAACTGATTGTAGTAGCTCACGAGTGAGCGTGCTTGAGGCATGGGGTGCCTTCCGCAGCCCCACCAGTGCAAGGAGCCAAAGCAGGAGGTTTGTGCTTGCTGCCCCTAGGCACCACCAGCAGGGAGTGCCTTTCTCGTAAAGGTTTAGTACGAAAAGTTGAATGTATGTGAGGTAAGCGAAAACAAGGGTGCCGAGCGTACTAAGCGCAGCAAGCGCTCTGCTGTAGGTGTGCCACTGTTCAGGATACTGCAAGCGCGAAAGTGCGAGCACAAGAAGTAGCCCGAAATAAGCAAACCCCAGCGCTGCCACTGGAATACCTGCGATGCGTGAATACGGCGAGCGCGCCACTTCGTCGCAGCCACCACCCGTGCAAGGCAAGGCAAAATCTGCCGTGTGAGAAATCCATAGCAGCGCGGAAATCACCATTCCTAACGATGCCAGCAGGGTAATTGTGCGGTTTAGGGCGATGGCGCTCATCGGGCAACCCTCCAAGTTCAAGATTATACCTACTGGCGCGCAGCGCCGTTGCCTATAGCAGCGTATCCCCACTCCCTGCCGCCTGCCACGTACTCTAAAACAAACATCACGCACGTGACTGCAATAACTACTGCGGCGAGGTATTTGCCGAGAAGCAAGGAGATGCATGCTGCTGAGATTGCGACGCCCAAGGCTCGTTTCAGCGTAAGCGCGTGCTCCCACAGTCGCAGTCGTAGGGGGCTAGGCGCGTAGCCTAATATCAGTAGCAGGATGATCCCAGCTGCAAGTAGGAGAAGTGCCCGCTCCCAATTGAGGCTCTCCCAACCCTTACGTGCCCATCCCACCTGCTGCTGCCATGGCTGAAGGGAATCCAGTCCGACTACGCCGAGGATTAGTACTCCGCTTGCCAACAGCAACCCTGCGCTCAGCAACAATGCGTAGCGTGCAGTTAGCTGTTGGGGGGCTAATCCTGTGAACAGCAGTATGCTCCATCCTAAGGCGAACACCAATGGTGGTATGGCGTCTAAGGTAGCGCCGAGCATGGGCAATCCACATACGGTCAGCAGCAGCCCGTACGCCATGCCCAAAGCTACCTGCTCGCGTCCTGTCAGGCGGGTGCGCCCCCGACTTTCCAACCAACTCGCGGGCAACATTATGCTGGCTGCAGTTGCGTACCCCCAAAACCACTGGTTTATGCCGAAAATTCTTTCGCCGTCGAGTATGCCGCTGCTCAGTAGCGATCGGTTGACCCCGTAGCCTCCAGCGATTAGGGTGTCCGCAATCACTGTGCCAAGTGCCACGAGTGTGGTTGCGCTAAGTGGCGTGACTCTGAACCAGCGCGCAATTCCGATAGAGACGAGGCTCAGCCCTGTCCAGCATACCACGAGCCAGCTGGCGAGTGTTGCGATGTCGCGGGCAGTCTCTCCTGTCCACAGAGCGAAAGGGTAGTAAGCGTAAAGTGTTGCAACCGCAGGGAGCAGGCCCAACACTGCTAGTCCAGAGACGAGGGTGCGCCTGATCCACCCGCGTAATCGGTGCAGTTGCCAAAGAGCGGTGGTGACGCTCACCCACGCTCCCCCGATTAAGAACAGAGCGACTCGAAGGATAGGCACCACTGTTGCCCCTGCTTGCGCCCACTCTGCGCTGCGCTGAAGAGCACTTGTGCGTGTCTCAAACCCGAGTGGTGCAGTTATCTCGCGGAGTGCAAAGCGTACGAACCACCCGTTCCAGAAGCGATGCCAGTCTGACTGACGCGCCTCAAAAGCAGGCACTCCAGCTGATGAGCGGGGAAGGCTTTTCGTGAGGGAGTAATACAACGATGCGGTGATGTCGACTTCCCGAACCACGCCGTTCCAGCGTGTCGCGGGGGAGGTCAGCGTTCCTTTCGGCTCACGCGCAGCAAAACGGAGCACTGCACTTAGCCTAACACGGGAAAACATGAGCCCTTTAGGTGAGGCTATGCCTATCAGCCAGACCTCAACACCCTCTGCAAGCAGCAGTTCTAGGGTTTTGTAATCCCACCGCTTGAGCTCTAGGACCGCCCACTCCGCGGGGATCTGAAAGAAGCTAAGCCGCATTGATTCTAAGCTTGGAAAGCTTCGCGCGCGGACTGCGCCTCGCTCTGGAAGAACCAACGTAGCATACGGACTCGGAGGGGGCGAATCGGGAGTAACAAGATAGATCCCTCGTAGCCCTGCGCCTTCGAGCTGGGTTGCAAGGGTTTGGCGGAGAAACGCCCTCGCCTGTCTCGCTGCGCTCGGCTGCATCCGCAAAGTGGGGTAACTCTCATCACTGGCGAGGGTTAGTTCCAAGTGGAAGCTTGTCGTTCGCGGGACTCGCTCGTAGCTGCCTGTTGCCAATGCTAGGGGTTCTGGCGAGTCGCGTCGCCATACGATCCAGGCAGCCTGAAAGGGAACGGTGGCCTGTACCTCCTCGGGGCGCACAGGTTCGTGCAGCAAGACCACAAGCAGTTTCGGCTGCGCAGAGGCGACAACAAGCATGAGGTGGAGCGCCAAGAGTGTGGGCAAACGAGCCATGCGCTATTTCCTGATGGTAAAACTCTGGTATTCGTTGCTGCCCTCCTCCCAGAACGTTTCGACTGCGTCCACTCGAGCGCCTATAGGGCCCACCCAGAGGCGCTTTAGGAAGGCCCTTAGTTGCTCTTCTGGCCCTTCGGCGACCACCTCCACAGAACCGTCAGGGCAATTACGCACGTAACCCTTCAGTCCGAGGCGGAGCGCCTCAGAGTGCGCAAATGCGCGGAAGCCCACCCCTTGCACGATCCCATATACGTAGGCTCTCAGTCGCCTCATCTGGGAATTATACCGTTGTGCGCTGTACGTATGGGCACGGAGGCTGGGGGGCTAAAAGGTACGCCATGGTATAATCTGGCGGGGGTAGAACTACGATGCGCCGTCGCGGAGTGCCGATTGCTTGGATTGGCGTCATATTCGTTTCAATCGCTTTCGTTGTGTGGTATGGGTGGCAAACAAACGTTGCTCCTTACCTTGAACAGCAGCGTCAGGAGACTCAGCAGAAGGTATTGCAACCCACCCAACCCCCTTCGGAAGCGGAGATTAAGGCACAACTAGAGCAAAACCGCCAAGCGCTTGCTAAAGGCTCTAAGCAATCTAAATCGTCCGAGCGTAAGCCCCAGACTCCACCCCAACTCCCGAAGCCCGATCCGCGACGGGAAGTAATGGAGTATTGGTGGGAGCAAGCGCCCCCGAAAACTAAGAAGTAGCCTGACACGCGTTTATGGAGGTATAGCAACGATGCTTACCCGAGCGCTGGTGCTCAAAGTAGCTGAAATGCCTGCCTTCAAGAATTGGGTTATGCGGAGTCGCCTGACCCAAGGGCTGGTGCAGCGGTTCATTGCAGGTGAGGATGTCGAAACTGCACTTGCAGTCGCCTCGCGCTTGAACAGTGAAGGGTTTCTCGTGGCGCTGGACTACTTGGGTGAGGATACTCAGCGCCTTGAGGACGCCCAGCAAGCAACGAACCAGTATATCCACCTGTTAGAGCGCATTGCAGAGCGACGAGTGAACGCGTGTATTTCAATAAAGCTGACCCAACTGGGACTGGACCTGGGCTGCACAGTTGCGCGCGACAATCTTGCGCGTGTGTTGGAAGCTGCGCGCAACTTGAATAACTTCGTTTGGGTCGATATGGAAAGCAGTAAGCACACACAAGCAATCTTGGATGTGTTCTGTGAGCTGTACCCGCGTTACCCAAACTCTGGCACGGTGCTTCAGAGCTATCTCTACCGCACGCCGCAAGACCTTGAGCGATTGTTGAACTTAGGAGCGCGGGTACGGCTGGTGAAGGGTGCCTATGCAGAGCCACGAGACGTCGCGTACCCCGACAAAAGGTCTGTGGATCGTCAGTTCAAGGTGCTGATGGAGCGCTTGCTGGAACGGGGGAACGAACCGGCGATTGCTACGCACGACACGCGCCTCATTCAGCATGCGAAGCGGTATGCAGCGCAGTTGGGGCTGGACAAGTCTAAGTACGAGTTTCAATTGCTCTATGGCGTTCGACGCGACCTCCAGAAGCAGCTTGTAGCAGAGGGCTACCGTACACTTATCTACGTGCCGTACGGCGAGCAATGGTATCCCTACTTCTCCCGTCGGCTAGCGGAGCGCCCCGCTAACCTGTACTTTGTTCTTCGGAACCTGCTTCGTCGATGATAGTTTTGTCGTCGCCCCCTTCCTCTTCGGTTTGTGCTTGCTCCCATGCTTTCAGTAGCGGCAGCACACGCCGGAACTCGTCTGTCCCTGCTTCCTGCAGCCATTCGTAGATGACTGATTCCACAGACGTGATCGTCGCGCCCGCAGAGGAGAGGCGCAAAAGCGCGTATTTCCAGTCCTGTTTCAGTCGGCTTGCTACGGCATCGTAGGGAACATAGACGCTATAGCCTGCTGCAAGGAGGTCGAGCGCAGTCTGCATCACGCAGATATGTGCCTCCACACCTGCGAGCACAACTTGGACGCGGTTTAGAGATTGCAGGTAGCGAGCGAACTCCTCCTGAGCTGCAGCGCTAAAGGTGAGCTTATCGAAAATAGGCGCTTCTTGCAAGCAGGTCAGAAGGGGCGCGGTCAGTGCGCCGAGTTTTGTCGCGTTCTGAGTTGTAGCGACAATCGGCACTTTCAGTTCGCGTCCAACTTCAACCAATAGCTGCGCGTGTTCGATCACTGGCTTTGCAACCTTGATGCGGCGCAGGAAGGTGTCCTGCAAGTCCACAAGGACCAACACCGATTGGGTGCGCGAAAGCAGTCGGTCGGATCGTTCCATAGCGTCTCCTCCTTGGTGGGGTTTTCATGTGAAAACCTAAAACCCATGTGGCGCGATGATTTCCAGGATGCGTCCGAGCTCCTCTTCTGAGTAGAACTCGATCACAATCCTTCCGCCGCCCCCACTCCACTGAACTACCTGCACTCGGGTCCCAAGGTACGCGCTCAAGTTGTGTTCCAGCGCTTTGATGGTTTCGGGCACTGAGGATGGCTGAGGTGCATCGGCAGGCGCATTCCGTGGGGTAGGGTTCATTGCTCGCAATTCGCGGGCGCGCAGCTCAGCAGCGCGAACACTGAGTCGTTCGGAGAGGATATCACTCCAGAGCTGACGCTGCTGGACCGGGTCTTTGACCATTAGCAAGGCGCGTCCATGTCCTTCGGAAAGCGTCCCCTCGCGTAGGCTATTGATGATGTACTCAGGTAGTTGAAGTAAGCGCAAGGTGTTCGAAATCGCAGGAACACTTTTGCCCACACGCTGAGCAACTTGCTCCATCGTCAGCCCAAACTCGTCCATTAGGCGCTTGTACGCAAGCGCAGCATCGATGGGGTTGATGTCTTCACGCTGCAAGTTCTCTACTAGGGCCATCTCCAGCATCTGCTGCTCCGTCGGGGAACGAACAATCGCGGGAATAGTGGTCAAACCAGCCAGTTTTGCTGCCCGCAGCCGTCGTTCCCCGGCAATCAGCACATAGTCGCGCTCTCCCTCCTGACGCACGATAATCGGTTGAAGCACTCCCATCGCCTTTATGGAAGCTGCAAGCTCGTGCAGGGCCTCTTCAGCAAACTGCCGGCGGGGCTGGTAGGGGTTTGGGCGAATCTGGTCGATGGGTATCTCTCTCACAAGCGCATCGGCAAGTTCCGCCTGCCCAAGCAGCTCCCCCAAACCCTTACCAAGTGCGGGACGACGCATAAGCTCGCACCTCCTCCACAAATTCTGCATAGGCTATGGCTGCCCGCGACCGTGCATCGTACTCAAGCACAGACTGCCCAAAACTAGGCGCCTCGCTCACGCGAACACTGCGGGGGATGACCGTTTGGGCAACCCGTGCACCAAAGAACTTGCGCACCTCCTCCTCCACCTGCTCCGACAAGCGCGTCCGAGCATCATGCATCGTAAGCAGCACCTTCCAAATCTCCAGAGTGGGGTTCAAATGCCGTTTCACCAACTCTACCGTTTGCAAAAGTCGCGTGAGACCCTCCAAAGCATAGTACTCGCACTGCACAGGTACTATCAGCCCGTCGGCAGCGGCTAGAGCGTTGACGGTGAGAATGCCCAACGAGGGGGGAGTGTCAATGACGATCCACATGTAGCAGTCGCGTAGAGGGCTAAGGATCTGTCGCAAGATGGTCTCTCGGGCTATCTGGGAAGCAAGAAGGAGGTCTGCACCTGCCAAGTCTATTGTAGCAGGAATGAGGTGGAGATTTGGGCGCCCCGTTGCCAGCATGCTCGGCGTGATTTGCGGGGTAGAGCGCCCCGAGACTACCTCATGGATGAGGGCAAACAGGTCAGTCGGAAAGGTGCGGGGGTCTACCCCTAAACCGCTGGTGGCATTTGCTTGGGGATCACTGTCTACAAGCAGCGTTGGCTCGCCCCGCTGAGCCAAGCCTACGGCGAGGTTGACTGCAGTGGTGGTCTTGCCAACGCCACCCTTCTGGTTTACAACCGCTAATACCCACGCCTGTCGTTGCACATAGCAAGTGTTCGGTAGCGGCGGACGTATTCCTGCGAGCGCGGCAGAGGGGCAAAATAGTTTCCCTCTGCCTGCGTAGCCCCCTAGCTAAGGCTTTAGTCCGTCCGCAAGAGCCCGTCGCACAATCGCCTCTGCTATCGTGCGCGCAGGAACTTTAGCGGAATTGGCTGTATACGTCTTGCGAACCTCTTCTACGCGTTCAGCACGCACATCAGGGCTGTTCACCAACTCCCGTGCAAGCTCACGTGCCAGTCGCTCGTCTTCGGCAGCAGGCGCGGTAAATGGCGCGGGTACCGTCTCTAAGGAGTAGGTGCCCAACTTCACAAGTATGCGCGCAACCCTTTGCGCTTCCAACGGCGAGATTTGCATGGCTCTGTCTCCCATTCTTGCTGTGCTCTTCAGCAAGCCAGAGGCAGGCAGCCCGGCCATCTGCCCACTACGAGCAGACCCGTCGGCTTTGCGCCCCTGTATCGCTACAGGTTTGCCCTTTTCTGCCTTAGGCTTACCCCAAACTGATTATCGGCAGTGTCGAAGAGTTTCTTTAGCCCCTCACACGCGGTTTCCTTCCAAAATCTTGCGCAGACGCTGGATCTCGTCACGCAGTAGCGCAGCCCGCTCAAACTCCAACGACTTGGCAGCTTGGCGCATCTCTTGCTCTAAGCGGTTGATTACTATGGGCAGATCTTCGAAGGCGACACGCTCCGTGTCTACAACTTGGTAAGCTGCGCGCTCCTCAGCAACCTTGTAGGCACGTACGGTCTCGCGTACCTCCTTGCGAACCGTTTCTGGCTCAATCCCATGGGCGCGGTTATATTCCATCTGAATCTGGCGCCGACGGTTGGTCTCGTCAATAGCGCGCTGCATTGAGCCAGTAATCCGGTCGGCGTATAGAATAACTTGTCCGAACTTGTTGCGGGCTGCGCGCCCAATCGTCTGGATCAAGGAGGTCTCAGAGCGCAGGAAGCCCTCCTTGTCGGCATCCAAAATCGCCACAAGCGACACCTCAGGCAAATCTAAGCCCTCGCGCAGCAGGTTCACACCAACCACGACATCGTACGTGCCTAACCGAAGATCGCGCAAGATTTCAGCGCGCTCCAACGACTGCACATCAGAGTG
Source organism: Fimbriimonadales bacterium (assembly GCA_025061985.1). GTDB lineage: Bacteria > Armatimonadota > Fimbriimonadia > Fimbriimonadales > GBS-DC > GBS-DC. Next base: position 34,076 of record JANXAW010000018.1, read on the forward strand.
TAGGTACTGCACGCGGATGCCCAGCTCCTGCAAGTAATTCGTGAGGTCTTCTGCCATCTTCTTGGTCAGAGTGGTTACTAACACGCGCTCGTTGCGCTCGATCCGACGGCGAATTTCTGCCACTAAGTCGTCTATTTGTCCCTTTGTGGGGCGCACGATGATCTCAGGATCCAACAGCCCCGTGGGACGGATGATTTGCTCCACAATCTGCTCGCTCACCTTGCGCTCAAAAGGTCCTGGCGTCGCCGATACAAAAATCACTTGATTTACACGCTCTAGAAACTCCTCAAATCGCAACGGGCGATTGTCTAACGCAGAGGGCAGGCGGAAACCGTATTCTACCAGCGTGCGCTTGCGCTGCAGGTCGCCGTTGTACATCGCACGAATCTGGGGAATGGTCTGGTGCGACTCGTCAATGAACAGAATGTAGTCCTTGGGGAAGTAATCCAGCAAGGTGTAAGGCGGCTCGCCCGGCTTGCGACCGTCGAAGTAGCGCGAATAGTTCTCTATGCCGGGGCAGTAGCCCAATTCGCGTATCATCTCAAGGTCCATCTCAGTGCGTTGGCGAATGCGCTGCGCCTCCAGCAACCGCCCTTGGGACTCAAAGTACGCCACTTGCGCTTCCAGCTCCTCACGAATCTGAGCAATAATCAAGTCCAGCCGATCCCAAGGTGTAACGTAGTGAGTTGCTGGGAAGAAGGTAGCCCGCTCCAGCTCGGCGATAACTTCACCTTTGAGGGGGTCATACTCATAGATCCGCTCCACCTCGTCGCCAAACAGCTCAATCCGTGTAACGAAGTCCTCATCAGCAGGCTGTACATCAATCACATCGCCCCGGATACGGAAGGTGCCCCGCCCCAACACCATGTCAGAACGCGCATACTGCAGCTCCACCAAACGCAGCGCCAGCTCGTGGGGGTCGATCCGATCGCCTCGCTTGACAGTTACAATGCTACGCAAGTACTCTTGAGGAGAGCCTAAGCCATAGATGCTGGAAACGCTGGCAACGACGATAACATCGCGCCGCTCCAACACAGCTTGGGTTGCTGCATGGCGTAAGCGATCTATCTCATCATTGATAGAGGCAGTCTTCTCAATGTAAGTGTCCGTCTGGGGCACGTAGGCTTCGGGCTGGTAGTAGTCATAGTAGCTGATAAAGAAGTGGACCGCATTCTCTGGGAAGAAGGCGCGAAACTCTTGGCAGAGCTGAGCAGCGAGAGTCTTGTTGTGGGCAATCACCAAGGCGGGGCGTTGCACAGCGGCGATTACCGATGCCATCGTGAAGGTTTTGCCGGTACCCGTTGCCCCCAAAAGCGTCTGGAACCGATAGCCGCGGTTCAACCCCTCCACCAGCTTGGCGATTGCTTGAGGCTGATCCCCACGTGGCTGAAACTCAGCCTTGAGCTTGAACATCAGCAAAAATTATACCGTTATACTGACTGCCCTGCCAGCAGCGCGTCAAACCCCTCTCTGAAGCATCTAGCAGGGTGGGATGGGACGCACAGCCGCGTGGCTAGGGTGGCTGTAAGTCTGTATCGCTGGGCGCCAACTACCTCCTGCTCAGCAGGCACGAGCGCCGATTGCAGGATTTGCCACCTCTTCGGAGGGACGCACGCGCGGGCAAACCCGCAACGCCGTTCTGTACGCCAAGCGCCTTCATCGAGTACAGATTGCCCCAAGCGAAACTTGGTCATTCAATCACGCCGTGGGACAGTGGCTACGCTTGGCGAGATACATGCGCGCCCCTGTAAGCTACGGAGGCATCTTGGTGCCTGCCTGGGGAGGTGAGGTGTGTCAGACGGCAACCACCCTGTACAACGCAGCACTTCGCTAAAGGTTGTGGAACGCCGCGCTCATACCGTTGCACCAAGCTATGTGCCGCCTGGACGCGATGCGGCAGTTGCGCACAGCATCGCCGACCTGAAAATTCGCAACCCCTACCCTTTTCCTTGTTAGATTGAGTTCAGTAAGCGAGTCACGCAGCTGGTCTGCACCATCGTAGCACTCGCGCCACCAGAGCAAGTGCGTAAGCAAGCCGCTCAATGCACTCTGCAAGTCGAGGTGCCTAGCAGCTCCCCTGCTTCTGTGGTGCGAGGATTTAAGTTGCAGCGAGGGCGTTCGGGAATGCGAGTGCGACTCTGGCGCATCTGCAAGCGGGGTTCCAGTGTCTGGCGTGAGCTGTGCCACAAAACTCAATACGCTCCGCTACCCCACGGCATCCCAGACCCGTGAGGTACAATTCTGTGCTACAAGGAGGTAGCTTTGACTCGCGACCAGCTCACACGGATGGAAAATGATGTGGTGCGGGCGTTAGTGCGTGCCTTAGAACTGGCACACCCGCATTTGGAAGGGCACAGCGAGCGCGTGGCGTCCTATGCCGTTGCCATCGGCTGTGAATTAGGCTTGAGCAAGGCAACCCTCCGCGGGCTACGTATTGCAGCTGCTCTGCATGACATCGGCATGCTTGGCTTACCCAACGAATTGCTCACACAAGCACCACCCCTCACCCCTGCGCAGTGGAAGCAAATCCTGCAGCACCCCTTGCTAAGCGCACAGTTAGTGCGTCGCATCCATCGCTTTCGCGAGTTGACTGTCTGGATAGAAGCCCATCACGAACGCTGGGATGGTTCGGGTTATCCGCACGGCTGGCGCGGCGAACAAATACCCCTGCCCGCGCGCATCCTCGCCGTGGCAGAAGCTTTTGACGGCATGCGCACCGAAACACCCTACCGCCTCGCGCTTTCCGAACAACAGGCGATCGAACTCATCCAACAAGGCGCAGGCACTTTATTTGACGAGCGCGTCGTACGCGCCTTCCTCAAAGTGCAGCCCCTCCTGCAACCCGTAGGGCGCGAGTGAAACGCAGCACCATTCTGCGGATGGGGTATACTCACAGTACCAAAACACAAAATTACGCGGAGGGGGACGCCGTGGAACTCATTACAGGGCTTACCTGCCTCGGTGTGGGCGCACTTGGGCTGGCAATCATCTACGCGCTTCTGTACAACTCACTCGTGAGTAAGAAAAACCAAGTGGAATACGCCTACAGCGGAGTCGATGTGCAACTCAAAAAACGCCATGACCTGATACCCAACCTAGTAGCCACGGTTAAGCAGTACATGCAGCACGAGCGCGAGCTGCTGGAGCGCATCACCGAGCTGCGTAGCCGTGCCCTCAACCCGAACCTGTCGGACGCCGAGCGCATGCAGGTGGAAAACGCCCTCACCGCAGCGCTCCGCAACCTGATGATTGCCGTGGAAAACTATCCCCAACTGCGTGCGAATGAAAACTTTATGCACCTGCAAGCCTCGCTGAACGAGATAGAGGAGCAAATCGCCGCTGCGCGACGCGCCTACAACGCCGCCGTGACAGACTATAACAACGCCATCGAGATGTTCCCCACCAACTTGGTGGCGGCGACAATGGGGTTGCAACGACGCGCTGTATTTGAGGCAGAAGAAAGCGAACGCGCCACCCCGAATGTGGCGAAGCTGTTCCAGCAATGAACACTAGCCCTGTTCAAGCCGTGCACGAACTGGAACCTGTCTTGCGTGAAATCGAGCATGAACGCACGCAGCAGGTCGCCCTGTTCGCGCAAATCGCGCTTTGGAGCATCGTTATCGGCGGACTGCTTACTATTCTACTGGTAAGCTTCGGCTTCGGCGCCATCGGATTGGCTCCGCTGGGCATCGCACTGCTGGTAATAGCCGCTTCCTACTCCGCTAAAGCCCAAGCATGGCGCAAGTCTTTCAAGTGGCGCGTGATGAAACACCTCGTCAAGCAGTTCAATCCTTCGCTGAAATACTACCCCGAAAGGTACATCCCACTCCACGAGTACCAGATCAGCCTGCTGTTTCACAACTCGCCCGAACCTGACCGCTACACAGGCGAAGACCTGATTGAAGGCACTGTCGGCAAGACCCACGTTCGCCTCTCAGAAATCCATGCGCAATACCGCCAAGAGACCTACGACTCTCGGGGTAGACGCTACACGCACTGGGTGACCATCTTCCGTGGGCTGTTCATCAGCGCGGACTTCCACAAACACTTCCACGGTGTCACCTTGGTGCTACCTGATACCGAGCAAGCCCTATTAGGCGGGTTCGGACAGTGGCTCCAAAGCCTAAGCGCAAAGCTGGGCATCCAACCAGGCGAACTCGTCAAACTGGAAGACCCGGAGTTCGAGCGGATGTTCAAAGTGTTTTCCACCGACCAAATTGAGGCTCGGTACATCCTCACGCCGAGCCTAATGCAGCGCATCGTAGAGTTCCGCAAAAAGACGAACGCACCTATCCGCCTCTCCTTTGTCGCCTCGCGCGTGTTCGTTGCCATCCCCTCGTATCACAACTACTTTGAGCCACCCTCGCTGTTTGCCCCTGCCAATAAACTCTTGGAACCTGCCACCATCCAACAGTACTTTGAAGAACTGCAGTTCGCTTTAGCCGTTGTGGACGAACTGAACCTCAACACCCGCATCTGGACAAAACGCTAGGACTTGCCTGTGCCAAGCGACGCGCTACATAACGCGCTGAGCAGCTTGCCCCCCTGCCTAGTGCCACAAGGCGGAACTTTCGTAGCTTCAATGGGGTATTATAATGTGCGTAGCAAGCAACTTGATAACAACACGCTCAACTTGGAGGGCTTGCAATGCGGTTCGACAAACTGACTATCAAGGCGCAAGAGGCGGTTCAGGAAGCAATCCACCAAGCGGAGCAATTTCGCCATCCTGCGGTAGATAATGAGCATCTGCTCCTTGCGTTGCTACGTCAAGAGGGGGGCGTTGTACCTGCGCTGTTGCAAAAGCTCGGGGTAGTACCGCGCGTTATCGAAACAGCCATTGAGCAAGACCTCCAGCGACGCCCGCAAGTGTCAGGCGCATCCAGTATCGGCGCCCAAATCACTCACCGCCTCAAAGCCACTTTTGACACTGCCTTTGATGAGGCGATGCGCCTCAAGGATGAGTATGTCAGCACAGAGCACCTGCTGCTGGGCTTAGCAGCAGATACCTCAGGCGAGGCAGGGCGCGTGCTGCGCATGCACGGCGTTTCGCGAGATGCCATTCTCAAAGCCCTGCAAGACATTCGCGGCGGACAACGCATCACTGACCAAAACCCCGAAGAAAAGTACCAAGCCCTCGAAAAGTACGGGCGCGACCTCACCCTGCTGGCACGCCAAGGCAAGCTCGACCCCGTCATCGGGCGCGACGAGGAAATTCGGCGTGTCATCCACGTGCTTTCGCGCCGCACCAAGAACAACCCGGTGCTCATCGGCGAGCCAGGCGTGGGTAAAACCGCAATCGTTGAGGGCTTGGCGCAGCGCATCGCTACAGGCGATGTGCCCGAAACCCTCAAAGACAAACGCATCGTGCAACTGGACTTGGGCGCGTTAATCGCAGGCGCGAAATATCGAGGCGAGTTCGAGGAGCGACTGAAAGCTGTACTGAAAGAAGTCACCAGCGCTGAGGGGCAGATTATTCTGTTCATTGACGAGATTCACACGCTCGTAGGCGCGGGCGCCGCTGAAGGCGCGATGGACGCAGCTAACATGCTCAAGCCCCTGCTGGCACGCGGCGAACTGCGCACGATTGGTGCCACCACCCTCGACGAGTACCGCAAGCATATCGAAAAAGACCCCGCACTGGAGCGACGCTTCCAGCCCGTGTATGTGGGCGAGCCGAGCGTGGAAGATACCATCGCCATCCTGCGCGGGCTAAAAGAGCGCTACGAAGTGCACCACGGCGTGCGCATCAGCGACAGCGCCATCGTGGCAGCCGCCAAACTCTCCTACCGCTACATCACCGACCGCTTCCTGCCCGACAAGGCGATTGACCTGATAGACGAGGCCGCTGCCAAACTGCGCATGGAAATCGACTCCATGCCTACCGAAATCGATGAGATTGAACGCAAAATCCGCCAGCTGGAGATTGAGCGTGAGGCGTTGCGCCGTGAAGAGGAGAACCCCCAAGCCAAAGAGCAAATCGCCCGACTGGAGCGTGAACTCGCCGCGCTGAATGAGGAAAAAACCCGCCTCGTCGCGCACTGGCAACGCGAGAA
>JANXAW010000034.1 GCA_025061985.1 Fimbriimonadales bacterium
GTGCCGGGTTTAGTCGCCGCGCACCAGATACTCGGAGAAGAGCATCCCCGCGTTGTGTATGGCTTGCGAGAAGACTTCGCCGAGTTTCCAGTGGCAGACAAGGAATATTGGTACCATGTGGAGCTGTTCTCCTACTTCCGCCCAGCCTCTGCTGAGGAGTTAGGCAATGCAGTTGTCGCGAAATATCCACTGCGACCGAATGAGGAATACTGGATTCACTGTGAGGGAACGATGTTAGGCTATCTGTTTGGTCGTGGATGCGACCACTTGTGGAAGTGGGATGGCTCACAGATGACGCTTTTAGAGGAAGGCTTCACTTGCTGGATTTCTTGAGGTGTATTTCGCAACGACTGTCAGGGGAGCGCCAGGAGCCCTTTTGGCTCCTTGCGTCCGCGTGGAGTGCGGTCGAAATCGGCGCCAAGACTGACAATCGTCAGGTCATAGAGTTCGGCGAAGGCGTACTGGTAGGCGTTATCGTAGTCTAAGCCAAATCGCTGAGCCACTTGTGCAACTTGCTCATGCTGATTCAGGAGCAAACGCACTAGGTGTATGCCACGGTTGCGGAACAGGTCGTCTACCAGCTGCTCATAACTGGCATATGCGCCCTGAACGGAACAACCGTATTCCGACGGAGTAAAGTGTGAAGTCACTAATCGTAAGGTCCTGTGGAGGTATCTGGCTTAGGAAATCTACTGCCTCCTGCATGCGTGTCTGCAGCAATAAAATCTCAAGCAAGATATTTGTGTCCACAAGGAATCTCAATCGCCCCACTCCTTCAGGATTTCGTGCTGCAGTTCTACAGAGGTGTATTGGTCACGTAGGTGCGCAAGCGCACTCGCCCAATCCGGTTTGAGCGGACGAGCCTGCCTGGGCTGATACTTGTGGTATAACGCTTCGAGGTACTCTCGCGCCTGCTCCTGCGCTTCAGGCGGCAGGGCACGAATGAGTTCCTCCAGCGACATCGGTTGGGTAGACATAGGGAGGTTTATACCCTTCCAAGCGGAGACGTGAGGGTTTTTCGTCGGCGGGACGCCGACGCTACGAAAGGCACGGGTGGGGATGCCCGTGCTGCAGAGGCTTCGACGGCGAGATGCCATCGTACCAACTGCTGGGCACGGGCAAGACTGCCCGTGCTACACAGCGTGGCTTGGACAGTCTTGTCCAAGCATAGGCACGGACAGGACTGTCCGTGCCACGAATGTACGGGCAAGATCGCCCGTGCCACAACGGGTACACGGGCAAGGATGCCCGTGCCACGATTTATGCCATCATCTTGCGCAGCACCATCGGCAAGATACCGCCGTGGCGGTAGTACTCCACTTCAATCGGCGTATCCACGCGGGCGAGCACTTGAAATACTTTCTCGCTGCCGTCGGGCTTGACGGCGCGCACAGTCAGCACCTTGCGCGGCGTGAGGCTCTCAATGCCCTCAATATGGAACACTTCCTCGCCCGTCAAGCCAAGCGACTGCACATTCTCGCCGGGCATAAACTGCAACGGCAGCACGCCCATGCCCACGAGATTACCGCGGTGGATGCGCTCGAAGCTTTCGGCGATTACGGCGCGCACGCCCAAGAGCGCGGTGCCCTTCGCTGCCCAGTCGCGCGAGCTGCCTGAGCCGTACTCCTTGCCCGCTAGCACAATCAGCGGCGTGTTGCTCGCCTTGTAGCGCTGGCACGCCTCGTAGATGGTAGTGCGCTCGCCCGTATCCCAGTGGATGGTGTAGCCGCCTTCCACGCCAGGCAGAAGCAGGTTCTTGATGCGGATGTTAGCGAAAGTGCCGCGGATCATCACTTCGTGGTTGCCGCGCCGTGAGCCGTAGGTGTTGAAGTCGCGCGGCTCCACGCCATGCGCGATTAAGTACTGCCCTGCGGGGCTATCTACGGGAATGCTCCCAGCAGGCGAGATGTGGTCGGTTGTGATGCTATCGCCGAAGATTGCCAGCACGCGCGCACCTCGGATATCGCTTAGTGGAGGCGGCTCATCGGGCATATTGTCAAAGTAAGGCGGGCGCTGGATGTAGGTGCTGGTAGGATCCCACTCGTACACATCTGATTCAGGCACAGGTAGCGACTGCCAGCGCTCGTCGCCCTCGAACACCTGCGCGTAGCGGTGTTTGAACATCTCAGGCTGCAAGGCGCGGGCGATTGTCTCGCGCACTTCTTGCGGCGTGGGCCAAATGTCGCGCAAGAACACAGGCTCGCCGTTGGGATCCCAGCCCAGCGGCTCCGTAAGTAGGTCAATGTCCACTGTACCTGCAATCGCATACGCAACGACCAACGGTGGCGAGGCGAGGTAGTTCGCCTTCACCTGCGGGTTGATGCGCGCCTCAAAGTTGCGGTTGCCCGATAGCACCGCAGCCACCACCAAATCGCCCTCCTTGATGGCTTCCGAAATCACAGGGGGCAATGGGCCGCTGTTTCCGATGCAAGTGGTGCAGCCGTAGCCCACCACATGGAAGCGCAACGCCTCTAAGTAGGGCAGCAGCCCTGCATTCGCAAGATAGTCTGTCACCACGCGGCTGCCGGGGGCAAGGCTGGTCTTAACCCACGGCTTGACCTGTAGCCCCCGCTCAACAGCTTTCTTAGCGAGTAAGCCCGCTGCCACCATCACCGTGGGATTAGAGGTGTTGGTGCAGGAGGTGATCGCTGCAATCACTACATCGCCGTGCTTAAGCGTGTACTCCTCGCCGTCCAGAAACACGGGTACGCCGATCACGCCGCGCTCGGCAGGAGTATCCTGCGAGGGCGATTCACCTTCCCAAGCGTCGGGATGGGGCTGCGGTTCAGGCAATCCGAAACCGCCTTCGCGAACGGGTGTGTAGAGGGCTTTGCGGAAAGACTGCTTCATCTCGCGCAAAGGCACGCGATCATGCGGGCGCTTGGGTCCCGCAAGGCTTGGCTCGATCGTGCTGAGATCCAACTCCAGCGTGTCGGAATATTCGGGGTCGGGCGTGTCGTCTGTGCGGAACAGTGCGTTCTCCTTGCAGTAGGCTTCCACAAGGCGTACGAGGCTCTCATGCCTGCCCGTAAAGCGTAGGTAATCCAGCGTGCGCTGGTCTACGGGGAAAAAGCCCATCGTTGCGCCATATTCGGGCGCCATGTTTGCAATCGTGGCGCGGTCTTCTACCGTGAGGCTGCTTACGCCAGGTCCGTAGAACTCTACAAACTTATCCACCACGCCCTTCTTGCGCAGCATCTGCGTGACGGTTAGCACAAGGTCAGTGGCGGTGGCGCCTTCAGGCAGCTCCCCCGTGAGCTTGACCCCCACTACTTGCGGGATTAGCATGTAGTAGGGCTGTCCCAGCATCACGGCTTCAGCCTCAATGCCGCCCACGCCCCACCCGAGAATGCCCAGCGCGTTAATCATCGTGGTATGGCTGTCTGTGCCCACTAGCGAGTCGGGGAACGCCATCAGATCGCCGTTCACCTGCTTGGTTTGCACCACCTTGCCCAGATATTCCAGGTTCACCTGATGCACAATCCCCGTGCCGGGGGGCACGACGCGGAAGTTGTCGAACGCGCGCTGTGCCCACCGTAGCAGCATGTAGCGCTCGCGATTGCGCTCAAACTCCTTCTCTACGTTCAGGAAAAACGCATACTGCGTGCCGAAGTAATCCACCTGCACGGAGTGGTCAATCACCAAGTCCACGGGCACGACGGGGTTGATGCGTTGCGGGTCTTTACCGCGCTCTTGCATCGCGTTGCGCATTGCGACGAGGTCTACAATGCAGGGCACGCCTGTGAAGTCTTGCAGGATGACGCGAGCGGGCATTAGGGGGATTTCGCGCGCTTCGGGCTGAGGTTGCCAGTTCGCAAGGGCACGCAGCGTGGCTTCAGGCTCTTCCAGCAGGAGTGCGCCTTCAGGCGACTCGGCAAGGCGCAGCATATTCTCCAGCAACACGCGAATAGAAAACGGCAATCGGTCAATCCTGCCTAAGCCTTGCTTTTCTGCAGCGGGCAAACTGTAGTAGATGTAGCTCTGTCCGTCCACCTGCAGCGTGGTTCGCGTGGTCATCGGCTGCCTCCTTCGGTATACGAGTGTACCTGAACAAAGCTACCTCTCCACTTCTACATAGGTGTAGCCGCTGGGTGTGCGCAGTTTGACAAATTCCCTTCCGAACCCGATATACCAGCCGGCGATTGGATTACCACCTACAGCTATCTTGTCCCGACGCGCCACGCACTGGAGGCTACTTCCGTTGGTCGCTACTGCCCACACTTCGCCACGCTCTTCATCGTAGATAGCCACAAGCTGACCTGTTGGCGAAATGCTGGCGGAGACAACTGTACCAAACCGATGCCCTACAGTGAACACCTCCCCCGTTGTCGTATCCTTAATGTGCACTTGCTCATATTCGTTTCCTCTCTCATCGAACTTGCGCTGCTTGTACACCTCGCACTTCTCTGAAGAGGCAATCAGCGTACCGCTTACGGTGACTGGCAGGCGGGCTGTCGCGGATGAGAGAGGCGCAGGCAAAGTTCGCCGACTTCCCGATATGGACATCATAACTCCCGCAAGAAGTGCAACGATTAATGCTAAGTAAAGGGCAAGGCGCTTGAAGTTCTTACGGCGACTTGCGACCTTGCTCTCTCGGCTTTGCAGGGA
>JANXAW010000031.1 GCA_025061985.1 Fimbriimonadales bacterium
AAGCCTCGCGCGGTCTACCCGGAGGGTCGGCGGAGCGCGTCATCCCCTCCCTACATGACCTTGCTCCCTGTGGGGCTTGCCCAGCCGATTGCTTGCGCAAACGCTGGTGCGCTCTTACCGCACCGTTTCACCCTTGCCCAGTGTGGGCGGTTTGCGTTTCTGTGGCGCTATCCGTCGCCGGCAACTGCCGACGCCTGGGCGTTACCCAGCACAGCCTCCTGCGGAGCCCGGACTTTCCTCCCCCGCTTGCGCGGGAGCCGCCACCCAGCCAGCAGGCAGTAAAGATTTTACCCGATGCGGTATAATCCCTTAGGTGAGCACCCAAACGCCGCTTTCGGAGCCACGCTTGTCGGAGCTATTTGCGCGCACCCTAGATGTAAACCAAGACGGGGTGGTAGTGCTGGGGGAAGTACTGGATCGCGCGGGCGACCGCGGCTACGGTTTCTTGCTGATTTTCTTGGCGATCCCAGCGTTCATCCCCGTACTGCCACCAGGGACCTCAGGCGTGCTCGGTGTGCTGATGATATTGGTTGCTCTGCAGATGTTGCTTGGCATGAAACAGCCGTGGTTTCCTCAACGCTGGCGTCAGAAGGTGCTTTCCCCTAAAACTGTGCAAGCGCTCCAAACGCACGGGGTCGCCCTGCTGCGCAAGTTTGAGAAGGTTTCGCATCCGCGCGGTAGGCGATTTATTCGCAACGGCACAATCTTGCGCCTCAGCGCCATAGTGGTGATCCTGCTGGCGCTAGTGCTGTCCTCGCCGATGCCGTTTATGAACACGCTCCCTGCGCTAGGCGTGCTACTCATCGGTATCGGCTTGGCGAATCACGACATCTACTTCCTTGGGGCTGGCTGGCTGATCGGCGCGATCGTGGCTATCATAACCCTGTTGGGTGTCGGTGCGATCAAGCAAGCGGTAAAGCTTTTGCGCCAGCAGGTCGGGCTGTGAGCCTACCTCAAACGCGCACATCGATCTGCTGCCCTACCCCTTCCAGCTGCTTGAGCAAAGTCGCCGCGGCTTGCTTTTGCACATCCAGCGCTTTGCGTGCGACCTTTACCTGCGCTTGCTGCACTGTGGGCGACTGCGTGCTTGGCATACACTCCCAACAGCGATTCACGCCTCCTACTTGCATACTTGGCATAGTAGGCAACTTGGGGCGCAATTTTCCGCGCAGCGATACGGGTTTGCAGGGTATCCTTCGCTATGATGAAGGTGCGACCTGTAGCGTGGCATGAGGGGGTTGTGGCTGTTTTAGATCAGACGCAACTGCCTGAGCGCGTCGTGGTTGAGGAGTTTGATGATTGGCGGGGTGTGGCAGAGGCGATACGCGCGATGAAAGTGCGCGGCGCGCCCGCGATTGGCATCGCAGCGGCTTACGGCTTGGCGTTAGCTGCACGCCAGATCGACGCGCCTACTATGGATGCTTTCCGTGCAGAGTTCGAGCGCGTTTGTCAGGCGTTTGCCCAAACACGCCCCACTGCTGTGAACTTATTCGGTGCCATTGAGCGCATGCAGCGCGTGGTAGCGCACGCCCAAACGCCAGAAGAGGCACGCGCACGCCTACTTACCGAAGCCCAAGCGATTCAACAAGAGGATTACGAGGCAGACCTTGCGCTGGCACGACATGGCGCAGCACTGCTTCCTGAGGGAGCGCGCGTGCTAACTATTTGCAACACAGGCGCACTGGCAACAGGAGGCATCGGTACGGCATTAGGCATCATCCGCGTCGCCTACGCGCAGGGCAAACTCGCCCATGTGTACGTTTGCGAAACGCGCCCGCGCTGGCAAGGGCTACGCCTAACCGCGTGGGAACTGCTTCAAGAGGGCATCCCGTTCGAGGTGATTGCCGACGGCGCCGCGGGCTTGCTTATGGCGCAAGGCAACGTCGACGCTGTCATCACAGGCGCAGACCGAATCGCTGCCAACGGCGATACCGCTAACAAAATCGGCACTTACACGCTGGCAGTGTTGGCACACTATCACGGCGTGCCGCTTTATGTGGCGGCGCCAGAGTCAACGATTGACCCTACCACGCCCGAAGGAGTGCACATCCCCATTGAGCAGCGCGACCCTTCCGAGATTACGCACGTAGGCGGGGTGTGGGTCGCTCCTGTAGGCACGCCCGCGTACAATCCCGCCTTCGATATCACCCCCGCCTCGCTGATTAGCGCCATCATCACTGAGAAGGGGGTGTACCGCCCGCCGTACCGGTTCGGGGAAACGCCTGCTACACCAAGTTCGGCAGCGCGCTCTTAGGGTCAAGCACAGTCTTGAGCTGACGCATCAGACGCAACTCGCCTACGCTCAAGTGGAGTTGGGGGAGTTCCCCTCCAGTTTGAGCGTGTAGCCATTTGGCGCCTCGCAGCACGCGGTACTTGTGGCGTAGCGCACGGCAGCGCTGCACTAGCGCCTCGGTCAGCCCCGCCTCATCTGCTGCCACATAGACGACCCCACTGCCCGCGTAGGCAATTAGCGACACATTCGGCAAAGCAGACCACTCTTGGAGCATCGGGGCAACCTCGCTGGGGCGCATCAACACCTGCAGCAACAGCGCATGACGCCGAGGTGCCAAGTAGTCGCGCAGAGCTTGCAGCGCCTCAGCAGGGATTGAGGTCAGCGGATAGCCTTGCTCGCGGAGCGATTGAATCTGCCACGCGACTGCCTCTTCGCGCCCTGAGAACTCCAGTAGCACCAGTGGCTGCGGCGGCTCGCTAAGCGTGAGGGGCTGGAGAGCGGGATCGGGAGCTGCTTTCAACGCCACCACCGTGATGCCGTCCGGTTCCAGCGTCATGCGCATCAGCGTTGCTAAGGTCGGCTCCAATGCATCCCACGCAACGCGCCAGCCAACGGCTTCAAACGCCTGTGGCATTGGTTGCACCTTGAGCGTGATTTCAGTAATGACTGCCAGCGTGCCCCACGAGCCACACAGCAGGCGATGCAAATCGTAGCCCGCCACGCTTTTGACGACTTTTGCCCCGCTTTTGAAGGGAATGCCGTCAGTGCGCACGGCGCGGATTGCTAGCAAACGGTCGCGCGGCGTGCCGAATCGATAGCGCCACGAGCCGTTGCGGTTGCTCGCCACGATCCCGCCGATAGTTGCCTGCTCTGGCAATGGCGGGTTCCACGGCAGGTGCTGATTGTGGGGGCGCAGCAGCTCCTGCACGGCTTGTAGGGTCATCCCTACGCCCACCGTGAGCACCAAATCCTGTGGCGAGTAGTCTACGACGCGCGCAAGGCGGCGCGTGCTAAGCAGCCACCAGTCGCCCGTGGGCGGTTCCAGCAAGTCTAAGTGCGTGCCGCTGCCTGCCACCACGCACGGATAGCGCGCACCATTGGCGTATTCCATCAGCGCAGCGACTTCTGCCTCGCTTTCAGGCATCACCACGGCGCTGGGCAACGCGCCTTGCACAGCATAGGTATCAGCGACCTCTCCGATGCCCGTGCTTCCGACGATTGAGTACAGCCCCTCGCGCATCGTTTCTGCTACATCGACTGGAGCAAGTGCAGCATCTCGCGGTCCAGTTTATGCCCGCGCCACGATTCGTAGTTCACATCGGCGCGCTCGCTGTCAAGAATACCGAATGGGCCGCGGAAGTTCCACAGTGCCCAGCCCCAGCCTGCTTGCTTCCACAGCTCTAGCACATCGCGCATCCACGCCAGCACGACTGCGTGGGGCGTAAAGCGGTACGCGCCAAACTCGCCCACCACCACGCCAACGCCCTTGCGCTCCAACGCCTGCCAGCGCGCGTAGAAGGTGTCCCACAGGCGTTGCTTGTCCCAGACTATTTCGCCCTCGCGCAGGGGATATTCGTTGGGCGGAGCGAAGCGATCAGCACCCTGCACCCACTCTGCGCGGTAGTGCGTGAGCCGAAACGGTTGGTAGCCCCGCGTGGCTTGCGCGACACTCAAATCCTGCAGCTCCTCTGCAGGGGTCATGCCCCAATCGCGTCCATCACACACCACCAGCCGCTGCGAGTCTTGCGCACGAATGGCTTCCAGCACGCGCTCGACCACCTTGCGGTGCGTTGCTGCGTCTACGCCCGAAGGCTCATTGAACAGGTTGAAACTCAGCTGACGGTTAGGGATGCCCTGATACCGCTTGGCAAACTGCGCCCACAGGTGCGCGCACAACTTCTGTGCCTCCTCATCCTTCCACAAGTTCATCGGCTCAGGGGGCGAGGCAACCGTGTAGCCCGGCGCACGATGGAAGTTCAGCATCACATGGATGCCATACTTCTCGCCAAAGCGGATGGCACGGTCAATCTCGCGCATCTCCTCCTCACAGAGGCGGTACGGATCGTCTTTCTCCGTCCAAATCCGATAGTCCATCGGCAAGCGCACGAAGTTGAAGCCCAACTCGGCAATCCACTCGAAGTCTTTCTCCTCGAAGGGGCTGTTGCTCCACTCCAGGATGAACTTGTTGAGCAAGTTAAACCCACGCCAGCGTGGTAGCTTGCGCGGGCTTGGCTCAGGCAAACGCACGCGCTGTTGCATAACGCGATTGTACCTTGAGGCGCTGCCCTATAGCTCTTCCAACGCGAGGCTCGATTCAGGCAGCACTTGTCCGCCGTCTACCACGAGGGTCTGCCCCGTGATATACCCTGCCTCGTCGGAAGCGAAAAACAGCGCCGCATAGGCAACATCTTCGGGCTTGCCCAACCGCTTGAGGGGGATCATCGCTTCCATCTTGCGGCGGTACTCCTCACCAAGCTCGCCCAAGCCCTCAGTAGCGATGTTGCCAGGCAGGATGGCGTTCACAGTAATGCCGTATTTTGCCAACTCAATCGCTGCGGAGTGCATAAAGCCGAGCATGCCCGCCTTCGTCGCACCATAGTGCGACCAGCCCGGATAGCCCGTGATGGGACCAGTGATGGAAGAAGTGAGGATAATCCGCCCACGCCCTGACTGTTTGAGCATCGGTAGGAACGCCTTGACTGTAAAGAACATGCCCTTGAGGTTCACGCGATGCACTCTGTCCCAGTCGGCTTCGGTCATCGTCTCCAGAAAGGCTTGGGGATAAATC
>JANXAW010000040.1 GCA_025061985.1 Fimbriimonadales bacterium
GCTACGGTAGCGGCGGCGTCCTCGCCGACGACCATACCACTCGAAGAGACAGTCAGTATCCCAGGAGAAGGCAGGCTTGCCAAAAACAGGTATCCTTTGTGTGGCAGGGAGGCTGCCCGATATGCACAACCCGCTCGTTGAGGCGCGGCTATATACCCAAGAGTTTGTACCGCACGCCCTTACTTCAGAGCAAGTCGCTGCCCAACTGGGCACTTGCGAGCATGGGCTGACCGTCCGTGAAGCCCAGCAGCGACTACAGCGCTATGGTGCTAACGAAATTGAGCAAATCGAGCCAATCAACATCCTTCGGCTCATCTGGCATCAGTTCCAAAGCCCGCTGATTTACATCCTGATGATTGCAGCGGTCGTGACGCTGTTTCTGGGCGAGTATATCGATGCGGGTGTAATCGTAGCAGTGCTTATCCTCAACGCCACTATTGGTTTTATTCAAGAGTTCCGCGCAGAGAAGTCAGTGCGCGCGCTGATGCAGCTTACTGCCCCTCGTGCGCTGGTGCTGCGGGATGGCAAAGAGTACGACATCCCTAGTCGCGAGCTGGTGCCTGGCGATGTGGTGCTTTTGGAGTCGGGTGTGCGCGTGCCAGCAGACATTCGGCTGTTTCAGGCAACAGCGCTGCAAGTAGACGAGTCGCTGCTCACGGGCGAGTCGGTGCCTGTGTACAAGCAAGTGGCGCCTGTGCCGCCCGAGACGCCGCTGGCAGACCGCGCGAATATGCTCTTTTCGGGCACGATTGTGGTCTCAGGGCGCGGGCGTGGCTATGTGGTGGCTACAGGCGCACGCACAGAGCTGGGCAAGATCGCGGGCAGCATCCGCGCTCAACGCGCCGAGGAAACCCCCCTTCAGCAGCGCATGCGCCGCTTTGCCGACCTTATCGGCATCGTGATTGGCGTAAGCTGCACAGTTATCTTTGCACTCGGCTTGGCGATTGGCAACAGCCCCATCGAGATGTTCAAAGTGGCGGTAGGCGTGGCGGTGGCAGCCATCCCTGAGGGCTTACCGATTGTGCTCACCATCACGCTGGCACTGCGCGTGAGCGCGATGGCGAAACGCAACGCCCTCGTGCGTCGCTTGCACGCCGTAGAAACGCTGGGGAGCACAACCGTGATCGGCTCCGATAAAACAGGTACGCTGACCGAAAACCGCATGACCGTGCAGGAGTATTGGACGGCGGGCGAGTGGTATCGGATTAGCGAGCTACAAGCACACGAGGTACCCCGCGAGGATGAGCATCCATTTGTGCTTGCGTTGCTGACCTCTGTGCTCACCAACGAGGCACACGTGCGGCGTATTGGCGAGGACGAATACGAGATTCACGGCGACCCCACCGAAGCTGCACTACTCATCGCTGCGCTCAAAGCGGGCTTTCACCACGAGGAATGGCGCGCGCGCCATCCAGTGGTGGGCGAAATACCCTTCGAGCCAGAGTTGCAGTACTCTGCCAGTTTGCGGGCGCGAGGCGAGGAACACTGGATGTTCGTCAAAGGCGCGCCTGAGCGGGTGCTGCGGATGTCTACGCGCTGGCTCACCCCCGATGGCGAGCTACCCTTGGACGCCAACGCCTATGAGGAAGTCATGACGCACGCGCAGGCGATGGCAACGCGCGGTCTGCGCGTGCTGGGACTAGCCTACCGACGCTACACCGAGCCTGTGGAAACCCGATTTGGGGTACCCGAGCCTGCCGATTTAGTGTTTATTGGCTTGGTGGGCATGATGGACCCCCCACGCCCAGGCGTGTTGGAAGCGATCCGAGAGTGTCATCAAGCGGGCATCCGCGTGCTAATGATTACGGGCGATCACGCTGCCACGGCACGCGCGATTGCTGCGCAACTGGAAATCGCTCCGCCCGACGCCGAGGTCATCACAGGCGCCGACTTAGAGCGTATGTCGGACGAGGAGTTGCGTGAGCGCGTGCGCACAGTGAATGTATTTGCGCGCGTTTCGCCTGAGCATAAGTTGCGCGTGGTGCGCGCGCTGCAAGCAAACGGCGAGGTGGTTGCCGTCACGGGCGACGGCGTAAACGATGCGCCTGCCCTCAAAGCCGCCGAAGTGGGCATCGCGATGGGCAAAAGCGGCACCGATGTTGCCCGCGAAGCCGCGGATATCGTGCTGGCAGACGATAACTTTGTAAGCATCCGCAACGCCGTTGAAGAAGGGCGCGTCGCCTTCAAGAACTTGCGCAACGCCACCTTCTTCCTGCTTTCAACGGGGGCTGGCTCGGTACTGATGTTCCTGTTTGCAGTGCTATTGGGCTTGCCGATGCCGATGCTCCCTGCACAGCTGCTGTGGCTCAACCTCGTAACGAACGGCTTGCAAGATGTGGCGATGGCATTTGAGCCAGGCGACAAGAGCATTATGCGCCAGCGCCCCCGCCCACGTGAGGAAGGGATCCTTTCCAACTTGCTATGGGAGCGCACTGTGATTGTGGGATTGCTGATTGCTGTATCGACGCTTTGGCTGTTTATGTACGAATATGAGAGCACAGGCTCGCTTACGCGCGCGCAAACCGTTGCGCTTACAACCGTGGTGCTGTTTCAGAACTTCCATGTGGGCAACGCGCGTTCCGAGTTCCGTTCTGTGTTCCTGCTTAGCCCCTTGCGTAACCCCTTCTTGCTCATTGCGGTGATTGTGGCAACGAGTGTGCATGCGGTTGCGCTTTACCTGCCCTTTACCCAGTTTGTGTTGCGTGTAGAGCCGATTGAGCTGGAGGCGTGGCTGCGCAGCGCGTTGGTGGCGCTAAGCGTGGTGGTGGTTGTGGAAGCCCACAAGTGGCTGCGCCACCCCAAGCTGGCACGCGAGGGCATTTAGTACGAACAGACTTGCCGCTTTCGGAACGCCGATCGGTTTCGCAACTGGGGGCAACCGCTCGCTGACGCTGCTTTTCAGCTGCTAAAGTTGAAACAGCCCCCGCGACCACTTACCCTCTTGGGTATAATCCCGCCGTGCCCATGACGACGCAACCGCCGCAAGCGCGTCGCTGCCTCAGCTGGGAAGAGTACCTGCGCTGGGAGGATGAGTGCACGCACTATGAAATCATCAACGGCGAGGTGCACGAGTTGCCTACCCCAACGCTCAAGCACCAGATTGTTCTGGACGAGCTGATGGCTCGTTTACGCACTTTTGTACGTAAGAACCGCTTGGGGCGCTTGCTCACTGCGCCTTTCGACTTCGTTATTCATCGCGAACCTTTGCGCACACGCCAACCCGACCTGTTTTTCCTCTCGCGTGAGCGCGAAGCCGAGTGGAAGCCCCACCAAGACAAGCCACGCCTAGAGGTAGCTCCCGATTTGGTGGTAGAAATCCTTTCCGAGTCGGACACTTACAGCCGCTGGAAGGACAAGTTGCGTGACTACCACCAGCTCGGAGTGCGCGAGGTGTGGGCAGTAGATATCGACACCGAGGAGATTGAGGTGCTGGTGCGCGAAGAAAGCGGGTATTGTTCGCTAGGCTGGTTTTCGGGCGAGCAGCTTGTGCCTACGCAGGTGCTAAAAGGGCTGGAACTCAAACCGCGCGAGGTATTCGAAGCGGCGCGAGAGTAGCCTCTCAGCAGTGGCATTGCCACAACGCGAACGGGTTCGTTTGAGTACGGTAAAATCCGTTTGGTATGGATAAGGTGCTCATCACGGGCGGAGCAGGGTTTTTGGGCTATCACCTCGCTCACCACTTTGCAGCCAAAGGGGCGAAAGTTGCCCTACTAGATATCGCGCCTTACGAGGAAAGCGAGTACCCAGTAGGCACTGAGTTTTACACAGGTGACGTCCGCAATCGCGAGCAAGTGCGTGGCGCCCTTGAGAAAGTGCAGCCTCGATGGGTGATTCATGGCGCTGCTGCCTTGCCCCTTTGGAAACGCACAGATATCTTCAGCACCAACGTAGACGGCACACGCATTGTGCTAGAAGAAGCCTTTCGCGCAGGCGTGGAGCGCGTGGCGTACGTGTCCTCTACAGCAGTTTACGGCATCCCGCGCAAGCACCCCATAGAAGAGACTGATCCCCTCAGTGGCGTGGGGCCCTATGGCGAAAGCAAGATCCTTGCCGAACGCATTTGCGAGGAGTTTCGCGCGAAGGGCTACATCGTGCCTATCATCCGCCCCAAGACCTTCATCGGGCAAGCGCGGCTCGGCGTGTTCCAAATCCTGTACGACTGGGTAGAGTCGGGCGCACGCATTCCGATGATTGGGAGCGGGCGTAACCGCTACCAGCTGCTGGAAGTCACCGACCTCGCCGAAGCGTTCTGGCTCGCTTGCACGGTAGACCCTGCAAAGGCAAACGATACCTTCAACATCGGCGCGGAACGGTTTCAAACAGTGCGCGAAGATTTACAGGCGTTGTGTGATTTCGCAGGGACAGGCGCACGTCCAATAAGCACACCCGCTGGCTTGGTGAAGTTTATTCTGCGCATTCTGGAAGCCCTCAAACTCTCGCCCCTCTACAAGTGGGTGTATGAGACCGCTGACAAAGACTCGTATGTCTCCGTTGCCAAAGCGAAGGAGAAACTGGGCTGGAGCGCACGCTACAGCAATGCCGAGGCGCTGATTCGTTCGTATGAGTGGTACCTAGAGCACGCCTCGGGCTTAGAAATAGGCACAGGTGTGACGCATCGCGTCGCGTGGGAGCAAGGGGCGCTGAAGGCGTTCAAGTGGCTGCTGGGCGGCAGAAAGCGTTCACGCAAGCCCGCCCATGCGTAGCCAATCCTTAGGGGTAGTCTGCGATGCGAGACGCCAACTTTATCCCTTTCGCCGCAGCTAACGCTCGCTGCCTAAGGGAAGTTCTCGTAGCACCGCCTGCAGCCAGCTCGCCCAACATAAGCCCGCCAGCGGGGTCACGAAGGGCAGAGCCTGCAGGAAGAAGCGCGAGTAGGCTGCATTCCCCACTATAAGAGCAAAGTAAAGCACTGAAGCCACTGATAAAGCTACCCAAACCTTTGGAAGCTTACGCCATAGCAGCACCCCTGCAACCCATGCTGCAAATAGCGCTGACTGGAATACCCAAGAGTAGTAAATGTAGGCTCGGAGTTTCGGATCTTGTTTGACAATTTTGTCTCGCTCGCGTGAGACCAGCATGGTAGCGCGGAACCAGAAGTGGAAAAAGCCCATAGCCGAAGCCTTGAGAAATCGGATAGGGTCTTCCTTTATCTTCTCGCGCGCAACGATGGCATAGTATCGTGCTATTGCAAACGGGTTTTGTCTGTCTGCCTCTGGAGCGCGCTGGTGCGCTTCCTGCATCAGTTGCTGCGTCATCGGACGCCAGGCTTCTTCGTCGGGAGCCAAGCCACTCGCCACAAACAGCGCTAAGAGATTGTACTCCCCCGATGCGCTCAGACGAAAGGTGCCATAGTGAACCTTGTTGTAGATTGCCCACGGCGAGAGCCACACTGCAAATAACAGCATAAACACAACCCACCGAATCAGCCCCAGCCGCCAGCTGGATGCTGTAAGCATGTGCCAGATCATCCCTGCAACTGGCGCGAAGTACAGCATCCCAATCCGATTAGGAACCGTAAGTGCTGCAAAAAGGCTTGCTACCAGCACCCCTCAGAACCACGACCGCCTTGATTCTTGGTAACGCACCCCCAGCACGAAAGCAAACAACATACACACTGCCAAGAACATGAATAAAGTCTCGCTGTACAGCAGAGCTGCGAAACGGATACTATGCGGATGGAGTGCTAACAACCATCCCGCCACAACCCCCGCCCGGTCTCCGATGCCCGTCCTAACCAAGATTGCCATCACCAAGCATGAGAGCGCGCTCAGGAAACAGTTTACAAAAACACCAATGGGGATATTGACCCCTACAACGCGATAGACGAGACTCAAGAACAAGGGGTATCCTGGAACAAACACAGCAATTCGCCAGCGTGACTCTGCAGATAGCTTGCCATCAGTGGCTAAATCGATGGCTACTTCGTGGAATAGTTTGGGATCCCCGTAAACGTACAGTTGCTCATATGATGGCGTCCATGGACGCAAGCTAAGGGCGGCTGCAAGACGCGCTCCTAATGCAACTACAAAGATTAGGGTCGCAATCATCCAAAACTTTCTACTGGACGTGGTCGCGTGAAAGTATACCTGACGGTTAGCTCGCGGGTGGTGCGGTACGGTGAGAAGACGCCCTCGAGCCTCCGAGCCTTCGGGAGCCATTGCACCGTGCGCAGGGGGGTGCTTATGCAGCAAGGTAGTCGACAGGATGTCGGTTCCCTACGCCCACAATCTACCACTATGACGAAAACGTGGTGGGTACAATCTTTCTGTGATGCGCGTGCTGATGGTAGGGCCCGCGCCAGAGGTGCAGGGTGGGGTCTCCTGTGTTATTCGCTTGATGCTCAAATGCTCCCCTCCCCAGATAGAGTACACGATGCAACCCACGGTCGCACCAAGCACCACTGCTGCCCATCTACGAGGCAAGTCCCTTGCGTACACCCTGCGAGCGCTAGCCAACCTTTGGTACTTCCTAAACAGCTTACGCAGGATACGATATCTACTGCACAGTGATAGCTATCACCTCGTTCACATTCACTTCTCTAAGCGAGGCAGCACTTTACGCAAATACTTCGTTTCGCGACTAGTTGATAGGCACGGGACACCGTACCTCCTCCATGCCCACAGCGGCGGTTATCGCGAGTTCTATCAGCGCGTTCCTCAGTTTGTCAAAGGGCGCATTCACTGGATGCTGTGCCACTCTAGAGGGCTAGTAGTGCTTTCGGAGCAGTGGAGCGAGTTCTATCGGAGGCTGCTGGGTAAGTGCGCGCGCCCCATCTGGGTGATGCCAAACCCCGTAGAGTTTCCTGAACGCTGGCACGTAGACACTTCTGATACACTGAAGCTGCTATTTCTCGGCAGGATGGGTGAGCACAAGGGCACAGACCGC
Source organism: Fimbriimonadales bacterium (assembly GCA_025061985.1). Classification (GTDB taxonomy): domain Bacteria; phylum Armatimonadota; class Fimbriimonadia; order Fimbriimonadales; family GBS-DC; genus GBS-DC. Next base: position 6,886 of record JANXAW010000040.1, read on the forward strand.
ATCCTGCAGGCAGTAGCACGCCTGCCGCAGCCCTTGCGCGAGCGTGTGCGCCTGTACATGGCAGGCGATGGCGATGTAGACGCCGTTCGACGCCTTGCCGCTGAACTGGGGTTGCAAGCTCAAGCAGACATTCGCAACTGGATCGAAGGGGAGGGCAAAGAGCGCTGGATGCAGGAGACCAACGCCTTCATCCTGCCGTCCCGTGCCGAGGGGCTGCCAATGGCAATGCTGGAGGCGATGGCGTATGGCAAAGCGCTGATTGTCAGCCCTGTGGGAGGTATCCCTGAGTTCGTGACCGATGGGCAGGAAGGAATCTTGGTACCTCCCGACGATGTTGACGCCATCAGTCAGGCGATTGCGAAACTGGCAGAGAACCCCAACTTGCGCCGCCAGATGGGGCTGGCAGCCCGCGCACGCGTGGAACCGCTGGATGTGAAAGGGTATATGCAGCGAATGCTAGCAGTTTACTATGAAGTGGCTACACGAAATCAGTAGCTACTCTGCCTGCCTCAACTTCCGCCTATCGTTCAAGTAAAGAAAAATCCCCAAGGGAGCTGGGCAAAGGTACAAGGCTTTGTGCCGTGCTTCCGCGAATTGTTGGGCGGGTCCTACCTTCCCATGCAGGGAGTGACGCACAAACTTAGCGTATGCTTTCAACCGTTCAACAAGGGGAACCATCTCCGCAGGCATTTCCGCAAGCTCGCGGTTAGTCAGACGCATTGCATGCGACTCTATGCACAAGCGCAACGCGCGGATAGGATCGGTGGGGTCGGACAAGCCACCCACTTGATACTCCGCATGCGCAAAAACTTCGTTTACGAACCTGATTTTGTATTTTAGGGCAAGCCGATTCCAAACGAGTGCTTCCGTTATGAACCGCCCCAAATCCTCTGGAAATGGGAACTGCCGGAGCACATCCGTGCGGTTCATGCCGAACTTGTCACCCTTCACATGGTAAAGCGTGCGTATTGTGACAGCATTTGCATCCATTACATCTTGAGGAAATCGTGTGCCCACGATTGTTCCATCAGGGTAGGCGTACAATCCAGCAACGCCAACGAACCTGCTGCGTTGCTCATGGGGAATAGAAGGCCAGTGATAGAGGAGGCGTTCCAGTGCGTTCGGGACCAACTAATCATCGCTGTCCGAACAGACAAACAGCTCGCCAGCCGCCCGATTCACGGCGCGGTTGTGTGCTACGTGCTTGCCGCTGTTTTCCTGCCAATAGTATCGTATGCAGAAGTCGGCTTCTTGTTGCCACTGCCTGACCAGCTCAGCGGTGTTGTCGGTGGAGCCGTCATCGATGATGAGCCACTCAAAGTCCCGCAAGGTCTGCTCCTGTAGGCTCTTATATGCTCGAGGCAACAGATGCGCGCGGTTGTAGGCAGGAGTGAACACTGTGAAGGTGAACTGTTTTTCCATTCGCGTTTCACCTCGTTTTGGGTACATCATTGGAGCTGTGGGGCTCCCTTTCCTGTCGCAGCAGCTGAAGGTACAGCTGCTCATATGCTTGCACCATGGTTTTGATATCGAAGTGTGTGCAGGCGTACTCGCGCGCTGCTGCGCCCAACTGATGTCGCAGGGATGCATCTTTGATTAGTCGCTTGAGCGCATCCGCCAGCGCCGCTTCGTTTTCGGGGGGCACCAGCAGTCCTGTGCGCTCATGTTGAATCAGCTCGGGCACGCCGCCGACAGCTGTGCAAACAGGGGGTAGTCCTGCTGCCATCGCCTCCATCACTGAGAGTGGGTTGCCTTCATAGTGCGAGGCGAGCACAAAAATATCTGAGGCATTCAAAATCGCAGGCACATCGCCTCGCCCACCCAAGAAGCGCACTCGCTCGGCGATCCCCAGCTCTTGCGCAAGTCGTTGGAGCGAGTCGGCGTAGGTAGGGTTAGCATGGTCGGGGGCACCAACCACAAGCAGCAAAGTATTAGCGGATTGCTCGCCCAATCGTGCATATGCCCGCAGGAGCAGTGGGTGGTTCTTTTGCGCACGCAGTGCCCCTACGCACACCAACAGCACGGCATCCTGCGGGATGCCCTCACGGGCACGCCACACTGCGCGAGCGGCGTCATTGGGCATGTAGCGGGCTGTTGGAATGCCGTTTGGGATTAATGCAACGGGCTCACGTCGATACTCCCGCCGAAAGGTGCGCGAGACCTCCTCGGCAATCGAAACAGGCTGCACACCAAACCGATATGCCCAACTTTGAAATCGCCTCCACAGGCGCGAACGAATCTCACCGAGCGCGACGTTGTGGACTGTATGCACTACTGCCTTTGGACGCGCAAACAGGCAGGCGGGATATACATAACGCCCAACGGGCTGATGAGTGTGCACAATGTCAGGCCGGATTTGACGCAGCAGTCGAATAAGCCTCAGGTAGGTGCGCCCGTCAAAGCCCCTGCGTTTGTATGCCGAGTGGATTTTTGCACCGTGCCGCTGCAGGTACTGCTCCAGAGGCGACCCCTTAGGAGGGTGTAGGCTAATAAGGTGCGACTCGAATCGCTCGGGATCAAGGTGGGCGGCGAGATAGGTTGCCATCCATTCTGCGCCGCCCACGTTGAACGCGGGGATTACCTGCACCACGCGGATGCGCCCATTTTTCATTCCACGCGCACTGTAAACTGCAGGGTGCCCTGCCCGCCGACAGGTATGTGCGGAACAGTCCACACAACCTGTCCGTTCTCAAGACGCGCCTGCGGGTTACTGCCGACCAGTGTCATCCCCTGTGGCAGGGGCACGGCGATGCGCACATTTATGCCCGGGGCGGTGCCGCGATTGCGGTAGGTTACAGTAAACTGCACAGTCTGGCCAGGCAGTACTTGCACGTTGTGTGGGCTGAGTTCCACTGTGATCTCGGGCGCGCTGTAGAACACGTGCCCTGTTTGCGGGTCAATGCGCACAGCTTCTCCTGCGCGCCTCAAGTTGCGATCCCAGTCATACATATCACGCGGCAGGGTGAAGTAGAAGGTGCGATCGTGGGTTGGGTTCCACACCACGATCCCGTTCTCGTAGTTGCGCACAAACAGCCCTCCTGAAATGATATCCCCATTTAGGATGCGGTAGTTTTCTGTCCAACGTCCAAGTGGCACGAACATTTCGGGAGGGTAGAAGCCCTCAGGGTATTGTACCCCTCCACTGTGACGGGGTTCGAGCATTACGTAGGTGTTGTCGTGCTGTACGATCAGCCAACCGGCGATGGCAAACCGTATTCGCTGCCGGCTATCGGCTAGGTTGGGCACGTAGGTAGAGAGCAGAATCACTATTTTGTCAGGGTACTCTGTCGCTAAGCGAATCTGGTCGCGTAGTGTCCATATTTGCCAGTTGTTGAGGTCACGTGCGGTACCGTAGTTAAGAATGGTAGTGCGATTTTGTGAGACGCGCGCGTGGGTGAAAGCATGCTCTATTAAAAATCCGCCCGTGTAAGGAAGAGTGGAAGCGCCTGGAGCATCTGGTCCGCCGTTCATTCCGCGCAGCCAGAAAGCGGGCGACCATGCGACATTTGGAATGATGCTCGTACCCACCTCATTCTGCAGTCGGGAGCCGATGTAGCTCAACGCATCTGCAACTGCCTGAGCCCACAGGTTGATATTGTTGTTGTAGGCTGGTGACTGACTGCCGATCCGCATGTCGACGGCATCGAGGAACACATAGCGCGGTCGCCCTGCTCGGAGCATGTAGTCGCGCAGACTCTCCAACGCCCGCCGCCGCACTCCCTCCTGACCGACATCCATCTCGTAAGTAGCGCCGTTGTCGCGAGTGATTCTTTCCCCCGCATTATTGCGCAGGAACCAGCCGGGGTAGTTCTGATTGACGTCGTCGTAGTTATAGATATCGCGGTTGTAGCGTGCGTCTGGAGCCACGATAGTTCCGCTGAAGTATGCATATGGTGCAAACAGCGTGTTCGGGTAATGAGCGCTGAAAACGGAGATATGGCCACGTGAGCCGATCACAAACCCTATTGGAAGACCGGACAGATCGCGATAGGGGTTGTGCTGAGGATTAACGATGGCGAGTTTCAATCCGTTCGGGAGGCTACCTTGGCGCATCACGGCGCGAGTGGAAATCGCCCGCACATCATCGATCCAGAACCTGCCCGAAGCTGCGCCCGGACCGAGGTCAAAGGTCACGATAAGGGAGAATATAGGGGGCGCGCTCGCGTAGTTGCCTACGGGTACTACCATGGATACTTCGCGCCAGCCATTCGTATCTTGGCTACTCGCTGCAACGATGGTGTGCCATTGACCGCCTGTATGGACACTTACCCGGTAGGTCGCGTTTTGAAATCCTTCTGCACGGAACGCGAAGCGAACCAAGATCGGCTCACCGGGGTCGGGCTTTAGAAAGCTGTCGTTGCCCAATCCCGTAGAAAGCGAAGCCCAACCTGCAGCCCCGCCCATGCGAGAAAACTCTACCCGCTGGCTGGCTACGCCTTCATACTTCAGCTGATAGTCTAAAGCGGCTCGGAAAGAGGTGCGATCAATGCCCGGAGCAGCGCCGAGCCCCCAAGAGTCATCGCAACCATCCTTATCGTAGTCGATCTCGCATCGTCTTGCGTGGGCAAAGAAATCCAGCTGGGCTATCTGCTGTGCCTGCCCTGCAAGCATGCACGCGAGAGTCACCCAAAAGCCCAAAAAGCGTCGCATTGCCTCCCTCCTCTCGATTCGTTCCACAGGTGCATAAAGTCGCTGCCCGTACTCCTACTGATGTATACCCCGATAGCAGATTCGTGCCATAATTCCAAATAGATGCAAGGACCCAAAGTCGTTTTTCAAATCATCAACTCACTGAGTGTGGGCGGGGCGGAACGAGTGGTGGTAGATTTGCTCCGCTATATGGATCGGGAACGGTATCAGCCAATTTGCATTTGTACCAGCTACCCTCACAATACCCACTACGAGGTGATTGTGAGCCGCTTAGGCGTTCCGCTATACTACCTCCACGTAAGTAGTAAGCCACTGAACTGGGTTCACAACAAGGCGTTAGACGAGCTAATGCGACGTTACCGCCCGACGGTAGTTCATACGCATCAGGGGGCAATTCGCCATGCATTGCCTTTAGCGGTGAAACATCGAACCCCTGTGCGATTGCACACCCTCCACAGCCTCGCCGAGTATGAAATGGTAGGGGGTACGAACAAGCTTGTGCGTATCCTTGCCTTCCGCTACCGAATCGGTAGCTTCATCCCCGTTGCGATTGCTCAAGAGGTTGCTCGCACGATAGAGGCAGTATACGGCTACAAGAACCCGCCCGTGATTCCAAACGGTATCTCCGTGGAGGAGTACACTCCAAACCTATCCCAGCGGCTGAGGTTTCGTCAGGAGTACGGAATACAACCCGACGCCGTTGTGGTCGTGCATGTAGGGCGATTTGCAGGGTCCAAAAACCATTCCCTACTGCTGCAAGCGTTTGCGCGCTTGCGCTGTAAGCAGCCCGTGTACTTGTGGCTTGTTGGCGGTGGGGAGTTGTTAGAGTCAATGCAGCAGCTCGCGCGTGAGTTAGGGGTTGCTGAGCGCGTGCGTTTCTGGGGCGTGCGTTCGGATGTGCCCGCTTTGCTCAACGCAGCGGATATCTTTACGCTGCCCTCCCGCTACGAAGGCAACCCGCTGTCTGTGATGGAAGCGATGGCAGCTGGGCTACCTGTCGTAGCAACTGCTGTTGGGGGTGTGCCCGAGCTAGTAGAAGAGGGGGTGTCGGGCTTTTTGACGCCGAACGAAGATGTGGAAGCATTGACTGCTGCGCTGCAACGCCTTGTAGACAATGCCGAACTGCGCCGTCAAATGGGCGAGGCGGCCTTGAGGCGCGCCCGCGAAAGGTTCGATGTCCGCCACACAGTACGCGCTTACGAAGCGTTGTACGAAGAAATCCTGCAACGCAGGCGACGCTAAGCGTGAAGACAAAGGCTTAACCCGTGTTTAACCGACGAGTCAGTAAGCTTGTGTTGCTATGCGTAACGCACGAACGCACCAGCGTGGCTTCACATTGATTGAGCTTTTGGTCGTGATTGCGATCATCGCGATCCTAGCAGCGATCCTGTTTCCGGTGTTCGCGCAAGCGCGTGAGAGTGCGCGCCAAGCTTCGTGTCTAAGCAACCTGCGCCAGTTTGCGTTAGCAACTTTGCAGTATGTGCAGGATTATGACGAACTGTTTCCTCAAAGTGTGTACAGCATGGACGCGCCGATTTTGATACCTTTCTCGAACAACCGTGTGTTTACGGTTTACGATGCAGTAGCTCCTTACGTCAAGAACAATGACATCCTGGTTTGTCCCTCGAGCCGTCCGGGGATTGACTTTGAGGCGATTTTACAGACTGTGGGCTTGCGCGGCAGCGGAGGGTTTCGCTACGCGTCGTACGCGCTCAACTTCGCGGTATTCCAAGACCCTGCGGTGCCACCAGGCTTGTTCGCAGATGACCCCGTTGTGTCATTAGCGCAAATTCAAGACCCCGTGAACACCACAATGTTTTTTGATTCGGTGTACAAACGTCCGAACGACCCGCCTATTGACCCTAATTGCCCACGTCCCAGTTGGCTATTCGGTTGGGATAACTTTCCTGGCGATCCGCGCCACAAAGACGGTATCAACATCAACTTCGTGGATGGGCATGCCAAGTGGTACCGTCGTAACGCTCACATTCCCGGAAAGTCTATAGACCCCAGTACGGGGCGTGAAGTGGATACCTACACTTTGCCGTGTGACTTGTCGGGTATCCCTGGCGGTAGACCGAACACGTAGGTATCTTTCCTCGCACTCAGCTATGCCTTAGCCCCTTCCCGTTCTCAGGAAGGGGCTAAGGTGGTTTAGGAGTCTAACAGTGCTCCGCGCAGGGCTTCCACGCTATCAAACCCGTGCTCGCTTAGGTAGCGCCGAATGCCCTCTATTACTTCCAGCGCAAGGGTGGGGTGGATGTAGTTGGCAGTACCAATCTGTACCGCGTGCGCCCCAAGCAAAATGTACTCTAGGGCGTCTTCGGCACTGCTGATCCCGCCAACGCCAATCAGGGGCACCTCAGGCAGGGCTTGATGTACGCGCCACAGATGGTACTGGGCAATCGGTTTGATGGCGGGTCCTGACAAACCGCCTACCTTGGTGGCGAGGCGGAAGCGCCGTTCACGGGCGTCTACAGCTACCCCTGGAAAGGTATTGACGAGGCAAAGCGCGTCTGCACCTGCTTCCACAGCCGCCGCAGCGATGGACACCAGATCGCCTGCATTTGGCGAGAGCTTGACAATCAGCGGTAGTGTGGTCGCCTGACGTACAGCGGATACCACTTGCGCCGTAAGCGTTGCCTCTATCCCGAACTCCATTCCCCCGCGCGCTTGGTTGGGACATGAGAGGTTAAGCTCTACTGCAGCGACGCCCTCGGCGCGGTCAATCTTAGACGCTACGTGTGTATACTCTTCCACTGTCTCGCCCGCGATACTGGCGATGATGGGCACCCCGTAGGAGCGCAGCTGGGGCAGGATCTCTAGCAGGAAGGCATCCACGCCGTCGTTTTGCAAACCGATGGCGTTGAGCATGCCAGCTGGGGTTTCCACAACGCGCGGTGGTGGATTGCCCATGCGGGGGGCAAGGGTCAGACTTCTGGTGACGATTGCTCCCAACTGCGCAATGTCCACCAGGTCGCGATATTCTAGCCCATAGCCGAAAGCGCCTGCTGCTACCATCACGGGATTGGGTAAGGTTAGCCTGCCCAGCGACACACGCAGATCAGGGGTCACTCCCATATCACCTCCTCAGCGCGGAACACAGGTCCTTCGGCGCAGGCGCGCTTGTACCACACCCCCCCTTCGGGCAAGGCGACCTTTACGGCGCATCCCAAACATACGCCTATCCCGCAGGGCATTGGAGCATCCACTGAGATTTGGCACGGCACGCCCCGCTCACGACATACCCGCGACACTACCTGCAACATCGGGTTAGGACCGCACGCATACACTGCCGATGGGATTGGCTCTTCTAACGCTTGCTGTAGCAGATCGGTGACGTAGCCCTTGTAGCCGCGTGAGCCGTCATCTGTGGCGATGCGTACCTCTGCCCCCAGCGCACGAAACTCATCTACACCGACCAGCAAATCGCTGCGACGTGCCCCGATAAGGAACCAGAGCCGCTCGTCGGGTTGCAAGGTCGGCGCAAGACGCGCCGCAAGAAAGCAAAGGGGCGGCGCTCCTGTACCGCCCGCTACTAGGATATGGCGCTTGGCAGTACGAACAGGCTGAAAGTAGCTCCCCAAGGGGCCCAACGCTTGCACAGTGGAACCGATTGGCTTGAGCGAAAGTAGCTCGGTGAAGGTGCCTTGCACCGAGTAAAACACGCTGAAGACCCCCTTGTCGGGGTTTGCCCGCAGGATGCTGTAGGGGCGTCGCCAAAGGGGGGCGTGGGTGGGTAGGGGACGTAGCATCACAAACTGCCCCGGCATCGCCGTTTGCGCAATCGGCGGGGCATGCAAGATAAGCTCGTACTGGTTGGGCGCACGCCGCTGGTGCTCTACAACGGTGGCTGCCACCTCGTATCGTTGCATCAAGCATAAGTGTACCTGCGGAGGCTAATACACCTCTGCAACCTTGCGCTCCACACAGCGACATTTGGATGGGGCAACGCTTTGAGAGCCATTGACAGCAGGTATACTTGGGGGAGAGGGAATGCGATACCTACTACTGGCAGCGGGCTGTGCACTGCTGATAGGCGCGCTTTGGGGACAGCCTAAGCCGCCTGAGCCGATCGCACGCAAGCTAACCGTGCTTCGCCAGCTAGCTGAGTTCCGCCTCATCCAACTGGCAGACGAATACTGGCACACGGGCAAGCACTACAAGACGATGGCTTTGATGTTTGTGCTCATAGAGTACGACCCGCACGATGTGGAAAACATTAGTTCGCTGGCGTGGCTGTTGGACAGCTACGGAGAGACTGCGCGCGCCATCCAAGTGTATCAACGCGGCATCCGCCTCAATCCGAACCGCTATGACCTGTATTACGACTTGGGGTTTGCTTACTTTAACAAGCGCCAGTATCAGCAGGCACTGCCCTACCTGGAAAAGGCAACCGAGTTTGCAAACGCCCCCGCCCTTGCTTGGAAGACGCTCGCGCACTGCTATGAGCGCCTTGGCAGATATCGCGACTCTCTACGCGCTTGGGAGCAAGCAAAGGCAAAAGACCCCAACGATCCTGCTGTGGAACTGAACATGCAGCGCGTGCGTAGAAAGTTGAAAGAAGCACAACAAAACAACCCTTGACTCTGCTGAGGGAGGGTGGAATGCTGGCGCTTATCATAGACTCGCTCATTCTGGTCTTGTACTTGCTTTCAATAATCTTGGTTGTGCACGTGATTTTCTCGTGGATTCGCTTTGCGGGTGGGCGCGTGCCAAGCTACAACCCCGTGGTGCGGTTTATTGACCGTGTCAGCGACACGATTTTAGACCCCATTCGGCAGGTGCAAGACCGCTTGCTGCGCAGCATGGGCGTGCGCTACCTGCCGATTGACTTCTCGCCCCTGATTGCGATCGTGCTTATCCAGCTTGTGATTCGGCTGTTGGAAGGGTTGCGATGAACGAGCCGCGGCGGCTAAGCGTGCTGGAGATTGAGACAAAACGGTTTCGCAAACGGTTACGGGGCTACGACCCCGTAGCTGTAGAAGCGTTCTTGCAGGAAGTAGCAGCGCACTACGAGGAGATACTCACCGAAAATCATCGGCTGCGCGAGGAGCTAATCGGCTTGCGCCAAGAGGCAGAGCGCTACAAGGCGATGGAAGACGCGCTCAAAGAGTCGCTGGTGCTGGCGCAGCGCAGCGCCGATGAGACCCGCGCTAACGCCCACAAGGAAGCTGAACTCATTCTTCGCGAGGCACAGCAGAAAGCAGAGCAGATCATCCGCGATGCTGAAGCCCAAGCGCGCACCATTCTCGCTGCTACGGAAGCGTTGGAAGCTCGCAAGCGCACGCTCCTTATGGAGCTACGCGCATTACTGCTAAGCCACTTGCACGCGCTGGAGCGCTATGAGCAAGAGCCTACGCCCGCAACCGCAGTTGTGAGCGAGCCTTCATCCTCCGCTGCCTCCGGCGAAACGCCTAACGCAGAAGCAGCTGCGACTTAGTCGTGAGGTTGAGCAAAGCCGAGCAGCATGCGCTCCCTACTTGTCCGATGCTCTCTACTGTGCGGCAGCACAGGGTGATGTGTTCCTCTCGCATCAACCGCCCTTGCGAGAAAGAGCGGCAAAACGCATAAAGCAGGAACCAGATTGCGGAAACGCCAACTCAAGAGCATGATGAAACTGCTGTACTCCTTCGAAGACGAAGGCGAGGTTCAGGCGGTGATTGCGAATCACACGCGCCTCAAGGTTGTGTCGCGTGGAGCTACGCATGGCAAGCGCGCTCTGCATGTGGAGTTTTTGCCGAATGTCGATTGGCCCAACCTAATGTTCCGTACCTCAACGCCGTGGGATTGGCGGGGCTACGGCGCGCTGGTGTTTGACCTGTACAACCCCTCTGACGAGCCGATTCGTTTCGGTGTGCGTGTAGACGATGATCCTCGCGCCGACGGCACCAACTTTTGTCGGCAAGGCACACAAACGATTGCGCCGCGTCAACGCGCCTCGTTTGCGCTACGGCTGGGACGCGCTCCGATGGACTACGGCATGCGCGGGCTACCCCCGCTGGGCAAAAACATCATTCAGGTCGGCATCACAAACCGCGGCGCCATTCGGCTGGAGCATATCGTGGCGTTCCAAATCTTCCTGTGGCGCAGCGAAAAGCCTCGTGTGCTGATTGTGGATAACATCCGCCTCATCCCCGTCGACGAAACCCTTCGGGGCATCGTGGACGAGTTCGGGCAGTACGCTCACGCTGATTGGCGGGGCAAAATCAAGAGCATTAGCCACCTCAGGCGCACGCTGAGGTATGAGATGCGTGATTTAGCCCGCCATCCTGCTCCTGCTGACTTTGACGAGTACGGCGCGTGGAAGTCGGGACCGCAACTGAAAGCCACAGGCTACTTCCGCACCGAGAAAGTGAACGGTAAGTGGTGGCTGGTCGCGCCGAACGGGAGACTGTTTTTCTCCACAGGCATGGACTGCGTGCACTATGGCGACCCCACTTTCATCACAGGGCGCGAGCAGATGTTCACGTGGCTGCCCCGCGAAGGCGAGCCACTGGCGAAGCACTACGCTCGCCACTCTGGCGTTCACTCAGGACCCATTAAGGAGGGCATCACCTACAACTTTTACGCAGCAAACCTTGAGCGCAAGTATGGGGAAAACTACCCTGAGCGCTGGCGCGAGCATACGATTCGTCGTTTGCGCTCGTGGGGCTTCAACACGATTGCCAACTGGTCGCTGTGGGAGTGGCATCGCAATGGGCGCATCCCCTATGTAGCAACAGTGACGATTTGGGGTGAGCATAAGCGCGTGCCGAGCGGAAGCGACTACTGGGGCAAGATGCATGACCCCTATGACCCGCAGTTTGCGCAGAACGCCCGTGCGAGTATTGAGCCAGTCGCTCAGCGCGTCAAGGGCGATCCGTGGTGTCTTGGCTTTTTCGTGGATAATGAACTCAGCTGGGCAGGTCAGGGCGAGGAGAACGGGCGGTATGGCTTGGCGTATGGCGCGCTGAGCCTCCACGCGGACGAATCGCCTGCCAAACGCGCCTTTCTGGAACAGCTTCGTGCAAAATACGGCGACATCCAGCGCCTCAACGCCGCGTGGAACGCCAACTACCCGAGCTGGGATGCGCTCAGACCCCCTGTGCAGCTGCCTCCTGTACCCACCCGCGAGCGTCAGCGCGACTTTAGCGAGTTCGTGCGCGCCTTCGCCCGCAGGTATTTCCAGACGGTGCGCGATTTGCTGCACGAGCTTGCGCCGAATCACCTCTACTTGGGCTGCCGCTTTGCATGGTACTCGCTGGATGCGGTTGCTGCGTGCGCGGAGCTATGCGATGTGATTAGCTTCAACATCTACGCTCCCAAACTCAACCATAGCGCATATGCCTTCCTTGTGCCGTTTGACAAGCCTGTGATTATCGGCGAGTTCCACTTTGGCGCGTTAGACCGCGGGATGTTCCACACGGGGCTGGTTGCGGCGGCAAACCAGCGCGAACGCGCCCGTATGTACGAAGAGTACGTGCAGAGCGTGTTAGACCACCCGCTGTTTGTGGGCTGCCACTGGTTCCAGTATATGGATCAGCCCCTTACGGGACGCTGGCTTGACGGCGAAAACTACAACATCGGCTTCGTGTCGATCACCGACACGCCGTATCCCGAAATGGTGGCGGCGGCGCGGCGCGTGCATCGCACAATGTATGCGCGACGCTGGCGGTCTTAGTACGCGCTTGCCAAGCTAAGGTAGGCGAACCAGCGCCTGCCGTAAGCGAAGTCAAAGCGGATCAGCCCAATCGGCGAGGCAAAGCGCAGCCCTGCGCCCGCGCCCCAGCGTATGGGCACGCGCTCAGGCAACATATCGCGCTCCCACACGGCGCCTACATCAACAAACAGTGCTGCTTGCACTGCTTCCAGCACGGGGAACTGGTACTCCACGCTGCCTACTGCCATGCGCGTACCGCGAAACTCGTCAAGATCGTAGCCGCGCAGCAGGTCATAGCCGCCTATCCAGAACCGCTCGCTAAGGGGCATTTCGTCCGAACCGCTGCCAAACACCCCGCGTAGCATGAGGTTCTGCTCGTTGCGCAGTGGAATGTGGTACCTTACCTCGCCCAGCACGCGCGTGAAGCGAAAATCGCCTTCAACCGTGCGCTCTGCAATCAGGTTCGCGTACACCCCTGAGCGGGGGAAACGCCCTTCGCGCGTGTCATACAGCAGTTGCAAGCCAATTGCGGCGAACCGCCCGCGGTTCGCGAGACGCTCGCCTGGGCTAAGCAGCGCGTTGGGCGCGTCATCGTAGTCTACGCGGTCATTGCGGTAGCGGAGGCGCACCTCAAACAGCTCACGCCAATCGAAGCCCAAGTAAAGGGTTGCCCCGCGCCGACGCTCGTAGCGTCGCACTGTCTCGAAGTCGGCATAGAACACAGGATAGAAGGGGGCGCGGTCATACAGTTCAATGCCGAAGTTGAAGGCGTAGGGCAAAGCGCGCGGTGCCTCGTAGCTGAGCGCGTACGAGGGGCGCAACGCTTCATACTCGTTGGTGAGCGGATTGCGCACGTGCTCGCGTTGCCACTGTACGCGCAGCTGGTGCCCCAAGCCCGCAACGTTGGTCTCTACTACCTCCGCATAGCCAATAAGCCCTTGGTCACTGGTGTAGCCCGCTGCAATCGCGAAATCCAAAGAGCGCTCCTCTTCGACCTGAAGCACCAACTTTGCAGCGCCGATTTGTTCACTCGGCTCGGGGCTTAACTTAGCATCGCGCAGGAAGGGAAACCGTGCCATTCGCTGTCGAATGCGTTGGATGCGCTGCTCATTGTACACCTCTCCTGGGCGCAAGCCCACTAAGCGACGCAACACCTCCGTGCGCGTGCGCTTGTTGCCACGGACTTCTACCGACTCAATGGTGCCCTCCGCCACCTGAACTTTCAGCACGCCCGACTCATCCAGCGTGTACTCTACTACGCGGGCTAAGGTGTAGCCTCGCTCACGATACCACGCCTCGACTTGCTGCAGCGCTGCTTGCAGCGTCTCTGGTGAGGGAGTAGTGCCGACCAAGCGGTATAGCGGCGCCCCTACTACCTCAGGCGGAGCCACAGTCGCCCCTTGAATCTGCACCGAGCGCACTTCCTGCGCAGTGGCGAACCCCCACAACAGCCCCAACACAACGGCTCCCAGAATGCGCATGCCTGTATTATAGCCGATGCGCTATAATTGACGCGCACCCATGGACTTCGCAGACGCGGTTCGGTATATTGAAAGCCTTTCTATTCAAGGCTGGCGGTTGGGCAACGCACGATTTGAGGCGTTCCTCGAACGATTGGGCAACCCCCATTTGAAGTATCCCTGCGTTCACATCACTGGTACAAATGGCAAAGGCTCCACCACGACTTTGATCAGCGCGATTTTGCGTGCCGCGGGGTATCGCGTGGGCACTTACATTTCTCCGCATGTGTTTGACATTCGCGAGCGCATCCTTATTGGCGGCGAGCTTATCTCCAAGGAGCTATTTGCGGAAGGCGTGGCGCAGCTGCGCCCGCTTGTGGAGCGCTTGGCAGACACCGAGCACGGACAAATCACTGAGTTTGAAATCAAGACAGCGCTGGCATTTTGGGCGTTTGAGCAAGCAGGCGTGGACATCGCTGTGCTAGAGGTGGGGTTGGGCGGGCGGATGGACGCCACCAATGTCATCACTCCTGAGGTGAGCGTGATTGTAAGCATCGGTTTAGACCACACAGATCGCTTGGGACCGACGCATCGCGATATCGCCTACGAAAAAGCGGGCATCATCAAGCCTCGCCGCCCTGTGGTGAGTGGCGCGCATCACCCTGAGGCGGCTCAGATGATTGCGCAGGTGGCACGAGCACAGGGTGCTCCTCTTTACCAGGTGTTGCGTGAAACTGGCGCGCCCTTGCCAGAACCCCTTCAGCAAGTTGCTTGTGAGGCGGCTGGGGTGTTTTCCTACACCCCTTTGCCCTCCCCTACGGACTCGGCGGTGCGCGTGCGCTATGGGAGTTGGGAACTGGCGTTGCAGCCATATTTGATTGGCGACTACCAGCGCCACAACACGGCGTGTGCGGTGGCTGCTGCGCTTTTGCTCCGCGAGCGGGGCTATGCCATTAGCGATAGCGCCCTTGAGCGCGGGGTCAGCGAAGCGCGCCTGCCAGGGCGTTTGCAGGTGGTTTCCGAGTCGCCCAAGGTCGTGCTGGATGGCGCCCACAACCCTGACGCCGCAGCAGTACTCGCGTATGCCCTGCCGCGCTTGTTCAAGTACCGACGGCTAATCATGGTGTTCGGAATGCTGACTCCGCACGAGCCCACTGACACGCTGCGCCATTTGCTGCCGATTGCTGATGTGGTGGTGTTTACGCCGGTTCCGCATGCGCGCACGCATTCCGTGGAGACGCTGATGCAAAGTGCGCAGGCGTGGCTGGCTGCCAAACCCCATCGCGCCCCACGCACCTTGCTTACGGCTACAAACCCACAACACGCCTTCGAGCTTGCGCTCGCTACAGCGGATGTAGACGACCTCGTGTTAGTAACAGGCTCGTTCTATCTGGTAGGCGAGTGGCGCCTCCAAGCGGAGGGTGGATAGGGGGTGAAGGAAAATGGCTACGCCGTGCCTTTGGTGGCTGATAGGGGGCGTGTGGCTGCTATGGGTTGCCCTGATGTGCGGGATTGCTGTGGCGACATTAGGCAGATTCCCGCCTGGAAGGGGGTACGTATTAGAATAATCGCAGAGGAGGTAGGCGTGCAGTGGGCAAGGGTAGTGTTTCTTGGCGCAGTGCTCTTGTCGCTGGTGGGAGCGGGCGCGTGTCTGTGGGTGTATCACGCCTGTCAGCATAGGCAAGCGTTGCCCCTTTAAAATCGTGCGTGCCTCGCCGATAATTCGCGCTGAGCGCGGGAGGCACGCAGCGTGAGCGAGATCCTGTCGCAGGCGGAGATCGAAGCCCTGTTAGCATCGCTTACTGGCGAAGACAGTGGCAGTGAACCCAGTGCGCCTGTAGCCACGCCCGTCGGTGGTAGCGCACGCCCTCAGCGCAAAACAATCGCCTATGAAGTTTACGATTTCCGCCGTCCTGACAAATTCTCCCGCGACCAACTGCGCACGCTGCAAATGGTGTTTGAGACCTTTGCGCGCCTATGCTCCACCAACCTTGCCACCTACCTGCGTGCGCCGATGCATATTGAGCTGATTTCGCTAGAGCAGATCCCCTTCGAAGACTATCTGCGCTCGCTCAAGCAATCGGCATTCATTGTGTTCAGTGCGCCCCCCTTGTCGGGCGAGTCGGTGCTGGAGATGGAGTTTTCACTGGCGTTCACGATGCTGGATCGGTTGTTGGGCGGCTCTGGCAAGCCGATTGAGCGTACTTCATTTACCGACATTGAGAAGCCCCTAATGTTAGCGTTAGGCGAGCGAATGCTGATGGCGTTTCGCAGTGCATGGGAGAGCATTCTGCAAGTAGACCCGAAAATCGAATCGTTGGAGACCAGCGCGCAGTTTGTGCAGATTGCGCCTCCCAGCGATATTGTGATTACTGCGATGATGGAAGCGCGTTTGGGGGATCGTCGGGATGCGATGAGCTTGTGCGTGCCCCATATGGTCATCAAGCCTATTACGCCTCGCCTGAGCTCGCAGAACTGGGTCTCCAGTGCGGGGAAGCGTAGCACACCTCTTTTGCGCCGCGCGCTGGTGCAGCATCTTCATCGCACTACGGTGACCTGCCACGCGCGGCTGGGCAGAACGCGCCTACGCCTACGCGAACTGGTGCAGCTCAAAGTCGGCGATACGCTCGTGTTAGACACTCCCGTCAACGGCAAAGTAGACCTGCTGGTGGCAAACCGCGTGAAGTTTCGGGGCAAACCCGCTATTCGCAATCGGCGATTAGTAATTAGCATCACTGATGTGGTCTCGGAGGCGTAAGCCGTGAGTGAGGTGGCAGCCGAAGTCTTAACGCAGTTCGTAGCGAAGCAAGCCCAGGTCTGGCAAGGCGTTGCCCTCCACCTCTCGGAGCAGAGCAATACGTTGGTGGAGATCCCCACTCCTACCACCACTGCTGTCCCTATTGCGGAGCTGACTGGGCTGACTGTGGATACCGTTTTACACATCCAAGCCCACTTTGGGGAGCACCCGGAATCGCCGTGCATATTCGTCGTAGGCGAGCAGCCTGGGGAGCGCGCCGCTGCCCAGAAAGCCCTTTTAGAAGCCACCTTAGGCAGCGCCCCCGAAACGATCGACGAAAGCGCCCTGCAGAAGGCGCAAGAGTTCGGAACGCACTTGCTGCAGGGGCTGGCACTCGCTTTTGGCAACCTCAGTGGCAAAACCTTTACGCCCGGTCAAGTGGTTGCGCGCTACGAACCGATCGTCTTCCCGCCTAACTTTCTTACGGTTGACGAGGTAATCGTTACGCGGTTTGTTGTGCGCGTGCCTGACCGCGAGCCGATTGCGCTGAGTTGGATGCTTACAGAAGACTTGGCGCGCGCCTTGCTGGGAATGCCTGCTGCTGCTTCTGATCCGTTTGCGTCGCTAAGCGCAGAGCCTTCTTCCGCTCAAGCGCCTACCCCTACTCCTACGGCGCCCGCTTTCAACCCCTTCGCCGAAACTGAAGAATCGTCGGAACGCAACCTTGAGTTGCTGCTGGATATCCCGCTGGAGGTTTCGGTGGAGCTGGGGCGCGTAACGATGCTGGTGCGCGACCTGCTGGAGATTGGCACGGGTTCTATTGTGGAGTTGCAAAAAGCAGCGGGTGAGCCAGTGGAGGTGCTGGTCAACGGCAGGCTGATTGCACGGGGCGAGGTGGTGGTGGTAGAAGATAACTTCGCCGTGCGTATCACGGAAATCATTCCGCCTACTGAGCGCGTGCAACGATTGGGAGCTTAGCGATGAAGCGCTTCGCCACAGTGTGGAGCTGGCTTGTGGCGTGCTACCTGTCAATTTTTTGGGTAGGGGCGTGGGGGCAGCCATCCACAGCGCCTCCGCTGGAGCCGGGGGCGTTTGGCACACGCTCCAGCACTCCCCTTACGCGCGTGGCGCCTGCTTCGGATTCGCAGTTTGGCTGGGTGCAACTGGGGGTTGCGCTGCTTATCGTCGCAGTCGGTCTGCGCTGGGGGCTGCCGAAGCTGCTCCGCTGGGCAACCCGAACGGGCGAAGGCTCCCCTGTGGATGGGCAGATTCGGATTATCGAGATGCGCAGTGCCCCCAACGGCACGCTGATGCTGGTCAAAGCGCGCGACAAACTACTGCTCATTGGTGCCACGGCGCAGGGAATGCACCTCCTGGCAGACCTTACGGATACGCTGCCGCCACCTACGCGCTCTTCAGAAAGCCCGTTTGAACAGGTGCTCAGAAACGCGCGCCCTGTTAGCCCCCCACGCGACGATTGGCAGCAAGAAGTCGCTGCGCACGTGCGTACGCGCCTCCGTGAAACCCAAGAGCAACTGCAACGCCTGCTCGGAGACACGCGATGAACCTGCTTTCGAAGCTCACCCTGCTGGTTGCTTTTGGGCTGGTGATGGGCGTAGCGCTCGCCCAGGAGACCGTGCCCTTGCCGCGTGTGAGCGTTGAGGTCGGCAACGCACGTACCCCGCAAGAGGTTTCGACTTCGCTGCAGATACTGGCGCTGCTGACCATACTGTCTGTTGCGCCCTCCATTGTGCTGATGATGACAGCCTTCACACGGATTGTGATTGTGCTTTCGTTTCTCAGGAGTGCGTTGGGCACGCCGAACATCCCCCCAACGCCCGTGATTGTGGGGCTAAGCCTGTTTCTCACCTTTTATGTGATGGCGCCCACACTGGATGAGATCAACCGTACCGCACTCCAGCCGTATATGAAGCAGCAAATCACCTTTGGGCAAGCGTTGCAGCGTGCGGAGAAGCCCATCCGCGCCTTTATGCTGCGCCAGACCTACACCGAAGACTTGAACCTATTCATTCGCCTAAGCAAGCAGCCTCCGCCGCGCACAGCCGACGACTTGCCCCTAACGACGCTCATCCCCGCCTTCATTCTTAGCGAGCTAAAGACAGCGTTTATCATCGGGTTTTACATTTACATCCCCTTCGTGGTGATTGATTTGGTGGTGGCGAGCGTTTTGCTGTCGATGGGAATGATGATGCTGCCGCCCGTGGTGGTTTCGTTGCCTGCCAAGCTGTTGGTGTTCACGCTGGCGAACGGATGGGGTGTGTTGGCGCAAGCGTTGGTCGCGGGCTTTCGCTAGCCTAAGGTATAATTCGTGCAAGCAGCGTTGCTAAGTTTTTGTTACTGCTTGCCAGCGAGGGGGCTGTAAGCTAAAGGGGCGTCCGCCATGATGGTGCTTATGAAGCGTGAAGCCACGGAGGAGCAAATCCAAGCCGTTTGCGCAGCTATCCAAGAGCACGGCTTGAAGGCGTTGGTGCTTCCTGGTGGGGAGCGTGTAGCAGTAGGCATCCCCAGTGCCATTCCACCAGACTTGCGCCCTGTGCTGGATCAGCACCTTTCGGCGATGGATGGGGTTGACCAAGTAATCCACATCACGCGCCCCTACAAGCTCGCCTCGCGCGACTTTCACCCGCACGACACCATTGTGCGCGTAGGGCACGTGGAAATTGGGGGTGGGCGGTTTGTGGTGATGGCAGGTCCGTGCGCGGTGGAAAGCTATGAGCAGCTTTCGGAAGCCGCGCGCGCGGTCAAAGCTGCAGGGGCACAGATTTTGCGGGCTGGCGCCTACAAACCCCGCACCTCGCCTTACTCGTTTCAGGGGCTACAGCGCGAGGGGCTAGAGATTCTGCGCACCGTCGCCCGCGAGGTGGACATCCTCACCGTAAGCGAGGTGATTGACCCACGCGACGTGGACATGATGGCGGAGTATGTTGACATTTTGCAAATCGGCGCGCGCAGCATGCAGAACTTCCCCTTGCTGGTGGCAGCTGCGAAGTCGGGCAAGCCCGTGTTGCTCAAACGCGCGCCCAGCGCCACCTATGACGAGTGGCTCGGCGCTGCGGAGTACCTCCTCACCCACGGGAACGAGCAAGTGATGCTGTGCGAGCGCGGCATCGTACCCATCGACCGCACCTATGTGCGCAATACGCTGGATATCAACGCTGTGCCCGTCATCAAGTACCACTCGCACCTGCCCATTATCGTAGACCCCAGCCATGGGGTTGGGCACGCGCGCTACGTGCCCGCAGTAGCGTTGGCAGCCGTGGCAGCGGGCGCAGACGGGCTACTGATTGAAGTGCACCCACACCCCGACCGCGCCCTCTCCGACGGCGTGCAGTCGCTCAACCCCGAAGCGTTTGCACACCTAATGGCGCAGATTGCTGCAGTGCGCGCTGCTCTTGCCCCGCTCACCACAAAGTGAGCCGAAGGCGCGCACAGCATCCCGCAAGCGGAGGCGGCGCGCTAACCCGATTACCCCAACGCCACGAGGCGCTTGGGCTACTCAACCCGCAGCAGCTCCATCAGCGGCGCAAGGTTTGCCTGTTGGTCTAGGTTCCAGACAAATTGCAACACCTCATCTTGTCGGTTGCGTGGCAGCGCCCACTCGGTTAGCACATAGAACTTCGCCTCCACCTCTTCGTCAGTCATGGGGTTTTTGGCGTGTCCGCGCGGGAAGGTGTTCTCTTCGGTAAGCGTGCGCCCATCTTTGAGGTAGAGCGTGATGCGGTTGGGGATGCCTTCGGGGTAGCGGGCGTCCATTGCAGGGTCGTGGCGCACCACAACCTTGCTCACCAGTTCTAGCAGGGCGGGATCAGTGTAGCGCGCCTCCTCGAAGGTGTCCAAGTCTATCTTGCCGTCCATCAGGGTTGCGCCCACGATGTAGGGCAGGCTATGGTCAGCAGTCTCACGGCTCTGAGGGCGCCACTTCTCTGGCTCACTGCCGATGATAGAGTAGCACGCCTCAAAGGTGTCGATTTCAATCCGCTCAATCTGGCTGACATCTCCGCCGATTTGCTCGCGCAACGCCAAAGCTGCCCATACCGCGCTCTGAGCGTGGTACTCCACAGGGTAGTACTTGATGTAGGTCTGATTGATCATAAAGCTGCGCCCCTCTTCGCCGCCTAGCGGTCCCAGCGTGAACTCACCCGAAACCTGCTTCATAAAGCCCATCTTGCCCTCAAAGATTTCGGAAGGTCCCGTAAGCCCGTGCTTAGCGAGCCAGCTGGCAAACACGGCGTGGCGGCTGACATTGGCGAAGGCGCAGCCTTTCCATGCGGAAATCTCGCCCACGCGCGTTTGGCGCATTGCCAAGCCCGATACCCCTGCGATGCTCATTGCGTGGCGCGTCGCCTCAGCATCCAAGCCCATCAGGCGCGCCGCCGCTGCTGATGCCGAGAACAGCCCGTAGTTCACATGGTCCCACCCGCGCGCCCGTAGGCTCGTCGCATCGCAGAGACGGCACTGGATCTCGTAGGCGAGCACAGTTGCCAGCAGCACCTCTTTGCCTGAACTGCCCTCTGCCTCGGCAACGGCAAGCACGGCTGCCAAGTTATCGCTTGGATGCGCCGGCTCCTTTGAGAGGTAGGTGTCGTTGTAGTCCAGATAGCGGATGAGCAAGCCGTTGGCAAACGCCGCCCAATCGGGCGAGGCTTTGTGCGCCGTGCCGAGAATGGTCGCGCCATACGAACTGCTTACCTGCGTCGCAACCGCACGCACTTGGCGTGCGGTTGCGGAGCGCCACGCGCCAAAGGCACACGCCAACGAGTCGATAATCCGCCGCTTTGCCTCGTGGATTGCCTCGCGGGGAAGGGAGTCATAACTTAGCTCCGTTGCATACCGCGCCAAGCGTTCGGCTAAGGTCATCGCTGTTTGCCTCCTTGCAATCTGAGCGTGGGCGTATTATACCGCTCCCGCCCCCTTGACAAGCCATATCCCCAGTGTGGTATATTAAGGGTGGCGACGCGGGGTAGAGCAGCCAGGTAGCTCGTCGGGCTCATAACCCGAAGGTCGTGGGTTCAAATCCCACCCCCGCAACCAGTTTGAGGGGCGCACCTGTGGGTGCGCCCCTATTGCTTTTGCACGGCAGGAAACCTTAGGCGAAAGCGGAACTGCTTACTCGATGGCTCGCTGGTTAGCACGGGTGCTGTTTGTGGCGGTAGTTGGCGGGATTATCGGCAGTGCCATCTGGAACAACATTGCCACGAACCGCCTCATTGAGCAAGCAACGGGCACCGATCGCGCCGCGCAGGTGGCAGCGCTCAGCAAACTGGCGCAGCGCGACGACTTTTTCGACTTGCTTCAATCGCGCAAGTTGCCTGCCCGAATGCGCGTTGCCGAGGGCGTGGAGGCGATGAACAACGCCGACGGGGTGAAAATCGCCCTTGAGATGCTGCGCGACCCCGACCCGCGCGTGCGCGAACGATTCCTCACTGCCTTGCGACGCATTGGCAAGGCAAACCTCGCCGCCGTTGCCGAAGGTCTCAAGAATAGCAACGCTCAAGTGCGCAACGGCACAGTGCAAGTGATGATTGCTTTGGGTGCAGAGTCAGTACCGCACGCGCTGAAAGTGTTTGAGGAGTCGTCGGAGCGTGCGGGGGCAACTGAGGTGCTGGCGCATTTTGGGGCGCAGAGCGTACCTGGCTTGCTGGAGCTGTTGCGCACGAAGCAAGATGAAGGGTTGCGCTTAGATGCGATTGCGGCTTTAGGGCGAATAGGCGACCGTCGCGCTACTGAGGCGATTTTGCCGTTTTTAAGTCTGCCCTCCGAAAAGCGGCGCGTGGTGCTTGCGGCGCTTGGAAGCATCGCTGACCCTCGCACGGAGTCGATTCTCGTGCGTGCGCTGCGTTCTTCGGAAGAAGACTCGGATGCGCGGGCGCAAGTGGCGTTGGGCTTGGGCAAGTTGGGCACGCCGCGGGCGCTACGGGCGCTGCAAGAGGCGTTGTCGGAGCTGAACCTTACAGTGGCAGACGCGGCTGCATTGGGGCTGCAGCGTGCGGGGGTGCGTGCCTTGCCTTACTTGGCCGAGGCGGCGCGCCATCCTGACCCTGCGGTGCGTCAGCGCGTGGCAAGCGCGCTTGGCGGAATCGCTGACGCCCAAGCCGTGCGCTTGCTTGCGAACATGCTGCGGGATCCCGATGTGCGCGTGGCGCGCGCGGCGGCTACAGCCTTAGGAACGGCTAAGCACCCCGCTGCCGTGCCCGAACTGGTGCGCGCGCTAAGCCATCCTGATGGCGGAGTGGTTCAAAATGCCGCGCATAGCCTTGCTCAGATTGGTGCCCCTGCCATAAATGCGCTGATCGCAGCTTTGCGCGCTTCTGACCCCGCTACGGCGTATTGGGCTGCCGACGCTCTCAGCCGTATTCCAGCTGCAGAACCCGCGCTCTTGCAGGCAGCACGCGATCCCGCAACGCAGCGGTATGCCCTCATCGCGCTCATCAAGCGCGATAGCCCTGCTGCACTGCCCTTGCTGCAGCAAGCGGCGCGCTCCCAAGACCCCACCCTGCGCGAACTGGCACGGCGTGGATTGCAACAACTGGCGCCATGAAACCTGCACGCGATTGGCTGGGGCGCATGGTTGCGCTTTTGATCACTCTGCTGGGGGTCGGGCTGATGGTTGTTTGCTTTCTACTGGCGTACCAGCAGTTCTCGATCCCTCCCCACGAACTGATGCGCAACCCCCATACAAACACTCCCGACCTGCCCAGCATCGCCACAGGCGTGTGGGCGAGCATGCGCACCATTTTGCTGCTGCTGGTAATGGTCATCGCAGGTGGGATGATTGCGAACCGCGGGATAGGGCTGTACCTCAATGTTCGTCGCGCCGAGCTGGAAGAGACGCGCGGCAAATAGCGCCCAATCTGAGGCGCGCTGAATCCGCTGATGCTACTTTGCCTACTCCCCCACGCCCATAAATTGCTCCACTGCGGAGAATAGGCTGTAGTAGTAGCCGACGGCAAAAGCGATCAAGCCAATTCCCCCTGCCACTATCGTGATGAGGAAGAGCAAGCGCAAAAACCCGCGTGGCACTTGCTGGGCGTTTTCACTTGTGCGCTCCGCATACCAGCGGGTGAGCGTCTCTAACGCCTTTGGCAGTTCGCCCGTTTGCACGCCTGTGCGCACCAACATCACTTCCTCAATCGGGAACAGCCCCGACTGTTCTAGCGCAGCGTCCACGTGCATTGTTCCCTCGGCGCACCCCAGACTGATTCGCTGGAGCGTTTCCGCTAAAGCTGCGTTGGGAACTGCTCCCGCGGCTAACTCGTGAGCCGTGGCAGGATAGACGCCCGCGCGTGAGAGCCGCTCCAGATGGAACAAATACATCTGCAACGACTGTGAGTACACCCAATCGCTGAAGCTGGAGAGGCTTCCTAAGCTAATGCGTAGACGGGCGCGTAGTGGCTCAATGCTCCGAACGAAGTGGAACAGCAGCATAAGGGCTGTCAAGATAAGCAGCGTTGGCAAGCCGTAGCGTAGGAACGCCTCGGTAAACCCTGCGCCGATGGCTCGAATCGCTTCGCCAAAGGTGCCTCCTGTGAAGTTGCGCATCCCCCAAGTAATGCCCACTCCGCCTGAGGCAATCAGGGGCATCCCTACAACGATGTGCCATAGGCAGCCTTGGGTGAGCAACGCCCATCGACGCACTCGGTGTTGCTGCTCGTAGTACTCAGCAAGGCGCTCCAGCATCTCAGGCAGGTAGCCGCCCTGCTCGGCAGCACGGAATGCCCCTATCAAAAACTTTGGGAACACTTGGGGGAAGCGCTCCATTGCTTGCGAAATGGCGATTCCTTGCGCCGTGTCGCGCGCTAACTGTAGGCTCGCTTGTTGCAGGAGCCTGTGCCTAACCCGTTGGCTGAGGCTTCGGAACGCCTCTGCGGGCGTGATACCCGCTTTGAGCAACATTCGCAGCTGCTGGAGCCAAATCGCCATCGGGTACGGAGGCACTCCCGCTTGCTCCCAGTTCGCTGTGCGTGTGGGGAGTGTAGCAGGAGTGGGGGGTTGAACTGCAGTTGTGGAAGGTGGGGCTTGCGTGCTATGCTGTGGCACAGGGGTCTGAGCCGCTGGCGCAGGAGGTGCAGTTTGCGCGCTGAGCTGCACGACCCATAGCCCTTGCTGGCGCAACAGGTGCTGGGCTTGTCGCACATCTGCTGCGTGAATCTCCCCCGAAACCGAGCGTCCCCCTGCATCAACAGCTCGATAGCGATAGGTCGGCATCGTACACCCGTACTTCTTGCGCCTGAATTTGCGGATTGCGGAGCAACTCCTGTACAGGGGTGCCATCGGGAAGCACGTAGTCGGGCGTCATCTCAGCTAAGGGGATAAGGACGAACGCCCGCTCGCGCATGCGCGGGTGTGGGATGGTAAGCGTGGGCGTATCCAACACCAAGTCGTCGTAAAGGATGATGTCAATGTCTAACGGACGGGGCATCCAGCGACCTTCGGTGAAGGTGCGTCCTAACGCTGCCTCAATGGACTTGACTGCGCTTAGTAGCGTTAGTGGCGCCAGCTCCGTCTGCGCCCACACTCCCACATTGAGGTACTCGCGCGGGTCGGGTGTCTCGCCCACGGGCTGCGTCGCATATACGCGCGACACCTGCACAGGGTACACCCCGCGCTGGGGAAGGAGGCGGATGCCCTCGCGGAGATTGTGGAGTCGATCCCCCAAGTTCGAGCCAAGGCTTAGGTACACCTTGACCGCCATCCCGCGTGCGATTATACCCGTGTAAACGCACCTACTGACCTCGCGTAACGCAACCCGCAGGAAAGCAGTCTAATAGGTAGAATATTTAGAGCGACGCGTAGAGGAGGCATTTTGAGTAGATGAGGCGAGTAGTAGCAATTTGGACATTTGGTGTGCTGGCGTTGCTTTTGCACGGATGCGGTGGCAACGGCGGCGCCGGGGGCGGTCTGGAGATCGTAGGCGTGGGGCGTGCGTTGGTGATCCGTATCTCCGACGCTGCCACCAAGCAAACTGTGCCCGGTGTGGAGGTGGTGATACTGACTAGCCGCGGCACAGTGCCGATGCTGCGGGTTGTTGAAAGGCAACCGACGAGTCCTGACCGCGAAATCTCGCTTGCCGTTGCGCGGGCTCTCAAGGGCGACTTGCGCGTAGGCGACTTTGTGCTGCGCAATCAGCTGAGTGACTCTGACTTCTTCCGCGGGATTTATGTGCGCGTACCTGCGGGTTATACCGCCATTGTGCGCCACATCCTGCCCGACGGCGCCCAGCGGGTCAAACAGATGCCGCGCACCTTGCAAGACCACCCAGGGTGTCTGCTCGCTTCTGAGCGTGCGGGCAGAGTGGACGAGGTGTTCGGTAAAGTAGGCGTGGTCGACTTGGGTGTTGTAGAGCTGTTCCCCAACTCGCCGTCGGTTGTTCCCCCACCCGTGGATGAGAACTGCCCCTGAGGCGCGATTTTGGCAGGGGACGCCTATAGTGCGTTCCCTGCTGCGCCTAACCTTTGCTCTTGCGCTGGCTGTTGCCCTTTTGTGGGGCATTGAGCTGCTGCGCCGTCAAGACCCGTTTTTGCGCACCCTCGCACACATTCCCCCAGCGCTGCAACACCTTGAGCTTTACTTGGAGCGCCCTACGATTACCATGCGCGACGGCGCCCGCATAATGGCAACCTTGCAGCTGGATGCGTTGGAGATCGAGCGCAATCGCATACAATGGCGTGCACGCAACCTGCGCCAAGCGACTTTCTACGATGAGCGCGGCAACCGCATTGGTGTCGCACAAGCCAACGAGCTACTGTTCAACTACCCTGCGCGACGCTTGCACATTATGGGCAATCCTACCCTCACAATGTACCGCCACCCCTTCGGCACAACCCCGCTTACCCTGCAAACCGCGCACGTGTTCTGGGACTTACGCCTGCGCCGCCTAAAGGCTGACTTGCCCGTCCACATTCGCTGGAACGAAGGCTATGGCACAATCCAAACCCTGAGGTGGGATTTCAACGCAGGCACCCTACAGCTAGGTACAGGGCGCCTGTACATCAGTAGCACTGCCTTTCAAGAGGGCGCCCAACCCAAGCGTAAAGTGGAGATCGCATATGAGTTCGCCGTCATGCACAAGGATCGCCTCGAGGTGCAGAACCTTAGGCTGCGCGACGGCGATACTGTAGCCACTGCTGAACGCGCGGATGTGTACGAACGCCAGCAATACGCCTTAGCCACAGGTAAGCTGCGCTTGGAAGACCCACGCATTGACATTGAAGGCGGGAAACTGGAAGTGTGGTACGGAGAAAACCAAAAACGCGCGCGCCTGCAAAACCAAGTGCGCATTCGCATCAAGCCCCGCAAGACCGAGCCACCCCCCGAAGGCGAACCCGAAACCGAACTGGAGCAAGCCAAACGCTATCCGATTGACGCCACCTGCGACGAGATTGAGTACTTCTATCGGCGTAAAGTCGCCTACATCCGAGGCAATATCAAAGCCGTGCAGCAACTTGCCAATGGGCGCACTCGCACCCTCACCGCCAGCGAAGCCGAATACGACCAGAAAAACGAACGCCTCATCCTGCGAGGTAAGGTGGTAGTGGACGAACCGCAACGGATCTACTTCGAAACGGAACTGGCAATTGTGTCGTTAGTAGAAGGCGAGGAGAAGATCGAGACACCCAAAGGCGCTAAGGGCTACCTTTACACTGACGAAGAAGAGGAGGAGACGCCCCCACCGAATGGCAAGCCTTAGAACGCTCGCGGCAACGGTGCGCTTTGAAGGCGTTGGACTGCATACGGGTGAACCCTGCTTAGTGGTGCTCCACCCATTGGAAGGGGAGCCGAGCCGCCCACCGAAGCTTGGGCTACCAACGCGCCTCCTCATCCGCAAAGACGGCACCACCTTCCCCGCCCGCTGGGACTACGTGGTGGACACCACCCGCGCTACCGTAGTGGGCGATGGCACTACGCGCTTATCCACCATTGAGCATCTAATGGCAGCGCTGTGGATAACGGGCATCACGCACTGCCTTATTGAGTGCGTACGCGGCAGTGAAGTACCCATCTTAGACGGCAGCGCCCTGCCCTTCGTGGAGGTGATACGCAACCAGTCCGCTACCTTGTCTCCCACAAGTGAGTTGTGCGCAGAGGAAAAGCCTCTTCCTGCAAGTGAATGTCCCATCCTTGAAGTGCGCGCGGATGACCGCTATCTCGCATGGCATCCATGGGGCAACGCCCTTATGGGCTACATCCAGTTTCCTGAGCCGCTAGGAGTGCAAGCAGGGGCATTCCGTTTGGCTGATGCCCCTACCGAGATTGCGCCCGCACGTACCTTTGGCTTTTTGTATGAAGCGGAGGCACTCCGCAAGCAGGGTTTAGCACATGGCGCCTCGCTGGAAAACGCGCTCGTGATCAGTGAAACTGGGTATCATAATCCCGCACGATTTGCCGACGAGCCGCTGCGCCACAAGTTGCTGGATGTGCTGGGCGATTTGTACCTGTGTGGCGCGTATGTGCCTATGTTTACGCTGGTAGCGATTAAGCCAGGGCACGCGCTGAATGTACGACTAGCACAGCAGATAGCACAGTGGCTGTACGCGGAGGACCGAGGATGGCGGAGCTGAGCTTGGATGTGGAGCAGATTCGGCAGGTGATTCCGCATCGCTATCCGTTCCTATTAGTGGATCGGATTTTGGAAGTGGAGCCGGGCAAGCGCGCAGTCGGGCTGAAAAATGTCACGGCAAACGAGAGCTTCTTCCAAGGGCACTTTCCCGCGAAGGCGATTATGCCGGGCGTGCTGATTTTAGAGGCAATGGCGCAGGTGGGGGGTGTGATGGTGATGCTGCAGCCCGAAATGCGCAATCGCATCGCGCTCTTAGGAGGCATAGATAATGCGCGCTTCCGACGCCCCGTGGTGCCCGGCGACACGCTGATTATGGAGGTAGAAATGCTTTGGATGCGCCGCGAGGTAGGGCGTGTAAAGGCAACGGCGCGGGTCAATGGCGAGCTGGCTGCCGAGGCAGAAATCACTTTTGCCATACTTGACCCATCGCGCTTGCTCAGCTCCCCTGTGGAAACGCTGCTTCAAAAGCAACCTGACACTGTTTGAGGCACCTCGCGATGGCTACAATTCACCCAACAGCGGTTGTGCATCCTTCTGCTGAAATAGACGACGATGTGGAGATTGGACCTTACTGCATCGTTGGGGCGCATGTGCGCATCGGAGCAGGCACCACCCTAGGCGCCCACGTGATTGTAGAAGGATACACGCAGATTGGGCGCAACAACATTATTTATCACGGCGCCGTGCTGGGCGCACCCCCGCAGGATCGCAAGTTCAAACACGAGCGCAGCTACCTCATCATCGGCGACAACAACTGGATCCGTGAGTATGTAACCATCCACCGCGCCAGTGGCGAAGAGCAAGCCACCATCATTGGCGACAACAACTTCCTGATGGCGTACGTGCATATCGGACACAACTGCAAGGTAGGCAGCGGTGTGGTGATGGCAAACGCGGTGGGCATCAGCGGGCACTGCGAAATCGGCGATGGCGCCAACATTGGCGGCATGACAGGCGTGCATCAGTTTACGCGCATCGGCAAACTCGCGATGGTGGGTGGGATGTCACGCATCGTGCGAGATGTGCCTCCGTTCATGATTGTGGAAGGCAGCCCCGCGCAAGTCCGCGGGGTGAACATTGTTGGGTTGCGTCGCGCAGGAATCCCCGAAGCGACACGCGACGCCCTGCGCAAAGCCTGCCGCTGGATGTTCTTCTCCAACCTCAACATCAGCCAAGCCATTGAAAAAATCCGAGCGGAGCTGGAGATGAGCGCAGAATTGGAGCACCTGATTGAGTTTATGGAGCAGATTCGGCAGGGACGCAACGGACGCGCCTTAGACCAACCCTCGCGCAAATGAGTCGCTCGGTGCTGATTGTGGCGGGTGAGGCGTCGGGCGACCTCTACGGCGCGGATTTGGCGCATGCGCTTCACGCTCGCTTTCGCGAATTGACCATCTACGGTATCGGTAGCACGCGCATGCGCGCTGCCCACGTTCAGCTCATTGCCGACAGCCGTGCATGGGGCGCAATCGGCATTGTGGAGTCACTCAAGGTTGCTCCCCGTGTGTACTTGGCGTTTCTGCGGGCGAAGCGATTCCTTCGCCACGCTAGGCCCGACTTAGTTGTGCCGATTGACTTCGGCGCCTTCAATGTGCCTTTGAGTTGCTGGGCGCGCCAGCTGGGCTTGACCGTGGCATACTATATGCCCCCTGGCAGCTGGCGCCGCGAAGCGCAAGGGCGCGATCTGCCCCGCTGCACCAACCTTGTGCTGACCCCGTTCGCGTGGTCAGCAGAACACCTACGTGCTATTGGCGCGAACGCCCATTGGGTGCCGCACCCCCTGCTGCGCTTGGCACGCCCCACTCAAACTAAAGAGGCATTTTGCGAGCGGTTGGGGCTAGACCCGTACCGCCCCATCGTCGCCCTGTTGCCTGGCAGTCGCCACCACGAGGTGAAGGCACTTACCCCCTTGTATGCTCGCGTAGCAGAGTCTGTACACGCCCTGCTGCCTGAGGTCCAGTTTGTGCTTTCTGTGGCGCCTCACCTTGACCCTGATTGGGTGCATCGCCTGTGGCTAGAGCACTCGCGCCAGTGGGTGCCCACCGAAACGCGCTCCGTATGGGACCTATTGGCTCACGCCGATGCGGGGATCATTTGCTCAGGTACAGCGACTTTGGAAGCGGCGCTACTCAACACGCCAATGCTCATCGTCTACCGCGGAAGCTGGCTGATGAACTTGGAATATCGCCTGCGACGCAAGCGACTGAACCTTAGCTGGATTGGATTGCCCAATCTGATTTTGCAGCGGGCAGTGTGCCCTGAGTTCATTCAGGAAGACGCCACGCCGCACCAGTTGCGCCAAGCGCTCATTCCCCTGCTCCGAGATTCGGAAGTGCGTGGGGCGCAGCTCCATGCCTTCCGCGAAATCCGCCACGCATTAGGCGAGGGGCAAAACCTCCGCGAGGCATACGAGTGGATTGCCGACCTGTTGACAGAGGCTTTATAGCATCGGCGCCTCATAGCATCGGTGTCTCGCTGATACACGCAATGCGCTGTCATTCCGAGCCGAAAGCGAGGAATCTAAGACTGCTATGCTCGGGGTGGTAGTTGGGTGCGCATACGTGGCGTTGGCGTCTCGCCAGCAACTATAGGGCGGGTGCGAGGGGCTACCTCTACGGAAGTCATTCTATGCAGTAGCAAACTGGTGCAGGCGGCGCACTGTCTCCCGCACGTCCTCTTCCGTGGCGCGGGGGTTGAGAGTACACATTCGCAGGGTTACTCGCCCACGCAGGATGGTGGAGCTGACCATGCCGAAACCGTCCTCGATCATCTTGTCCACCAAGGCGCGGTTGAGCGCGTCGGCTTGCCCCTCACTGAGTGTGGGAGGGGCGTAGCGAAATGCCACGATCCCCATCGTGGCGGGCGAGACAATCTGCCAATGTGGAAGCTGGCGCAAAGCCTGCTCTGCAACGCGCGCAAGGTGCAAGTTCCACTCCATCGCCTGCCGAAAAGCATCTACGCCGCGCACTTTGAGCGCCATCCACACCTTGAGCGCGCGAAAACTACGCGAGAGTTCCACTCCATAGTCGCAGAAGTCCACCCCTGTGGCGCCGCGCTCCTTGTCCTGCAGGTAGGGAGGCAAGATTCGGAAGGCTGCGCGCAGGTGCTCAAAGTCGCGCACGAGGGCACAGCCTGCCATCATCGGCTGATAGAGCCACTTGTGGGGGTCTACTGCCAGCGAGTCCAGTCGATGGATGCCACGCAGTCGCCGTTTGCCCTCTTCGGTGAGGATGGCTGCTGCGCCGTACGCGCCATCGGCGTGCAGCCACAGCCCTTCTTCAGCGCATAAGTCTGCTAAGGCCTCTAGGGGGTCTACGGCGCCTGTGTTGGTCGTGCCTGCGTTTGCCACTACACAAAACGGCTGCCAGCCGTCCGCGCGGTCGCGCTGGATTTGCTTGCGTAGCGCCTCCAATGGGATTTGGAACTGCTCATCGGCAGGCAACACGCATAGCTGTTCCTCGCGCAAGCCTAAAATGCGCCATGCTCGCGCCACACAAGAATGGGTTTGGTCGGAGTAGTACACTCGACCGCGGGTGAGCGCGTCAGGGTAGCGCTGGCGCGCTGCCGCCAAGCACACAAGGTTTGCCACCGAGCCGCCGCTCACGAATAGCCCGCCCGCCGTTTCAGGCAAATCGAACCAATCGCACAGCCAGCGGATGACCACGCGCTCCACTTGCGACGCTCCCGCCCCCACCATCCAAGTGCCCACGAAGATGTTCATCCCTGCTGCCAAAAAGTCTGCCAGCACGCCCACATAGTCGTTTGGCGCGGGCACAAACGCGAAGTAGCGCGGATGGTCGACCTTGATGATGTGTGGCAGCACTTTCTCAAGGAACTCGTTTAGCACCTGCTCGAACGGTTGAGGCGTGGTAGGGGTGGGTTCGTTTAGCAGAGCTTCTAGCATGGCGGGCGCAGGGCGAGTGCCGATGGGGCGCGCGGGCAGGCTCTGCCAATAGGCAACCAGCGTGTCGACCACGCGGTAGCCCATCTGGCGCATCGTTTCGGGGTCAAAGTCCAGAGGTGAGCCTGCCATTACTCTGGCATTGGGTAGCGCAGCAGTGCGCTTACGCCTTGAATGCGTGCGCGGACTTCGCCATGTACTGCTTCCGCTTGCGCCCCCTGCTCCAGCGCGCGCTCTAACACCGTGTCTACAATGTCGGGCATTTGCCACACTGAGACCGTGCCTTCAGGCGCATCTTCTGCGCTCAGCCCAATCGCCCCAGAGGGGTAAAACAGCATCCCTGGTTGGGTGAAGGTGACATCGTAAAGGAGGGTACGCACATTGCCCCACTCCAACGCACGCAGCACTGCACGTAGCCCGATGGCGCGCATAGCAGGTGGGGTCTCCTCTAACTCGTGCACAAGTTGGCTTTCCTGCTCTCGGTCAATCTCCATCAGGCGGTTGAGCACGCGCTCGTAGATTTGGTTGATGGGCATCTTGTCGTGCGCGGGAATTCTGCCAGCGTAGGCACGGCGCACATAGTCGTGAAGGTAGGTTGGGAGCGCGCTGGCTAGGTCGTCAGGGGCGCCGATAATAAGGCGGTCAAATGGGTGCGTGCGCCGCAGTTCACGAATCGTTTCGGCAATCTTGCGCAAGTGTTGCTGCTGCTCGTGCAGCTTTAGCATTTGCACGTTGCGCTCGCCCATGCCGTGTTGCGCCGTGAGACCGCTGGGCGTGCGCACGCCATACACACCCGGTCGCAACATCTCGCGATCGCGAATAAAGCTGAACGCATCCAACGGGCGAATGCCCTGGATGTCAACTAAGTAGAAGTAGGCGTCGCGATGGTCAAAAATCGCCACTAAGTTTACGCCAAAGTCGGTTTCTACCGCAAACAGCCGCCGCACATAGGGGGTTTGGTCCACCACCAAGCTGTCGCGCTCTACGTAGGGCAACAGCACCGCTTCAAATAGCCTCTCACCAGAGCACGCAAACGCAGCCAGCCCGCGCACAGGCAGCGAGTGCTCACCTTCTAAGTTTGAAGGCTCTTCTAAGAAGGCTTCCAAGCGCTGGAAGTCTTGGCGTATCGAGTCGCGCGCCTCAGGCGAAAGTGTGTTGTTGTCTTCCAACCAGTGGCTAAGTTGGTTGACCATGGTCTTGAGGCGCGTGCGGTAGAGCGGTGGTCGCGTAACGCGCTCCTCTGGAGGGATGCTTAGATAAAGCGAAGTCACCAAATAACGCTCAGAACGGAACTCTTTCAATCGCTCTATCGCGTCTCGCATCGTTGACCTCCAACAAAGTGCCTCAAATCTCGCATAGAGTGGTCTCTATTGCGCACCTTTGAGCTGTTGAATGCGCACCACAGTGGCCTATGCTCTCGTTTCCTTCCCCATAAAGGATACCGCATTTGGGGGCGTGAATGTTCGCACTCTCCGTTGCTTAGTTAGTCACTTTGATTTTGCTTCGAGTGCCCCTGCCAATCGTGATAGGTTTGGTCGCAAGGGCGATAGAGTTGGGCTTGCTATTCACCCCGTTGCTGAGCGTCTCTTACTTGCTCACTCAAACAGCTCTCCCACGCGCACCTTGAACTCAGGCAGCAACTCGCCTCCTGTAAGCACATCGTTTTCGTTGAGGACTTCGACCTCGAGGGGTGCCCTCAGCCGATACACCTGCTTGCGCTCAGGGAACAGCAGCCACACCTCGCGCGCACCTGACTCGAAGTATTCGCCCACTTTTTGAAGTAGATCGCTTAGGTTTTCGGAGGGAGAGACAATCTCTATGGCTAAGTCGGGGGCGCCGTCGGCAAAACCTGTGGGGATCTCACCAGCAGGCAAGCGGCTTATGGACATCACGGAGAGGTCTGGGCTACGAATGTTGCCCGATGCCATGCGGAAGCCCGTGCTGGAGTCGAAGGCTCTCATCGTGTCGGGCAACACTGCGTAAACCTTCGCTGCCAGCTTGAGACCGATCCAGCCATGCCTTGCACCTGTTGGCACGACTTGTAGCCTCCCGTTCACCAGCTCGTACTTGCGCCCGTCATCGGGCAGCTGCAGAAGGTCCTGCTCGGTGTAGCGACGCTTGCGTTTGGCTTTCACGCGCGTGGCAGCCATGGAGTTCACCCTAGTGGAGTATACCCGCATGGTGGAAAGGCTCTCCCTCGCCTCGCAAAAACCCGGTTCTCCCTTGGGGGGTCTGCTGGAGGGGGCATCAGAAAACTCGCCCCCTCCTGGAGGTTTTCCCTCGCTTGTACGAGGGGCGCCGAACCGCCTACTTTAGTCCGAGCAGTGTTCACAGTCGCGCCCGCGGCACTCTCTTGTGGTTTGGTGAGAATCGTAGTCGGGTCGGAATAGCCACGGGTTGCAGCCGTCATACCAGTACTGCGCGGGCAAGCCCTGAGAGTTGTATTGCGTGTACGGGTCTACGCGCCAGTCGGTGTTGGCAGGCGCTAGCTGCGCGCCCAAGCGTCGCCACTTAGCACTGCCATCCGCTGCCACAAACACAGCCCCTTGAGTGTGAATCCACAACGTGTCGGCTGGGTTGAAGAGTACGCCGACAGGATACGGGTTCGCAGGTACCCCGTTGAGACAGCTGAAGTAGCGACATGGGAGGTCAGGGTCATCACAACGCAGGGCAGGGTTGCTCAGGGCAAAGCCCTCCACGCTCGCCCTGCCGCGCCCTTCCCAGAACATTGGCACGGTAGACGCAGAGACTACCACTGCAGCGCTTAGCCCGTGGAGCAACCCGTTGTAAGTGTAGCTCACCCGCGCGGGAGTGCGACGCGGGCTGGTGTAGTCTGCAACCTGCAGCCGCTGCGCAGGAGCTGACGGGCAGCTATAGATCTGCTCGTTCTTGAGATAAGGCTGCAGGGCATTTGCCCAGTGCACTTGGTATGCCTGATGTAGCGGGCTACCCACTGCCACGCTGGAACGCCAGTCATGGGGCACTGCGTGGTAGCGGTTCCAGAGCCAACGCCCTGTGTTCACATCACGCCCGAAGCCCAGTGGGTAAGTCTCGTCAAAGTCGTTGAGGTACATCGTTGCGGCAAGCCCGAGTTGCTTGGCGTTCGAGAGACAAGCGGTTTGGCGTGCCTTCTCCCGCGCGTTGGAGAACACGGGAAACAGTAGCGCTGCCAGCACGGCAATAATCGCAATCACCACCAGCAGTTCAATGAGAGTGAAACCCACGCGCTGTGCTTGCATAAGTGCCTCCTGTTCTGAGCGTATGTGCCTGCTGACGACAGCAGGGGAGTGAGAGTGGGGAACAAACCGCGCAATGCGCAAGTTGCGCACGCTGCGTACCCGTGCTACCTCAGAACAGGAGGGGCACGTAGTGGCTGCGAGCGCAGAACTCGAGAGAGAGGGTGCGACTGTGGCGGCTCGTGGTAATGCGGAAGGGCAGCAAGTGTGCAAAGGAGCGTTAGCGTCTCTGTAAGTGTCGGCTCGCTGTCAGGGGCAGTGATAACTGGCTTGACATCTGTGAGGGCGGGTTGCAGTTCAGGCGCGCCACAAACGGGGCAAGGCTCGCACTCGCATGGCGCGCTGGAGCAGTCGCGCGCTGGCTCTGAGTTGCAGCACACGGGCGCATCGGGCGCGTACTGGCACGCCTGCAAGCAACCCCACGCCGCCGAGGGCGCCATCAGGCTGAGCCATAGCGCCCATAGCATCACCGCCCAGCGGTCTACCCAGCGCCCCCGCACAGCCCAATTATACCCACTATGCTCCTTGACGCTGAGGGCTTGCAAAAACCCGATGCGATTAGGTATACTATAGTCGCTGGGTGACCCCATGGTCTAGTGGTCTAGGACGCCTGGTTTTCAGCCAGGAGGACGGGGGTTCGAATCCCCCTGGGGTCACCAGATGACAAAAGCCCTCTCACCTACACCCCAGTCCGTCTACTCGATAGGGGGAGTGACTAATACCGATTTTGGTGGAGCGGAGGGGACTTGAACCCCCGACCTCTTGCATGCCATGCAAGCGCTCTCCCACTGAGCTACCGCCCCACGCACAACTTGCCTCGAAAAGGCATGATTTCTAACCGACGAGTCAGCCGGCAACCTTCGACTGACCCCTTACATGCTCCGATAAAAGCGATTCCAGTATACCCCACGCGGGCGTGTCAATTCAAGAGGCAGCTGAACCTGCCTCAAGGACAGGATTGCTGCGCCCCGCGCCGAATCTTCACACCATGACCCGCGTGCTTTACTACGGCGACAACCTTGAAGTGCTGCGCAAATATATCGGCGACGAGACGGTAGACCTGATTTATCTTGACCCGCCGTTCAACTCCAATCGCGACTACAACCTGCTTTTTCGCGAGCAATCGGGCGAGCCTGCGCAGGCGCAAATCAAAGCATTCACCGACACTTGGCAGTGGAGCGAACGCGCGTTTCAAACTTTCAAGTTAGAGTGCCCCAACCCGCGCTTGGTGGAGTTAGTGGACGGTTTTGTGCGCACGCTGGGCAGGAACGATTTGACGGCGTATCTGGTGATGATGGCTCCGCGTTTGATAGAGCTGCATCGTGTGCTGAAGCCCACAGGCAGTTTGTACTTACACTGCGACCCGACGGCGAGCCACTACCTGAAGGTGATGTTGGATGTGATTTTCGGCGCGAGGAACTTCAGGAACGAAATCGCTTGGTGCTACACAGGCGGAGGCAGAAGTCAGAGATACTTCGGTAAAAAGCACGACATTATCTTCTTCTATTCTAAGTCAGACGAGTATATCTTCAACAGAGACGCTGTGCGCATCCCCTACGGTATAGATGTGTCCAAGCGAAAAAGCCTGTGGGCTTGGGGAAAGCACAAAGGGGTAGAAAAGGCCTATGCACCTCACCCAGAGGGAAAGATTCCCGAAGATTGGTGGACTATCCCCCCTGTAAACTCTCAAGCCAAAGAACGGCTCGGCTACCCCACCCAAAAGCCCCTTGCCCTGCTGGAGCGTATCATCCAAGCCTCCAGCAACGAGGGCGACCTCGTGTTAGACCCCTTCTGCGGCTGCGGAACCGCCATCGTCGCTGCCGAAAAACTGCGCCGACAGTGGATTGGCATCGACATCACTCACCTCGCGATTGCCCTCATCAAGTACCGCCTCAGCGATATGTTTGGACTACAAGAACGCAAAGACTACCAAGTCATCGGCGAACCCACCACCGAAGCCGAGGCACGCGCCCTCGCCCAGCAAGACCGCGACGAGTTCCAAAAGTGGGCAATCGGACTGGTTCCTCGCGCCCGCCCCTACCAGCAGAAAAAAGGCGCAGACACAGGGATTGACGGCGTGCTGTATTTTCAGGACGACCCGCGCGACGCGAAGAAAGCCCTCATTCAGGTCAAGTCGGGCAAGGTGAGCGTCAAAGACATTCGCGAGTTTGCTCAGGTGGTGAAGCGCGAGGGGGCGACTTTGGGGCTGTTTTTGACGCTGGAACCGCCCACTGAGCCGATGATTCGCGAAGCGGAGCAGGAGGGGTTTTACACCACGCCGTTGGGCAATCGGTTGCTGCCGCGCTTGCAGATACGCACGGTGGCGCAACTGCTTTCGGGCGAGGGGTTTTTGATACCGAGTACGGCGTTGCTGATGGGCGTACAGCAAGCGGAGCGCGTTGCCCCCAATGCAGGGCAACAACAGATACCGCTGGAATAAATCAGACCCACCGGGCAGGAATGGCGCGAATGGTGTGGCATACCACAGGTTGGGGCAGCAGGCACTTAGAGGTACAACAAAAAGGTGGTAGCTCGCTCCCTATGACACTCGAACCTTCGTACACGCTCGCGGCGACCAGTCCGCTGAACTTGCAGGGCGAGGTAATGCTTGGGCTGAAGTAAGCGTGGGCGCAGAAATCCAGAATCTTCCCCTGAAACCTCGTCACAAAATCATCTGCTCCCTGCTATACTGCAACAGAGCGCACCAAAAACGCCAAACCAACAACAGGAGGAACAACAATGAACAGGTTACTACGCAGTTTCGGATGCTTGCTCACGGTGGCTTGTGCCACAATCACGACGCTTCATGCTCAGGCGCGGCTGGATACGGGATGGTCTATCGGCGGAGGGGTGCTAAGCAGCAACCAATCGCTCGACTCGACGCGCTACTTT
>JANXAW010000030.1 GCA_025061985.1 Fimbriimonadales bacterium
CAAGTACCACCCCAAAGAGTACATTTCGGGCGTGTTCGACGACTGGATGTATGACCATCTGGGCGTGTTCGCCTGGACGGTAGAAATTTGGAGTCCGCAGCGGCAGGCAGGCATCACTGAGTATAAATTCATCGACTGGTACCGCGAACACCCCGTGGAGGACGATCTGAAACTGCTGAAATGGAGCGACGAAGTGCTGGGTGGTCGGGGCTATGTGGACTGGTATGAGTTCGAGCATCCGCAGCTGGGCAAGGTAGAGCTAGGCGGCTGGGATGCGATGTATGCCTGGCGCAACCCACCCCCACCGTTTCTGGAGAAAGAGGTCGCCCTGTTCCCTGACTGGCTGATATGGCATCTGCTCATCTCACCTAAACTGGAAATTCACGAGGCAAAAGCCATTCCACTGGGCAAGGGTCTCTATCAAATTCGGCTGGTGGTGCAGAACACGGGGTGGCTGCCCACCTATGTGACGAAGAAGGCACTGGAAAAGAAGGTAGTGCGCGGCGTGATTGCGGAGATCGAATTGCCCGAAGGGGCAACCCTGCGCACGGGCAAGCCGCGTGAAGAGCTAGGTCAGCTGGAAGGGCGTGCCTATAAGCCTTCCGCCGTCAGTGGATGGGCGGCTGACCCTACTGACGACCGCGCTAAGGTCGAGTGGGTGGTGAATGCACCGAGCGGGGGCACCGTGCAGATTACCGCCCGTCACGAGCGAGCGGGCATCGTGCGCGTCCAGCTCAAACTGGTATAATCCCACCGCACCCCTTGATAAAGCTGCTGGTTTCGGTATATAATAACCCAAGTTGCTACCTGTCGCCTTTGAGCAGGCGAGGTTCCTCGCTTCGCTCGGAATGACAAGGCTCCGCTCGGAATGACAGGGCGTTTTACGTGGCAGTGAACTTGTCATTCCGAGCCGAAGGCGAGGAATCTCAGATAGGTGGCAAGTTGGGTTATCATAGTGTCGTTGGCAAAACGCCGACGATAACACGGCGCTTATTCTGCCGAGGGACAGACACGGGGGTCTGCCCCTGCAAGAGGTTGCCCACAAGAGGGCTGTAGGGGCACGCAACCGTGCGTGCCCCTACCCAGAACCCTATTCGCGTCCCAGTCCCAACAGCTCTGCCAGCGACGGCATGCGGAACTCTGGCATGCCCAGCAGATACTGAGCGTTCAGCGCCTTCTCGATGGTCTCGATCGCCTCGCTGTAGTGGGCGCGGGTGTAGGTGTCTTGTACATGTGGCAGTCGGCGGGCAAGCTGCTCGCGCAGTTGGCGCAGATGGTAGCGTGCCAGCATCTCCGCGTCGTCGGGCACGCCCGTCTCTTTCGTGAGCATGTCCACCAACGCCTGCAGATGTGCGCGTTGGAGTTGGCGTCGCAGCTCGGATACAGGGCGTGCCGAGCTTGCCTCAGACCAAATCACCCGCTGCAGCGTATCGAACAGCTCCGCCAGCGTGAGGGTGTTC
The DNA here is from genome assembly GCA_025061985.1 of Fimbriimonadales bacterium. GTDB lineage: Bacteria > Armatimonadota > Fimbriimonadia > Fimbriimonadales > GBS-DC > GBS-DC. The sequence continues at coordinate 1,461 of JANXAW010000030.1, forward strand.
CGCTTGTCCACCACTTTGAACTCGTTGTTTGCCACGCGGCGGAGTGTGTCTGCCGCCAGCAAGCGCTGCAGTGTCAGACGCTGGATGTTGCTTATGAAGTCGCGCACAGGGGCGTCTGCGGGAATAGACCCACCAAAGCCGTAGGGGTTGGGTGCCAAGCGCAAGTACAACCCCTTCGGCAAGTTGAACGCCTTCTCTGAGAAGATGTAGGTGGCAAGCAGTTGCAGGGCCCGACGCTGCTTGTCCCCGCTCACTGGCTCTAAAGGTGGCTGGGCGTTCGGGTCGGTAGCGAAGTTGCGCCGAATGTGCAACCCGCCAATATAGCGGCTCAGTTGCACCGCTGCTCGGCTGAAAATCGCCAGCGTGCCGAAGAAGTAGCGGGTGAAGTCATAGTAGCTCTCGCTTGGGGCTGGGATGCGCGCAGGAAGCACCTCCAGCAGCTCGTGGGCGTCCTTGATTACCAGCTCCCAATACTCCAGCGGCTCTTTGCCCAAGTCAAAGCGCGTTACGTAGGGGTCGAAGCGGTCGGCGTACTCGTCGGTCTCGTATGCCAGTTCGGGTTCTGTGTTGCGCCGAGCAATTGCTTGCAGGTAAGGCAGCTCTGCTTCGGGCGTTTTCGCGTCAGGGAAGATGCGATAGCCGTACTCAATTGCCCAGTAGTCGTAGGGTCCAATCGTTGGGTTCCAGTAGTAGGTGTTGGGGGCGTGGAGCGCCATTTGGTTGAACGGGTCGTATTCCATCACGCTGGCGACGGTGCCGCGCTGGCGCACCAGTTCGCCATCTTTGAGCTGTTCCAGCGTAAGCATACGGCTGGCAGCAAAGTTATGGCGCAGCCCCAAGATGTGCCCCATTTCGTGCATCGCAATGGACTTGAGATAGGCTTTGACGAACTCTTCTTCGGTGACTTTGGTGGCGCCGCGCTTACCTGCCAGCAGTTCCATCATCACGTAGCCTTGCCACGCGCGCAGGAGCGTGTCTTGCACGATGGTGCAGGCTTGGGGCGTCTCAGCGTGATGCTCGCAGCAGCGCTCGTGTCGCTCTGCCTCTTTGAACGCCGCCAGCGGGTCAATTTGGCGTAGGAACTGCACGCGCGTGAAGCGCGCCATGTTACCGTCGATGGTGATGCTGGCGTTTAGGATCTGCCCAGTGAGGGGGTTGATGCGGAACTGGGCTACGGCGTAGCCGTTGCTGGGCGAGGTGACCCAGCGCACGACGTTGTAGCGCATATCGGCGTGATCCCACTCGGCATCATCGGGCATTTGCTTGACCACAATTGCGTCTTTGATGCCGATGCGCTCGAACGCCTTGTTCCACTCCAAAATGCCTTCGCGGATGGCATCGCGATACTCCACAGGGATTGCGTTGTCTAGCCAGAACACAATCGGCTCTTTGGGCGGGGAGAGTTCAGCGTTCGGGTCGGCTTTTTCGATGTGCCAGCGCAAAATGAAGCGTCGCGTCTGGTCTTCGCGTTCGCGCGTGAAATCGTCGTAGGCAGTGAAGAAGTAGCCCACACGCGGGTCGTAGAAGCGTGGCACATAGCCGTTGTCGGTGGGCAGCTCCCATAGGTTGTAGTTGACCGTGATAGGAATGCTGCGCGGGTCAATGAGGTTTGCCCCACCTATCAGACTGCCGAGGATCGCCGCCAAGCCGCCTCCGCGCTGCGGACCTCCCGTGAAGTGGTAGGCAGTCTGAATGAAGATGTTGTTGGGGAACGCCTTTACTTGGTTGTACACCGTCTTCTCGCGGTCGATGGTGTAGTTGCCGCCCGCAGCGACATTCACCAGTTGCTGGATCTGGATCAGATCCGAGCGGAAGAGGCTGGTGACGTCAATGAGCAGTCGCTTGCCCTCGTCTGACTTTGCCTCGATTTTGAACGCCTCCAAGTAGGCGTTCGCAAAGGAGCGTTGCACAGAGCGCGCGATCGGCGTTCCAGACTCAGCGCGGAAGCGGTAGTTGGGCACCACCATCAGGATTTGGTCATCTCGCTGCACAAACTTGAACACGATGTCGTTGATGGGGGAACCCGCAGCCAAGAAGAAGGTGGGGATACCCTCGCTGACGGTTGCTTGGAGGAAGTAAAGCTTGCCCAGCTGCTCGCGCCGAATCTCCATGTAAATCGTGTCTTTGCCCGACTCTTTCTTGCGGTAGAGCGTGAACAGCCCCTCCAGCTTCTCGAAGTCTTTAGTGACTTCCTCTATGGTCTTTTCCTTTTTCTTGGCGTCGTCTTTTTTCTCATCTTTCTTTTCGCCGTTAGCAGGCTTAGGCTGTTCTGCCTTCTCAGCTTTTTGCTCAGTGGGTTGTTGGGGCTTGCTCTCGGTTTGCGCGGGGGTAGCATTTGCAGGGGTGCCGTTCACGCCTTCGGGCAGCAGGCTGCCCTCAATACGCTCTAAGGTAAGGTTGAAGGTGACTTTGAAGGTGAGTTCGCCTTGAGTGGTACTTGCTTCGCCCTTGAGGGTGGCGTATACGACATCGCCCGTGCGTAGCTCCACCAGCATTTCGGATTCGCTGCTGCCCTTCACCTCGCCGCGCACCGTGAAGTTGACCAAAATTCGCGCAACGCGGATGCCGTTCCAGGTCTCAAAGCCCTTGAGGGTGTATTCTGCTTCGCCTGCTGTGATGCCCAGCTCTTCATTCTCCTCGAAGGTGTGGCGCCACTGGTCGCCCGCGCCCACTGGTTCTGCGCCAAAGATGATAGGAGGAGTCGTTCCGATTGCGTCAACGGGTCCCGCTCTCTCAGTTCGGCTCGATTCGCGCTTGATGACCTCGCCGTTGGGTTTGATAGTAATGGTGGCTTTGCTGGGGCGCATCTGATCGGGTAAGGGCGTGGGCTGCCCCCCAACTTTCACCTCAATCGACTCATACTCCTCTTCCCAAGTGATGTTGCCTTCAGGCGAGACTTCGGTGATTCGACGCGAATAGACGATGGAGACTTCTGATTGAACGGTGTTGCCTAAAATGTCGAATCCCGTAGTGCCCGAAACGCGGTAGCGCGCAGTTTGCCCCGCCTGAGCGCGGTACCGAAGGAGCACCTTTTCTTGGGCAACGGCACCCAGCGTGGTCACTAACAGTAAGAGCCACGCTACAACAAACCGCTGTCGTGTTCGCATAGTCGCCTCCGCAGGTAAGCTTTGGGGTTCCCCCACGGCTCCTAAGTATACCTAAGGGTTCTGCTATGCGCCGCCATAGCCAGTAGGGTGGCGATGCTTATCGCGCAAAGCAGTGCTCCTACCCAGAAGCTGCGGGGCACAAAGCGCATTTCCACGATAGCTTCGCCCGAGGGGATGGGCACAGCACGGAATGCGCCGTTCGCCTGAAGGAGCGGAACCGTTTTGCCGTTGACTGTCGCCTCCCAGCCCGGATACCAAGTGTCGGTAATCAGCAGCCAGCCATGGCGCTTGCTAGGGTTCACAACGCGCAGGCGTAAGTAGGTTGCGCGATACTCCTGCCACTCCACCAAAATGTTCTCAACACGCTCGCCCTGCCCGATGATACGAAGGGCATGCTCCGCCGCTTCGCCACACACGGGAATGCGTTCAGGGAACGGCTCCACCTGCAGCCGCTGCCACACCGACTCTTCGTCGGGAAGTACCTCTATGGGCTGCAAGATGGCTTGAGCAGCAGGGAGCGACTGCCAGCCGTCGGGGGTTAGCACAGCGCGCACGCGCAACCGCGCCAAGTCGGGATGCAATCGCTTCACAAAGAGCATGTTGCCGTTTTCAATGGGTGCGCTATCTTGCCCGTTCAGCAGGTCTAAGAAGCGTTTGTAGTGGCGCGGGAGCAGTGAGTCGTAGCCCCCCACATCGGGCAGGCGATAGGCAAGGGGCGTGTTGGGGGGCATCCGCGCGGGCGGTGGCTCGTACAGGCTCCAGCGCTCGTTCAACACGGCAATCCGCTCACCGCGCGCCAACTTCGGCAAGTCCGCTAGGGGCGGGAACGCCACTTGCGCAGAGGCGCGGCAGTCTGCAGCGATGACTGCTGCTTGGTAGATCGCAGACACCAATGCCAAGCTGACCAGCGTCAAGCCACCTGCCCTGCTGAAAATCCAGCGGCGTGGCATTTCCGCGCCTGTACGAGGCTTAGACAGCGTATGCAGCGCAATGACGCTTATTGCGAATAAGCCTATGGCAGCGAGCGCGTCTGCATAGAGGGCGCTCAGCACACGCTCCCACAGTGGCGCGCGCGAGACCCCCTGTGGCAGAGTTAGCTCCACCAGCAACAGCGCAAGCGCAAGTAGCCCTATCCACGCTAATAGCGCCCGCCACCAGCGCTCAAGATGCTCCACCCCATGAGCTGCCAGTACTGCAATGCTGAACGCCCATAGGCACAAAATCCGTGCAGGCGAGCCAGTGGCGCTAAAGCCTGGCAAGTAGAAGTAGAGCAACCGCGTGAGGGGTGTGCCCAACGCAATCAGCAACGAAAGTAGCCCAACCCCAAGCCAGAATAGGCTCTGCCCTTTGCGCTGAATGCCCATCAGCGCTAGCCACAACCCAAACCCGCCCCCAACCGCCATTGCCAGCTCCGCATAATGCACCGCACCCCAATAAGTGCCCGTGCGTGGGTTGCCATAGGCGTCGGGGAACCACGCCACTATCAAGTGAAACAGAGGTAAGGCGTTGCGCACATACGCTTGGTAGCCTGCCTCTGTGGGCGGCGCCTGCCGATGGCTATAAGCAGAAAACTCCAGCACAGGCAACAGTTGAAATGCTGCTAGTCCCCCACCGAGCAGGTACGCCGCGCCTACAGCGAGCGCGTATTGCCCCAAGCCTCCCTGCCCGCGCGTCTCGTACCCTAAGTAAATCGCATAGAGCAAGCTTAGCAAGACGCCGTAAAATGCAAACTGCAGATGCCCTGCCAGTAGCATCATTCCTAGCGGCAAGCTGAATGCCCATAGGCTACGCCAGCCATTCGCCCGCACGCGCTCTAACCCCAGCAGCAACCAACCGAACCAGCTCATAGTGGCAGGCACAGAGCTAAGCGGGAGCCATGCTACAAAAAATAAGCTGAACATCCATAGAAGCGCCCCCATTAGCGCACCGAAGCGCAACCCGCGCTGCCAAAGCCATAACCCTAATCCCAAGCCCGCCCAAAACAGATGAAACGCTGCCAATACACCCATCCCCAACGCTGTCGGCAACGGCAACACCAGCAGATGGGGCAAATAGAACGGCGCAGACTGGCTATTTGCCGGCAGCGGCGTGCCACAGAGCGCGTATGGGTTCCACAAGGGCACCTCTCCGCTAAGCCACAGGAAGCGCACCAAATCCCGCCAAATGTAAAACTGCGCTACCCCATCCCACACCAGCACATCCCACGGGGGTGGTTCAAAAGGGCGAGGCATGCCACGCCACGGCTCAAAGTGGTAAAGCAGCGTGGCGGGAGCGTAGAGCCATTCCCCACGATGGAGCGTGCCGAAGGTAAACGCAAGCGCAAACACAAGCAGCAGCACCAGCCACCACCGCGATGCCACAAACCGCACAAGCGGAATTATACTGCTCCCAACAGAGGTATACTCTTGTTCACTGATGCGGGAAATTGTTGCCGCGGGAGGGCGGGTGCAGCCACGCAAGCGTAAACGCCGCCGCCTTTGGAAGCGGTTGCTGGCGTACCTAACACTGCTGCTGTTTATCCTGATGCTGGGCGGGATGACCTTCATCGGCGTGCTTTACTACCAAGTAGCACGCATGATGCCCGCGGTGAGCCTTATTCAGAACTTTCAGCCGCGCGAAGCCAGCCTTATTTATTCGTCAGATGGGGTGGTGCTGGCGCGGATTGCCGAAGAATATCGCGAGCCTGTGCCATTAGAGCAAATCCCCAAGCACCTCATCAACGCCACGATTGCCAAAGAAGACCGTCGCTTTTGGCAGCATCGAGGTGTCGATTGGCGCGCGATTGCCCGCGCCTTGTGGGTCAACATTACGGAGGGGGATATCAAGCAAGGCGGCAGCACGCTAACGCAGCAACTGGCACGCAACATCTTTCTTACGCAAAAGCGCACCTTCACTCGCAAATTGCAAGAGATTATCTTGGCGCAGGAGATGGAGCGCCGCCTTACCAAAGAGCGCATCTTGGAGCTATACCTCAACCAAGTTTACTACGGGAATGGGGCATATGGAGTCAAAGCGGCGGCGCAGGTGTACTTCAACAAGCCGTTGGAACGGCTCACGCTGGCAGAGTGTGCGCTGCTGGCTGCGCTGCCTCAACGCCCCTCGGCGTATGACCCGTTCTCTAACCCTGACGAGGCGATTTTCCAGCGCAACTTGGTGTTGAACTTGATGGCGCGGGAGGGGTATATTACGCCCGCTCAGCGTGATGCAGCGAAAGCCGAGCCGTTGCGCTTAGCCCGCGCGCGCCCCCAAACGCGCTTCCTTGCCCCGCACTTTGTGATGGATGTGCTGCGCGAACTGGAAGCGGAATATGGGCGCGAGCTACTCTTGCAGGGCGATTTGCGCGTTTACACGACCCTGAACTGGGAAATGCAGCAAGCTGCAGAGGCAGCGCTCCAACGGGGCGTACAGGCATTCCGCGATCGAGGCGTTACGCAAGGGGCATTAGTGCTGATTGACCTGCGCACAGGCGAAATCCGCGCGTTAGTAGGCGGCGTAGACTTTCGGCGCTCGCAGTACAACAACATCACGCAAGGGCGCAGGCAACCTGGCTCGGCGTTTAAGCCGATTGTGTACGCAGTAGCGTTCGAGCTGGGCAAGCTCACGCCGACCTCTACCCTTTTGGATGCGCCGATTCGTCTGCCCAGTGGTGTGCCTGGCAAGTACTGGCGTCCTCAGAACGCCGATGGCAGGTTCCGTGGGCGTATTAGTGTGACACGCGCGCTAACCGCGTCGGTCAACATCCCTGCAGTGCGTGCGGCGCAGCTGGTGGGTGCAAACACAATTGCGGAGTTTGCCCGCACACGCTTTGGCATTGAGTCGCCTTTAGACCCCGTGTTGCCGTTGGCGCTGGGTGCGTCGGCGGTTAAGCCGTTGGAGCTTGCTGAAGCCTACAGCGTGTTCGCCCTAAAGGGCAACCGCCTCAAGCCTTATATGATTCGGCGCGTGGTGGACGGCAACGGCGTTACAATGCTAGAGCAACACGCACAGATTGTGCCGGGCGTGTTGTCCGCCCAAAGCGCCGCGTGGATGGACGAGATTTTACGCAAAGCGGTTGTCGAGGGCACGGGCAAAGCAGCAGCGCGTATTCCAAACGCACGCGGTAAGACGGGTACTACCAGCGATCACCGCGATGCGTGGTTTGTGGGCTATACAGACGAGTATTTGGCGGTGGTGTGGGTTGCTAGCGAGTACTACAACCCGCAAACGCGCCGTTGGGAGTACCGCCCGATGCGGCGTGTGTTCGGGGGCACTGTGTGCGCTCGCATCTGGGCAGACCTAATGGAGCAAGTGAACGCGATTGAGCAGCGTTTGCGCGCGCGTCAACCGCAGCTTGGGCAGCCGCTCTCCATCGAGGAGTTGACCCCTGCATCGGGGTCTGCACCAGCGGGAGAAGACCAGTTGCATCCCACGCAGCCCTCAGAGGCTGAGCGCCCATCTGCAGATGCGAGCACGCCCCCCTTGCCTGCTAACACGCCCCAACCAGAGCTACTTACCTCTACCAGTATGCCTACCACACCTGCTACCTCTGCGCCAGCTCCACGCAGCGGCGAACCGACCCCTACCGTCAGCAGTGCTCCTCGCGAAGCTCAGCCACCTATCCTACCCCCTTCGCAGCCGAGCGTACCGCGCACAACCCGAGCACCCGCACAACTGCCCGCCTCGCAGTCAAACACTCCGCGCACCGCAGCGCCAGCTGCGCAACCCATTCCTCCCCGCACGTCCAAGCCACCGTCACCACCGCCCCAGCCAGAATATGTGGAAGTACCGATTTGTGCCGATACAGGCTTGGTGGCAACGGAATACTGCCCCGAGGTTGTGACTAAACGCTACCAAAAGGGCGCGGAACCCAAAAAACGCTGTAGCCGACACGGCATCCGAAGGCGATGATTCAGCGTCCCAAGCGCTACTTGGGCATCCGACGCGAAGAAAAGCGGATTATCTCGCCCCGCGAATATGGGATGCTGTTTGTTATTTTTGCCGTTGTGGGCGTTTTAGGGGTGCGCTTATGGTACCTGCAGGTGCTGCACGGCGAGGAGTTAGCCACACGAGCCGAACTGGTGCGCACGCGCTTACTACGCACCCCGCCACCTCGCGGGCTGATAGTAGACCGCAATGGGCAGATTGTAGCCACCAATCGTGCGCAAATAGTTATCAGCGTCATTCCAGAGCGATTACGGCGTCATCCTGAACGCATTCCGCTGGTCGCTCAGCGTCTGGGAATAGCTCCCGACGAACTGCGCCAGCTGATTGAGAACCCTAAGATCAACCCCTACATCCCTCTGGTTGTTCAAAAAGGCGTAGGGCTGGAGCAGGCTGCGGACTTGCTGGAGAGCCAGTACAACTTGCCCGAAGTGGAAGTTTCGCTTCAACCAATGCGGCGCTACCCCTACGGGGGGTTGTTCGCGCATGTGCTGGGGTATGTAGGGCAGATTTCACAAGAGGAGTTGCAAGCCTACGCCACAGAGACCGAAGAAGCCACCGATTGGCTTAGCCTGCGGTTGTACGACGGCACGGACTTTGTGGGCAAAAGTGGCATTGAGCGCACCTACGAGCGCGAGTTGCACGGCAAACCTGGGGGCGAGCAGGTAGAGGTTACGCCTGTTGGCAAGCGGGTACGCACTGTGCAAGAGTTCGAGCCAACCCCAGGCAACCGTGTCGTGCTAAGCCTCGATGTGCGCTTGCAACGCAAGGCGCATGAGCTACTTCAAGGGCACAAAGGCGCGCTGGTGGCGTTAGACCCGCGCACGGGTGAGGTATTGGCAATGGTCAGCCAGCCGACCTTCGACCCGAACGTGTTCGTGCCGCGCATCCCGCGCACAGTCTGGCGTCAGCTCGCCAACGATCCACGCGCCCCCCTCAACAACCGTGCCGTGCAGTCAGCCTATGCGCCTGGTTCGATTGTCAAGCCAATCTTTGCGCTGGAGGGTCTCAAGCGCGGGCTAATTACAACTCATAGCCACACTACTTGTACTGGCGGCTATCGGTTGGGGACTCGCACCTTCCGTTGTTGGCGCCGCCACGGGCGTGTGGACTTTTACGAGTCCATTGCGTTTTCGTGCGATGTGTTCTATTACCAGTTAGCTCAGCGCTTAGGACCCGACGCTTTGGCGGAAGTTGCGCGGGCGTTTGGGTTGGGTGAACGCACGGGGATTGACCTACCCCATGAGCGCAAAGGGCTGGTTCCCGACACGCGCTGGAAGCGCACCGTGCTCAAACAGCCTTGGTATGGGGGTGAGACCCTCAACTACGGCATCGGGCAGGGCTATCTGGCAATCACCCCGCTGCAGGCAGCGGTGATGGCGATGGGAATCGCCAATCGCGGGGTAATGTACCGCCCGTATTTGGTGAAGGAGGTGCGCACTCCTGAGGGGCGGCTATTGCATCGCACGCAACCTGAGGTGATCCGTCGCTACGAAGCTGCGCCTGAGCACTGGGAGGCAGTGATTGAGGGCATGGTGCGTGTGGTAGAGGCGGGTACGGCAAGCGCAGCGCGCGTACCAGGCATCCGCGTTGCGGGCAAAACAGGCTCCGCAGAGTTTCGCAAAGGGGGCAAGACCCACGCTTGGTTCATTGCTTTTGCCCCTGCGGAAAACCCGCGCGTGGTGGTATGCGTGATGGCAGAAGAGGCAGGAGGCGGGGGTGCAATCGCGGCGCCTATCGCTGGGCAGTGGCTACGCTATTTCTTCGAGTTAGGGTACTGACGCGGCTGTTCACCACTGCGCCCTCTGTAGGCTCGCACGCTGCCCTATGCGTAAGTCTAGCTGAGTGGAGCGTTCGCCTGAGCTTCTAAGACGGGCGGTCGTTGGGGGACGCGGTGGCAGGATTTCACCATTCAATGGGCAGAATCTGCCCATTAGGTGGGTAGAATCTGCCGATGTTGCTGGAGCGCTGGGCAATTGAGCGAGTCAGGGAAGCGCTGCGCGTGATGCCCGCCGTGTTTTTGCAGGGGGCGCGACAGGTGGGTAAGACCACATTGGCTCACCAGCTGCTTGCTGAGGGGTTGATGGATGCCTACTACACGCTGGACGACCTTACCACCCTGCAAAGTGCCCTGCAAGATCCAAAGGGTTTCGTAGAGGCGTTGCCCGAACGTGCCATCTTGGACGAAGTTCAGCGCGTGCCGCAGCTGCTGTTGCCCCTCAAGCAGCGCATCGATTCTGCACGCAAAGCGGGGATGTTCTTGCTCACAGGTTCTGCCAGCCCCGCGGCGCTACCCCAAGTCGCCGATGCCCTGGTTGGGCGGATGGGTATCGTCATGCTTCATCCCTTCTCGCAAGGGGAACTGGAGCGGAGGCGCGAATGCTGGCTCGTTTGCGCTTTTGAGGGTGCCTTTGCGATGCGTACCGACTTGGACACAAGTGACTTGTGGGGGCGTGTGCTTCGTGGAGGCTACCCGCAGGCAGTAGCGCAACCGACCTTGTTGCAGTGTCAGATGTGGCTGCGCGCGTATGCAGAGACTCTGCTCACGCGGGATGTGCGCCTGCTTGCCGACATTGAGCGGGTTGCCGATATGGGGCGCCTGTTGCGCCTGCTTGCCGCCCAAAACGGGCAACTGCTCAACCTGTCGAACCTCTCGCGGGAAATCGGCATACCCCACTCCACGCTCCAGCGCTACTTGCGTTTACTAGAGACGCTGCTGGTGGTTATTCGCATCCCCCCGTGGTATGCAAGTATCAGCCAACAGTTGCTCAAGACCCCGAAAGTTTTCTTGAATGACACAGGCTTAGCGCTTGCGGTGCTGGGGGCTGGGGAGGAACGCCTATTACAAGATGCACTGCTGCGCGGGCGGATGTTAGAGGCGTTCGTCGCTAACGAGCTTGTCAAGCAAATCAGCTACGCGGAAACGACCTACCGTTTGTATTACCTGCGCACTAGCAAGGGGCGGGAAGTGGACTTGATTGTGGAAAACGCGCAGGGACAGGTGATCGGTATTGAGATCAAGGCTGCAGCCACGGTGAACGCAGAAGATTTTCGGCATTTGCGCGCGCTTGCCCAAGCCGTAGGCGAGCGATGGGCTGGCGGATATGTGCTGTACACAGGCACCGCGCAAGTGCCATTTGGCAATCGGCTGTGGGCACTGCCCGTACCCAGCTTGTGGGAGGCATAGCGAGGGTAGCGAGCTACTCTGCGCTTAGTCGGGCATACTCTTGGCGGAGGGATTGGGCGTTTTGCGTGCGCCCCTGCGCTTCGTAAAGCGTTGCCAGCTCTTGCAACACCTGCAGGTGCGCACTGAGGATTTGGCGCTCGCGTTCAGGATTGTAGAAGCCGTGCAGCCCTGCGGCGCGCCCCGCCAGATGGAACGGATAGGTCAGCTCGCGATAGGCGCGAAACACGGCAAGCGCTTGCTCGTAGTGGGTTTGGGCTTGGTTGAGGTTGCCAATCGCGCGATAGTGCCGAGCTAATGCCAGATGCGCAAAACCGAAGGCGGTCTCCACGATTTGGGGGATGGCACGGATACGCCCGTAGGGGCTGCTTTGGAGGGCGATTATGCGCTCGTAGTAGGCGCGTGCTTCCTCAGTGAGGCGCGGCGTGTTTGGGTCGGGTTGTGCGAGCTGTGCCAGTTTGAGCAGCGCGGGCAGGCTGTGCGGGTCGTGCTTTAGAGCGGCTTGGAACTGCATGCGTGCCTGCGCAAGGTCACCTTCGCGCTCGTAGTAAGTTCCCAAGCGATACAAGTTGCGGGCGGTAGGTTTGAGGCGCACAGCACGCTGCATCAGTTCAAACGCTGTTTCGCGCCTACCCAACGCGTAGTAAAGCTCGCCCGCATCCATCAGGTAGTCGGGGTTGGTCGCATCAAAGCGTCGTGCGAGGCTGTACAGCTCGATTGCCTGCGGAATGTGCGACACCAGCGTCTGATAGCGTCCTTGGTTGGCGAACCACTCGCCCAGCCCAAACGCCGACAGAATAGTTCCTAGCAGCAGCGCTATCGTTAGGGCAATCCCGCGCCGTTCCAACGGGCGCACGGGTAGTGCATACACGCCGTCCACCGCCAACGCCAGCCCTAACCCCAGCAACGCGCTGAGCGTGATGAGATTTGCGAACGCTTGCAGGTCAGAGTCGACGGCGTTATGCAGCACGGCTCCCAGCACGCCTGCCAGCACGCCTACACGCACGGGGCGCCAATCCATCGCGCGTGGCACAGGGCGATTGAGGTCAGGAGGCATTTCGCGTTGGGCAGCGCGTTGTAGCCAACCGACACCTGCGATTAGCAAAAGGATTAGCGCGGGCAAGCCTGACTCAGCGGCTAACTCTAGGTAGGTGCTGTGCGCGGCGCGGGTGTATCCAACGCTCGCATAGCGTGGGTAGCCCCATTCGAAGGCGCCTGTGCCTATCCCCACAATCGGGTTTGCCAGCGCGGCGCGAAGCGCGCCTTTCCAAGTTTCCACGCGAAACGCCCCCGAATGCACATCCTGGACTGCTGCTTGTGGCGTGAGGCGTTGCGTTGCTGGAGCGCTCAGCCACAACACACCTGCCAGTAGCACTCCCACCACTGCCAACCGCATTAGGAAAGCGCGCGTGAGCAGCTTCCAGGCACTTGCGATGATTAGAAACGCTGCTGCTGCACCTACGAACGAGAGCATTCCCAAGCGTGAGGCGGTCAGCACCAGCGCGCTCAGTTGCAGCCATAGCCCTACGGTAAGCAACGCCCCATACAGGCGTCGTCGTGGCTCAGCGAACTCGCGTCCCACCATCAATAACAGCCCCATCGTGAGCGGTGCAACCATCACCAAGTAGCCCGCCAGCAGGTTGGGGTTGAAAAAAGTTGCAAACACGCGCCAGTTCGTGATCCCACTGAGCGCGCTCACGAGGTACTCCCCGCACGCGCGGAGCGCGATAAGGCTTGCGCTCATCACCATCAGCGACAGCACCAACCAACCCGCAACATTTCGGCGCACAATCGCCGTGAGCGAGAGGATTGTCATAAGCGCCATCAGCCAGTGAGCAAGTCGCGCATGTCCTGCCCATCCTGTTTGCTTGACCGCTGCTGACACACCTAACCACCCAATGAGGAGCACCAGTGGCACCAAGAACCGCCCCACGGGCACACGCCACATCGGCATATGCCATGCCGCTTGCACAGACCCGGCAAGTATCAGTAGGCTCACTACGAACGCGCCCATAAGGGGCATATCAGCGTTCCACAGAAGGGCAGTAAGCGTATCGGAGGGGGCTATAGGGCGCGCTCCTACATACACACTGCCCGACCACCAAGGCGCTAGCGCCACACCCGCCCCCAACAAGCCCGCCGACCAGGGCATCCATGCGTGCGCGGATGGCTTGGCTTTCGCCTTACCATTCCCTAAGTGCTCGACGCCGTTGCTCCGCATATGCAAACACTGCCTCTAACAGGGGCGACCAGTCGTAGTAAAGCGCGGGGAGTTCCTCTAAGGTTGCCCATTGGATTCCCCGTGACTCCGATTCTGCGCCGAGTGGGTCAATCCTCTCGGCGCGTGCTAAGTACACGGGTGCGCTGCAAGGCTCGGGTTCGTCTGGGCTGCAGGGTGAGAGCACGTATGCGCCAAGGATGTGCAACTGGGCAAGCACGGCGCCGGTTTCCTCGTAGGCTTCGCGGCGCGCGGCGGCTTCAGGCGATTCGCCTGGCTCGATATGTCCGCTGGGGGCGCAGTAGCCGCGCGCCTGAATGTTCGCCAGCAGGTAGCGTCCTGCTTCATCACTTATTAGCACCACCACGTAACGCGGTGGGGGAAGCGGCTCGTCGCTGTCGGCGGGCACAAAGCGCATCCATCGACCCGCCCATTGCGCCTGAAGTGTGCGCCACTGGCTCAAGGGAGCGCCTCCTGCCAGCCACCCACGATTTTGCCCTGTACCCAGCTTAGCGGAATCGCGCCGATGTGGCGACTATCCTCAGACTGCGCCAAGTTATCGCCCACCACGAAGATATGCCCCTCTGGCACGCGCCCGCCCATCATATACACCAGCGGAGTCCAGTACCGTTTGGGGATGGGTTCGCCCGCTAACGCCACCACCCGCTTGATGAGCAAATCGCCTTTCGGGCGGATGATAACCACCACGTCCCCCTTCCGAATCTCGCCAAACAGCCAGTAGGCGTTGGTCATTAGCAGGCGGTCGCCGTCTTTGTAGGTCGGTTCCATTGAAGGACCGTTTACCACCACGATGCGGAAGTTGAGTGCGAAGAAGAGCGCCAACAGTCCAAAAATCGTTAGTAGCACCAACGCGCGCGTGTTGCGAAGAGGGTAGTCTGCTTCTTTCGTTTTGACAGCGTGCATTCTATGCTCCCCCATAGCCACTACTGAACTTCTCCGCGCCCTTGGGTGGGCGCCACGGGTCGCGTGGGTGGTAGAATCGCCAAACCGTACGCGCTGCCTCGCAGATGGCGACTTCGCCCTCGTTGTCGGGTGTCCAGCGCGTGTCTTCGGCATCTTTGGTATACACTTTCGTATGGCGTAGCCCCAAGCGCTCCAAGTAGCGATTTACCTCCACCGTGCCTAGACGCCGCGCCAGCATGATTGTCGCCGTGTTGTCGCTGACTGTAATCATTAGGTGCAACAGCATTCTGACCTCAACAGACTGATTTTCCTTGAAAAACTGCAGCAGTCCTGAGCCGTCGCGGATATCGTCGGGCGTGATTGGCAGCTTTTCCGTGTAGCTTAGGCGTCCCGAATCTATCTCTTCCATTGCTTTTGCCATCACGGCGACTTTGATGGTGCTGGCAGTGGGGAAGATTTCGTCGCCGCGGTGGTCGATTCGGTGGTTGAGGCGCGTGTGGTAGAGGCTGTAGCCCATCACGCCCCGAAATCGGGCGCAGATGGCGTCTAACTTGGCTTTGAGCGCTTTGGGACTGCGCGCCATAGCTGCGCTGCACCTATTGTACCTAAGGTACAATCTTGGTATGGCGCGCCAGTGCCCCTATTGCAAAGCAGAGCTGCCCACTAATGCCCCTGAGCAGGAGTGCCCCGTGTGCAAAAACATCGTGCGCCCGCCTAATCCCCACGCGCGACGCTTCGGGTGGATGGCACTAACTACGGCAACGCTTTATTTCATTGCGATGTTCTCCACAATCGCGGGCGATACGGGTTGGTGGGTGCCTGTGATTTTCGGAATAGCCACGCTGAGCGGGGTTTATCTGATGGTTACGATGTACCATTTCTTCAAGGCAGGGTAGGCGATGGCGGAGCAACGTTTGCAGAAGTGGCTAGCGTATTGCGGGTATGGCTCGCGGCGGGCGTGTGAGCAACTTATTGTGCAGGGGCGTGTGCGGGTCAATGGTGTGCCTGCCGTGCTAGGCACCAAAGTCGATCCTGAGCGCGATGTGATTACCGTAGATGGTGTGCGCGTGCAACCCCCGCCTAAGCGGATTTACATTATGCTTAACAAGCCGCGTGGCTACGTGACTACTCGCAAAGACCCGCATGCTCCACGTACGGTGATGGAGCTACTCCGTGATGTGCCCGTGCCTGTGTTCCCTGTGGGTAGGCTGGATGCGGATTCGGAGGGGCTGCTTTTGTTTACTAACGATGGCGATTTCGCCAATCGTTTGCTTCATCCGCGCTACAAGTTGCCGAAGACCTATCGGGTGTGGGTGCGTGGGGTGCCTTCGGCACGCGCGTTGCGTCGCCTGCGCGAAGGCGTGATGCTAGAAGAGGGCAAAACGGCGCCTGCGCAGGTGCGGCTGCTGCGCAGTAAGGGCAACCATAGCGTGTTAGAAATCACCATTTATGAGGGGCGCAAGCGTCAGATACGGCGGATGTGCCAAGCGGTCGGGCACCCCGTGGTGCGCCTAATGCGCATTGCGATTGGTGACCTTCGCTTGCCGCGCGACCTCAAGCCTGGGCAGTGGCGCGAACTAACGCCAGAAGAGCTTGCGCAGCTCAACCGCTCGGTGGAGACTGCTGCGCTCTCTTCGCCACACCAACGCATTCCGCAACGTTAGGGCTGTGCTACTGATTGCTTCTAACAGCGAAGGCATGCGCCATCCTGTTGTAGCAAATCGCGCGCCAAGCTCGCACGCCTACCCCATCCTAACCGCCAGTCGAGGTAGAATTGGGCGTAGACAGAGAGGTCGACGATGACACGGCGAAAACCTGAAGGTTACCTCGATGGCGTGCCTTTGCATCCTGAAAGCCTAATGATGAGCTATGGCTACCGCCCCGAATGGTCGGAAGGCGCGCTCAAGTGCCCGATTTTCCAAACTTCCACCTTCGTGTTCCGCACTGCCGAGGAAGGCAAGGCATTTTTCGAGTTAGCCTACGGGCTGCGCCCACCCAAACCCGGTGAACAAGTAGGACTCATCTACAGTCGCATCAACAACCCCGACCTGGAAATCTTGGAAGACCGCCTTTGTTTATGGGATGACGCGGAAGACGGCGCTGTCTTTGAAAGCGGGATGGCAGCGATCGCCACTGCTGTGTTGGCTTACGTGCGCCCAGGCGACATGATTTTTCACAGCGAACCGCTTTACGGGGGCACCGATCACCTGTTTCGCAGGGTGCTGAAAGAGTTTGGTATCCACGCCGTGGCGTTCCCCGCTGGAGCGCGCAACGAGTGCATTGAGGAGATTTTGGCGAACTGCGAACTGCGCGACCGCCTCGCAATGATTTACATCGAGACCCCTGCTAACCCCACCAATGCGCTGGTGGACATTGAGTTCTGTTGCCACTTGGCGAAAAAGTATGCTCCCAAGGGGCGCGAAGTGATTGTTGCGGTGGATAACACCTTCCTTGGGCCGCTGTGGCAGCATCCGCTCAAGCACGGGGCAGATTTGGTGCTGTACTCTGCCACAAAATACATTGGTGGGCACAGTGACCTAATCGCAGGGGCTTGCTTGGGCAGCCGCGAGAAGTTAGCTCCTGTGAAAACCCTTCGCACCTTCTTGGGGAACATGGCGGGCCCGTGGACGGGTTGGCTGCTGATGCGAAGCCTTGAAACGCTCAAGCTGCGCATGACGGCGCAGATGAAAAACGCACGCTACGTCGCGGACTTCCTAGCAGACCACCCCAAGGTGCAAAAAGTGTACTACTTGGGGCACCTGACGGAAGACGATCCTCAGTTCGAGATTTACCGCAAGCAGTGCCTTGCGCCAGGAGGAATGATTTCGTTTGAGATTGTGGGCGGCGAGGCAGAGGCGTTCCGCTTCCTCAACTCGCTCAAACTCATCAAGTTAGCTGTGAGCTTGGGAAGCACGGAGTCGCTGGCAGAACACCCTGCCACGATGACCCACGCCGATATGCCCGAAGAGACGAAGCGGATGTTTGGCATCACTGATGCGTTGATTCGGCTCTCCATCGGTGTGGAGCACCCCGAGGATTTGGTGTTGGACCTCAAGCAGGCGTTGGACAAGGTGTAGGCGCGCTCGGTATAATCTCGCTTGGTGTCGGTGCTGCAGCAGATTTTGGACACGAAGCGCGAGGAGGTGGAGTCGCGCAAGCGTCGCGCGCCTCTGGCAGACCTTAAGGCACGCCTTGCGGATGCGCTCCCGCCACGCGGTTTTCACGCTGCTTTGCGCCACACGCGCAACCCGATTGCGCTGATTGCCGAACTCAAGCGCGCCTCACCTAGCAAGGGCGTCATCCGTGCCGAGTTTGACCCCGTTGCAATCGCCGAGCGGTACTACGAGGCAGGCGCCGACGCCCTAAGCGTGCTGACGGACGAACCCTACTTCCAAGGCAAGCCTGAGTATTTGCAGCAAGCGCGTGAGCGCGTGCCCCTGCCTGCACTGCGCAAAGACTTCATCCTTGAGGAGTATCAAGTCTACGAAAGTCGCGTGTCGGGGGCAGATGCGATTTTGTTGATTGTCGCCGCGGTGCCTGACCGCAAGCGGCTGCGCGGTCTGCGTGAGCTTGCCGAGTCACTTGGGATGGATGCACTGGTGGAAGTTCACGACGAATGGGAGCTAGAAGATGCTATCGAGTCGGGCGCGACGCTGATTGGCATCAACAATCGCGACTTACGCACCTTTGCCGTGTCGCTAGAGACCACATTTCGCCTGCTGCGCTACTTCCCTGAGGAGGTTACGCGCATCAGCGAAAGCGGGATTGAAACCGCAGAGCAGGTGCAGCGACTGTGCCAAGCGGGTGTGCATGGGATTTTGGTAGGCGAGGCGCTGATGCGCGCGGATGACCCTGCGGCGGTGGTGCAGGAATGGATGGAGGCGTGCCGCAGCGAATCGCGCTAATCCACACCAACGACGCGCACGACCGCTGGAACGCCGCGTTTGTGGAGCGTCTCCGCACCCTCAAGGCGCAGCACCACGCACTCCTTCTGGATTCGGGCGACTGTATCCGCGCGGGCAACTTGGGTATTCCGCTGCAGCCAGAGCCAGCATGGGCGTGGATGCAGCAGGCGGGCTACGATGCAATCGCGCTCGGTAACCGCGAGTTCCACCTGACGGTTGCGGGGCTACTTGCCAAAACTCGCAGGGCGCCTGCGCCGCTGCTGTGCGCAAACCTACGCCCTAAGCAACCCGACACGCCTTTGCCTGTGCAGGCGGTGTGGCAGACCGTTCACGCGGGCGTGCGCGTGGCGGTGCTAGGGCTGACTGTGCCGATGATTACGCCGCAAATGTACTCCGCAGCGCTTAGTGCGTATGTGTTCGACCCGCCGATAGAAACGGCGCGCGCGTGGGTAGCTCGTTTGCGCCCCGAAGCCGATTTGCTAATTGCGCTTACCCACATCGGCATCACGCAAGACCGCCTGCTGGCAGAGGCGTGCCCCGAGCTGGATGTGATTTTAGGCGGACATTCGCACACGCCTATTCACCCACCAGAACAGGTGAACGGCGTGTGGATTAGCCAATCGCCGCCGTTCTGCAAAGGGGCGGTGCTGCTGGAACTGGAGCGCGCAGGCACTCGTTGGGCACTTCGCGAAGCCCTGCTTGTGCAAGGGGAGCGGTAAGAAGCGCTCGTTCCACCCCTGCGCGTTTACCTTGCTGGACGGCAGCAGCTGCGCAGGTTTTTCGCAGCTTCTACGCCATGCAAAAGTTAGCAGTGATAGAAAGTGGCAGGAATCACAGAGGGGATCACAGTACTTACTCAGCATCGTTAGGCGCGTACCCATAGTGACACTGTAGAACGGAGGAGGGACGCCAATGCAACGGTGGAAGGCGCTGATGGTGGTGGCGTTTTGTGGGTTAGTGCTTGTGGCTAACGCGCAGGAACTGCATTTTGCCCCGACCGTTCCTGCTGAGCCGCTTATTGTGCAAGATGCGCCTTATATGCCCGATGAGCTGGTGATAGGGCTGGAGCAGGGGGAGTTCCCCTTCACGCTGCTGATGATTGACTGGTTGGGCGTGATTCGCGCTTCCAACCCTGCTATCAACAGCCTCGTTCTGAAGTTGCCGCCAAAGGTCGGGATGGCAGAGGTGGCGGAGATCGTGCGTGCGCTGCCTGGCGTGCGTTATGTGGAGCCGAATTACATCGCGTATGCCCTTGCCACGCCGAATGACCCACTTTTTGGGCAGCAGTATGCGCTTGCGCGGATTCAGGCGCCCCAAGCGTGGGACGTTTGGCAGCCCCAGCGCACAGTGTACATTGCGATTATCGACACAGGCGTTGATGTGAACCACCCCGACTTAGTGAACAAACTCCGTCGCCACAGCAACGGCGCGGTGTACGGTTATAACACGCTCAACAATAGCACGAATGTGCAGGACGACAATGGGCACGGCACCCACTGTGCTGGTATTGCCGCTGCGGAGATCCATAACGGCACGGGGATTGCAGGGGTTGCTGCGTGGAACCCAGCGGTAAGCAACGCGCACGCCTTTGTGCAGATTATGCCCGTCAAGGTGTTGAACGCGAATGGGTCGGGCACGCTAGATGCCATCGCGCGCGGGATCACGTGGGCAGCGGATAACGGCGCGCACATTCTCAGCCTGAGCTTGGGCGCAGGTAGTGGCGCTCAGCAACTGCAAGATGCCGTCAACTACGCATGGAACCGCGGCTGCCTGATTGTAGCTGCGGCGGGCAATTCGGGCAGCTCCGCGCCGATGTACCCTGCGTATTACACGAACTGCATTGCGGTTGCTGCCACTGACTCTACCGACACGTTGGCGAGTTTTTCGCAATATGGCTCGTGGGTGGATATCGCCGCGCCAGGGGTGGACATTCTTTCCACCTATCCCAGCAATCGGTATGTGCGTCTAAGTGGCACTTCCATGGCGTGCCCGCATGTGGCAGGGGCAGCTGCGGTGCTTTGGTCGCATAACCCCAGCCTTAGCAACAGCCAGCTGCGTGCAGCGTTGGAGACCAATGTAGACCCCTACTATTCCTCTGGCGGGCGTACGCTTGCGCCGAACGCAGGGCGACTAAACGTGTGGCGGGCGTTGCAGGCGGTAAGTTCACCCAGCCAGCCCAGCTTGATTGGGCTGCGCTTATCGTCCAGCAGCGTAGTGGGTGGCAACAGCGTCACGGGCACGGTGACACTCAGCGCGCCCGCTCCTGCAGGGGGCTTTGTGGTAAGCCTTAGCAGCAGCAACCCAAATGTTGCAACCGTGCCCAGCACCGTAACCGTGCCTGCGGGTGCAACCAGCGCTAACTTTACGGTGTCTACTCGCTCTGTGTCTAGCCCCACCACAGTGACGATAACGGCGTCGGCAAATGGCGTATCGCGCCAAGCGACGCTCACAGTGAACCCCGCTACAGTAACCCTTCAATCGCTTACGATTAGCCCATCGGCGGTGTGGGGCGGTCAGAGCGCAACAGGCACTGTGACGCTCACTGGACCTGCGCCTGCAGGGGATATTGTGGTGCAGCTGCACAGCAGCTCCAATCGTGCGACGGTGCCCAGCAGCGTTACCGTGCCCGCAGGCGCCACCAGCGCGAGCTTCGTCATCCGTACGCGCAGTGCGTTCAGTGTGGAGACGGTTACAATCACTGCCACTTACGGTGGCGTCTCGCGGTCGGCGCAGCTAACCGTGTGGTTCTAATCACTCGCTCTCAGCTGGTTGCTGGGTCGCTGGGCCACCCTCCTTAGGCTCAGCGACCTCAATTAGGATCGTGTTTTCTTGCACCAAGTCGCCTTCGCGCACATAGAGGCGTGCTACAACACCCGCAAAGGGCGCGCGCAGGGTTTGTTCGGTTTTCATCGCCTCTAGCGTGAGCAAGCGTTGCCCTGCCTCTACCAGTTCGCCCTCTTGCACGAAGACCTTTGTGATCAGCCCTGGCATCGGTGCAGTCAGCACGCCTTCGGCGCTGGAGTGATACCCCTCGCCTTGACGAGCCGGAGCTGCACTCTGAAACCGGTATACGCGCCCTCGGTAGTGGATTTCAACCCCATTTGGGGTGCGAAGGAACTTTAGCGCCACGCGCCCAGAGGGGAGCTCCAGCGTGAGGGTGTGTTCGGTAGCTGCTGCGTGGAGCACTAAGTGTTCCGAACCATCGGGTAGGGTGATTTTCCAGCTCCTACCCTCGGGTCGTGCCGCAAGCGTGAGTAACTCGTTCTGGTAGCGCACTTCTGCCTTATACATTTGGCTGGCAGTTGGCGATGGTGCAGAAGGCGTGGCGGTAGCCCTCTACCGTGCCGAAGTCCAGCACGGCGCAGTTGGCTTCGTAAAGGTAGGCTGGCTGGTGAGCTAAGAGCCGCTGTTGGACAGCGGTAAGCGTCCATTCCCCTGCTTCAGGGCGATGCTGCGTTGCGATTTGCGCTAGGATCTCCCAAAGCGTGGGCGGGAACGCATAGATCCCGTTGTGGGCGAAGAACTCGTCAGGAGCTAAGCCTTCGGTGTGCAAGTGGGCACGCGCATACTCTGGGGTGGGCTTTTCGCAGATTTGGCGCACTTGGTAAAGGTGCGGCGCTTCTACCGCTTCTCCCTGCAAAATGCCGTACAACGCAACCTTATGAATCGGCACGCGGTGAACCCCGTAGACAGGGGCATGGTAGCGCCGACTTAGCTCCATGGCAGTCAGCACTGGGGTTGGGTGGCCCAAGGGTAGCCACAGATGGTCGCCTAACACTACCACGACTGGCTCGCCTTGTGCAAAGGTAGCCGCGCACCAGACAGCGTGCCCTAAGCCCAACGGCTGGGGTTGTTCAATGAGTGTAATGTGGCGACGAAGTTGCTGCAGGGCAGTATAGGTTGCCTGTAGGCTGGGGCGTTGTGCGCGCGCAGATGCGTAAGCTGCTCCTCCACCTTCTAGGAAGGTCTCGTAGATGGCGCGCGTTTCTGGCGAGACCACTACCCCAACCTGCTGGATGCCTGCGGCAAGGAGGGTTTCCACGATGAGTTGGAGCCCTGTTTTGAGGGCACCGTCAGCTGTTGCAAATGGCATCAACCCCTTTGGAATAACGGCACTGGCAGGGTAAAGGCGCGTGCCCAGCCCTGCCATTGGCACAATCGCTTTGGCAAACATCCCTTATATCGGGTGCGGGGGAACACCCGTGAGGTGCTCTCCCGCGCCTTGCTTAGCGTTAGTGATCTGGGCAGCAGGAAGATTTGGAGGGAGTCGTAACAACGGCTGCCGGGGTTGGCTCGACGCTGCTCCTAAAGCCAACCAGCAACGCCGCTGCCCCTGCACCCAGCAACGCTGCCAAGACCAGAATCAGACCTACCTTGTTCATAGGTTGCCTCCTAAGGCGATTATACCCCACTATAGGACGCGACTTAGCTGTTCTAAAGCCGCTTCAAGGAAGGGGCGAATAGCGTTTGCCCAATCTGCGGGTGTTCGCCCAACTACTGTGATGGATTTTTCATCCAGCGATGGTGCCGAGAAAATGTAGGCGTCGGGCTGCTCGGCAGCCCGAATTGTCAGAAACGGCATCTCTATCTCTCGCGCAAACTCGCACATAAGGCGGTCTTTCTCAGCTGTTTGCTCGTTTGAAACGTGGACATTGTGGAGGTTGAGGTTGATGGGGAGCAGCACGACGCCGTCGGTGCTAAGCGTTGCGCTTGCCAGTAGCACGGCGTCGACTGCAGAGCGCGCAATCTGCGGGGGCATTTGCGCTCGATAACCCGTCACGAACCCAAACGGTATCTGGTGGTGGCATTCAATCGGATATTCGGGTATCAGCAACTCGATAGCTTCCCGCAGCACACGTTCGTGGAAGCTTTGGATGAGTCGCCCTTGTGGGATGTAGCGTCGTTCGGTGCGTTCGTGCACCCACGCTAATGGGGCACGAAACGCCACTCGAATCTGCGCAATCGGGCAGCTGAGTTCCATTCGGATGCCCGTATTCTCGCAGTAGAAGTGGATGCCCGCAGGACCTTCATAGACCTCTAGCCATAGGATTTCGCATTCACGGTACGATTGGCGCAGCGCTTCGCTGAGCTGAGGCTCGGTTTCAATCACCAAAAGCGGACGCTTCTCCCGATCGGTTTGAGCGCACAGCACGGCAAAGCACGGCTTGTTAAGCTCTGGCACATAAGCACTCGGACGGTACAGGTTGTGAAAGAGAAACCGCCGCGACGGACGCAACAACAACTCGTAACCTTCCCATTCCTTCGATAGCTCTACTATATGCTTGTTTATTGGGTTGGTAAGCAAACGATTGGGCTGATACATTCGAGGCCTCCTCTACCCTTAAAGTGAGCGTAGTATGCGCCTACAGGTCATCCTAAAGCACACGCATAGCAGCGCGAGCTGCCTTAAGAATACGCCCCCTGCGCCAATAATTCCTGCAGGAGTCTACCATGTACGGTGTCAAGCGGTTGGGCGAGTGGCTGTTGCAAAAGGGCAAGATTACGCAGGCGCAGTTGGAGGAGGCGCTAGCAACGCAACGGCTTACCGGCAAGAAGCTGGGCGAGACCCTGATTGAGCTGGGCTACATTACCCCTGATGATTACTATGAAGCGCAAGCGGAGCAGTGGGAATGCCCCTTTGAGCCACTGCATGAGGCAACGATTGAGCAAGCTCGGCGCGTGCGCCACTGGATTAGCCCGCAAGACGCCTCGCGCTTTCTGGTAGTGCCTTTACGCGAGGAGGCTGGCACGCTTTGGGTCGCGACTGCTGACCCCAACAATGTAGAGGTGCTTGACCACCTACGCCGAACCACGGGTCGGCACATCAAAGTGGCATTTAGCCCTCCAGAACGGATTCTCCAAGCGCTGACGCAGCTTTACGGCATGGCGGAGCTAGGCACTAGCAACGCCGACGCCGAACTAGAGACGGAACTGACTGAGCCAGAGGAAACCGATGACCTTACTCTCTTAGAGCAAACAGTTCACCAAGCTCCTGTGATTCGCTTAGTGAACAGCATCTTGTTAGAGGCGGTGGAGAAGGGTGCAAGCGACATCCATTTTGAGCCGATGGAAAACCGCTTACAAGTGCGTTTGCGCATTGACGGAGTGCTGTATCCTGTGCGCACCATTCCCCGTAGTCTTCAGGCGGCTGTGTTGGCGCGTGTGAAGCTGCTTGGCGAGATGGATATTGCAGACCGCCGTCGTCCGCAAGACGGGCGCTTTAGCTTCAAGGCAGGCGAGCGTCGGATTGATGCCCGTGTTTCTTCGCTGCCCACAGTGTTTGGTGAGCGCGTGGTGGTGCGCTTGTTAGACCGCGAGAACGCGCTCAAGTCGCTCAATCAGTTAGGCATGCCACCCCAAGTTGAGCAAGGGCTGGTGGAGCTAGCAAGCAGACCGTGGGGGATGATTTTGGTGACGGGTCCTACAGGTTCGGGCAAAAGCACGACGCTTTACGCTTTGCTCCAGCATATCAAGTCTGACCGACGCAATATCCTCACCTGTGAAGACCCTGTGGAGTTCACGATTGAGGGGATTGGGCAGTCGCAAGTGAACGAGCGAGCAGGGCTGACTTTTGCCAGCCAGCTGCGTGCGATTTTGCGCCAAGACCCCGATGTGGTACTGGTGGGCGAGATTCGCGATACCGAAACCGCCGAGATTGCCTGTCGCGCGGCTATGACAGGGCACTTGGTGCTAGCGACCCTCCACACCAACGACTCCACTAGTGCCCCTGCGCGGTTGATGGATATGGGCGTTCCGCCGTTTCTGATCAACTCGGCGCTAATTGGGGTGTTAGCGCAGCGATTGGTGCGGCGTCTGTGCCCCTATTGCAAGCAGCCCACCACTATCACTGACCCCCTGATTACTCGGTGGTTTGGGGGTGCGCCTGTTGAGGCGTATCAGGCAACGGGTTGCACTGCGTGCAACAACATCGGCTACAAGGGGCGTGTGGGGCTGTATGAGCTTTTCATCATCAGCGAGCCTGTGCGCCGCCTAATTGCAAAAGAAGCCGATAGCGAAACCCTGCGCGCCGCAGCGCCTCCGAACACGCTATTTACGATCCAGCAAGACGCAATTCAGAAAGTGCGCGAGGGGATTACCACTATTGAGGAGGTGCTATCGCAGGTGCAGTTTGGGCACGGGCATGCGCAGGCGGCGTGAGGTACCCTCTAAAGATTACTGGATACTGCCAATAATATGGGCGATGATGACCTGCGCTTTGCTCAGCGGGTTACCCACTGGCTCTGTGATGCTGGCGGAGGCTCTGGGAAGTGGCGTTTGCCCTGAGTCGGAGGGGGCGTTTGAGCAGCTGCTTCTGGAGGTGCTGAAACCAGAAGCCGAGCTTGCGCCAGTTGGAGGTGTAGAGGGGTCGGTTTGGGTAGCGCCGCTGCTGCCGACGATGCTTCATGGGTGGGTTCCAACGCAGGTGCTTACCCCTGATGAGGTGGCGCAACCTGTGGGTAGTGGTGTGCCTTTCCAGCGCGTGCCTTTTGCACCGCAGCCCATGCAGGTCGGTGAACAGCCAGCGCTTGAGTTGGCGCATATCCCTGCAATGCCTCAGACAGCATATTCAGTGGTTAGTGCTGGGGGCGAAGAAATCGTTGCGCCGCCTTATCAGCCGATGGATAGTCAATCTCTGCTAACCGCTAATCCAAGCGCAAGCGCATTTTCGAGCGCCGCTTTGGTCGTGCCATCCTTTTTTGAGCCTGAGGAAGTAGTGACATTTGCGCCCGCCGCCCGTCGCATGGAGCTGCTTCCCCAGGCTCCCCCAGCGATTGACAGCGGCTTATCTTTGAGCAGCGCCCCGCCAGCTTCGAGCAACGCCCCGCTGGAGGCGGTGGTGCCCACTTTCAGTGGCGGGGAGGGGGGACTGGTGAATGAAGCTCGGCGGGAACATGCGCCAAACCCGTTCGCCGAAATAGCCACGCCGCGCCGTCGGGGTTTAGCCGATTCAGAGCCGCTGAGCTTCCCGTTGTCATTTGAGCAAGCGCGGGCAACGCCGGATGTTGCCCCCACGGATGCGGGCACAGCAGCACTTGCGGACGGCGAGGTGCGTTGGCAGCTCGCGGAGCAGCTCAGCCAGCACATTGAACGCATGGTCTACCAGCGCGAGCAAAACAGCCTCACCGTGCGCCTAGACCCGCCAGAGTTGGGTGTGATTGAAATACGCATTCAGGCTATGGGCACAGAGGTTCGGGCGTGGGTGCACGCTGAGCAGGAGGCAACGCGCCACATGCTGGCTCAAGCGCAGCAGTACCTGCGCGAGCAGTTGGAAGCACGCGGGCTGCAGCTAACCCACTTTGATGTCGGGGGAGAGCGCAATTTCGCCTTTGCGCGCCCATTCCGTACTCCACTTTCCGCTTCTGGGCAAGCAGTTTTCCACACCCCTGTGGCTACGGAGAGCCTCGTGTACGATGGACGATGGAGCGTCTGGGTGTGAACGCAGATAACGGAGGGATGCTATGCAAATCGCAGCAGTTCAACCCAGTACGCGCACCGTTCCATCGGGCAATACGCGCACCACTTTAGACACCTATCAGTTTTTGCGTTTGCTGGTGGTGGAGCTGACCTCTCAGAACCCGATGGACCCCATGCGCGATCGGGACTTTTTAGCACAGATGGCGCAGTTGAACACCGCGCAGCAGATGGAACGGCTCAGCACGATGCTGATGGCGTTCCAAGCGACTTCTTTGCTTGGGCGTGAGGTAGAAGCGACCTTGCCAAGTGGCACCACGATCTCGGGCAAGGTGAAAGCCGTACAGCTGAGCGCAGGCAGAGTGTTGCTCAAGGTCGAGAACGAGACTGTGCCTTTGGAATCCGTGCGCATTATCCGCTAAGGAGGTGAGCGAGCGATGTGGCAGGCGTTGCTTTCGGGTGTCGCAAGCCTTAAAGCGCATCAGATAAAGATGAATGTTATCGGCAACAATATCGCCAACATCAACACGACGGGGTTCAAAGGCAGTCGTGCCCACTTTCAGGACTTGATGGCGCAAACCTTCCGCGCCGCGAGTCGCCCAAGCGCCGTGCTGGGAGGCGTCAACCCAATCCAGGTGGGGTTGGGTGTGAAGGTCGGCGCCATTGATGTGCAAACCCAACAAGGCGCGCTAGAAATGACGGGACGCAACACCGACTTAGCCATTCAGGGCAACGGCTATTTCATGCTCACGAATGGGCGCGACATCATTTACACGCGCGATGGGGCGTTTGGTTTGGACTCTTCGGGCTTTTTGGTACACCGAGGCACGGGCTGGAAGGTGCTGGGTTGGATGGCAGACGCTGGTGGGCGGATTGATACGAACCAGCCCATCACTGCCAGTTCGGTGTTGCAGTTCCCTGTGGGTTCGCAGGCGGCGGTGCGCCAAACCAGCGTCGTGGAATACACGGGCAATCTGAATGCGAATGCCGACCCCAACCATACCTACGCAGCCACCGTGCGGGTGTACGATGCGCTGGGGGGTGCGCACGACATTACGATTACCTTCCGCAACCGTCAGACGCCCCCAGCGGGGAATGCCCCGCCAGGCGCAGTAAGTTCGTGGGAGTGGTACGCTACTGAAGGCAGCACACCCGTGGGAGACTTCACTACAGGTACCAACACGCGGCTCTACTTCGACGGGCAGGGGCGGATGGTTGGCGCTACCATTCAGCGCATTACCATCATCCCCACCAACGGCGCGCCTCCGTTCACGGTAGAGCTGGACTTGCGCCAAGTGACCTCGCTCGCGGCGGAGTCGGTGGTGCAGCCCGTGTATCAAGACGGCTTCCCGCCAGGCACCTTGCAGGAGTTCACCATTAGCGTAGACGGCACCATTCAGGGCGTGTTTTCTAACGGTTTATCGCGCCCGATGGGGCGGATTGCGCTGAGCCTTTTCTCGAACCCTGCGGGATTAGCCCGATTGGGCAACAACATGTGGCGCGTCACGGACAACTCGGGGCTGCCCCAAATAGGTGCGCCCACCACAGGCGGGTTGGGCGAGATTAACGCAGGCTACTTAGAGCAGTCTAATGTAGACTTGGGAGCCGAGTTTGCTGACATGATTGTCACGCAGCGTGGCTTCCAAGCCAACACGCGGATCGTGTCGGTCGTAGACGAGCTACTGGCAGATGTGGTGAATATGAAGCGATAGGCGTAAGCGAGTTTCTACCGCGTTTGTAGCCACCTGCGAATGCAGGTGGCTATTTGTTCGAGTCCTTTGACGGAGCGTGGGGTTTCGCGCAGCACCCAGTCGGAGTTGAGGGCGTACACGTGGCGTTTCTGCACGGCGGGGGTGCGTTGCCAGCGCGGATGGTTTAGGATGGCTTCGGGCTTGGGGCCCGCCAGCAGGATGATTTCGGGCGCGCCCCCCAGCGCTACCTCTAAGCTGACGGCTTTATAGCCCGATACGAGGTTGGCAAGCACATTTTGCCCGCCCGCAAGGGTTATCAGCTCGTGGGCAAAGGTGTCGCGCCCTGATGCCCACAAGGGTTCCACACTAATCAGAAACAGCATTCGGGGCTTTCGGCGAGGTGCTTTGCGCCGAATGCGTGCCACATGTATCTGCATCGTGCGCACCAGTTGCTCAGCGGTGCGGGCGGTGCCTGTGGCATGTCCAATTGCGCGGATGAAGGCGTAGAGTTTGTCGAACCGGTTGGGGTTTGCGCTCAGCACGCGCAAGCCCAGTCGCCTTAGCACAGGAATGACGCGCACATTCAGCACATCGTGTGCCACCACCAAGTCAGGCTTAAGGGCGACCACACGCTCTGGGCTGATTTGGTGGTCGCCCACTTTGGGCTTCTGTTTGGCTTCGGGTGGGTAATCGCACAGTTCTGTGACGCCTACCACGCGCTCGCCCAGCCCTAGCGCAAACAGAATCTCAGTGATTGACGGCGCCAGCGACACGATTCGTTGGGCTTGCATTTGCCGCAGCGAGAGTGTACCGCACGTTGCGTAGGCGGGTTGCAGGCGCGCAGTAGGGTAATGCGTACGGGCTAGTCGCGAAATTACTTGTTCAGCACCTGCTCTATCGCTTTGGCTTGCAGTTGGAACACCTGTTGCAGTCCGCTCTGCGCGAGGTCAAGCAGTCGGAGCAGGCGCTCGCGCGAGAAGGGCGCGCCTTCCGCCGTGCCCTGCACCTCTACAAACCGCCCGCGGTCGGTCATCACCACGTTCATATCTACGGAGGCTTGCACATCCTCTTCGTAGCAGAGGTCTAACAGCTCTTCGTTGCGTACCACGCCCACGCTGATTGCTGCCACGCGCTCTTGGAACGGCAGGCGCGTGATGTAGCCCTGGTCTAACATCCAGCGGCAGGCTTGCGCAAATGCCACGAAGCCGCCTGTGATGCACGCGGTGCGCGTGCCCCCATCGGCTTGGATAACATCGCAGTCTAAGGTAATCGTGCGTTCGCCCAGCAGGGAGAGGTCAACAACGGCGCGAATAGCGCGCCCAATTAGACGCTGGATTTCCATCGTGCGCCCCGAGGGGGCGCCGCGAGCCACTTCGCGCTGGTTGCGCTGCTTGCCCGCGCGAGGGATCATGCTGTACTCCGCTGTAACCCAGCCGCTTCCTGTGCCCTTGAGAAAGGGGGGCGTCTTGTCCTCTACTGTGGCAGTGATAACGACGCGCGTGTTGCCCATCGTAATCAGGCAGGAGCCTTCTGCAAAGGGGTGGAAACCTGGCTCGAACACGATCGGGCGCAGTTCGTCGGGTGCTCTACCATCCACTCGTCGCATAGCGCGGTATAGGATACCTAAAACAAGGCAGTTGCTTGCAGGAACCAGCCCGCGCGTACCTCAGGCGGACCATTATCGCGCAAATAGCTGGCGCGGTAGCGCAGCGCGAGCATGGCGCTTTCTGCCACTTGATAGCCAACAATCAGCTCTAAGGTGTAGCCGCGTGCCCCTGCTCGGTACTCGTGGAAGCGGCGCAGCGTGGCGTAGTCGACTGCGCCCACCCAGCGCCCCGACTCGTGTTCTGCTCGCACGTAGAAGCCGATGCGGTTCGCCCCTATCGGATGTCCCATCGGCAAGCCTTTGTAGAAGTAGGCGTAGCGAGGCGCGTGTCCTGAAGCGTCATACACGCCCCCTGTGGGCGTGCCGTCGGAGCGCACCAGCTCCATAACTAAGCGTGTGCGGGGGGTGGGATGCAGGCGTAGTCCTATCAGCGTAGCGACTTTGCGGGGCGTTATCGGGGCACCACCAAATGCTGTAGGAGCGCGGAAGTCGTCCAGTAGCCAGAACAGATAGGCACGGTTTTGCTCACTGAGTTTGTAGACTACGCCTACCTCCGCCAAGTAGTTGAACCATCCAGAGGCACGCGGAGCTTCTGAAAACCATTTCTGGTAGAGGTAGTAAGGCACAAGTTGGCTTAGGGCGCCTGTAGGCAGGTCTAATGCCTTGAACGCTTCGGCGAGCGAGAGGCTCCAGCGTGCGTTTAGTTCGCGTTCAAAGCGTCGTGCGCCCCACCAGGTCGTTGCCCCGTCTTGCTCGAACTGGCAGAGAAACTGTTCTACGTGCCATGTGCCAATAAGAGGCAGGCGCAGTGGGAACTGCACACTGAGGTGTGGAACGGGGGGCATCGCGTCGTTGACCAATAGTCCCCCGCTGTAGCCGCCTGCCCAGCGCAGCGTGCTGTAGCCTGCTTGCCACTGCCACGCGCCTGTGCGCAGGGTGAGCTTGGCGTAGGGGAAGGTATCGAACGCGCGGGCGTTGGTGCGACGACGGGCGTCGCTCCAGACGACTTCCAGTAGGGCACTTGGGCTAAGTGCCCACGCTCCTACGATGCGATATTCTCCTGTGGCAGTTTGCCATGCGCTGGCTTGGGGGTAGGCGAAGTAGCTCACTTCTACGCCGAGCCATTGTGTGCCGTGTGGCAAGGTGGCGCTGCTACCGAGTTTCCAACGCGCAAGGGCTGCGGCGGGCGCTTGGCTGCGCTCGAAAGTGCGCAGGAGTTCGTCGCGCTCGCGTGGCAGTCGTAGGAGGGCAGCAGGAGTAGGGGCTACGCGCGCGGCCCAGTCGTATAGAGGATCGTCACGTGAGGGCAAGTGCTGCGCTGCTGCCGTAAGTATGCATGCAAGTGCCCACGCGGTAGCTTGTCGCCTCAAGACTTAGCGACGCCTCCTCGGAGGGTAGAGTACCTTTTTGCCAGCTTGCCCGTGGCTAACTCCATTAGCATCGTGCGCGCGGCATCGGCTTGCTCTTTCTCGCATAGCTCCAGCAGCACGCTAAGCTGCTCTTGGAGCCAGTCCCACGGGGGCACTTCGGGCGAGCGCACGCGCCGAATCTTAGGATGGGGGGTCTCTTCCAGCTGTTCAGTGTCGTAGCATAGCTGTTCGTGCAACTTTTCGCCGGGACGCACGCCTGTGAACACAATCTGGATGTCTTGACCGGGCACTAGCCCGTAGAGGCGAATGAGGTCGTGGGCAAGGTCTACAATGCGAATCGGTTCTCCCATATCGAGGATGTAAATATCGCCGTGGCTGCTAAACGACCCAACTCGCAAGATGAGGTGGACGGCTTCGTTGACGCTCATAAAATAGCGCTGCATCTCTGGGTGGGTGATACGCACTGGTCCGCCCTGCTCGATTTGCGCTTGGAGCGTGGGGATTAGGCTACCGCGACTGCCTAGTACGTTGCCAAATCGGACGATTGCGAACTCGGTATCGCTTTCGCGGGCAAGGGAGCTTACGATAATCTCACCTACACGCTTGGTTGCCCCCATTACGCTCACGGGATCAACGGCTTTATCGGTGGAAATGTAAACGAATCGGCGCACCTTGTGCCGATGCGCTGTTTCTGCCATCACCCACGTGCCTAAGACGTTGTTTTTGATGGCTTCGACTAGGTTTGCTTCCATCAAGGGAACATGCTTGTGCGCCGCGGCGTGGAATACCAGGGTGGGCTGTTCCTTGCGGAACACGGCTTCAATGCGGGTGGCGTCGCGCACGTCGGCGATGATGCATTCGGGTTCGTAGTCGTAGCGCGTGCGCAGCTCTTGTTCGATTTGGTAGATGCTGTTTTCCCCTTTGCCCAGGAGGATAAGGCGTGCGGGTCCGAAGTCTGCGATTTGGCGTGCTAGTTCGCTTCCGATGGAGCCGCCCGCGCCAGTAATCAAAACGCGCTCGCCTGCGATGTATTCTGCTACGGGGCGCAGGTCGAACTGCACAGGAGCACGGCGCAGCAAATCTTCGATGTTGATTTCGCGGATGCGCGCGAGTTTGAAATTTCCGTTGAGAGGTTGGAGCGAGGGCACGATTTGCACGCGCGTGTTGGTCGGTCGGCAGAGGTTATACACGCGCCGAACGAGGTTGCCATCCGCAGAGGCGTCGGCGATAATCACATCGTGAATGCCATGCTCAGCGATGAGGCGCGGGATGTCTTCGATGGTGCCTAACCAGGGGTAGCCGTGGATTCGAAGCGATTGCTTGTTTAGGTCATTGTCTACAAAGCCCACCACACGCACTTCGGCGTGGTGATTGCGCTGGATCTCGCGCATCACCACTTCCCCCATGTCGCCCCCGCCCACGATGAGGGCGCGTCGTCGGGGCGACTGATGACGAGAGTAGGCGATGTACCAATCGTACATCCGGCGCCATAGGCGCGGTGCTGACACCATTGTAGTTGCCAGAAAGCCAAACAGCACCCACTCCGCCGAAGAAAATGGGCGTTTTGCCCAGTGTGCAAATGCCAATAGCCCAATCAGGCACAGCACGCTTAGCCCTATACCTACCTTCAGCAAGTGAAACAGCTCCGTGATTCCTGCGTAGCGGCTGTGCACTCGATACAGCCCGTAGCAAAAGAGGGCGCAAACGCCAGCGACAGAAAGCAATGGGGCACACCACTGAAGCAAAAGCACATCTTGCGCCGTGTAGCGG
Organism: Fimbriimonadales bacterium; assembly: GCA_025061985.1. Lineage (GTDB taxonomy): Bacteria > Armatimonadota > Fimbriimonadia > Fimbriimonadales > GBS-DC > GBS-DC. The sequence goes on from JANXAW010000030.1 coordinate 34,568, forward strand.
AAGTCACGCACTAAGCCTACACTTAGTACCAAAGCGGTGGAGAGCAAAAGCACATCAGTTGCTACCGCTCGCAAGAGCGTTGCCCAGCGCTGCGGAGGTACTTGGCGCAGCCACTCCCACCGGCTTTTGTTTTGCAAGGTCTCCCTCCGTAGATGTGCGTGCTCCTATTAGCCTACCCCTTGCTCCGCAATTATACCTAACCCCCTTAGGCCTATCAACCCCCACCACTGCTGTTTTCTTGCTTGTGCTTGCTCGCCGTAGGGTATAATTTTGATGCGTGGAGCGGTGCCCGAGTGGCTGAAGGGACACGACTGGAAATCGTGTAGGCTCCGATGAGGGGTCTCGTGGGTTCGAATCCCACCCGCTCCGCCATAAGGCTTTGCTTATTAGGTGCTCAGGAGTGCCCTATGAAAGGAGCGCAGCGAGTCTGGCTTGTGGTGGGGTTGGCGCTGCTGGTGCCCCTTGCGCTTGCCACCGAAGTTCGGATTGTCAGCTGGAACATTGCGCGTGCGGTTGGCGCGAACAACCCCCGAAGTGGCCAAGCCCCGTTTGTAGCCAAAACGCTCAACTACCTCCGCCCTGATATCATCGTGCTGCAGGAAGTTGGTGGCGATACGCGCGTCAGTTGGAACGCTTTCGCTCAGGAAGCGGCATTAGACGCTTTCGTGCGCAATAACCTCACTTACTTAGGCACAAATCCTCAGCGCAACCGCGATTACTACCTGTATGTGAACCGCCTAAGCGATGGTTGGGTGAGCAACGCGATTATCAGTCTCTACCCGTTCCGCACCATTACGGATGTAAGCATTGGGGCGCCCTATCGGGGGCTAACTATCGGGCTGATTGATGTGCCAGGCACAAATGGGCTGGGCGTGTTTGGAGTGCACTTTGATTCAGGGGGCGACGACGGGAGCAGTGCGCGTCGCCAAACGAACGCGGAAAACACGCGCAACCAAGTGCGCAATTGGCGTCTTCGCAATCGGAACTCCGCCTATGTGCTGGGAGGCGATTTGAATGAGAACGAAGACCCCGACCTAAACCCCGTTCGAGCCATCAACTCCACTCTGCCTGATGGGCGGCTGTATGCTCCGATTAGCACGGTAATGTCTGCGCGTTTGCGGGATCCTGTGCCAGTGGATGCCTTAGGGGGTAAGCGCACGTGGCGTGTGGCAGACACGAACTCAGCGTTGCGCCATCGATTTGACTATCTGTTGGTATCGCCGACTGAACCTGGGCGCGATCGGATTGTGGTGCTGGAAGCGTCTCTATTCAATACGCGCCGCTTTCCTGCGGGGCAGCTGCCTCCCGGCTTTGCGATCACAGATAGCCAGAACGCCTCTGACCACACGGCGGTGTTTCTGCATGTGCGCATTGATAGGTGGCGAAGCCTGCCAGGGGGCGGGGGCGAATGGGTGCCCGAGCCTGGCACACTGCTGATCTTAGTGGTGTTTACAGGCGGTGCGCTTTACTGGCGTCGCTCTTGGGCGCGCTAAGCAAGCACTGCTTGTACCAGCTCGCGAGCAACCGCTACCGACTCGGCGAACACTTGCAGCGCGAACTCGGCATCGCGTTCGGTGATAATCAGGGGCGGCTCCATGCGAATGACCTTGGGGTTGTTCAGGGTGTAGGCAGCGATCACGCCCCGCTGGATCATGTTGGTGATGGTCAGCTCGCCGTAGTCGGCTTCGTGGAACTCCACGCCGATCATTAGCCCGCGCCCGCGTACTTCTTGGATGAAGTCGGGGTACTCGGCTTGCACTTGGCGCAGCCCGTGCAGTAGTTTCGCGCCGATGTGTCGAGCGTTCTCTACCAGCCCCTCCTGCTCAATAACCTCTAGTGCTGCCAGTCCCGCCGCACATGCCAGCTCGTTGCCTCCGAAGGTGCTGGTGTGCAGCAGGGGGTTCTCGCCGAACATCTCTTCCCACAGCTTAGGTGTTGCCGAGAAGGAGCCGATGGGCATTACGCCTCCGCCTAGCGACTTAGCTAAGGTCACGACATCGGGCTGCACGCCCGAATGCTCCACGCCCCAGAGCTTGCCAGTGCGCCCCAAGCCGGTTTGCACCTCATCCACAATCAGCACGGCGTTGTAGCGGTCGCATAGTTCACGCAAGCGTGGGAGGTAGTCGTCGGGGGGCACGCGAATCCCGCCCTCGCCCTGAATAGGCTCTACGATGACGGCTGCGGTATGTTCATCGAGGTGAGCAGCCACGGCGTCGGCGTCGCCGTATGGCACGTGCACAAACCCAGGCAGCAGAGGCTCAAACGGCTTGCGGTAGACCTCGCGCCCGCTGGCAGAGAGACTGCCCAGTGTTTTGCCGTGATAGCTGCCAATGGTACTGATTATTTTCACGCGCCCAGTGGCTTTGCGGGCAAGCTTGATGGCGCCTTCTACGGCTTCTGCGCCTGAGTTGCAGAAGAAGGTGCATTCAATCGCGCCAGGCAGAAGCTGCGCAAGCTTCTCAGCCAACTTCGCTTGAGGGGCATTGAACATGATTTTGCTGGGCATCGGCATCAGGTCCAGTTGGCGTTTGACGGCTTCCACCACTTTGGGGTGGCGGTGCCCCAGTGCGAACATCCCATAACCGCCCAGGAAGTCCAAAAACTTGCGCCCCTGTGCATCCCAGATGTATGCGCCTTCGGCGTACCATTCCACGCCCAGCCCCGCAAAACGCAAAACCTTCGCCAAGCCGGGGTTGAGGTAGCGCTCGGTAAGTTCGGCGATTGTTTCCGTGAAGGCTTCAGGATTTTCAGGGAAAGGCACCATTGCTTTTTCCACCTCGTTGGGGGATTATACCTGCTCGTGGGGGCATCGGCATCTGATAAAAACTTCGCGCAGGGGTCTACAAAGGGCGCGGGAACCGCGCCCCTTCGTGGGTTGGGCGTCTCGCTCGGACGTTGTAGGGGACGGCGTTTTGCTTTCTGCGTTTAGCGCACGATGCTGCCGCTGGGCACTTCGCGGTCGGGATGTAGCAGCACCGCCTTGCCATCTACATCGGCTGCCAGCATCATCCCTTCGGAGACGACCCCTCGTATTAGCGCGGGTTGTAAGTTCACTAACACAGGGATCTGCTTGCCGATGAGCTGCTCAGGCGTATACTCCTCGGCGATCCCCGCCACGATGACGCGCTCTTCGCCGCCCACATCCAGCGTGAGCTTGAGCAACTTGGTAGATTTGGGCACTCGCTCGGCAGCCTTGATGGTGGCAATGCGGATTTGCAATCGCTTGAACTCCTCGATGGTGATAAGGTCTTGCATAGCCGTGGGTTTGGGTTCTGTGGTAGTTGTTGCTTCGGGTTGCCCTGCTGGCGAAGCGGGGGTTGCCGTCGCTGCGGGTTGAGCCGCTGGCGTAGCTGGGGTAGCGGCGGAGGGTTTCGCCTGCAGGCGCGGGAAGATGGGCACTGGCTCTTGTAGGGGGTGTCCTGCTGGGAAAGCGTCTGCTACTACAGCCTCATCCCAGCGGGGTACTTCGGATAGGTTCAGCTGGCGCGCGATTTCGCGCGCTACTTGGGGCATTACAGGTTCCACCAGCACGCTTAGGGTGCGCGCGGCGATTAGCCCTGCGTACAGCACTTGCCCTGCCCGCTCGGTGTTGCCTTGTCGCGCCAGTGTCCAAGGCGCCTGCTCGTCATAGTAGCGGTTTACGGCGCTAATGATTTGCCATGCTTCGCGCAAGCCGCGCGGGAAGTCTACTGCCTCATACGCTTCAGTGGTGCGGGCAACTTGCTGGGCAAATAGGTCGGCAAGCCCTGCGTCTAGTCGCGCCCCTGCGGGCACGCGCCCATCAAAGTAACGGTGCATCATCGATAGCGTGCGATGCAGCATGTTGCCCAAGTCGTTGGCTAAGTCGCCGTTGTAGCGCGTTTCTACGCCTTCCAAGCTGAACTCGGCATCGGAGTCGGTGGGCATTTCGCGAAGCACGTAGTAGCGGAAGGCGTCTATCGCATAGGGCAGGGCGCATCCTGAAGCGTCGGCTAAAGCTTGCGCTACCTCCAGCGGCGCGTACACATTGCCAAGCGACTTAGACATCTTTTGCTTGTTCACAATCCACCAGCCGTGCCCGTAGAGGCGTTCGGGCAGGGGCAGGTTGAGTGCCATTAGCATCGCGGGCCAAATCGTAGCGTGGAAGCGCGGTAGGATGTCCTTGCCCATTAGCTGTAGGTCGGGGGGCCATGTGTCTAAGTACGCTTCGCCGCGCTCTAGCCAGCCTGTGGCGGTAAGGTAGTTCAGCAGGGCGTCGAACCACACATACACCACACCAGCTTCGGGGTCGTCGGGCACGGGCACGCCCCATTCTGCTCCCGAACGCGATACTGCCACATCTTGCAAGCCCTCTGCGAGGAAGCCTAAGGTCTCGTTGCGGCGCACTTCGGGCTCAATAAAGTGCGGATTTGCCAGAATGTGTTCGCGCAAACGCGACTCGTAGGCGGAGAGGCGGAAGTAGTAGCACTGCTCGTCGCGCCACTCCAGTGGTTTGCTGCAGTCAGGGCAGGTTTTTGCCTCGCCGATTTTGCTAGGCGCGAAAAAGGTTTCGCAGGAGATGCAATACCAGCCCTGATAGATGCCTTTGTAGATGTCGCCTTGTTCGCGCAGACGGCGGAATACTTCTGTCACCACGCGCTTGTGTCGCTCTTCGGTGGTGCGGATGAACACGTCGTACTCAATGTGCAACGCGCGCCATGTGCGCTCAAACACTTCCGCCATTTCGTCGACGAACTGTTGGGTGGGGATGCCCCGTTCTTGTGCGACGCGATGCACTTTGGGCGCGTTCTCGTCGGTGCCTGTCAAAAAGTAAACGGCGCGCCCGCGTCGTTTCTGGAATCGGGCACAGGCGTCTGCAACGAGAGTGGTTAGTGCTGTGCCGATATGGGGCACGCTGTTTACGTAGTAGATTGGCGTGGTGATATAGTATCGTTTCATGGCGCGTCGGCAGTAAGTGTACCTGACGGGTACACTGAGAATGGATGTGGCGACTGGAGTGCGCGCGGCTGGGCAAGCGGTTTGGTGAACGCTGGATATTTCGAGGGTTGGAGTTGGCTTTGGAGACGGGTACGGTGCTGATTGTGCGGGGGGCAAACGGCACGGGCAAGACCACCTTGTTGCGCTTGATTGCGGGGTTGCTTGCGCCCACGGAGGGGACGGTTGTGCTACGGATGAACGGCAAGGCAGTTGCCGACCGCAGGCGTTACCTGGGATGGTGTGCTGCTGATGGTGCGTTGTACCGCGAGCTGACAGGGTATGAGCATTTGCGATGGTGGGCGCAGGTACGCGGTTTGCCTGCTGAGCCAGACTTGCTGCTTGCCCACTTGGAGCGGTTTGAGCTAGGATCGCGTGCGCACGAGCGGGTACGCGCCTATTCGGCGGGGATGCGTCAGCGCTTGCGCTTAGCGATTGCCACCTACGGCACGCCTCCCGTATTGCTGCTAGATGAAGCGGATGCAGGGCTGGATGTTGCAGGGCTAAATCTGCTAAGGCGCACTATCGATGAGCAAGCCACTTGTGGAATCGTCTGTTTCGCCACCAACCGTGCCGAGCTTATCGGCTGGGGCAACCTTGCGCTCGAGCTGGGGGCGTGAGGTGGTGGCGATTTGGCGCAAGGACCTGGTGCAGGAGTGGCGCCTGCGGCAGGGCATTGTGGCGTCGCTGCTGATGGGGGTTGCCACGGTTGTGGGCGTAGGCTTTGCAGCGCTGGGACAAACGCTTTCTGCAGGGTTGCAGGCGGGGTTGTTTTGGGTGGCACTGCTGTTTGGGCTATTTCCCGCGTTGGCACGCGGGTTCATTGTGGAAGAGGAGACGGGTACAGCCGACTTGTTGCGGGTGGGCGCACGCCCTGTGAGTGTGTTTTGGGGCAAGTGGCTGTTCCACGCCACGCTTTACTTGCTGCTAAGCGCGGTGCTGGTGCCACTGTACGCTTTACTCGTGGCGCCCTTGAAGGGCAATCTGCTCAGTTGGCTGTTGTTGTGGCTGGGTGGTGGGTTTTGTCTAACTAGCGTGCTGACCTTATGCGGTGCGCTTACTGCCCAAGCCGCCACGCGGGGTGCTTTGCTGGCAGGGCTAAGCTTCCCGTTGCTATTGCCCCTCGTGCTCATCCTAATCGCGGGCACGCGCCAAGCATTAGAGGGGTCATTTCCTGCTGAGCCATTGCAGGGCATTTTCGGCTATGCGCTGGCGCTAAGCGCTGGCGGCGCGTGGGTGTTCGAGAGGGTCTGGCAGGAATAGTTTTCCTTCCTAAGAATCTTCTCAGTGGCAGGCTTCGATACTTGTGTGGGATCTTTTTGGAGGCTTGAGGATGAGAAAGGAAGCGCTAATCGCAGGGCTATGCACTACTGTTGCGTGTTTATGGGCGCAAGTACAGATGCACGCGCATCTTGAGACGGAACCAAACAATTTTCTTGGCGCTGCTCAGCAGATTCCAACAGAAGTAGACGCCACCACAGGTTTTGTTGTGTGGGATGCAGCGGTTTTGCCAGCGGGCGACCACGATTTCTACCAGTTTCGAGTACGCCAAGCTGGTACCTACTCGATCCGAGTCGATACTAACCTTGACTTGGTGTTGCGCCTGTACAATGCGCATGGTGAGTTGGTTGCGGAAAGCGACAACGCGGGTAATCCCGATTTGCCTTTGGCGCGGTTTGCGCCTGGGCTTACGCGCACTCTCTCTGCAGGCACTTATGTCGTGATGGTGCTCTATAATCCGAGCCTGGGTTTTCAGGGGCAAGCACGCTACGCGCTGCGTGTGTTCCCTGGTACAGCGGCTCCTGACTACGACCTTACGGAACCCAATGACACCCCCAGTCAAGCGGTGGATTTAGGAGGCCTTTCTGATGGTGAGCTGACTAACTCCACCTACGCCTTTCTCAGCTATCGTCAGGGCGATATTGATGTCTACAAGTTCACTCTCCACGCTGGAGGGCTGACGCTTGCAATTCGCACGCAAACCTACTTAGACACGGCCATGCGTGTTGTAGCGCCGGACGGACGTGTGTATGAGAACGATAACTCCGACTGGGACGCGCTTAACCCGTTGGCCTCGGCGGTGAAGATTTTGCTTGCACCAAGTGGCACTTACTATGTGTTCGTGCGTGCGGCGGTAGGATGGGGCGGATATTATCGGCTGCGCATAAGTGCGCTTCTACCTGAGGAGGTTGTTCTTCAGGACGGGGATGCTCAGTTTCGCTTGCGTGAGCTAGGCGGCGATCCCGCGCGCAATCCGTTCAATAACGCTGACTGGGTGCAGCAAGGAATCGATCACTTCTACCAAATGGGTTGGTGGTATCGCATAGAGGGCGCTCACCCGCGCGAGTATACCCTTAGTGGGTTTCGCCACCTCGAGCAAGACCGCCCTAATCGTGTCCGCTTGCACTATTGGGAGCCAGAAGGGCTACGGATTGCCGCTCAGTACGAGCTGAAACGCACCTCTGATGGAGGCAGCGTTTTGTATGCCGACCTACTGGTGATCAACTTCCATTCCCAAGAGCGTGTCGTTCACCTTTTCCATTTCGCAGACCCTGATGTGGGCGGCAGGACGCATAACCACGCCCACTGGGACGCCGACCGTGTTCTAGTTCGCACTCCAATAACAGAGCGCGTTGCTGCCCGCCTGTGGCTTACTGCACTTACGCCCTACATGCGCTGGGAAGTCTCGCCTTACCCGACCCTACTGGAGCGATTGCTGGATGAGGCAGCCGATACGCTCAGCAACGGAAGCTTGCCCTTTGAGGGTGACTTCACTGGCGCGTTCCAGTGGAGCTTGACGCTTGCGCCCTTTGAGTGGCGCGTCGTTAGCGTGCATTACGCACTCAACACAACCTTCGTTCCTAGCAGCGCCGATGTAAACCGCGACGGTTGCGTGAACAACTCGGATTTGCTGGTAGTGCTTGTGGCGTTTGGGCGGTCGGGCCTTTGGCTGGAGGGCGACGTGGATGGCAACGGAGTTATCAACAATGCCGACTTAGTGCAAGTGTTGCTCCAGTTTGGAGGCGGCTGCCGATAGGGTGTAGGCTGTTTGTTTCTCTCTAAGCGTGAAAACGGGTATGCTATTAGCTGGGTTGAGCACGAGCGTTCCATCAAAACGGAGGCGCGTATGAGCGAGAAGGAGATTATTCCGTATCGCCCAGGCTTAGAGGGCGTAACGGCAGGCATTAGCGCGATTTCCGATGTAATCGCGGCGGAGAATCGCCTCATCTACCGCGGCTATGACATTCGCGACTTGGCGCAACACTGCACTTTTGAGGAGGTAGCGTATCTTCTGTTGATGGGCGAGTTGCCCACGCGTGCCCAGTTGCAGCAGTTCGAGACAGAGCTAAAAGCTCATCGCGAGCCACCCGAAGCCGTTTATCAGGTGTTGCGGGCACTGCCGAAGCAAGGCAGCCCCATGGCAGCGCTTCAAGTGGGTGTCGCGACGCTGGGCATGCTTGACCCAGCAGCGAACGATAACTCGCACGCAGCGAACCTGAAGAAGGCGATTCGCCTCACAGCAAGCATGGCAACGCTTGTTGCCAACAGCTACCGGATTTTGCAAGGGCAGGATCCCGTAGCGCCCCGCTCGGACTTAGGGCATGCTGCGAACTTCTTGTACATGCTGTTTGGGCGAGAGCCTGAACCGCTGCATGCTCAGGTGATGAACCTTACCTTTATCCTCTACGCCGAGCATGGGTACAACGCCTCCACCTTTACAGCGCGGGTGATTGCCTCCACGTTGGCAGACATGTATTCGGCGGTGGTGGGCGCGATTGGTGCGTTGCGCGGCGCACTTCACGGCGGCGCTAATGAGGCAGCGATGGAGGCGATTTTGGAGATTGGCACGCCTGAGCGCGCCGAAGCGTGGGTGATGGAAAAGCTTGCTCAAAAAGCGCGTATTATGGGCTTTGGGCACCGCGAATACAAAACAGGCGATGCCCGCGCCATAATCCTCAAACCCTACGTGCGCCAGCTTGCCGAGCACGCCGGGCGCATGGACATCTACCAAATCCAAGAGATCATGGAGCAGGTGATGCTGCGCGAAAAGAACCTGTTCCCGAACGTGGACTTCCCTGCTGCAGCCGTGTACTACCTGATGGGCATCCCCATCCCCTTGTACACGCCGATTTTCGCAGCAGCACGAATTGTTGGTTGGGCGGCACATGTAATGGAGCAGCACGACGAGAACCGACTCATCCGCCCGCGAAGCGATTACAAGGGTCCACGCGACCTTACCTTCGTGCCGTTAGACCAGCGTGGCTAAGATCCGACACACGTGGCAGGCATCAGCAGCGCGGGGCAGCCCCCCGCGCTGTTTAGCGTTTCTCCTTTGCGGCTGCAGGTATACTGTGGGCAGCGACTTACACACAGCCGCCTTGGGGGAGGTAAACGGCATGAAACCTATCTTTGCAACCATGCTTCTTCTGACTGCCGCTGCAGGGCTTTTTGCGCAGACCGCCAGTCAGATTATGGACCAAACCGCTCGCACATACGCCAATCTCCAATCGTTGCGGTTCGAGGCACGCATCCAGACAGTTTATGAAGTGCGAGCGCAAGGCACAGAGATGCGCTCTACCGATCAAAGCACCTACACTGTAACTATGGCTCGCCCGAACCGTCTGCGGTTGGTGGTGCGCAAGCAAGACGGCACCACCTTTACTGCGCTCCAGAGCGACGGCAGCACCCTCTACATCGAGGACCGCCTGCTCCAGCAAACGCTTCGCAAAGCCGCGCCGAAAACACTGCGCGAGATTTGTTCAGAACAAAACCTCGCTTTGGCAGGGCTGGTACAGGCGGGAGTGGGTCCGTTGGCACTGATGGCGTATGGAGATTGGCGTCCATTTGTTAGCAAGCCCAAGCTCGTAAGGCGCGAGCGCGTTGGGGGACGCCCCACCTATAAACTCACACTCCGACTTCAGTCATCAAGTGTGCTTGGGCAAATGCAGGCATCGGGCACTCAGACTCTGTGGATTGGCACTCAAGATAAACTCATTTGGAAGTGGGAAGCCACGCTCCGCTTATCGAGCCGCCAGGGGTCAATCGTGGTCCACTCTCGCGGGATCATTCTCCGTCAGGAACGCAATCCCAAGATAGACGCTGCCGTGTTCACCTACCAGTTGCCCCAAGGCTACAAGATGGTGGAGTGGTTCGAACTACCCACCCTTCCCGCAGAATCCGAAGAGGCTTCGCTCAAGGGCAAACCCGCTCCAGAGTTTACACTCAAGGACTTGAGCGGGAAAGAAGTGCGACTTTCTGACTACAAGGGCAAAGTGGTGGTGCTGAACATTTTCGCTCACTGGTGCGGACCATGCCACCGGGAAGCCCCCGAACTGGAGAAGGATGTTTGGCAGGCGTACCGCAACCGAGAGGTGGTGGTGCTGGGGGTTGCCATTTGGGCGCAAAGCGAGCCAGCCAAACGCGCCGCCGAGTTTGCCAAGCAGCATAAACTAACTTTCCCTGTGCTGGTAGACGCTGATAACACGGTTGCTGGCTTGTACAAAGTGCAGGGTGTGCCCACGACTTACATCATCGATAAGCAGGGCACGATTCACGAAGTGGTCATAGGGGCGGATGTAGCAGCCATCAAGCGCGCGGTTGAGGCGTTGCTCCAGTAGGCGTGCGTAAGTTACCGAATGGGAGGCGCATCCCCCCGCTGCGCCTCCCTCAGCCTGAGGATAGTCTTTGGGCGCTTCCGCACCTTGGAGGAAGGAAGCAGACTGTGGCGAACCTGAAGGGCAGATGAAGGTCTTCCTCTACACCGACGGCGCCTCGATTGGCAACCCTGGCGTAGCAGGTATCGCGTATTTGCTCAAAGACGCTCACGGCTCGATTATCGCCTCGGGTTGCGAGCCGATTGGTATTGCGACGAACAATCAGGCGGAGTATCGCGCGCTACTGCGTGGGCTAACGCAGGCGCGTGCGTTGGGCGCAACTGAGATCGAGTGGTTTTCCGACAGCGAGTTGCTTGTGAGGCAGTGGGTGGGCGCCTACAAGGTGCGTCATCCCGCCCTTCAGCGGTTGCTACGGCGAGCAAAAGCATTAGCGAAGGGGATTCAGGTGACTCCTCACGCCGTTGCGCGCAACAGTCTGCCCGAGATGGCACAGGTGGATCGTTGGGCGCGGCAGGCAGCACGTCAGCAGCTGCGAAAAAGCTCGGAGCCGACAACCGCGCCTTGCTCGGCTGTGTGACGCCTAAGCAGCATCACTTGGTGCGCTTGGCACGGGCGAGGGCAGCACTGCTGGCGGGACGCGCACGCATCTGCGCCCACTGACGCAACGCCTCAATCTCCTCTCGCATCATTACGGAGAGCGGCACCGTGTGGCGGATTTCCTCCAGCATATCCTCGGTGGTTAGCTCGCGCTTAGCGTCGAAGGCGGTAAACAGCCCTGCCACCACCACCTGCTCAATCTCCGCGCCTGAGAAGCCTTCGGTGGCGCGCGCCAACCGTTTAAGGTCGTACTGTTGGGGGTCGCGTCCGCGCTTGCGCAAGTGGATAGCGAAAATCTGCTCGCGCTCCGCAAGCGTGGGCAGGTCTAAGAAGAAAATCTCGTCAAAGCGCCCCTTGCGCAGCAGCTCAGGCGGCAGTTGCGACACATCGTTGGCGGTAGCAACCACGAACACAGGGGCGCGTTTTTCCTGCATCCACGTTAGGAAGGTAGCGAAAACGCGTGCCGTTGTGCCTGAGTCAGACATCGCAGAGCTTTGCACGCCTGCAAAGCCCTTCTCCAGCTCGTCAATCCACAGGATGCATGGGGCAATGGCTTCAGCAACGCGGATTGCCGTGCGCATATTGGCTTCCGAGGCGCCCACTAGACTGCCGAACACGCGCCCCACATCTAAGCGAAGCATCGGCAAGCCCCACAGGTTGGCGATGGCTTTGGCGCTGAGGCTCTTGCCCGTGCCTTGTACACCGAGCAGCAGCACGCCCTTGGGGGCGGGCAAGCCGAAGGCGCGCGCCTCTTGCGTGAACGCCGCCCGCCGCTTGCGCAGCCACTCTTTGAGCAAGTCCAGCCCGCCCACATCGTCCATCGTCTCAGAGGCGTCATAGTACTCCAGCACGCCCGACTTGCGCACGATTTGCTTTTTCTCGCTAAGGATGGCATCCACCACTAATGCCTTATGCTCCACTACCGAGCGGGCGCACACGTTCTCAATCTCGTCCATCGTCAGCCCTTGGGCTGCGCTTACAAGCTCATCCAGTTCAGCAGGCGAAAGGTCGGTGCGCACTTCAGGGTGGCTCGCCTTGAGCACCAGCAGGATTTCGTGAATCTTTTGGGCAATCTCCTCGCGCGTGGGCAGGGGCATCTCCAGCACGGTGATTTGCTTTTCCAGCTCGGGGGGGAGCTTGAGCACGGGGCTGAGGAAAACCACAGTGCGCCATGAGCGATGCAGGCGCGGGTAAAGGTCGCGCAGCAAGCGGATCACGCGCTGGTCGCCCAAAAAGGGGTGGAAGTCCTTCAAGATCACTAGCGCCTCGTCTTGCAGGCGCAGCAGGTGCGTAATCGCTTCGAGTTCGGGGGCAAGTGGGCGGGTAGAGGCGGTCTCGGTAGGCGCGGGGATAGGCGGTTCGTAGCCGCGCGTATACGTCCACACATAGACGCGCTTGTGGCGCTGTTGCGCGATGTGCCTGAGGATTTCTTCCGCGCGGGTCTCCTCTGCTGTCTGCAGGTAAATCAGCGGGTAGCGGGCTTTGATAAGCAGGTTCAGCTCGCGCTCAAACTCGCTCATAGGCGTGTATGACTATACCTAAGCTGTTGACTGTATGTGCGCACTGCGTCCCCAAGTTTATGGTGAGCAGGATGCGACGCTACCGAGTGTCGGCGAAGCCGCATCCGCAGTTTCGGGGCTATCGCAAGGGAGGCATCTGGTTCCCAAACGCGCCTGATTATGTGGAGCTGGATGAGAACGCCCTCACAGATGCCATTCGCAACTGCCCCCTGCTGCTGATTGAGGAGGTGAGCGACGCTGAAACGCACGATCCTACGATGGGCATGGCGGATGCTCAAGCCGATGCTACTGCAGTGGTTGAGGGAGCGAGCACTATGCCTCAGCGCGGCGCAACGCGACGCGCTCGCACTGCGCCTAAGCGTGCCCGCAGCCACCGTCGAGCAAGTCGAGACAATGCTACGCCAACTCGTGCTGCATCAATTGGAACGCTGGAATCCCTGACGGAGGCACGCTAATGGAGTGGACACAACTCATCCCGATTGTGAGCGCACTGGTGGGGTGGGCATTCGCGCTGACACGCCAAATCCTGCACCGTATGGACAAGCTCGTGGAGAGCGCGCAGCGCCAAGAACAGGCGATTACTGAGGAATTCATCGCCTACCTGCGCGAGAGCATCACCCGCGCTGAAGCCACCTACGAGCGGTTGGAGCTGGCGTTAGACGATGTGCGCGAGGCATTAGTGAGCCTGCGCCACGCAATCATGCAGTGGCAAGAAGCGCATAAGCCGTAGCGTCGGCATCTTGCTGGCAGCTGACTACCGCCTGTCATTCCGAGCGTAGCGAGGAATCTGAGACCCCTCACTCCGTTTGGGGTGACAAAGGGCGCTTGCGCAGCATCAGCGTTTCGCCAGCGAAAAGCAGGGCGCGGCAAACCGCGCCCCTACTTAGCCAAAAACGGTGATGAACTATGCTGACCGTCTCACGCGAAGATGTCAAACGCAAGTTGCGCCTCACTACCTCTGCCTACGATGCTGAGATCGACGCGTTGATTGCTGAAATGGTGCCCGTATTGCGCTATGCCATCGAGCCGAGCTACCTACACACCAGCGACCCCGATCTGCAAGCAACCCTGAACTTAGGTGCGCTGGAGGTGGTTGCGGGCGAGATGGGCGCGACGCTGTACCGCGAACTTAGTGCATGGGCGGGCTTTCGGATTGGCTGGCTGCAAGTACTACCACCTGCCCCACGCGACCCCAGCGACCCCACAGGGCTGAAGGCGCAGGGCTACGCACGCCTCAAGCCGTTCCTCAAGCGCGATGCGCAGCTACTGTTTGTCTACCGCCCGCCCGAGGAGGATGAGCCGCGATGATACTTCACGAGTGCCTTAGGCAGTGGCTGCTGCGCTACGGCGAACCGTTTCAGGTAGGGGAGCAGACCCATTACGGCTTGTTCTTCCAGCCACCTGCGGGGTTGTTGCGCTGGCATTTCAGCCCCGAAGCCCTCGCCGAGCTGCCACGCCCCCTATGGGCAGTGATGCTCACGCCCGATGTGGCGTTAGAAGCCGACTCTGCCCTTTGGTGGCGAGAGCGTCTCCATCGCGTGCTGCGCACCCTCGAGTTTCGCGTAGGCACGACGCCCCTCTATCGGCTCCTGCTGATTGCGCTTGTCTCCTAACCTCAGTCGGGTACACTATGCAGGCAATTTGCACAGCAGGAGCGCGGTATGGCGGTCAAACTCTTTCGCGAGGCAATCCGCGAAGCCTTAATAGAGGAAATGGAGCGCGACCCGAATGTGATCCTGATGGGCGAAGACATCGGGCGCTACCAAGGCTCGTTCCGCGTAACGGAAGGCTTGTTCCAGCGCTTTGGACCCAAGCGCGTTTGGGATACCCCCATCTCAGAGCCGGGCTTCGTCGCCATCGCCATCGGCGCAGCCATTGAGGGGCTACGCCCTGTGGTGGAGATGATGACTTGGAGCTTCGCGCTGCTGGCGTTTGACCAAATCATCAACCACGCTGCCAAAATCCTCTACAAGTCGGGCGGGGCGTGCCCTGTGCCGATTGTGATTCGCGGTCCTGCAGGACCAGGGCGCCAGTTGGCAGCACAGCACTCCAATAGTGTGGAGGCGTGGCTGGCGCATACACCAGGGCTAAAAGTTGTGCTGCCTAGCACCCCCGCGGATGCCAAGGGCTTGCTCAAGACCGCCATCCGCGACAACAACCCCGTGATGTTTATCGAACACCCGCGCCTGTATCTCACCAAGGGCGAAGTGCCAGAGGGCGAGTACACCATCCCGTTTGGCGTGGCGGATATCAAGCGACGAGGGCGCGATGTGACGATTGTCACCTACTCGCGTGGCGTGCAAATTGCGCTCAACGCTGCTGAGCAACTTGCGGAGCAGGGCATCGAGGTGGAAGTGATTGACCTGCGCACCTTAGTGCCCTGCGATTGGGAGACCGTGTTCAACTCGGTGCGGCGCACGCACCGCGCGATTGCCCTGCACGACGACACTCGCTATGTCGGCTTTGGCGCGGAAATCGCCGCGCAAATCCAAGAGCACGCGTTTGACTACTTAGATGCCCCTGTGTTGCGCGTGGCGGGCGCTGATGTGCCAATGCCCTACAACCGCCACCTTGAGGCATTAGCAATCCCAAACGAGCAGCGCGTGATAGAGGCTGTGCGCGAAGTTTTGGCGTAAGGAGGCAAGTATGCACACGATTATTATGCCGAAAATGGGCGACGCGATGGAGGAAGGCACGCTGGTTCGCTGGCTCAAGCGCGAAGGCGATCCAGTGCAGGAAGGCGAGCCGATCGCTGAGATTGCCACCGACAAGGCGACGGTTGAGATTGAGGCACCTGCATCGGGCGTGTTGCGCGGGATTCGCGTGGCGGAGGGCGCCGTTGTGCCTGTAAACACCCCGCTGGCGTATATCCTTCAAGAGGGCGAGGAGTTGCCCAGCGAGACCGACGGCAAAGCAACAGCGCCTTCGGCAACGCCTGCTCCTGCGCCTGCAGAGCCCGCAGCTGCGTCGGCGCCTTCAGCAGCTCCCGCGCCTACAGATGGCGGTACACGCATCCTTGCCTCACCCCTCGCCCGCAAAATCGCTGCCGAGCACGGGATTGACCTCGCCCTCATTAAGGGCACAGGTCCCAAAGGGCGGATTGTAGAACGCGATGTGCTGGCGTACATTCAGGCACAGAAAGCCGCTGCACCTCAGCCTGCGGTTGCGCCAGTTGTCGCGCCCGAACCCGCGCCTGCAGTCGCTGCACCTGCAGCTGCCGAGCGCGTAGAAAGCCTTAACCGCCTGCGCTTGATTACCGCGCAGCGTACCACCGAAGCGCACCAGACCATCCCCCACTTCTACCTCACGATGGAAATCGATATGGAAAACGCGCTCGCGCTGCGCCAACAGCTGAACCAGTTAGACGAATCGCTACGCATCAGCATAAACGACCTGATTGTCAAAGCGTGCGCCGTTGCGCTTGAGAAGCACCCCGTCATCAACGCGCGCTACCAAGATGGGCAACTGGTGTACCCCAACGGGGTCCATATCGGGATTGCCGTTGCGGTAGAGCAAGGGCTGTTGGTGGCGGTGGTCAAGCACTGCGAGGGCAAGTCGCTACGACGGATTGCCCAAGAGGCGCAAGCGCTCATTCAAAAGGCGCGCGAGGGCAAACTGCTCCCCGACGAAATGACGGGCAACACCTTCACTGTGTCTAACTTGGGGATGTTCGGGATCGAGCAGTTTACGGCAATCATCAACCCACCTGCAAGCGCGATTTTGGCAGTGGGCGCGACCAAGCGCATACCTGTCGTGCAGGAGGATGGCTCCATCGTCGCGCGTCATCGGATGAAGGTCACGCTGTCATGCGACCATCGCGTGATTGATGGCGCAGTTGGCGCCCAGTTCCTGCAGACGCTCAAACACATTTTGGAGAACCCGCTGCTGATGCTGTAGTTGGGGCTATTTCCCTGTAGCGTCGGCGTCCTCGCCAACGAAAAAAAAAAGCGCGCAGTGTCGCCCTTGCGGAC
The DNA here is from genome assembly GCA_025061985.1 of Fimbriimonadales bacterium. Taxonomy (GTDB): domain Bacteria; phylum Armatimonadota; class Fimbriimonadia; order Fimbriimonadales; family GBS-DC; genus GBS-DC. The sequence goes on from JANXAW010000030.1 coordinate 51,224, forward strand.
GCTATGGTAGCGTTGGCGTCCCGCCGACGAAAGACCTGTGGCGTTGGTGCTCCGCCGACAGTGTAGGAGCAGACCCTTATGTCTGCCCAAGCGCGTTGATAGAATGCTGGCGCGGATTGCATATCTGTTTGTGGGACTAAACCTGCTAGTAGCGATTGCCACAGTGGTGGGCAGCGGGCTGTTGTTCAGCGGCGTGCCCAACCTGCCGCCACTCAACTACGACCGCTTGTCCCGCACGCTGGGCATCCTTTGCACGCTCTTTGGGATTGGCGCCTCGCTGTTTCATATGGCGCATACCCAAGGCTGGCGCGCTACCCTGTGGCTGCTGAGCATCTGCACGGTACTGGCAGGCGCAGTGGAGCTAATCGGCATCCTCACGGGGTTCCCCTTCGGTCCCTACGAATACACGGATCGTCTGGGACCGAAGTTTCTGGGGCACTTGCCCTACATCATCCCGCCCTCGTGGTTTATGATGCTTTACCCCGCCTTGCACATCAGCTTCATGCTGCAGCTACCGCGCTGGGCGGTGCCGTTCAGCGCAGCAGCACTGCTGACGCTGTGGGATGTAGCGATGGATGCAGCGGTTTCCACCTCGCGCGTCAACCCTGGCACGGCAGCGTTCGTGTACTGGCTGTGGGATGTAGACGGCGCGTTCTATGGAATGCCGTTGCAAAACTGGCTGGGCTGGTTTGCGACAGGGCTACTGCTCAGCTGGGTGTACCTGAAGGTTGTGCCTGAATGGCGCCCGTCGCATGCGCTGACGCCTTTAGTTATCTGGCTGATTCAGGGCGCAACGATGGCGGGACTGGCGTTTTGGATCAAGCGCCCGCTTGCCACTTTGATCTGGAGTGTAGGGGCATTGGTGGTGGTCAGGCTGGCGCTGGTCAAGCGGCGCGAGACATCCACCGCATCTGTAGGGGGTACGACGGCATAGATGCCGTCGTACCGAAGGGGCTTACTGCTGCACGCGCTTGATGGTGCAGCCAAACGCGCGGGTCTCCTTCACGGGCGGTTCCTTGCCAGCCAGAAGTGCATCCAGCGCGTTCTTGAGGTCGCGCTGGGTCACATTCTGTGGGTTCTGGCTGTCGTCGATTCGCCCGTGATAGCGCAAGCGGAAGTTCGAATCCACCACGAACACTTCAGGCGTGACACGCGCGCGATACAGGTCTGCTACGCGGTTGCCTTCATCTTTGAGCACGGGGAAGGTGAAGCCCTTCTCGCGGGCGTGTCGCGCTACCTCCTCCGCAGGCTCCGTGCGGTTGGAGTTGATACCGATGAACTGCACGCCTTTAGGGCTGTATTCGCGGGCGAGCGCCGCAATGCGCTCATCGTAATCCAGCGAGATCGGGCAGCGCGTCGCGATGAAAATAATCACGATAAGCTTCTTGTCGCGAATGTCGTACAAGGTGACGCGCTCAGGCAACCCCTCACGGCGGTTCACATTCGGCAAGGTAAAGTTGGGCACGCGCTGGCCAATCTCCAGCTTTTCGGGTTGCCCTGATGCAGCTGCTGGGGTTTGACCCTGCGGTTGCTGCCCGTATTGCGAGCTGGCGAAGTAGCTCAGCAGCTCTGCTGCATGATTGCTCGTGCCCGCCTTCTCGAATACCTTCTCAATCGTGCCGTCAGGCGCAATGACGAAGGTCGTGCGGCTGGCAAAGCCCATCGTGGTGCGCACGCCATACGCTTCGGCGACCTTGCCATCCGTGTCGGCAAGCACCACATGGCGCAGGTTGTGGCGTTTCGCAAACGCCGCCTGCGTCTCAGGGGAATCCACACTAATCGCCAGCACCACGGCATACTTGGAGAGCCGCTCATACTCGTCGCGGATAGCGCAGTTTTGAGCCGTGCAGCCAGGCGTGTTCGATTTGGGATAGAACATCAGCACCACACGCTGACCGCGGTAGTCGCTGAGGCGGTGCACCTTACCGTCGCTTCCAACGAGGCTAAAATCGGGGGCTTTGGAACCCTCTTTCAGCGGCGTTGCAGAGAACACTACGCTCCACACGCCCCACAGCAACACACCAATAGTAAACGGAATCAGCCACCAGAAACGGTTGCGCTTATGCATGGTTCGCCAACCTCCCTATCAGGTTTAGACGCGCGCCCATGCGCGTGGTTCAGAGTATACCTGTTTGGGGGAACGGATCACACCCGCTCGCCCCAGAGAGGAGGGCGCTCCAGAGACGCGAATAATTTCGAGTTGTGTCGCATCTAATCCGTGAGTATTGGCGCGAAATCGAGCAAGCCCTACAAACAGGCGATGCCACAGAAAACACGCATCGCCCCGCGTTGGTGCGCCTGCTGCAGCGCCTACAGCCCGACGCGCTGATTATCAACGAACCGAAGCGCATTGAATGCGGCGCGCCTGATTTAGCCGTGTAGCGCACATCAGGCGCGTGTGGATCAACAAAACGCATCGAGGGCATTGACGAAGTGGTGTGGCGGTTTCAGGTGGGGGGCTACCAAGTGTGCGACAAGTGGCTCAAAGACCGCCGCGAGCGCACGCTCAGCAACGCCGAAATCCAGACCTATCGGCGCATCGCCTTTGCGCTCGCGGAGACGATACGGCTGATGGGGGCGATAGACGAGGCAAGAGGTAAACTGTAATCGGTGAGCCTATGAGCAAGTACTACGAGGCAATGCTGGAGCGCATTCAGAGCCTGCCTGAAGAAGAGCGCGAGCGCTGGGCGGAGTGGATTCTGAGCGAATTAGAGTCCGAGCAGCGCTGGCAAGAGTTGTTCGCCCGCTCTGATGAGATGCTAGCGCGCTGGGCGCAAGAAGCCCGCGAGGAACATGATCGCGGGAAGACCTTGCCACTGGAGTTAGAATGAAATCGCGCACCACGCGGCGGTTCCGCAAGGCACTGGAGAACCTGCCCCCAGAAGTGTAAAGGCAAGCAAAAGAGGCATACAAACTGTTCCAGCAGAACCCGTTCCACCCCAGTCTACATTTCAAGCGCGTGCACCCAACGGAGCCGCTCTACTCTGTGCGCATATCCCACAGCTACTGCGCGATTGGACTGTGGGAAAGCGACACAATCGTGTGGATACGGATCGGCTTACACGATGACTATGAACGCCTGCTTCGCTCGTAGGCAGTTCGCTGCTCGCGGTGCGCATTATTCTGTTTGGCGAAGCTCATTGAAATCGCTGGCGGCATAGGGTAAAATTTCGATGCTGCGCGGAGGGGTGGCCGAGTGGCTGAAGGCGGCGGTCTTGAAAACCGCATCCCACCTCGTGTGGGACGGGGGTTCGAATCCCTCCCCCTCCGCCAGCTTCTGTTTTTTGCATAGGAAGGAGAGAGGGGCGTGAAGCGCTGGCTACTTCGCCTTCTGGTGGCCACGGTAGGGGCGCTTAGCTCATATATGGGGCTGAGCGTGGTGCTGTTTGTGTTGAGCCTTCATCGTGCAAGCCTTTCCCACCAAGCGCATGCTGCGCGTCCCTTGCCTACGCTCCGCGCTGAAGACCGTATACTGATTATCGCTCCGCATCCCGACGACGAGGTGTTAGGGTGTGGCGGGTTGATCGCAACGGCAGCTCAGCAGGGCATCCCCGTGCGGGTGGTGTATCTGACATGTGGGGATGGGTTCGCAGCGGCAGCGGCGTTGGTAGCGCGCAAGGCGCCTCAGCCACGAGAGTGCCTGGTGCTAGGGCAGTTGCGCCAGCAAGAGGCGCGCCACGCGCTGCAACAGTTGGGGCTAAGCCCCGACGCTGCCGTATTTCTAGGCTACCCCGATAGGGGACTGCTGCCGATGCTACTGGCTCCTGGGAAGGCTTACCGCGCGCCTGCAACCCAAGCCCATGCGGTTCCTTACGCCACTGCGCTGACCCCCAACGCGCCGTACACACCTCAGGCACTTGTGGCAGACCTACGCCGCGTGCTGGCAGAGTTCCAGCCTACGCGCGTGTTCACCACCCACCCGCTGGACGACCACGAAGACCACATGGCAGCCGCACTCCTAACGCGCGAGGCAATCGCCCAAGCCCTTGCTGCAGGCGAGCTGAGGTGCGCTCCTGCGCTCTACTACTACCTTGTCCATCGAGGTGACTGGCCCCTCCCGCAGGGATATCACCCTCAGCACGCCCTCAAGCCCCCTGTAGGGCTGGAATCACCCGCGTGGTACACCTTGCCCTTGGACGAGCCAATCCGAGCCCGCAAGCTGCGCGCCCTCCAAGCGCACAAATCCCAATACACCCTGATGACACGCTTCCTCAGCAGCTTCATACGGGCAAACGAACTGTTTGCACCAGACCCCTTGCGCGAATCGCTCCAGCCGTTCAACGACAATCCTGTCGTTCACTTGCAGCCCCGCGCGGATTTGGCTTATGTTGCTGCAGAGGGTGGTCGCGCAGGCGTGCGTGTGCGTGTGGAAACCCATAAGCCGTTCCGCTCCCCGTACCAACTGGAAATCACGCTGCTTACGGTGGATTCCGCAGGCAACTGGAACGCAACGCGCTGGCGTTACCCCAACCGTCGCTTGTGGGTACGGCGAGAAGAAGCGGTCTTGAAGCTCTGGCTCCCCCATCGGGCAATCCAGTCCGCCAAGCGCGCATATCTGATGGTGAGCACTAAGTTGTACGGGGCGGAGCTGGATCGGACAGGCTTCCTACAGGTGTCACTGCACGCGGCGTTCGCGGAATCGGATGCCCAACCTCGTAGGTCAACGCCTCGATACGCTCCATAATCAGCTCTGTGAACGCCTCACGTGCAGCGCGGTCTGTGCGCTCGCCAAAAAGCTTTCGGTAGTCCAGTGGCTCGCCGAATGCGACTTTGACGTGGGCGCGTCGGGGAAGCCTTGCGCCTTTGGGCCACGCCCGCTCCGTGCCTACGATTGCCGTCGGCACAACAGGTGCGCCTGACTGGCGCGCCAAAAGGGTCGCCCCTGGTGTTGGCGGCAGTAGGTACTTGCCCGTGCCGCGCGTGCCTTCGATGAAGATAAGCACCGCACGCCCCTCACCGAGCCACTGCAGGGCTGTCCTAATCGCGCTTACATCCGCCGTGCCACGCTCCACAGGGAACGCTCCTAAGCGACGAATGAACCGCGCAAACAGCCGATGCTCAAACAGCTCGGCTTTTGCCATATAGCGCAGCTCGCGCGGACACGCACAGCCAATCAACGGAGGGTCTAACACGCTGAGGTGGTTGGAAGCAACGATCAGCCCGCCCTCTAAGGGCACGCGCTCGGCACCAACCACCTCCAAGCGCCACATCAGGCGAGCAAAGCCCCGCACCAGCACCCATCCAATGCGATAGAGCCAATCGTTCGAACGAACCATCAGCTACTTCTCGATCACGAACTCACTGCGCACCTCTGTGGGCATACGCAGCGTTGCAGACGCAGAACAATACTTCTCATCCGAAAGGCGGACCGCCTTCTCCACCATCGCTGGGTCTAAGTTGTTGCCTCGTAGGTAATGCGTAATCACCACCTTCGTAAAGCGTCGGGGATGCTCTGGGTGTCGCTCCGCGTGGATTTCGATGCGATACTCGGTGAGTTCTTGCTTCATTTTGCGAAGAATCGCCACGACATCCATCCCCGTACAGGCAGCCACCGCCAGAAGCAAATGCTCCATTGGGGTGGCAGCAATGTCGTTGCCACCGACATTTGGGTGCGTGTCAAAAAGCACCTTGTGCCCCGACACATCGCACGCTCCTTCAAATAGCATATTCCCCTTCCAAACTAGCTCGCCACTCATAGCTCGAAGGATACCTGATGTGGCAGGAGGCGCGTCTTGCAAGGCGAACCTGTTCATTTAGCTATGAATGGCGTGATTAGTCGTCGGGAGTTTTTGCGGCAGAGCGCGAGTGCTGGTGCTGGGTTGTTGCTGCTTAAGTCGTGGGGCAAAGGTCAGTCGCCGAACGACAAGCTCAACATCGCAGTGATCGGCGTTGGCGGACGCGGTTGGGACAACTTGCAAGCGGTTGCCAAGACCGAGAACATCGTGGCGCTGTGCGATGTGGACTTGAACATGCTGGCGCGGGCAGCGCGGGAGTTCCCCAATGCGCGACTGTGGGTGGACTACCGACGCATGTTCGATCGGCAAAAGGATATTGACGCCGTAGTAATCAGCACGCCAGATCACACGCACGCCTTACCAACGATGCTGGCGCTGCTGCACGGCAAGCATGTGTATTGCGAAAAGCCGTTGGTGCACAGCCCTTGGGAGGCGCGTCAGGTGCGCGAAGCCGCGCGCAAAGCAAAAGTCGCCACACAGATGGGCAATCAGCATCACGCTAGTGAGCCGCTGCGGATGGCGGTGGAGGTGCTGCGCTCAGGAGCGATCGGCACCGTGCGCGAAGTGCATGCGTGGAGCGACCGCCCGATTTGGCCTCAGGGCATTGCGCGTCCCACAGGCGAGAAACCGGTGCCCCCGCATCTGTTTTGGGATGCGTGGCTCGGTCCTGCGCCATATCGCCCTTACCACGATGGCTACCATCCGTTCAACTGGCGCGGTTGGTGGGACTTCGGCACGGGCGCGCTGGGCGATATGGGATGCCACATCATTGACCCCGCCTATTGGGCGCTCGATTTGGGGCTACCTACCAGCGTGGAGATGGAAGGCGAACCGCGCATGCCCGAATCGGGCCCCAAGTCCAGCCGCGCAATCTTCGAGTTCCCTGCGCGGGGCAACCGACCTCCCGTCAAACTTTACTGGTACGACGGCGGTCTCAAGCCCGACCCCGCGTTGATCGGTGAGAAAAGTTTAGCGCCCAACGGCATAATTTGCATCGGCGACAAGGGTGCCCTCTACTTCATCCACCCCTACCAGTACCGCCTCTACCCGAAGGAGCGGTTTGAGGGCTTTACCCTCAAAGAGCGCACGCTACCCGTGTCGCCTGGGCACCACGAGGAATGGCTGCGGGCATGCAAAACAGGCAGCCCGACCTACAGCAACTTTGAGTACGCCACCATGCTCACTGAAGCAGTGCTGCTGGGCAACGCGGCATTTCGGGCAGGCGAAAAAATCTATTGGGATGCCAAAGAAGGGCGCGTGACCAACACGCGCAAGGCGGACGAGTACATCCGTCGCCCCTACCGCAAGGGCTGGGAGTGGTGGTAGGCTCACCTGCGACGACAGCCTACCGCTGAATCGGTGCGCAGGCTAAGAGTAAAAAAATTCGCAGGGGGGCGCTTGCCCGCCCTGCGGGAGGTGGAAGGAAGGTCGATTCAGTTGTGCTGCGTGAGAGGCAAGCCTTTCTCTTGCCGTGCAGCGATACCGCCCGTGAGGTTGTACAGGTTGCGAAAGCCTTGTGTGCGCAATGCGCTACCAGCGAGGCTAAAGCGGTCATCCACATAGCAATAGACAATCACGGGCTTGTCTTCGGGAGCTTCGCCCGCCTCGCCCATTGCAGGGCAGCCGAAAAAGTACGATGCCTGTGCCAAGCCCTCTTCGCAGATTTGGCGGAAAATCATCGCTGCACCTCTGTTGGGATGATTTTGACAGAGAAGGCGCCCCGCAAATCGCCCATTCGGTAACCACGCGCTTTGTCGTTGGGATAACGCTCGCGAATCAGACGCAGCACTTCAGGCTTGATTTGCGTCCCGTGGCACTCTAAGCATACAGGCGCAATGATTCGGATAGGTCGCATATAGCGAAACACGCGCTGTCCGCGCTCAGTGCGCCATTCCGCCACTTCCGTGATGGGTTTACCCTCGCGTAGGCCACGTTCCCAGCGCAGGAGCACTTGGCGCTCCCAAGCGTCGGGAGCATTGCGTGGGTTGCGGTTTTTGAGCGAGACGCGCCGGATCTGCACGCCATGTTCGCGCCCTACCTGCTGCGTGAGCACTTGAGCGACTTGCGAGCAGACCTTTACGCCGCGCTCTGCCCCGCCTTGCTGATACTCGGCGTTAAGTCTTTGCAGCAGGCGGCTAAACAGCGCATCTGCGGCGGTGCGTGCTCGCTGCAGCAACGCTGTTTCAAACGCACTTTGGGCGACACTTATGCCTACCAACAGCACTACCGAGCCAACAAACAGCCCTATGCGTCGCATCGTTGGGACACCCCTATTCACACAGGGATGGGGCGTGGGCTTGCTTAGCCCACGCGAAGCCACTTACGCCAATCCGCGCAGCATCAAGTTCCAGTACATCCACGGCAGCCCGTACTTCTTGAGCAGCCACATATCAAACCGCTCCTTGCAGGTGTTGATGAACGGAATGGTGGGGGTTGGTTTGCCACTGTAGTCAAACTCTGCCAGCACCATCCGCCCATAGCCCGTTACGATGGGGCAGGCGGTGTAGCCGCCATAATGCTTATCTGGCTCTTTGCCATCCATTACGCGCAGGAGGTTATGAACGAGCACGGGCGCTTGCTTGCGCACAGCTGACCCTGTGCGCGAGGTGGGCAAACCTGACGCATCGCCCAACGCAAACACGTTCGGATAGTCGGGGTTCTGCAGGGTATGAATGTCCACCTTCACAAACCCAACGAACCGCCCCTCTTGATGGGCGATCGGCGACTCGCGCACAAACTGAGGCGGACGCTGCGGCGGTCCAATGTGGAGCATGTTGAACTCAATTTCACGGACCTCGCCTGGCTTGTCCTTGAGGGCAAAGGTAGCCACCTTCCGAACAGGGTCTACCGCCACCAGCTCGTGTCCAGTGAGTACCTCAATGTTGTAGCGTGCGCAGACGCCCTCCAGCACTTTACAGAACTCAGGTACGGTAAATATCGTGTTCCCAGCTGTGGCGTAAATCACCTTCACGGGGCGGTTGTGCATGCGGAAGTAATCAGCAGCCATGTAGGCAATCTTTTGGGGTGCGCCCCCACACTTGATGGTGTAACCTGGCTCGGCGTTGTTGGGCATCGTAAATAGTGCGACGCCTTCTTTAGTTTGCTGAATGAACTCCCAAGTCTTCGGAGCAAGCTCGTAGCTATAGTTAGTGCTAACACTATTGTGCCCAAGCGCTTCTTCTGCGCCTTGGATCTTGCTCCACTCGGAAACCACCCCAGGGGCAACAACCAGAAAGTCATACCGCACTCGCGTGCCGTTGCGAGTGCACACGATCTGCTGGTCTGGGTCAATCTCTACGGCGTAGTCTTGGATCCAGCGCGCGCCTTTGGGGATAAACTGTGCCTCATCGCGCACGCTCTGCTCCGGTTTCGCCACGCCTGCGCCCACTAAAGTCCACAACGGCTGGTAGTAATGCTTTGAGGAAGGCTCGATAATCGCTATGTCGCGTACGCCCTTGCGTGCTAACTGAGCCGCTACGGTGATTCCACCCGTGCCACCACCAATAATCACTACGCGATGATGAACCGTCTCACGCGCCTTGATGGGCGCAGCACCTACTCCTGCGTAGGTTTGCATCGCTGGGTACCTCCCACCAAAATTAGAGGCGGGAACGTGGTGAAAGGATTCATCGAAGGGCGTGCTGATTTTGCAGGGGGAGCGCTTTAGAAATGCATGTTGCAGAGCGGGTAGGGCGCGGTGGAGTCAGAGGAGCGTTTCAGTGCGCTACACAATTCCGCTGCGCAGCAGGTCTTTGAGCACCACCATGCCGATGGGCTTGCCTTGTTCATCCAGCACGGGCAGGTCGCCGATTTTGCGAGGCGCGCTGTTGAAGCACTCTAGCACTTCTATCGCCAGCGGGTTGCCCGTAATGACCATCGGATTGCGGGTCATTGCTTCGGACACGGGGCGGCTGAGCGCGGTCTCGTCTTGCAGCAATCGGCGGCGGATGTCGCCGTCTGTGACTATGCCCACCATCACGCCCGCTTCGTTGACTACGCATGCAGCCCCTGCGCCTGCCTTGGTGATAGCAAACAGCGCGTCACGCAGAGGGGCATTTTCGGGCACAATCGCCAAACTGTCCCCTGTGCGCATCACATCGTGCGCACGCAGCAGCAGGCGTCGCCCTAACGCCCCTGCGGGGTGATTGAGCGCGAAATCGCGCGGGGTAAAGCCACGCGCTGCCATCGTTGCCATCGCCAAAGCGTCGCCTAATGCCAGCATCGCCGTTGTGCTGGCGGTAGGCGCTAAGTTATGAGGGCACGCCTCGCGCTCCACAGGCACTTCCAAGACCAAATCTGCCATGCGCCCTAGGGTGGAGTCGGGGCGACCCGTCATTACGATCGTGTATACGCGCAGCCGCTTGAGCGCAGGACATAGCAGCACCAACTCGTCGCTCTCTCCCCGAAACGACAATAGAATCGCTACATCCTGCTCTGTAATCGTGCCCAAGTCGCCGTGCGCAGCTTCCGTAGGGTGTAAGAAGATAGCGGGCGTGCCTGTGCTGCTGAAAGTACCTGCCAGTTTGCGTGCAATCGCGCCCGACTTGCCCACCCCACTTAGCACCACGCGCCCCTGACAGCGCAACAGAACCTCTACCGCCCGTTCAAAACGTGCGTCAAGTGCCTCCAGCACTCGCTGCAGGGCTTCGATTTCGATCTGAAGCACCTCGCGCGCCACCGCCAGCGCGTCCGTGCGCTCTATAACAATGCTCATACCAAGTTATCGTCTAGCTCTGGGATGATGCGGGGGCGCCGCTTGCGTCGCCCGCTTTGTGACGATTCGCCGTAGTTTTCTTCGTAGACTTGGATCAGCTTCTTCTTTACGCGCTGGAGCGCATTGTCGATACACTTTGTGCCCCGACACAAGATTTCCGACATTTGCTTATATGACATGCCTTCCAAGTAAAAATCCAGAACTTTTCGCTCCAGCTCGCTCATCTTCTCGCGAGCCATATGCATCACGGCAAGCGGAATACGACGCTGCAGAATCCACTGCTCAGGAGTGAGGGTATTTGGATCGGGCAAGATGTCGGTGAGGTTAGAGTCGGTCTCGTCGTTGTGGTGATTTTGCAATGGGCGATAGAGCGAAATGTAGTCGTTGAGCGGGATGTGTTTCTGGCGGGTGGCAGCCTTTACGGCAGAGATGATTTGGCGCGTTACGCATAGCTCGGCAAAAGGGCGGAACTTATGAACGCGCTCGTTGCGAAAGTCACGAATGGCTTTGTATAATCCAATCAAGCCTTCTTGGATGACGTCCTCATGGTCTGCTCCCATAAGGAAATACAGCCGCGCCTTGCTTTCGACTAGTCCGCGGTAGCGTTTGAGAAGGGTCTCGGTAGCGCGCTCATTGCCTTGCTTAGCGTAAAACACTAATTCTTCGTCTGCCATGTGCGTAGTGCACAGGGTTACCTCGTCGTAGTTATGTTGGTGATCGGTCATCGCCATGCCTCAGTCCCTCCGTTGGTTGTAGGATTGAACCAGGCCGCAAGCAGCGTCGCCCGAGTGTCAAGGTGGGTACGCGCCCTTTTCCCTCTGCCTCGTCCAACGCCTGCGCCGTGAAAGTAGGCTCGCATACCTCCCCTGCGAACATGATTAGTTTAGACGATAGGCGACCGAAAAGTCAAGAGCTTGAGCTGGATTTTGCCCGACTTGGCTGCGGATTTAGCAGGAGTTAGGGGCACGCCCCCGAACTAAGTCCTTTGCGCTTACGCTGATAGGGAGGTCAGCCATGGACAAGCGGATTGTGAGTGTGTTGGCGCTGCTGGGGCTGAACGCCACAACAGCGGTAGTAGGAGGCGTCCAGTCGCCCCTGCAAATCATAAAGCGAGAGCCGAACCGCCTTACACTACAATTTCGCGGGGCTAAGCCCGCTATGGTAGAAGTGGTCGTGGAGGGCGTGGTAATTGCGAGCCGCTACCTTACTCCGCGAACCACTCAGCTGCAACTTGACCTGCTTGGCACAGGGCTGGCACCAGGGAGCCATACCGCTGTGATTAAGCTTTACGATGCGCAAGGGCGACTGATGAGCCAAAGCACGACGCGCATTGAACTCCTACCTGACCCGAACAGCCCTCTGACGATCTGGATGCCACGCAATGGCGCACAAGTGTCAGGCATTACTCCGATAGAGGTGCGCGTGAACAACCCTAACCCTGTGTATGTCTCATTTTTTATTGACGGGCAGGTACGGGGGCTGCGCAACTACCCACCCTACATCTACCAGTGGGACACAACGCGCGAGCAAAACGGTTGGCACACCATTGAAGTGTGGGGCTACGATGGTAACCAGACCCTGCGCACGCCTCCGTTGCGCGTGTATGTGAACAATCCTGGGGGGCGCACGGAGCGTCAGAGCACATCAAAGCCTGCCGAAGTAGCTCCTCCTGAAACCATGCCCGCCGAAACTGTCCCCACCGCTTTAGGCGAGCAGCGTGAGAGCCACCCTGAGGCGCGGCTAAGCGACTCTGCACGCGCCAGCGTGCCACCAATGCCCGAAGCCAGCCCTGCCGTCAAGGAAGCCTCGCCATGGCATGGCGACTCTGCGCCTGCAGGCGCATTGACTTTGCCCAAACAGGGCTACTCCTTCAGGGGGACAGCACTGCAGCGTAGGGAGCCGCCGCGGCTATCTGCGCCAAGGAGCGAGGCGCTGGTAGCCGATGCGCCGTCCGAGGCACCTCTTTCCACAGCAGTGCAACCTACCTTGCCGAGCAGCGCACCCAACCTGCCGATGCGTTTGCCCCCTACTCCGCCACAGCCGAGCGCGTTGACACCGCGCAATGCCAATGCGCCTCAAGAGCCTGAAACCGTGCCTACAGGTGCTAACCCCACCTTCGGCACGCAGACGATGCGCCTTGCCCAAGCAGAACCGCACATGCGCGGGCAAAAGCTCCGCATGCCGCAGGTTGCGTTTGCAGAACCCGCTACCCCTACGCCCACACGGTGGCTCAGCATCGAGTACGGCACGCGCCTGCCTGCAGGCACTAGCCAATTTGAAGTTGTGCTAGACGCTACCGTGCTGAGCTTCGACGTTGCGCCCCAAGTAGAAAACGACATTCCGCTGGTGCCTATCCGTCGCGTGCTGGAGCAGTTAGGCGCGCAAGTGCACTGGGATAACCGGGAGAAGGTTGCCTCAGCGCAGCTGGGCACTCACTCCCTCATGTTGCGTGTGCGCGAGAACCAAATCCTTGTGGACGGTACGCCTGTGCCCACCGAGGTGCCACTCCGAATCGTGCGTGGACGCACCCTTGTGCCCGCCTCGGCGCTGCGCCAACTGCTCAACGCAGAGGTCGCCTACGACCCAGCAACCGCGCAACTTATCATCAGCACAGGTAGGTAGCGGGTAGAATTTTGTCTGTATGGCGCACGATAAGATTATCATCTCAGGCGCGCGAGAGCACAACCTCAAGAACCTCTATGTGGAAATCCCGCGCGACAAGTTAGTGGTGATTACGGGCGTGTCGGGGTCAGGGAAATCCACCCTGGCTTTCGACACGCTCTATGCTGAGGGTCAACGCCGCTATGTGGAAAGCCTCTCCTCCTACGCCCGCCAGTTCTTGGGCGTGATGGATAAGCCCGATGTGGACTACATTGAGGGGCTGTCGCCCGCCATCTCCATTGACCAAAAGTCTACCAGCCACAACCCTCGCAGTACGGTTGGCACCGTTACGGAGATTTACGACTACCTGCGCTTGCTGTTTGCGCGAATAGGGCGCCCCCACTGCCCCCAGTGCGGCAAACCGATTGCCCGCCAAACAGTAGACAGTATCGTGGACACCGTGATGCGACTCCCTGAGGGCACGCGCATTCAGGTGCTCGCGCCCGTCGTGCGCGGGCGCAAAGGCGAGTACCGCCACATTTTCAGCGAAGCCCAAAAGATGGGGTTTGTGCGCGTGCGCGTAGATGGCGTGGTCTACGAGGTCACCGAAGTACCCCCACTAGATCGCTACAAGCAACACACGATAGAGATCGTGGTGGATCGTATCGTAGTGCGCGAGGGGGTGCAGTCGCGCCTTGCAGAGGCAATCGAGACCAGCCTCAAATTGGCGAAGGGGATGGTCACGATTCACATCGTAAGTTTGCCCGAACACGCTGTTGTGCAGTCTGGCGATGGCACTACCTCCTCCGAGTGATATTCAAGCTGAGTGGGATGCGCTCAATCAGCAGCTGATTGCGTGTGCCTGTTGCCCCCGCTTGGTTGCCTACCGCGAACAGGTTGCACAAACAAAGCGTGCCGCCTTTCGCGCGTGGGAGTACTGGGGCAAGCCCGTGCCCAACTTTGGCTCGCCAGATGCTCGCCTGCTGATTGTAGGGCTTGCGCCCGCTGCCCATGGGGGCAACCGCACAGGGCGAATCTTCACCGGCGACGCCTCTGGCGACTTTCTGTTTGAGGCGCTCTACCGCGCAGGCTTCTGCAACCAGCCCACCTCAACGCATCGCGACGACGGGCTAACGCTTTACGATGTGGCGCTTACAGCTACTGTTCACTGCGCGCCACCCCAAAACAAGCCCACCCGCGAAGAACAGGCGAACTGCTTCCCCTACCTTCTGCAGACCTATCGCCTGATGCCCAACTTGCGTGGCATGTTGGCGTTGGGTCAACTCGCGTTTGAGGCGTGCGTGCGCTTGGCGCGCCACGAGCAACTCCTGCCTGCAGCAGTGCGCCCCACTTTCAGGCACGGCGCGTTCTACGAACTGCGTAACGGCATGTTCCTTGCCGCGAGTTATCACCCCAGCGCGCGCAACACCTACACCAAACTGCTCACGATGCCGATGATGATAGAATTGCTGCATACTATCCGAGCGCGCCTAAGCGATTGAATCGAATCCCCCACTTAGGTACTCTATCAGAGTGGAAACTGACAGGTGGAGGTAGAAATGAAGCTCATTCAGGAGAAGGATCGGCGGACTCTTAGGCAGCGTTTTGAGAAGCTTCAGCATCCTGTGAAGCTGGTCGTTTTTACCACAAGCAAGCAGCCAGAGACCAGCGAGCTGCTGTCGCAAATGGCACAGGAGTTAGCAGAGGTTAGCGCGGGCAAGATTACCGTAGAGCAGCATAGCCTGGAGGCGGAGCCCGCAGTGGCGCAAGCCTACAACATCACGCTTGCCCCTGCGATTGTGGTGCGTACGGAGGAAAAAGACTACGGCATTCGCTATCTGGGCGTGCCCGCAGGCTTTGAGTTTGCTTCGCTGGTCGGCGCGATTGAAGATGTTGGCACAGGCAATCCGGGGCTATCGCCCGATACACGCTTGATGTTGGCGAATTTGCGTAAACCTGTGCACATTCGCGTGTTTGTGACCTATACTTGCCCGTATTGCCCTGCGGCGGTGCGCTTGGCGCACAAGCTTGCGCTTGCAAGCGACCTCGTCACTGCCGAGGGCATTAGCAGTGAGGAATTTCCAGAGTTGGCAAACCAGTACGGCGTGATGGCAGTGCCCAAGGTGGTGATCAACGACCGCCACAGCTTCGAGGGGGCGCTACCTGAGCCAGCCTTCGTGCAGCAGGTGTTGCGTGGCGCTGCAGGCAGTGGGCTGATTGTTGTGCCATAAGGCTTAGCCAAGCTGCTGCAGTGCCTCGGCGGTGGACATCAAGCGCGCACCAGCGTTCTGCATCTCTTGTAAGGCGCGAGCGCTATCGTCGGGCTGAAGGTTCACGCCCCGAATGGCATCGGTGAGCACAATCACCTCGTAGCCGTGCCGCAGCGCGTCCAGCACCGAGGCGCGCACGCAATAGTCAGTGGCTAACCCGCCCACCAGCAGTCGCTTGATGCCGCGCGCTCGTAGTGCCTCATCCAGCGTTTTGCCGTCCTCCGTGTGCCCCTCGAACGCAGAGTAGCCGTCATCCTCTGTGCCTGTGCCTTTGGAGATGATGACGGTGCCCTCAGGCAGCCGGAGGTCTGGATGGAACGCCGCTCCTTCGGTGCCCTGCACACAGTGGACGGGCCACTTGCCCCCAAACTCAGCGAAGTGCTTTGTTTGGCGCGGATGCCAGTCGCGTGAGGCAAAAACCGCGCCCCCGCGCTGCGCAATTGTCGCCGCTGCCTCATTCAGCGGAGGGATCACTTGATCGCCTTCCGCTACCGCCAACGCCCCACCTGGGCAAAAGTCGTTTTGCACATCCACAATCAGCAACGCCACATCGTTCATAGGTTCACCACCCTCTGCAGTTGCTCTTGATTACCCTGCAACGTTTATTATAATCGATGCTGCTACCTTCTCTGGGGTTGCTCGCCGCTGCACAGTGCCGAGGGCTGAAGGAGGCGCATGTCGCGTTGCCTCGCCTTATAGGGCAAGCGACAAGTATTTTGCGAACCCCCTCCGCGAGGCTCCTCGCGCAGTGAGAAACCCGTCGGTATAATCCGTGGCGGATGCGCATCGGCCTGTTTACCGTTAGTTTGGAAGCTGGAGGCGCGGAGCGCACCTTTGTGACCTTAGCGAACCAGTTTGTGCGGCGTGGGCATACTGTGTTTATGGTGCTGATGAAGCCCGAGGGCGTTCTGCGCAAAGAACTCCATCCCGCCGTGGAGATTGTAGACCTGCGAACTTATCGCACGCTGCGCACGATGGTGCCATTAGCGCGTTGGCTGCGCCAAGCACGCCCTGATGCGTTGCTAAGCACGCTCAGCCAGCCCAATCTTTGCGCAATTGTTGCCAGACGCCTTGCAGGCGTGCCGTGTCGCGTGGTGGTGCGTGAGGCGAACACCCCTTCTTATGAGTTTGGCAATGCGCGCCTGCTCAAAGATCGCCTTGTGCCTGCGATGATTGCGCGTTTGTATCGGTATGCAACGCTGGTGGTAGCGGTCTCCAAGGGCGTGCAGAGCGATCTGCTGCGCCTAACGCGCTTGCCCGCCTCGCGCGTGGTGTGTATCTACAACCCCACAATCACCGAGGCGATGCTCCAAGCCTCCGAGGCGCCCGTGGAACACCCGTGGTTTGAAGCAGGTGCGCCTCCTGTAGTGCTTGCAGTCGGGCGGCTAACCCCTCAGAAGGACTATCCCACCTTGCTCCGAGCCTTCGCGAAGGTACGCGCAACGCACAACGCTCGCCTGCTTATCTTGGGCGAGGGCGAACAACGCGCAGAGTTAGAGCAACTAGCGCAACAGTTGGGGATTGCCGAGTTCGTGCAGATGCCCGGCTACGAGCCAAATCCGTATCGCTACATGCGACGCGCGGCTGTGTTTGTGCTCTCCTCGCGCTATGAGGGGCTGCCGAATGCTCTGATTCAAGCAATGGCGTGCGGTGCCCCTGTAGTTGCAACCGATTGCCCCAGCGGACCGCGCGAAATCTTGGATGACGGCAAGTACGGCGCGTTAGTGCCCGTAGGCGATGCGGATGCCTTAGCGCAAGCGATTGCGCACGCCCTTGAAGGCAAAGTGCCAATAGCCCCTAAGAGCTGGCTCCAGCAATTTGAGGAAAACCACGTAGCGGAGCAGTACCTGCAGGTGCTTCAAGGCTAAAACCCTCGCAGGTAGAATCGAGCCCGTGCGAGCGTTTCGCACTGTAAGCCAAGCGGTGGACGCCCTATATGCGCAGGTGATGCGCCCTGAGAACAAGGGGCGGTATTCCGAGGAGCTGTGGCACTATTACCCTCAGCTTACGCACTCGCGTGGGCGCATCCAGGAAACCCGCTATGTGTACGACCTTTGTCGCTTGGCGCGGTTTGACCCCGAAGGCGCGCGTGTGCTGGACGCGGGCTGTGGGTACGGGCTACAACTCACCATTTTGCACTTTATGGGCATCCGCGAGGGCATTGGGATCGACCCCTACGAAGACCGGCTGAACACCTTTCGCCAAATCATCCAAGACTTTTGCCTCCAGACAACCCTTCAGGGGTACCCTATCGGTTTGGAAAAGGCGACCTTCGAGCCAGAGTCGTTTGATATGGTCTTGTCGAACGAGGCAATCTCCCACTATCCCGATGTGGAGCTGTTTTTCAAGAAGGCATACCAATGGCTGCGCCCTGGTGGGGTGCTGATTATCGCGGATGGCAATAATGGGGCGAACCCGCGCTTGGTGCGCTTTACGCGCGAGGTGTGGCGCCGCTTTGAGCAGGGACCGCCAGGCACTATTGGTGCCCATTGCATAGAGCGCCCCTATGTGGAGATGCGTGCGGAGATTATTCGGCAAACGTACCCTGATTTAGAACAGAGCGTCGTGCGCCAGTTAGCTGAACGCACCAGCGGGATGACCAAGGAGGCGATCCTCCAAGCGGTTGCTCATTATCTGCGCACGGGCGAGTTGCCTCAGTCTATCTTTGACGGAACGCAGTGCCCTGTGAACCCCTATTCGGGGGCGGTTATTGAGCGTCTGTTCCATCCTTTGCGGTTGGCGCAGGAGCTGCAGCGGTTCGGCTTTCGGGCGCGGGCTTACGCCTACTTTGGTGGTGCGGGGGGCAATCCGCTGGTTCGCATAGCAAATGCCGTGCTGCAGGCGATGACGCCTCTTTCGGTACGCTGGGCGCCAAGCTTTCGTATCGTGGCGTACAAGCAGTAGCCCACGGCTCACACACGTATGGTGAAGCCTCTTGCCTCCTGCCTTGGTGCTCGCCTTGCCGTGCGGGCATAGCGTTGCATTCGTTGCCAGAGGCGGTATGCCCAAAGCACACCTAGCGCCAACCCCACGGTGCCGCCGATCCACATCCCTGGTGTCTCTGCCAGCCACCAGCCCGCAGTTGCGGATAGCGCAGTCGGTAACCCCAGCGCGCACAAGTACACCGCTAATAACCCCACCACCATCCCCGCCACTACGCCCACCAGCGCGCCAGGTAGGCAGCCGATAATCCCGAATGGCAAGCCCAGCACAAAGCCCACAACTAACCCTGCGCCTGCGCATAGCCCTGCCACTGCACGCGCCCATGGCGGCAGCCCCAATGTTGACAGGCGCACCCGAGACCATCGCTGCTGGTAGCCCGCCCGAATGTGGAGGTACGGATCGTTGCGCTGCGTGTAGGGAGTCGCGCCTGCTATTCCTTGGCGCAGGGTACCGTTCTGCCCTGTTGGGGCACGCAGACGGTCGTAGAGCTGGCGCGTGTCGGGGTTCTTGAGCATCTCATACGCTTGGTTGATGCGCTTCATCCGCTCCTCGTATTCTGCCTCGCGTCCTTTGGGGGCGCGGTCGGGATGGTATCGGCGTGCCAACGCCAAATACGCTTGCCGAATCGCCTCCATCGAGGCATCTGGGGGCACCCCCAACTCGCGATAAGCGTCGAGATTCGGGTCGAAGCGCATCATCGCAATTGTACACTCGAAGCTTGCCACAGGCGCTCTCGGTAACGGTCAACGATCTCTGGTGTAAGCGTGCGCAAGTAGTCAGGCGCGTTTAACACGCTCTCGTAGCCCAGCCCACTCAGTTCCGCCCACGCTAATGCAGCGCTCAGCGCCGCGAAATCCAAGTGTAGGCGTGCCCACTCGCCCTGTAGCAACGCCTTTGCACGCTCAAGTTCGGCGGGCAGCACAGGCGAGGTAAAGACCTCCGCCGCACCCGCTGCAGCGCCATTGATATCGCCTGCTTGAACCCCTGCCCAGCCCACTGCACTGCCTCGGCGCAGTTCCGTAGCTACGCACACGGTGTAGCCCCTTCCTCGGTACTCCCGTGCATGCACAAACAATCGCGCCCGCTTGCCCTCGCCTAAAACCGCTTGCCACGCCAGCAGAGCATAGTAATCCGTTGCCTGCGCGACGGGCATCTCCCACACATATCCTGCGTAGGCAACGCCTGCCACTGCTGTAGCCCTTCGGCAGAGGTACTCGGCTACAGGCGCCTCGGCAGTACGCTGCGCAACGGCTCGCTCCCACGCGCTGCCGAACACCACGCGCACATACTCTGTGAGCGTTTCGGGGCGCATGGCGCCCACCGCCACAATCACCGCGTTTTCGGGGCGATAGTAGCTGCGGTAGTAGGCTCTTATTGCTTCCAGCGAGGTGCGCTCCAGCGCGCTCGAGTCAGCGTATAGCCCTGTGAGATGCACCCCCATGTGCCCGTCGCAGCTAGTGAGGGCGTAGCGACGGTCGTAGAGTGCGTGGCGGAGGGCACGCTGGCGCGCAGGTTCACTGAACTCAGCGCGAAACAGCGCTTCTTTCAGCAGCGACAGCACGCTCACTACCGAATCAGGGCGCACCACTGCCGAGACCAGCGCGCCCGCGGGCGCCCAACGCACCTGCAAAGTGCCCCCTGAGCGAGCAATTCGCGCAGCTAAGGTGCGCTCGGTTTCGTTATGCGTGGCGCCAAAGAGCATCCGCGCCGTTAGCTCGCCCGCAGCCACATCAGCGTTGGGCGGATGCCCAACCGCTACCTGCAGGAACACGGCTTCTGCGCTCAGTGCGGAGACGGCAACCACGCGCAGGTTGTTTGCCAATCGCTGGCGTGTCGCATGCAGGGGATATCCGCTGCCGTTGCGAGCAAGGGTTGGGGTAGCGGGGATGTGCCCAAACGCGCTTGCAGGCGCTTGACGCGTATTGCCCAGCAAACCTGCGACGAACGCCTCTAGGTACTCTACAGGCAGCTGGTCCAGCACGGAAGCATACCGCTCAGGGGCGGGTTCAAGGCGAAGCGTGGCGCATAGCCCGTACCATCGAGCGCGTTCCAGCAGCTGGCGTGTTGTTGCCATATGGCGTGTCAGCACGAGTGTGCGTGCCTGCTCCAGTGCATCGCGTGCCTTGCCTTCGGCAATTTGGTGCAGCACAGCGCGCAAACGCGCTTGCAGCTGCGCCTGCCACTCCTTCACTGGCTCCACAGGGGGCAAGGCGAATAGCGCGATCAGGCTCCCATAAAGGCGCGGCAGGTACTCGCTATGCAGCCTGCCGAACGGCACTGGCTCGCCCCCATAGAGCAAACCGCGATAGGGTTCCGCCAACACCACGCGCAGCCATTCTGCCGCCGCCCACCCTTCCAACTCGCGCGTGGGAGGCACAGGTAGCCCAATAGCGAGGCATTCTCCCTGCTCCACTATCGTCGGCTGGCTTTGCTGCAGAGTTGGAAGCAAAGGTGGCGACGAGTCGGGCTGAGCTGGCTCGCGAACAGTAGCCCCACTTTGGCGCACGGCATGCTCTACGACTTGACGCACCTCCTGCGGTGACACAGCCCCCACTACAACTACTGTCATCCGTTCTGGGCGGTAGTGGGTGGCGTGGAAACGGTGCAAGGCGGCTCTGTCTAGCCGTCGCACTACTTCTGGGTCGCCCAGCAGCGGGAGGCTGTAGGGATGCCCCTTGAACGCCTGCTCGAACAGGGCATACCGCGCCTTTCGGATTGGGTCGGCGCGATGCAACGCATATTCGTCGAGCAGAATGATCTGGCGCTCTTGCTCCAGTGCTTGAGCGGGCAAAGCGGGGCTAAGCAGTGAGCGCAATAGCACCTGCAGGGGCGCTTGCCAGCGGTTGGGCAACACGCTGGCGCAGTAGCGCGTCCAATCCCGCTCGGTGAAGGCGTCCAGAATGCCCCCTGCTTGTTCAAAGGTCTCATCTAAGGCATTTGGGGGCATGCCCACTGCCCCGCGAAACACGAGATGCTCCAGCAGGTGAGCGATTCCCGAGGTGGCAGGCGTCTCGTTGGCTGTGCCTGCGCGCACCCACACCTCCACTGCCACAACGGGCGCTTCCGCAACAGGCTCCACGATTAGGTGCAGACCGTTGGGCAAGCGCACGGAGTGGGTTGCGATCCCTCCCTTGCTATGCAACCACAGCAACGATGGTGCCTCCTTTCACCTGCCTCCGTGCCTCGGGCAGCCTACGGTTGGTGCCACTGTTGGCTTTTTTCGCGTGCTTCCTCCCACGCTTGGCGGTAGAGGCGTTCGCGCTCGGCTTGGCTGGGCGACTTGCCTGTGGCATAATACCATGCGGCAGCACGCCCTACTGTGAGCGTGCCTGCGTAGGCAATCATCCCCTTCGCCACCACGCCGACGCCACCGGGCACTATGCCCGCCAGCTGGCGCGCTAAGGCTCGCCAGCCAAATGCCGCGCCCAGCACGCTTGCAATCTCAGGCAACCGCTGCTTCCAATCGGGCGACTTGCCAAAAGCTGCCGCCACGCGCAGCACCATCAGCAGCTGATTCTTGGTCAAAAGCACCATATCGGCAACTGCAGCGGGCGGCGCCAGTAGCCCCAGCAAGGGGAATACCGAAGGCAAGGCAGACATCATCGCCAACCCCGCGTTCAAGGTTGCTACATCCTCGATGATGCGGTTCACCACTAAATCGCGCGTGCCCGGCAACACCCGTGCCAGTGCAACCAGCGGAAACTCGTGCCGCTGGAAGTGGTCGACGATTGCCTCAATCGCGTCTTGGGGCACTTCAAGGGCGTCGCACCCTAATACGAAGTCAAACTCTTCCGACACGGGCGCGTTGAACCGCTCGACATACTCCGAGGCGGTCTGCAGTTGCGACGGGCCTGCCCCCGCGGTAAGCACGCGCCACACTGCCTCCACACGGTCAGGCTGCCCTACGAGCGCAATCCGAAACGGCGTAAGCAGCTCGCGTTCTACCTGCTTTGGCGACAGTTCTTTTACGACATTCCACCAATGCGTCAGTTGGCTGAGCTTCTCTCGTATCATGCTGTCCCCCTCTACGGTGCATGCGTGCCGCCTCTGGAGCGCATGATACCTGATTACTTGCAGATGCCAGTACACGCCGCGCTGAGGGGCTGGATGGGGGGCAAGGCGCAATAAAAAATGGTGGGCGGTGTTGGATTCGAACCAACGACCTCTTCGGTGTGAACGAAGCGCTCTACCACTGAGCTAACCGCCCGTGAGGTTTCACTGGTGCGCGGGGTGGGACTCGAACCCACACGGGATACCCCACATGGCCCTCAACCATGCGTGTCTACCAATTCCACCACCCGCGCTTGCGCACGAAATTATACCCTATCTGCAACGCGGATCTGTCAAGAGGGTAAGGCAGCTCTTTGCCGATAACTACGACTGAGGTTGCGCTCATCCCTGTCATTCCGAGCCGAAGGCGAGGAATCCAAGACTCCTCGCTGCGCTCAGGGTGCAGATTTCCCTTCTGATGGCTTTCACGAAACTTGCAGGAATACGCGCGCCTGCTTAGAACTTGCTGCATATGTTGCGAACGGCTCGCCTATTGGTCGCTGCGTTGATTGCGTGCGTTTGCGCCAGCGCGTTTACTGACCAGTCGGATATCTCAGTAGAGCTGTTCAAGAACCTACGCCCACGCAACATTGGACCCGCCAACATGGGCGGGCGTATCACCGATGTAGAAGGCATCCCTGGCAACCCTGGCACGGTCTACGTAGGCACTGCCACAGGCGGACTGTGGAAGACCACCAACTGGGGCATCACTTGGACGCCCCTATTTGACGAACAAGAGACCACCACGATTGGCGATATTGCGATTGACCCCCAAAACCCCGACATCATCTGGGTTGGCACGGGCGAGGCGAACACGCGCAACAGCATCTCCATTGGCTGCGGCGTGTATAAGTCCACCGACGGTGGCAAGACTTGGCAATACATGGGCTTGCGCGAAACCCGCCAGATTAGCCGAATCATCATCCACCCGCGCGACTCCAACACGGTCTGGGTGGCTGCCGTCGGCTCGGCGTTTGGTCCTAACCCCGAGCGCGGCGTGTTCATGACCACCGACGGGGGCAAAACCTGGCAGAAAGTGCTTTACATTGACGAGCATCACGGCGCGTCGGACTTGGATATTGACCCCAGCAACCCCAACATCCTTTATGCAGGCATGTGGCGCTTTGAGCGCAAGCCATGGACGCACACCAGTGGCAGTGAGCAAGGGGGCGTGTTCAAGTCCACAGACGGCGGGCGCACATGGCGCAAGCTCACGAACGGGTTGCCCAAGCTAATGGGGCGCATCGGCGTCAAAGTCGCGCCCAGCAACCCGAACGTGGTGTATGTGATTGCCGAGTCTAACGAGGGCACGCTGTTCCGCTCCGACAACCGTGGGGAAAGCTTTCAGCGCGTCTCGGATGACACACGCATCGTCTCGCGCGGGTTCTACTACGCAGACATGCGCGTCTGCCCCCGCGATGAAAATCGGCTCTATTTCTTGGCGACGCAGTTGCGCGTATCCATTGATGGCGGACGCACCTCGCAGCAGATTGCCAGCCGCGTGCATGTAGACCACCACGCGCTGTGGATTGACCCCACTAACCCCAACATCCTCTGGAACGGCAACGACGGGGGGCTGGCATTCTCGCTGGACCGCGGGCAAACATGGGATGTGATTAGCAACCTTCCGCTGGGGCAGTTCTATCAAATCTGCTGCAGTTGTGAAGCCCCGTTCTACCAAGTGGCGGGTGGGCTGCAAGATAACGGCAGTTGGATCGGCTGGGCACGCACCAAAGAGGGCGGGATCGTCAACGAACACTGGCGGATGGTCAGCTTCGGCGACGGCTTCTTCTGCATCATCCACCCGCGCAATCCGAATCTCATCATCAGCGAGTCGCAGGGAGGCAACATTTTGCGCACAGATTTGGCAACAGGTATTCAGCAGAACATCAGCCCCCAAGCGCGTCGTGCCGATGGCGGACCCGCCCGCGAACTCAAGTACCGCTTCAACTGGAACACACCAATCATCGCCTCGCCGCACAATCCCGACACGCTGTATGTGGGCGGGAATGTGGTGTTCAAATCCACCGACTTCGGTACAACGTGGAGCGTTATCAGCCCTGACCTAACCACTGACGACCCTGAAAAGCAAAAAGATGCGGGCGGACCAGTGTGGGTGGAAAACACCACTGCTGAGTATCACTGCACGATTATCAGCCTTGCCGAGTCGCCCGTGCGAAAGGGGCTGTTGTGGGTAGGCACGGATGACGGACGCCTCTGGAAAAGCCCTGATGACGGCGCCACTTGGATTGAACTGACGCGGAATGTGCCCGACCTGCCCCCAAACTCACCCGTATCGCACATAGAACCCTCGCGCACTAGCCCCAACGTTGCCTATGTCGCCTTTGACCGCCATATGCTCAACGATTACAAGCCCTATCTTTACAAAACCACCGACGGCGGCAAGACTTGGCAGTCGCTGACCAACGGGCTACCCGACGAGGCGTATATCTTCGTCATACGCGAAGACCCACGCAACCCGAACCTGCTGTACGCGGGCACCGAGCGCGGGCTGTATGTATCGTTTGACGGCGGACGTAAGTGGCAGCGGATGCCCAATCTGCCTCCTGTGCCTGTACACGACCTTCTGGTGCATCCCCTGATGAACGACCTTATCATCGGCACGCACGGGCGCAGCATCTACGTGCTGGATGACATCACACCCTTGCAAGAGATTAGCCCACAGGTGCTGGAGAAGCCTGCACACTTATTCACCCCGCCAACGGCGTGGCGTTATGCTACGCGCATGACGCGCTACGGGCGTGGCGACCGCCCAATCGTTGCGCCAAACCCACCCTACGGCGCGATGATCACCTTCTACCTCAAAGAGAAGCCCAAGCAGGGGCGCGTGCGTATCCAAATCCTCGACTCGCAGGGCAATCTGCTACGCGAGCTTAGCCGCGTGCCTCAAGAGCCGGGCATCCACCGCGTGGTGTGGGACTTGCGCTCGCGCGGCGAAGCTCCCGAAGACGAAGAAGAACCCCCGCGTGAAACCGAGCGTACCCGACGCGACCAGCCACCTCGCGGCCCCTTGGGACCCCAAGTGCTGCCTGGCACCTATCGCGTGAAGCTCATTGTGGGCGACTACGAAACCGAGCAACCTCTCACTGTGAAGGTGGAGCCTGCTTTAGAGCCTTATCTCACTAACCTCAAGGCAGGCTATCAGTTCGCGATAGAAACGCTGGGGATGATTCGCCAACTCAACCGCGCGATGCAGGTGCTTACCAGCGTGGAAGATCAGCTCACCAACTTGCGCCAAGCCGCCCGTCAGCAAAACATCAAGCTGCCTGAGGCGGTAGACAAAGCCATCAGCGAGCACCTCAAACAGATAGCCAACCTCAAGGCGAGGGTGGATAACCCCGCCACGGGGCTGGCATATGCCCGCAGCCCACGCCTGCGCGGTCGGCTCAACAGCGTCTACAACCAAATGAGCAGCGACACGGGACCGACGCTGGCGCAAGTGGCGTACTTCAACGAGGTCAAAGCGGAGTTCGAGAGCGTCTACGGCGAGATACGCGCCTACCTCACGCAAAGCGCACCGCAGCTTAGCGAGTTGCTCAAATCCAACAACCTACCCGCGTTGCTCATCGGTGAGTTGTAGGCAACAGGTGGGGGTGGCTTCGGCTCACCCCCGAACTGATCCCAATCCTTTGCCCACAAGGGGTTGTAAATTAGCAGGAATTTGCCACAGCTTGTGGTAGACTTTATAGCCAAACGGAGCGGAGAGATGGCGCGTACAGGGAGGTCGTACCGCACTTGGAGCGTCGTGCTGTGGCTGTTTGCGATCTGGCTAACCGTTCACACCACGCCTCGCACGGTGCGTCTACTTGACCAATGGCGCCAAACGCGCGCGGAAACCCACCAGCTCCAACGCGAGCTAGAGGCACTGCGTCAGCAGGAGCAGACACTGCGAGCGCAGCTGGAACGCGCTCGTACCGACTTAGGGCGTGAGTCGCTTGCGCGTCAGCGCGGTTGGCTCCGCAAGGGCGAACAACCCTTGCGACTCAACCCCTAAAATACATACGGCGCCGTCTCAGGGTTGCTTTTGAGCATCACCCATTCCGCTTCGGAGAGGGGCTGTGGCGAGTCGCGCTCCGCATCGGCAGGGCACAGGAACCCAAACGGCTCGTCGTAGGGGTTTATCCAGCGGTGGGGCGTGTAGGGAGGCACATAGAGCACATCGTAGGGCTTGAGTTCAAACACGCGCATGCCCACCAATGCGCGCCCACGCCCGCGCAACACCACTACCAGATGCACATAGGCGTGCTTCTCAAGGCTTGAGTAGCCGCCTGGCTCTATCTCAAAGTAGCGCAAGGCAAACCGTGCCTCTATAAGTGGCGGGCGTCCAAGGCTGTAGCGCTTGACCCCGCGCCAGCCCATCCCGGGAGCGTCTCCCGCATGCTCCTTGTACTCCACGGGCAGGATGCCTTCCCACTGAAAATGCGCAGGGTCGAAGGGAATGTGCAAGCGCTGCAGGGCTTGTTGCAGCGCCGCTGCTGCTTGCGCTAATGCTTCAGAAGAGGGTTTCATCGCCGTCGAATGGGCAAGTTGTTTAGGTCAACGCGCTCAGGGCGTTCTGGAGCATCCGCAAGTGCCCACGCCAAGCCGAACGCCGTGCGCGCTACCTGTGTGAGTTTCTCAAAGTCGATCTTTTCTACCGTGTCTGTGGGCTGGTGGTAGTCTGCATGCAGCCCTGTGAAGAAGAACACCGCAGGGATTCCCACGCTCACGAAGCTGTACTGGTCGCTTCGGAAAAAGAGTTGCTCAGGGTGATTGACAGAGTCGTACATCGGGTTCAAGCGCAGTTGGAGGTACTGCTGGTTGACGCGCTCCAGCAGTTTGCCGATGTCGGGGCTGGCGATATTGGGTCCGATTACATACACCTCGTTTGGAGCCGACAGGTAGCGATTGCGTGGGTCTGCATCGTTGGGCTTGCGGCTGCGCCCTACCATATCCAAGTTGATGTTCACGATGATGTTCTCCAAGGGTACGGTTGGTTGTTGCACGAACAGGCGCGAGCCGAGTAGCCCCTGCTCTTCACCAGCGTACCAAAGCAACAGTACAGAGCGGCGCGGGCGCGGACCTGTAGCAAACGCCTCAGCCATCTCTAATAGGGCCACGCAACCAGAACCGTTGTCGTCGGCGCCGTTGTAAATGCGCACAGTGCCGTCGCGCTCCTGAAAAGCTCCGATGTGGTCTAAATGCGCTCCAATCGACACATACTCGTCTTTGAGGGTGGGGTCTGCCCCTTCAATCAGACCGATGATGTTGTAGGCAACTTCGATGCGTGTTTGCGCCTTCAGCGTGATGCGGATTCGCTTTTGAGGGTTTAGCGCGAAGGCGGGGGCAGGTTCGTTGCGCTCGGCGCGCTGAATCAGCTCTGCTGCGCTAATAGGCTCGCCAGCGAAGATCGCTTCCAGCAAGCTCCGCGAAGCGACGATAAGGGGCACACGGCTAGATGTCTCAAGCCCCTCAACGCTGCGGCGCGTGCTCCACGCGCGCACGAGGCGCTCTAAGCGTTCCATGTCGATAGGGTCGATCCGAATGATAGCGACTGCGCCTTTTTCGAGGGCGTTTTGCTCAGGGCTACGCCAGCCAAGCGCTTCGGCTCGTTCAAACCCATGCTCTGAGACCTCGCGTGGGTAGCCCGTTTGCACTACCAGCACTTTGCCGCGCACATCCAACCCTGCGTAGGGGTCAATCCCCTGCGCGGGGTTTGACCAGCCGTTGCCCACATACACTAACGGGGCGGTCGTCTCCAAAGCCACGGGGCGTGCCACGAAATCGCGCCCAAGCTCGAAGGCGCGTTCGCCAACTTGGATGCGCGTCTCGCGCGGGTCGAGGCTCTCTATCCGATACCGCAATGCTTGGAAGTAGGTGCCGTTTTCGCCTGCGGGTTTCACCCCCCATCGCTTGAGGTGCGACACGATATACAATCCTGCGATGTTCAGCCCACGCGAGGGGGTATTGCGCCCTTCCAGTTCATTCGAGGCGATAAACTCCAAATGCGCTTGCAACTCCAGCGGGGTGATTGTTTCGGCGCGCGCCATCCATAGCGGGCGGTCTGCCCACGCGCTTACGAGCAGTACACTAAGGCTTAGTGCTAACAAGCGTCTCATCACGCTGTATATTCTACCTACGCAAGCAAGAAGGCAGTGGATCGTTTGCTCTGGTTGGGTATCCTTCAGGGCATGAAGCGTTGGCAGCTGGCATGGATTGCTGGGGCAGTGTTTTTAGGCGTAGCCCACGCGCAACTTTTGCAAATCAAGTTCCAAACCGAAGTCATCCTGCAGCGCACTGCCTACGCGCCTGGCTCGCCAGTCAATGGCATCGTGTTGCTCAAGGTCGAAAAGCCCTACCATGTGAATGCGAACCCCCCTTCAGAGGACTACCTTATTCCCACAGAGCTGAAAATCGAGGCGAGCAAGGGCTACAAGGTAGGCAAAATCGAGTATCCCAAGCCACTTGAGAAGGCGTATGAGTTTTCTCAGGGCAAGCCCCTCAAGGTTTACGAGGGCGATGTGCCCATCAAGTTCCAAATCCTTTTAGACAAGCGCGTGCCTAAAGGCACGCTCGTTGTGAAAGCCACGCTGCGCTACCAAGCCTGCGACGACAGAAACTGCTACCCGCCACGCATTTTGCGGATTGAAATCAAAATCCCCATCAGCGACAAAGAGGGGGCTGTCAATCCCAGATACGAGCAAGCTCTCAAAGGTGCGTCTCAATCGAAGACCGACGAGAGGGGAGGGCTGACAGAGTATCAGTCGCGTAGCCTTTTGGAGCAATGGGTGGAAGACACGTTTCGCTCGCGGCGCTGGGTGCTGTTTGCGGTCGTGTTGTTTTTAGGGGGGCTTTCGCTGAACCTCACGCCCTGTGTGTTGCCCCTGATTCCGATAACGCTGGGGTTTTTCAGTATGCAGGCGCAGGGGCAGGTGCGCCGACGCATTACGCTCACTGCCCTGTATGCGTTGAGTATGGCGTCAATGTACGCAGGGTTGGGCACAGTTGCGGCGGTGGCGGGCAAGGCATTCGGTTTCCAGTTGCAAAACCCGTGGGTGGTGGGCACGCTAGCGGTGCTGATTGTGCTGTTTGCTCTTTCGCTGTTTGATGTGTACAAGTTTCAGGTACCCCCTGCGCTGATGCGTTATGTGGGTGCGCGTCAGGGATGGATTGGCGCAATTTTGATGGGCATGTTAGCAGGCGTTGCGGCGGCGCCCTGTATAGGACCTGTGATTGTGGCGCTCATCTCTATCGTTGCTGCGTTAGCTAACCCATGGGTTGGGTTTTTGGTGTTTCTGTTGCTTGGCTTGGGGTTGGGGGCACCATACTTCGTGCTGGGACTGTTCTATGAGCGGCTGCAAAGCCGCCTACCGCGTTCAGGTGAGTGGACAGTGCTAGTTGAGCGCGTGTTCGGCGTGTTATTGCTGGCAGTGGCGCTTTACTTTGCGAACACGCTGATGCCTGCTGACTGGCAAAGCTGGGCGTGGGTGGCTTTCTTAGGGCTGGCAGCGCTGTACTTTTTGTTAGCGGAACGCAAAGCGTTCACGCAGCCGCGGGTGCTGCGCTTCAAGCAAGCGTTGGGCGTGGTGCTGGCGCTGTGGATGGGCTACAACGCTTACTCCCTCACGCGCCCCAAGGTGGCGATTGTGTGGGAGCCGTACAGCGTTCAGCGCCTAGAGCAAGCGAAAGCCCAAGGCAAGCCTGTTGTGATCGATTTCACGGCTCAGTGGTGCATCGCCTGCGGTGAGCTAAAGCGCTACACTTTCACCGACCCCGCTGTGGTGCGCGAATCGGAGCGTTTTGTGCGCTTAGTAGTGGATGCCACGCGCGCCACAGACCCTACTGTGCAAGAGACCCTGCAGCGCCACGAGGTGGTTGGGCTACCCACCGTGATTTTCATAGACTCGCAAGGCAACGAGCGACGCGACCTGCGTCTTACGGGCTTTGAGCCTGCTAGCAAGTTTCTCAAGCGTTTGCAAGCGGTGCGGTAGCAAAGTTTGCAGCACGGGGGGAGCGTAGCCCGCTAAGGCGCACTGCCTTGGGTAGGCGCAACTTTGCCCTCGATGCTTGGTATAATCAAGTCGATGAACGAGCGCAAACGAGTACTGACAGGCGACCGACCGACGGGCAAACTGCACTTGGGGCATTATGTTGGCTCCCTTCAAAACCGCGTGAAACTTCAAGATGAGTACGACTGCTACTTCCTCATCGCCGACTTGCACATGCTCACGACGCGCCCCACGCGCGAAGACATTGAGGAAATGCGCGACAACATTCGCGAGATGGTGCTGGATTACCTCGCCGTGGGGATAGACCCGAACAAATCCACTATCTACTTGCAGTCGGCGGTGCATGCGGTGTATGAGATGAACCTCTTTTTTGAGATGCTGGTGTCGCTGCCACGCCTGTTGCGCCTGCCCAGTCTCAAGGAGATGGCGCGCGCCGCAAACATCGACGAGGAGGCGATGCCGTTTGGCTTGATCGGCTATCCCGTGTTGCAGGCAGCGGATATTCTGATGGCGCGCGCGCACTTAGTGCCTGTAGGCAAGGATAACGAGGCGCACGTGGAGGTCACCCGCGAAATCGCACGGCGGTTCAACTACCTCTATGGCGAAGTGTTCCCTATCCCTGAAGTGATGCTCAGCGATGTGCCCACCCTAGTGGGCATTGACGGCAAAGCGAAAATGAGCAAGAGTCTTGGAAACGCCATCTTCCTCTCGGATGACCCCAAAACCGTTGAGAAAAAAGTGCGCAGTATGTACACTGACCCCAAGCGCATCCGCGCCGACATCCCTGGCACAGTGGAAGGCAACCCTGTGTTTATCTATCACGACATCTTCAATCCCAACCGCGAGGAGGTAGAGGACCTCAAGGAGCGGTATCGGCAGGGGCGCGTGGGCGATGTGGAAGTGAAAGAGAAGCTGGCGCGCGCCTTGAATGCCTTTTTAGACCCCATTCGCGAGCGACGTGAGCAGTTTGCGAAAGAGCGCGGCTTGGTAGAAGAAATCATCTACACAGGCACGCTGAAAGTGCGTGCGATCGCCGAAGAGACGCTGGAGGCAGTCAAGCAGGCGATGGGGTTGCGGGGCATCTGGCGCAGCATTGAGCGCAAAGCCCGTGAGCGAATGCAAGAGCTGGCAAAGCTTCAAACGCTCTAAAAGCGAGGGGGCAAAGAGAGTGCCCCCTGCTTGTTTTAGCATCCCTGTCCGAAGTTGAACAGTACCAACAGCAGGTCGGCGTTGTTCACGACGCCATCGCCGTTTCCGTCTGCTGCGGGATTGTTTGTGCCGAAGTTGAACAGCACCAGCAGCAGGTCAGCGTTGTTCACACAGCCGTTGCCGTCCATGTCGCCCGTCGGCAGCACGACCTGCTGCACAGTCAGACGATAGCGTTGCACATCGTCTGCTGAGCCTGTTCCAGAGAAGACGCGCACAAAGAATGTACCGCCCGCTGGTGGAGGCACGAAGTTCGCAATCTGCTCAGATTGCCCTATGCCGTTGGAGTTCGCAGTGGCAATCACGGTGCCAGTACTATTGCACAGCTCCATATCTAGGTTTTGAATGGCGCGAGTGTTGATGGTGCTCGCTGTGCCTCCCTCTGGGCCGACTTGGTAGGTAGCGCCGATAGGCGCGGCAGTGATTGTAAGGCGGCGGAACGCGGGCACTTCTAGGCGATACCAGTCCACATCGGCGCTTCTGTCGAGGCTTGCCCACTCGAGAGTGACGGTAGCTTCAGGGAGTTCTACAGGGGTTGCTTGTGCTTGTGTATTGTTCACTTCGTAGGGGTCGCCGTACAGGCGATGTGCCCCACGAATGTCGTCGTCTTGAGGTCCGTCAAACGCAAGGCTCAAATACGGCTCCATGAGCTTAGTTTCGTTTACAGGGATTACGTGCCCAAGTCCCAAGCCGTGCCCGTGTTCGTGCATGACCGTGTTGCGTAGGAAGCGGTAGCTTGCAAAAGCGTTTTGCCAGCTTTCACTGCTGTCTAACACCATATCGCCCACGTTGGGGAAGTAGTTGAACGCTAAGATGCCACTGGGTCCATCCAAATTACGTGCGCCGATGCGCACATCGCCGCGCGGAACTGTAGCGGAACCCGGAGCGTTCGGGAAGGACGCTCCATCGTCGCTGACCTCTGTGTAAGTTATGCCTGCTACCTGCTGCCAGCGCGCGAAGCTGTTGCGAAACTGGGCTAGCCATAGCCCGCGATTACCGCCAAACTTGTTATCCATACTGCTGAAAAGGTTGCTGGGCAATGTGTTATTGCCCGGTCCTGGCAGTTGTGTGCCATCGGGCACAAGGCTCCAGCGTAGGCGGATTGGCGTGCCCCGTGAGCCCGTACTCCCGTACGAAGTGAAGGTCCAACGATTGCCCAAGTTGTACGCTGGCATAAACTCGCCGAAAATGAGGCGCGACATATACTCCACATACCACTCAGGCGTGCCAGGCGCAAAACACAAGTGCGCTAAGTGTCCGTCGTGTGTGATGCCTTCCACACAGCACTGACCAACCCCACCAATACCCGTAAGCTGCTCCAGTACTCGGTGGCTCCCGTCGAAGGAGTGAGGTCGCTCCCAATCCCACAAGGGTAGCCACGAGGGCAAAATCGGATGGTTTACAAATAGCGGGCGTCGCTGCGTAGGTGTATCCGCAGTGGCTACGCCTAAAAGCAAAGTTCCCGCTAGCCAGCCCACGAGATTCCGCCTCACCGCTAACCTCCCGACTTGCTTTGAGACTGCGAGGGCACGACTGCTGGTCGCACCATGGGGATTATAGCACATCTTGTGCCAAGCGGGGGTATCCTACGGTTGTATGCGTCGAGTGCTGGTGCTTGGCTCCACTGGTTCGATTGGGAGGCAAACTTTGGATGTCCTGCGTCGGTTGCCCCAACAGTTGCAGCTTGTTGGGTTAGCGGCATATTCTGACTACTGTGCGCTTCAAGCCCAAGCGACAGAGTGGGGGGTTGAGGTGCTTGGGCTGGTCTGCCCACCCAAGGGGGCGACGGGGATTAGCTACGTGGGGGTGGAAGGGCTATGCGCAATGGTGCAGCGTGAGGACGTAGACGTTGTGGTGGTGGCGCTAGGCGGGGCTGTAGCGCTTGAGCCGACATTAGCAGCGTTGGAAGCAGGCAAAACCGTCGCCTTAGCTACCAAAGAGGTGCTGGTGGCTGCAGGGGCGCTGGTGATGGAAGTTGCGCAGCGCACAGGAGCGCCCCTACTTCCCATCGATAGCGAGCATTCGGGAGCGTTTCAAGCGATGCAGGCAGGTAAACGCGAGCAGGTCGCGCGCCTAACGCTCACTGCCTCAGGCGGCCCGTTCCGGACCCGCCCGCTGGATACCTTTGACACCATCACAGTAGAGGAAGCCTTAGAGCACCCCAACTGGAAAATGGGCAAGAAAATCACTGTTGACTCCGCCACGATGATGAACAAGGGGCTGGAAGTGATAGAAGCACAGTGGCTGTTTGGGTTGCGCTTGGAGCAGGTAGAGGTGCTCATCCATCCCCAAAGCATTGTGCACGCGCTGGTGGAGTTCGTGGACGGCTCGGTGATCGCGCAGCTAAGCCTGCCTGATATGCGCCTACCGATTTTATACGCGCTAATGTATCCAGAGCGCGTAGCGACGGAATTCCCGCGCCTGCGTTTAGAGCAGATTGGGCAGCTAACCTTCGAGGCTCCTGATCCGCAACGCTATCCATGCTTGAGCTTGGCGTACGAGGCTGCCCGAATCGGCGGCACAATGCCTACTGTACTAAACGCTGCAAATGAGGTGGCAGTGCGTGCCTTTTTGGAGCATCAGATCCGTTTCACGGATATTCCGCGCCTTGTGGAGCAGGCGATGGCAGCCCATGCGCCTGTGCCCCCTACGCTGGAAAATGTGTTGCAAGCGGATGCGTGGGCACGTGCGTGGCTTGCAGCGCGCTTAGCCCAGCGTTCGGTATAATCATAAACCCTATGATACGCCAGCAGTTAGCAGCGTGGGTGCAGCAAGCAGCCTATGCCGCCCAAGCAGCGGGCGCACTCGCCTTCGAAACGCTCCCCGAGTTTGAGATAGAGACTCCGCGCAACCCTCAGTTCGGCGATTATGCTGCGAACCTGGCGATGCTTTTGGCGCGGCAAGTGCGCCGCAACCCTCGCGAGGTCGCCGAAATTATTCGCCAACACTTGCCCCAGGCAGCTTACGAGTGGGTTGAGCGTGCGGAGGTGGCAGGGGCGGGCTTTTTGAACTTTTACCTCAAGCCCAACTGGGCAGGCGCAGTGGTGCGCCACATCCTCACGCAGGGCGAGCAGTACGGCAACCTCACGATTGGGGCGGGCAAGCGCGTGCTGGTTGAGTTCGTAAGTGCAAACCCAACGGGCCCGCTCACATTAGGGCATGGGCGCAACGCTGCGGTAGGCGATAGCCTCGCACGCATCTTGGAAGCTGCAGGCTACCAAGTGGAGCGCGAGTTCTACATCAACGACGGCGAGAACTCCACCCAAATCCGCAACTTTGGGCTGTCTGTGCTCGCCCGCTATCGGCAACTGCTGGGCGAACCCGCCAAGGTGCCCCCAGACGGCTACCATGGCGAGTATGTGAAAGAGATTGCCCAAGCCATTCGCGAGCAATACGGCGACTCGTTTGCCGAAGGCGACCCCGAAACGGTGCTGAAGCGGTTCGAGCAAATCGCCAAGCAACAGATGCTTGCCGAACACGAGCGCGACTTAGCGGAGTTCGGTGTGCGTTTTGACCGTTGGTTCTCTGAGCAAAGCTTATATGACTCGGGCAAGGTGCAGGAGACGCTGAACCTATTGCGCGAGCGCGGCTACGTCTATGAACACGAAGGCGCACTCTGGTTCCGATCCACCGCTTTTGGCGACGAGAAGGACCGCGTGCTAGTGCGCGCCAACGGCTTGCCCACCTATCTGGCTGCCGATATTGCCTATCACCGCGACAAATACGAGCGTGGCTACGACTTGCTCATCAACCTTTGGGGAGCAGACCACCACGGCTACGTGGCGCGGATGCGCGCCGCCGTTGCTGCACTGGGCTATGACCCCGACCGGCTGCACATTCTGATTTATCAGCTGGTGAACCTATTTCGGGGCACAGAGCCAGTGCGGATGTCTAAGCGGGCGGGCGAGTTCATTACCTTGCGCGAGGTGATGGATGAAATCGGCACCGACGCCCTGCGCTTTTTCTACCTCCTGCGCTCGCACGATAGCACCTTGGATATTGACATTGAACTTGCGAAGGAGCAATCTGAGAAGAACCCCGTGTTCTATGTGCAGTATGCGCACGCGCGGATTTGCAGTATTGAGCGCACGGCGGCGGAGCGCGGCGTTCCTATGCCGGATGTTGCCACCACGGACCTCAGCGTGCTGACCCACCCTGCGGAGCTGGCGTTGGTGAAGCGGTTAGCAGACTTGCCCGATGAGATTGCCTTAGCAGCGCGCCACAACGCTCCGCATCGGCTCACCACCTACGCGCTGGATGTGGCGCGGGCGTTCCACAGCTTCTACACCGAGTGCCGCGTGCTGGGGGCAGAGCCTGCCCTGCAAGATGCGCGGTTGTTGCTGGTGCGTGCCACACGCCTTACGCTGGCGCGAACCTTAGGCTTGCTGGGCGTATCGGCTCCTGAGCGCATGGAGCGCGCTGAGGCGGAGGCAGTTGCCACTTAGTGAGGCGGCGAAGCTGCCTCTGGTATAATACGAGCGATGGCACAGATTGAGCTGGTCAACCGCAAGTTCCCCGAATGGCTGAAGGTGCGCCTGCCCAAGCCCGACAAAATCCAGCACATCGAGCAGATGATGCGCATGGCGCGTTTGCATACCGTGTGCGAGAGCGCGCGCTGCCCCAACCTGCCCGAATGCTGGTCTAAAGGCTCGGCGACTTTTATGATTTTGGGCGATATCTGCACGCGCCACTGTGGCTTTTGTGCCATCAAAACGGGCAAGCCCCTGCCCGTAGACCCACAGGAGCCGATGCGCGTTGCCCAAATCGCCAAGCGCATGGGACTAAAGCACATCGTGGTGACCTCCGTCGCGCGTGATGACCTGCCCGACGGAGGCTCTGGGCAGTTCGCAGCAACCATCCGCGCCTTGCATGAGACCATCCCCCACGCGATTGTGGAGGTGCTCACGCCCGACTTCAAGGGCAAAACATGGTGCATTCGGCGCGTGGTGGACGCCCAACCCGAGATTTTCAATCACAACATCGAGACCGTTGAGCGATTGCAGGCTATCGTGCGCCCGCAAGCGCGCTACGACCGCTCCCTAAAGGTGCTGGAAACCGTCAAACGGTTAGACCCGACCATCTACACCAAGTCGGGCATTATGTTGGGGCTGGGCGAGACGCGCGAGGAAGTGATTCAGACGATGCGCGACTTGCGTAATGCGGGCGTAGACGCGCTGACCATTGGGCAGTACCTGCGCCCCACGCAACGCCACCTGCCCGTGCAAGAGTACATCCACCCTGACCAGTTTGAGGAGTACCGTGTGTTGGGGGAGGAGATGGGCTTCCTGTTTGTGGCGTCGGGACCGTTTGTGCGCAGTTCGTATAATGCGATTGCGTTCTCGCAGCGCGTGATGGCAGAGAGGCTCGCTAGGGTCGGTGCGGTGGAGAGCGCGTAGCGTCGGTTGGCGTGTTGCTCAACTCCTGCTGGTGATAGTGCCCGCTACAATCATCGGGCTATCGGGGGTGATGTACCTCTGGCAGGTCAAGCTCGCCCTTGAGGAGAGTTTGCCCCCTGCCCTACGTGCCTATGTGCGGCGCCAAGCCAAGCTGGATGTGCGTGTGCAGCGGGTGCGCCTCTATTGGGGCGGCGCTGTGCTTACCGAAACCGAAGTGCGTACCATAGATGGCGCACTGCTGATGCGCGCCCGCGCCATAGAGGCGCGACTGCCTACTGCAAACGCTCCTCTTACCGTAGAGTTGTATCGCCCTGAGGTGTGGATTGCGCGTGACCGTCGAGGACAGTGGAACATCGAGCCGCTGCTGCGCCAACCGCGCCCGCCTGAACCCGTGCCGCTGACCCTTCGCGTGCTGGCGCAACACGGCACTTTGCGCTATGAAGACCTGTTCCCCCAAACGCCTGTGCGTGCGACGATATCGGTGGACGAGCTTACTTACAGCCAGCCTTCGGTAGGTGCCTATCTTCGGGCGCGTGGCACAAGCGCAACGCTTGGCACGCTCCAGTTGGACGCGCTTACTGACGGCAAGCGCTGGCTCGCAGAGCTGCACGCGCGCTCGGTAGATGGCACTGTGCTCAAGCCCTATCTGCCCCGCCTGCCGATTGACCTTCGGCAAGCTAAGGGGGATGTGGCGCTCCAGCTCGTGTACGAACCCCAACAGCCGCTGAAGGTGCAGGGCGTTGCGCGTGGCGTCGCCCGTCAGTTCACTTTTCGCAACAAATCCCTGCCCTGGCACGAGGCGCGGTTTCTGCTCACATTCACCGAGGTGGGGCTAAGCGGAGAGGCACGCACGCCCGACGGCACTGCCCAAGCCCATCTACAGCTGGACTGGAGCCAGTCGCCTATCCGCTTCAACGGGCAAGTGCGGGCGTTGGGAGAAGCTACCGCACTGTGGCGCCTTTTCAGTACTGAGAAGCCTTCAGTAGACGGCAAGTACACCCTCAACGCGCGTGTGGCAGGCACGCCCGACGCCTTTCAAGCCGTTGGCGAGGCGACCCTGGAGCGCGTGCGTACGCCGCAGGGAATGCTCCATCGCGTGCGTAGCCCGTTTGTGTTTGCGCAGGGGCAGCTGTACCTACCCGCGCTCCAAGCCGAATACGCAGGGCGAACCCTACGCGGCAGGCTTTGGCTGGATACGCGCCCCAAGACCCCGCAAGTGCGCCTTTTCGCCAGTGCGCGGCGGCTGCCGCTGCAACGCATCCTCGCATTGCAGGAGACCGATGTGCGGGGTGAAGCAGATATCGCCCTCATCGCATACGGCGCACTGAATGACCTACGCTTGGAAGCGAACCTGCTTGCCGATGCGCTTACTTACAATCAGCACTCGCTGGGCGGCGTGCGAGCGCGCGTGCGCTATTATCGCGACGCTCTAGAAGTGCCCCTCATTGCGATTCAGGGCGCTGTTGGCGCAATTCAGGTGTCGGGCGTGGTGGAGCGCCCCTTCGCCGACAATCCGCGCTTTGACCTCACTGTCGACGCCGACGAGTTAGACCTCAACTTGCTGGCAACGCTGCTTGGCTACACAGAGGGCGCGCTTGCTCACGACGAAGCGGGTAAGCCGTTGCGCTTGGACGGCATTGGCTACCTCACGGCAGCCTTGCGGGGCACGCGCCAGTCGCCCCAAGCGATTGTGGAAGCTGTTGTGTTCGACGGGCGATTGGGCGATATCGGCGCGGAAGTCATCATCGCCAACCTGAACTTGGTGGGGCGCGAGCTGCGGATTGCGGAACTGCAGATTCTGCGCCGTGCGGCGCAGCTGATTGCCTCAGGCGTGGTGCAACTGCCCGAACGCGCAGACCAACCGCCCCAGTTTCGTCTGCAAGGCAACCTGTATGAGTTAGACCTCGCCACGATTCCCGACTGGCTCAGGCGCGAGTTGCTGATTGCGGGCGTTGCCTCAGGGGCGTTTGAGGCAGTGGGCGCGCCGCGGCGGTTTACCGTGAACGCGCAGCTGAATGCCGAGACGCTTCAGTTTGACCAAACCCTGATGCGCGAGGGGCGCGTGGCGCTGATTGCCCGCTATCAAGAGGGCGATGTGCAGGTGGAAGTGCTCTCCGCGCAGGCGCAAGTGGCAGGTGGGCAGCTGCAGGTGCAAGGGAGCTGGCATTCCGATGGTGCGTTCGCGCTAAAATGGCAGCTGCGCGACGCAGCGTTGGAGGCATTTGCGCCTTACCTGCCCGTAGAGTATCGCCTCACAGGGCAGGCGACGCTGACGGGCACGGCTACGGGCACGCTTCAAGCCCCTACCCTCACCGCGCAACTCGTTGCTGAGCAGCTGCGGCTCAACGGCGTGCCGATTGGCACGTTGGAAGCGCACGCGCAGTACACCTCTCCTGAGCCAACGGCTCCCTCTGTAAGTGCAGATGCCTCTGCGACGCCTACTAGGAATGGCATTTTGGAGGGCACCTTTACCTTGCGCACGCCCGATGGCGTCATCCGTTGCCCCAAGTTCGCCTATGACCTTGCGCAAAATGTGGTGCAACTGACCGCCGAGACCGAACCATTGCCCGTAGAGTGGCTGCGTCAGGTGGCGAATGCGGTTCCGAACCTCGTGCCTCCTGCAGTTGCCGAGCGGTTGGAGACTCTGCAAGGTAGGGCGCAGGCGCAGCTGCGCTTGGAAGGTGCGCTGGAGCAGCCGATCGCAACGCTGGTGCTGAACGCCGACGCGATTCAGTGGCGTGCGCAGCCGCTGGGCACGCTTAGCCTACAAGCCGCGTGGCAAGGCACTGCAGATATCGCCGACCTTGCCGAAGCGTCTCCGTTGGAGCGTGCCCTTGCTATTGTGCGCCGCTGGCGCACCCAACAGGCGACGCTCAGTGAACTGCGCTGGCAAGCCGAAAATGCACGCCTGAAGGCGCGCCTTAGCTACACGCCCGATGCGCTCCGCGCTGACGTGGAAATCGCCCAACTACCTCTGCGCTGGGCACGGCTCTGGGACCCCAGCTTGCCCGAACTGGATGGGCAACTTGACCTCAGTCTTATCGGAACAGGCAACCCCGAATCGCCTGAACTCACGCTCAGCGCCACCCTAAGCAACTTTAAGTACGGCGACTACACGATTGACCAAATCCTGTTCAGCCAAGTGGAGTGGCGCGAGGGCGTCATTCAAACCGACGACGCGCTAATACGAGTGGGGGATTACCAAGCGCGCCTGTCAGGGCGTGTGCCATTTCACTGGTCACCATTCGGCGTGCCCGACGATGAACCGATTCAGGTGCAGGTGCGCGTGCGTGAGCAGCCGCTGATGCTACTGGGGTTGTTTGCGCCAATAGATACCGAGCGCACGCGCGGCACGATTGACGCGCAGCTGGAGATTGCGGGCACACTATCTGCCCCGCAGCCACGCGGGCAGCTGCAGATAAAAGGCGACACGCTGGCACTGCCTGACTTGCGCACTGCGCTTGAAGACCTCACTGTAGCCGTTGAGTTTGACGGCGAGCGGGCACGCATCATGCAGGCGCAGGCACGTTCCTCTGAAGGGGGCACAGTGCGGCTGGAGGGGGGCATTCTGTTCACAGGGGAACAGCCCACGGCAGCGCTCCAGCTTGTGGCAGATGGCTTCACCGCTGTTGAGCCAAAGCTCCCTGTGTTGGGCACGGGCGCACGAGCAGTGATTTCGGGCAGAGCGAGCATCACGGGCACTCTACGCCAGCCAACTGTGCAAGGCGCGTTTACGGTTCAGCAAGGCTTTCTGTATCTGCCTGCAGAGCTTGCCCCAAGTGAAGCTCGCGCGGCGTTCCCCATAGACCCGCGCTTTGAGATAAGCGTTCAGCTACGCGACGACAGCGTCTTCCGCAACCCGAATATCGATGCGCGGTTGGAAGGCACCTTGCAGATTGGTGGCTCGCTCAGCGAGCCTACACTACTTGGCGAGTTCAACATCCGCACTGGCGCGCTAAACCTGCCTACGGCACGCCTGCGAATCGAGCCAGATAGCGTCGCCCGCTTTACCTACCCTGCTGCCAACGCTGCAGGCGAGACTATCGCGCGTGTAGAGCTGGATGCTCGCGCCACCACCAGCCTCGTCGCTCCCGACCTCACAGGCGAGCCGACTCGCTACCGAATCGAACTCAGCGTTCGCGGGACTTTGGATGACCCTAAGCGATTGCAGCTTACCGCACACTCTGAGCCACCAGGTTTGTCCGAGCAGACCATTTTGACCCTGCTGGGGCGCGGGCAGGCGTTGACCGCCCTCGCACGGGGGGCAGACCCTGCCCAAGTGCTCCGCGAGCAACTCAGCGAGATTTTCACGGCGCACGTGTTGCCCGAACTGCTTGCGCCTTTAGAGGCAGGAATTGCCGAAGCGCTCGGCTTGGAACTGTTTACTGTAGACTACACGGGCTTGCGCCCCACCAGCGTGTACCTTGTGAAGAGCCTGTTCAACGGCTTTGGCATCACCTACCGTCGCGGGATTGGCATTGCCGAGGACGAATACCAAGTGCGCCTGTTTTACCGTTTGCCGTTGCGCAATCGGCTGTTGCAACGCTTGCGCGTGGGCTTTGGGTTTGACCATACGCAAACGCGGTTTTTCTTCATCGAGGGTAGCCTACTGTTCCGCTGAGGGAGCGACTTCCGCCTTCAAACTGCGACCAGCCAGCCTCGCAAGTGCCCCATCCACTCGTGCAACGCAAACGTAACTATGCCAGTAGGTTTAAGGTATATCTTGCCCTGATGGACGCCCAGGTTGTGCTGATTGCGTTGGGGATTTTGGTGTTGGCGTTCTTTTCGGGGATGTTGGGGTTCGGTGTGGCGTTGGCGTCTGTGCCCTACCTCAGCCTGTTCTATGCAGACTTGGCGCGTGAAGTGCAGCCGATGAGCATCGCGTTAGGGGGTATCACGGCGCTGCTCGCTGCGATTGGCTTCGCACGGTATGGCTATATGGAGTGGCGCTACGCGTGGCGAATGGCGGTGATTGCCGCGCTTACCGCGCCTGCAGGGGTGTGGCTGGCGCATCGGGTTGCCCCCGCTTTGCTGTGGGTGCTGTACTTTGTCAGTGTGAGCTACCTGCTCTACCGAATGGTGCATCCGCGCTTTCTGGAAGCGAAGCGTGAGGCGTCGCTGGGGTGGGCGTTAGCGCTCACGGTGCCGATTACAGTGTACAGCACGATGTTGGGCGTAGGCGTAGGCTTCCTGCTCGTGCCCACGCTGATTGCGTTGGGAATGGAGCCGAAGCGTGCAGCCGGCAGCAACGCCTTGGTAGTGTTCGCGCAGTCGGCAACCGCGTTCGTAGCGCACCTTCCCACAGCGCGTCTGGACTCTGTGGCGCTTGCGGCGGCGCTGGCGACGGGGGCGCTCGGGGCGTATCTGGGCGCGCGCTTTACCAGTTTGCGCTTAGGCGGCAAGCAAGTGCGCTGGACTTTTGCCCTACTAATGGGTGCGATGATGCTCTACAAGGCGTGGACGCTGGTGTGGGGGTGAGCAGGTACAATTCCCCTCGCTATGCCTGACTTTGATGTCGTCGTGGTGGGGTCGGGGCACGCAGGGTGCGAGGCAGCATTAGCAGCCGCGCGGATGGGCTGTCGCACGGCTGTCATCACGCTCAACCTCCAGCGCACCGCCCATATGCCCTGCAACTGCTCCATCAGTGGTTTCGCTAAGATGCATCCCATGCACGAATAGGCAAACCTCGCGTCGCTGGTAAGGCTGCCACAAGCAAAGTGAACGAGATGGCATTCCCCCACTTTCACCCAAAACGGCAGAGACAGCCCACCGCCATTCCAACCCAAGCGATTAGTAGCAGTTTCTGCTGCACACCTCAGATGGACACGGAACATCGGTGAACAAGCTCCACCTGTCGCGGACTGCGCTTTCCGTGCCATCCGCGGGGTCAATGCAGGGACGCAGATACGTGCGTGCACGCTGTACCGAGCCATCAATCCGCGCACGAAGCGTCAACCCCTGACAACAGGTCTCGGCGCACGGGGGAATATCGTTGCGACAAGTGGGTAGACAATCCCCGTGCAA
>JANXAW010000035.1 GCA_025061985.1 Fimbriimonadales bacterium
ACGCAGCAGCGCGCGAGAGACTGTCGGGCGCGTCGCGGCGGGCGCGCTCGCCAAAAAAGTTCTGCGCACCCTGTGGGAGGTGGAAATCCTCGCCTGGGTAGAGCAGATTCACACCCTCGAAGCGCAGGTTGACCCCGACACAGTGACGCTGGAGCAGGTGGAG
Source organism: Fimbriimonadales bacterium (assembly GCA_025061985.1). Taxonomy (GTDB): domain Bacteria; phylum Armatimonadota; class Fimbriimonadia; order Fimbriimonadales; family GBS-DC; genus GBS-DC. Next base: position 164 of record JANXAW010000035.1, read on the forward strand.
AGCAACCCCGTGCGCTGCCCTGACCCCGACGCCGCAGCGCGGATGATTGAACTTATCGAGCAGGTGCGCAAAGAAGGCGACTCGGTCGGGGGCGTTATTCGGTGTGTCGCTCGCAACGTGCCCCCAGGGTGGGGCAGCCCCGTGTTTGACAAACTGGAGGCAGACCTCGCAAAAGCGGTGATGAGCCTGCCCGCCAGCAAGGGCTTCGAAATCGGCTCGGGCTTCCGTGGCGCGCGCATGCGCGGAAGCGAACATAACGATGAGTTCTACATTGACGAGTCAGGGCGCATCCGCACACGCACGAACTTCTCAGGAGGCGTACAGGGCGGAATCAGCAACGGCGAGCTGATAGACATTCGCGTGGCATTCAAACCCACTGCTACGATATTCAAGCCGCAGCGTACCGTAAGCGAAACGGGCGAGGAAGTGATTTTCCAAGCGCGTGGGCGGCACGATCCGTGTGTGCTGCCGCGCGCCGTGCCAATGGTAGAAGCGATGGTGGCGCTGGTGCTGGTAGACCACGCCCTACGCCATAGAGGGCAGTGCGGAGGCTAAAACCTACGCCTGCGAGTTTGCCCCCTTTCTACGGGGTTCCTCCGCAAGCAAGGGAAGCTAAGTTTTTTGCTAACGCAAAGCGCTCACTCGCTATTCCCCGCAAGCATCTCGTACACCACTGCCGCGGCGGCTACATCTTCCAGCGCGATTCCAAGCGATTTGAACAGCGTGATATGCTCTGGTGCTTGGCGCGGGGGTAGTAGACCACCTACGATGTGCGCTAACGGCTCCACACGCTCCCAACTGAGCTTGCATAGCTCGATCGGGATAACCAGTTCGGCAGCCTCAAGGCGTGCCTGCTGTACATCATCCACCACGATTCGTTCGCATCGCCCCACTGCGAAAGTATCCAGCTCTCGGCGGGCGAGCGAATTCGCGCCCGCAGCGTTGATGTGCATTCCCGCTCTGAGCAGCGCGCCTTGCAGAATTGGCTCGCGAGCTGTGGTGATAGTGCAGACGATGTCGGCTTCGGCGATCGCCTGTTCCACGCTGTCGGCTGCTTGCACGGGAATGCCCAACCGCTCGTGCATTTGCTGGGCGAAGGCGATGCGTTTCTCGGGGGTACGGCTGTACACAAAGGCTCTGCTTATCGGGCGCACGGCGCAGATTGCTTCCAGTTGCGTGCCTGCTTGCCCGCCCGTGCCCAAAATCGCTACGGTAGAGGCATCCTCACGCGCCAAGTACTTGGTTGCCAGCCCCGAGGCAGCGCCCGTGCGAATGCGCCCCAACCAGTCGGCTTCAATGAGCGCAAGTAGCTCGCCCGTGTGGGCAGACGCCAGCACCACGTGGAAGCGCGTGCCCGTTGGGAACGAGAGATACGCCTTGTAGCCGATGTAGCCCTTGCTGTACCATGCTGCGCCCATCAAGTGAAGTATGCCTTGTGGGGCATGCACGCGCTGACGGGGCTGATTCGTGGCTCTGCCGTGTGCCCAATCGCAAAAGGCGGCTTCTAGCGCCTCGATCGCGCGGGACACCGTCAGCACTTCACGCACCTGCGCTTCGCGTATCAGCAACGGCGCGCTCGTGCCCAGTTGAATGCGTTCCATCGCCTGCTTACGGCAAACGCGCTACTGCTTGCGCTCCACCTTGCCTCCTTCCTTTGGGCTGGCGTCGATCTCGTTTCTAAACACCAAGCGCCCCACACGCTTTACCTTGTAGAACCTGCCCGTCACCACGACCCTGTCTTTCTCTTGAATGTCTAAATGCCCGTAGGAGAACACGGGGAGCTGCTTGCCCTCGCTAACGAGTTTGAAGGTGGTGTACTCGTTGCCCGCACGCGAGACTTTCTTTTTCAGTTCACTCACCGTGCCTTGCACCTGCACCAACTTGCGGTGAAACTTGTCGGGGTCTTTGAGGATAGCTGCGATACTGGTTTTGATAGGGGTCGCTTCGGTTTTCTTTTGGGCAGTGGTGCCTGCCCACATTAGCGCGATTGCCAGCACAACAAGCCAAGCTCGCATTGCCTCCCTCCTGCTTTGGGTAGTTCCGTTGGGAGCGCGAGACTCCTGCTGGGAGTGCGCCCTCGGATTGCTCCCCTGAGGTTCCCCTTGCGCACGTAAGGGGAACCAAAAAAGATTGCTCGGTGCCCCCTTTGCAAGGGGGAACTTTGCGGAAGGGGGTTCGCGCAACAACCGGTTAGCCAATCGGCGCGCCGTTAATCATCAGATGGAACTGGCACTCCAGCGCTTCGGCAGCGCGACGGCACATCACCATACGGTCCAAAAAGATTTCAAAGTACTCCATCAGGCTGGCAACGCTGGTGTCGATTTCGAGGTTGAGTTCTATGATGCGCTCTTTTGGCATCACGCGCAGGCGCGAGCGCTGTGTGGCGAAGTTCACGCGATCGTGGATGTCGAACGCGCTTCGGTTGGGGTTTTGCACGCGCGAGAAGTGCACATCCGACTTGTCTGCCAAAATCACGGTGGCTGCAGCGTAGTTGACGGGATACCCAGAAGTCTCCTCGTGGTTGCCGATTGCGCTGACGATAATCGCGATCTCCTCAGGGGGCATCCCCATTTGGGTAAGAAGGTGGAAGGCAATCAGCGCGCCTGTTTGCGCGTGGTTCTGGCGGCTGACTACGTTGCCGATATCGTGCAGGTAGCCCGCAATTGCTGCCAGCTCTGCCTGACGCTCGGTATAGCCCAGCTTGAGACATAAGCGTCGGGCGTTGTTTGCCACAATACCTGCATGGCGCAACCCGTGCTCTGTGTAGCCCATCGCATACAGCACTTGGTTCGCCATTTGAAGGTAGGTGCGTACGGTTTCGTTGTTGCGCACTTCGTCCAAGGTAATAATCGCCATACCTCTATAGATTCTGGGCGTGCGAATAAGTTCCCTTCACAATGCGTTGTGCAAGGGCTTCTTCCAAGTGGGCTTCCAGCAGCAAGGCATAGGCGTTGCAATTGGGGGGCAGTAGCGGGCGCAGCTTGACCGCGTCTTTGGCTGTGGTAAGCAGGGTTTTGCCCGAAAGCGGTTGCAGCTCAGCAGCTGTATAGGCGTGGTGATCGGGGTAGTAAAGGGCGGAGTCCACTATGTAGCCAAGCGCGTGTGCGGTTTGGAGAAACCGCTTAGGGCGAGCAATCCCACAAAGCACGGTAAGCGGTTGCCCCTGAAGTGCTTCCAACGGGACACGCTCACCAGTTGTGAGGTGTAGCAGGCAGGTAGGGGCAACTGTGGCGCGGTAGAGGGGCACATCGCTTGCGAGCGCTGCAAGAGTAGGGCACGGGGTTGGCGTCTCGGTTGGATAGGGGAGCGTTGCGTACTCCACAAGAACTATGACGTCCGCACGCCTTAGCCCTGAAGGCGGCTCGCGCAAGGGACCTGCGGGCAAACAGTAGCCGTTGGCAAGGGGCGATTCTGCAGGCAACAGCACTAAGTCTAGCGTGCGTCCTAACGGTAGGTGCTGAAACCCATCGTCTAACACCAGTACGTCGGGTGCCCAGCGTTGGAGCGCAGCTTCGGCGACGCGCATGCGCCACTTGCCCACAGCGATTGGCACTTCGGGCAATGCCATGCGGAGTTCCGCGGTTTCGTCGCCTACTGCCGCAGGGTCGACGGGCTGGTGCGGGTCAATCAGGCTCACTGTGTGATAGCGATGCCCACCATAGCCGTGGGTTAGCACCGCCACACGCCGCCCTGCGCTGTGCAGCAAGCGCGTGATGGCAATCGTTAGAGGCGTCTTGCCCACCCCGCCTGTCCACAGCGAGCCAACGCCGATTACAGAAACGGGCAGCTGGTGGCGTCGCTTTAGCCCCAGTTGGTAGATGCTTGCATACACGCGCCAGCCCAGCGCGTACAGCCCCGCCAGCCCACGTAGCCACAGCGGGGGACGCGCTTGCCAAAAGCGCTCTAGCCGTATAGCCGTTGCCAGCTTTGCCACGCTCAGCGTATGATGCGCCGACCGTCATAAGAAGGCGACACGCGCCGCTGCTTGCGAATGTAGTCCGCCACCACATCCAGCAGTGCCTTGCCCGTGTCCGCGTAGCTAATGCCCATCGGCTTGAGATAGCGGTCAGCGAAGTAAGAGTTGGTTGTGCCCTTGTAGATGCGGTCGTCCTCTATCGGTTGCCCGTTGATAGTGGCTTCCACTAGCTGGCGGTTTTCGATCCGATAGCGAATGCCGCTGACAGTAGGGCGTTGCTCCAGAAGCAAGCGCTTCAAGTCGCGCCCTGTGATTTCAAAGCGCACCACTGTGTTGCCAAAGGGCATCATGCGGGCAAGGTCGTAGTAGCGAATCGGTCCGCGGGCTAACTCGATGCGGATGCCGAACAGGTTTTGCAGGTCGAAGTCGACGCCGAAGGTAGCGCGCACCGCGTCGCCGACCAAGTAGTAATGAGCGTAGTCATCGCCGCGTTGCACAAAGTCGGCAGTCGCCTCACCGACGACGCGCCCATACTTGCGTCGAATTGGCTTCCAGTAGCGTTCCACCACACGCCGCGCTTCGGGATGCTCTGGGATGTCGGGGGTGACGGGAATCAGTTGCCCTTTGTAGCCCACTAGTTCTAAGCGGCGGGTGTCGGGATCGCGCCAGAAGAGCAGGTCCAGCCTGCCCAGCTCGCCACCCCACTGATGCGCCTGCACGATAATCGTGCCGCCCAAGTTGACGGGCGATTTCTGGGGCCATTCCACAAAGCGTGGCTCGGCAAGGCGTGTGTGCGAGTGCCCACCTACGATCACATCAATGCCAGGCACTTCGCGTGCCAATCGCTCATCGTCACGGTAGCCCAAATGCGAGATCAGGATTACCAAGTCGGCTTGTTGGCGCAGTTGGGGCACGAGTTGGCGAGCGACCTCAAATGGGTCAGGCACGACCACGCGCCCCCGCGCACCACGATAGTTCTGGGTGTCGGTAATCACCAAGCCAAACAGTGCAACGCGCAGCTCCCCAATCTGGGTGATGAGGTAGGGAGGCACAATCGGCTCTCCCGTGTTGGCATCGCGCAGGTTTGCCCCCACCACTTGGAAGCGCCCCATGCGCACCAGACGCAACACGGTCTCCAGCGGGTTGCTGAACTCGTGATTGCCCAGGGTCGCAAAGTCGTAGCCACAAACGTTCATGCAGGCGACATCTGCCTCGCCCTTGTATTCCAGCGAGAAGGGCGTACCGTCCATATAGTCGCCTGCGTCAATCACTAGCACGGGGTAGGGCTGCAGTTGCTCGCGTAGGCGCTGGATTAGCGTTGCGCGTCGTGCCACGCCCCCGATGTTGGATTTGTAGGGCACAGCGGCTGCTTCCGAGGTGGGGTCAAGGCTTTCAGGATAGCTGAACGGAAGCAGGTGTCCGTGGGTGTCGTTTGTGTGCAGAATTGTAAGCCGAAACCAAGGTCTGCTGGGGTCGGCGCTGTAGCTTAGCTGGATGACGACGCCCAGCAGACTCAGGATCAATCCCAACTTTTTCATAGCGCTACTTCTCCGACTTGGCAGCTTGAGCAGCTTTCTCCGACTTTGCGGCTTGGGCAGCTAATATCGCTTCCTTACGGCGCTGTTTGAGCCGCTTCATGCGCCGATGACGGCGTTGCCGCAACTCACGCTCTCGCATTCGCATCGCTTTCCGACCTCCAAGTAGGGTGTCTGTAGCCTAAGACAGATTACGCGCACCCCAAATTCTACCTGCGCGACCGCAGTTTAGTGGCGTTAGGTAACTGCTGGAGAATGCTCGAGCCATCCCTAAGGTACAATATCCCTTGGTATGCACCGCACGGTTGACTTTCCACTGATTTTTGAGCGTAGTGTACCCGAGCGCAGAGGTGTGCGTCCCCCTATGTGCGATGTGCCCACCCAGCCGCTCGCGGAGCTGCTCGGTGAGCACAATCTGCGCACCGCTCCACCTGCCTTGCCAGAAGTGAGTGAACTCGATGCCTTACGCCACTACACGCGCCTTTCGCAGCGCAACTACGGCATTGACATCGGCTTTTACCCGCTTGGCTCTTGCACGATGAAGTACAACCCACGCATCAACGAGAAAGTTGCTGCGCTGACGGGCTTCACGCACGCGCATCCACTGCAGCCTGAATCGCTCTCGCAGGGCGCGCTCCAGCTGATGTATGAGCTGCAGCAAGACTTGAAGGCAATTACAGGCTTTGCGGAAGTCACCTTGCAGGCTGCAGCAGGTGCGCACGGCGAGCTGCTGAGCTTGATGCTAATCAAGGCGTACCACGAGTCGCGTGGCGAAGGCAAGCGGCGCATGATTGTGCTTATCCCCGACTCGGCGCACGGCACGAACCCCGCCTCAGCCGCGCTGTGTGGCTATACGGTCAAGTCTATCCCTACCAACGCCATGGGCGACACGGATTTGGACGCCCTCAAAGCCGCGCTGGATGAGTATGGCGACCAAGTCGCCGCGATGATGCTCACTAACCCCAGCACGCTGGGGCTGTTTGACCGCAATGCGCGCGCAGCGTGTGAACTTTTACACGAGGCAGGTGCGTTAGTGTTTTGCGACGGCGCGAATATGAACGCGCTAGTGGGCATCATGCGCCCTGCTGATTTAGGCTTTGACTGCATGCACCTCAACCTGCACAAGACTTTCTCCACGCCACACGGGGGCGGTGGACCTGGGGCAGGGGCGGTAGGCGTGGTAGAGCGACTGGTGCCCTTCCTGCCCGTGCCACGCATCATTCGCACGGATGACGGGCGCTATGCGCTCTCATACGACCATCCGCAAAGCATCGGGCGCGTGCATGCGTTCTACGGCAACTTCCTGAACCTCGTGCGTGCCTACACCTTTATTCGCGCTTATGGTGGCGAGGGCTTGCGCGCTATCGGCGAGTTCGCTGTGCTGAACGCTAACTACCTGCTGGCGCGCATTCGCGATGCCTTCCCGCCCGCTGTGGACAGGCTTTGCATGCACGAATGCGTGGTG
>JANXAW010000002.1 GCA_025061985.1 Fimbriimonadales bacterium
GTGCAATCGCCACCTTGCTCGAATCTGGTGAAAAGGCAGCAGCACCAATAGGCACCGATATCACCAACTGCTGGTTCTGGAGACGCCAGATACCTGCGCGCGTGGCGTACCACTGTCGGTCTGGGGATACCGCAATCACGCGATCATTCGAGTACGGGTCGTCGCGCACCCACGCGGGGAAGCGCTGCAGTAGCTGTCCGTTGCCGTCGTAAACGTAGATATACGAGCCGTCGCTGAGCCATAGTTCGCGCGAGGCGCGGCGAAAGCCGAACGACCGCTAATAACGTGCGAACAGTTGGCTCTGGTAGGGAGGCTGCAGCGTCCAAGCGTCAATCGCGCCTCCCCAAAGGGCAACGTACAGTTGATTCTGCGTTGGGTGGAATGCCACGTCGAGCGGGGTATCTTCCACAGGCAGTTCGGCGTGCAAACTTAGATCGGGAGTGCGCCACAAGCGCACGAACTGCGAAGTTGAAGAAGTCTCGCCCGTTGCCAACAGCGCGTTGTCGGGCGAAAACTGCAATGCGCCAACCAACACGCCACGCGCTGCAACTTCCCACTCTTGATTAGTAGACAAGTCCCACAGTCGAATCTGCCCCTCTACTCCTGCTACAGCAAGGTAGCGCCCATTCGGAGCGAACGCAAGTTCCCGACCCGCGAAGGGTAGTTGACGCGCCCAAACTACAGCCAAGTCGCTTACTCGATACAGCCGCACCTCTGAAACCTCTGAACCAGCTACATACTTTGACGACAGCACTGCTAACAGTGCCCCGTCTGGCGAGAAAGCAACTTCCGCGTGTGCCGCAGGAGGCGTTAGGATGTCAATCCTCAGCCCACGCGCTACCAGCACGCGCCCAGCCGCGTCTACGGCTGCGACCGCGCTAAACTGCGGCGCCACATCGAAGGAGCGACCAGGTAGAAACACGCGCAGAATCGGCACCCAGTACCAACGGTCCAAACGACGAGGGCTGTACGCCGTAATGTCCGAGTCAACCGAAAGCACAGCCAAACCGTCGGTGTCTGGCACAAAGCGCAATAGAGCGCTGGTATTGACTGGTATGGCACTCACTTCGTTGCTCACGAGGTTCCAGACCTTCGCGCCCACGTCTGTAGAGAGAACACGCAGTGAGGGGGCTACGCCTAACCACGTACCACTTTGAGAAATGTCTATGGTGGGGCTGTAAGTGCCAGTGCCTTGCAGCACAAGCAGCGGTTGCGACTGAGGCATCGCCTGATGCCAGCCCAAAAAGGCGAGCAAACTCGCCAGCAGCCATCTTCGCATGGCTTCCCTCCTTCAGGTACCCTTAGTATACATCAGCAATGCCCCGCATGGGTATAATTTAGCCACGCTAAATATCTTACAGGAGATCGACGATGCCAACCGTTACGCGCGAGCAGGTGCTGGAAGCCCTGCGCCAAATCCATGACCCTGACCTGCACCGCGATATCGTGTCGTTGGGGTTTGTGAAAGATGTTGCCATCTGCGACGGCGCGGTGAAGGTGGTGATAGAGCTTACCAC
>JANXAW010000023.1 GCA_025061985.1 Fimbriimonadales bacterium
CCCCAGTATACCACACAAGGTATACTCGTAGAGGAGGTGGACTATGAATCCCGTGCTTGTTTCTACCGACTGGGTACAGGAACATCTCAACGACCCGCAGGTTCGTATCCTTGAGGTAGATGTGGATACCACTGCGTATGAGCAAGGGCATATTCCCGGCGCAATAGGTCTCAACTGGCAGACGCAGTTGCAAGATCCGATTCGTCGCGACATCCCCTCTAAGGAGCGACTGGAGCAGCTGCTTGGCTCGCTTGGGGTTAGCCACACCCATACCCTTGTGTTGTATGGTGATAATAATAACTGGTTCGCTGCTTATGCTTTCTGGCTGTTGAAGGTTTATGGGCACGAAGATGTGCGCATTATGGACGGCGGGCGCAAGAAGTGGCTAGCAGAAGGGCGCCCGATCACTACCGAGGTGCCTCAGTACCCGCCTACGGAGTACCGCGCAAAGGAGCCAGACTTCTCGCTGCGCGCGTTCTATCCTCAGGTGCTAGAGAGCTTGGGGCGCCCTGAGTTCGTAATAGTGGATGTGCGCTCGCCGCAAGAGTTCACAGGTGAGCTGATCGCTCCACCTGGTTTGATGGAAACTGCCCAGCGTGGGGGGCACATCCCTGGTGCGCGCAACATCCCATGGGCGCAAGCTGTGCGCGAAGACGGCACCTTCAAGTCGCCAGAGGAGCTGCGCGCACTCTATGAGTCGCAGGGCGTTACGCCCGATAAGCACGTGATCGTGTACTGCCGAATTGGCGAGCGCTCTTCGCACACATGGTTTGTGCTCAAGTACCTGCTGGGCTATCCGAACGTGCACAACTACGATGGCAGCTGGACAGAGTGGGGCAACCTCATAGGGGTGCCGATTGAGCGCGAAGCGCCCACTGAAACGCATGGAGGCGCCAGCCCTGCGCCCTGCCCGCAGTAGGTAAGCCTTACTCCACAGAGAGGTTGCGGAACCGTTGCGTGCTGTGGTCTAAGTGCAGCAGGAGCGTCTGGTAGGCTTGGTTGATGCGCTGTTGGATCTGGCGCGCCTTTTCGCGTTCGGGCGAGTCTTCGGGGAACCGATTAGGGTCGCTTCGTGCGCTTAGTTCGCGATAGGCGCGCCGCACCGCTGCTAAGTCTGCATTTTCGGGCAGCCCCAGCACGCGGTAGGCGCGACTGACCTCTGGGGGCACCGAAGGCGTTGCGGTAGGTGCTGTAGTCGGAGGCAAAGCTGTCGGCTGCGGTTGATGAAGCGCGTCGCTTAGCTCCTCAGCAGCGCGTTGGCGGGCAGCAGCCTCCGCCTCTTCTTCCTGAAGAATAGCCTCCACGCGCTCCCACAGCTCATTCAAACGCGCACGGAGCAAGCGCGTGACTCGTCGTCCCAGTGCCATATTCACAGGTCCCCCTGAACGCCCACAGCACCAAGCAAGATTCTACCTTCCTGCCCACGCAGAACGAAGCTTAAGCGCGTGCGGTCGTCCAGACGCTGCCCAACCGCAATCCGCCAACTAAGTCGTTGCGCGTGCGTTTGATACGCTAAGCGCAGTTCGGGCTGCAAGGGCAGTTCGCTAAACTCAGCTCGGAGGGCAAACCAGTGTGTGTCGATTACCCGCTTGCCCGCGCTGTAGAGCCATTCCAACTGCACCTGCATACCACCCAGTGAGAGGCGATAGTCGCTCCCATACAGCGTCTCGTAGCCCTCGGAAGAGCGAGGGCGTTCTGGCAACTCCCATATGGCGAAAGCGTGCGGGTCTATGCCGAATCGATTGCCCACGCCGACAGAGATGCCCCCGCGTTCCGTGCCCACGCGCACATACACTCCCCGCTGGCGCTCCCTACCGTTGAACAGATACGCTACCCGCATCGGCAAATCCCCAATCGCAAAGCGCGTGGGCGATTGAACCGCGATCACACTCTCATTCAGCAGTAGCCCTGCGCCGAAAGTGGCATAAAACTTGCCCACGCGCCAGCCCCCCATCCGCTCGAGGTAAGCTTCGTCCAACGCAGTACGAGTGCGGTCGGTCGCAAGGTTTTGCAAACGCTGCGCGATGTACGCCCCATAGCCCGACTCGTGGTGGAGTTGCAGAAAGACTACTGAGTGCCGGGCGAGGTCATCATACCAGCGCAAGCTGGTAGTGCGTTCGTCTGCGCGTGCCTGAACCTGTAGCCGCGCTCCGAAAAACGCCAGCGGCTGCTGGGCATCGGCTGTGCGCAACAGTAGCAGTACGCCTAACGCCCACCAGCGGTGCTGGATGCACTTGAGAAACACGGTACAACCCATCCGTTGTAGCGTGGGCGTCTCGCCGCCGAAGTCATGAGACGGCTGAAGCCGTCCTGTGCAAACGAAGCCCGCCTGCGCAGGCTATTCGTAGCGTCGGCGTCTCGCTGACGATTGTAACGCCCGTCCCATTGTGTCGTGCCCGCGCCCGCATGCATCAACCCAGCGGCTCGTAGCACACCCACACGGGGCAGGGTGCGTGGCGCATCACATACGCCACGACGCCTACTCCTAAAGGATTTTCCTCAGGCAGCAAGTGGCGGGTATCGGTTAGCACCAGCAAATCGGCTTCCACCTCTTCCGCCTCGCTAACTATCCCCTGTCCTGCTTCACGCGCCTGCACAATGTCAGCAGTCGCCACTACACCCTCCTCTTGGGCGATACGCTCAGCTTCCAGCAAGATCTGCTCGGCTTCGTGCACGCCTGGTGGCTCAGGAGCATCTACCGCGTGCGTGTAGCCAACTACTAACACATACACCAAGCGGAGGTTGCTGCGGGTGTGCTTCGCCAAGCGACATAGCCAACGCAGAACGCGCTTGTCATGCTCGGTGCCCCGGTATGCCATCAAAATCGTACGCATCGCTTACCGCTCCAAAAAGTAGCGCACCGTCGAAACGACCACCTTGCGCTTTTTCATCAGCGCAAGGCGCAAAATCCACGCCGATTGGTTGTGCAGCAGATGATGCCACCACTTGCGCGGATAGAACTCTGGAATAATCACTGTGAGCTGATCTAACTGCTCACGCTCCAGCAGCTCGTCGATGTAATCCTCTATCGGCTTCACCAGCGAGCGATGCTCGGAGTCGATAACCTTCAGTGGGATGTCGGGCACAAAAGTTTGCCACTCGTGTTGCAATCGTTCAACCGCAGGCGTCACAAGGTGCAGCTCAGGTTCCTCGCCCTTGGTGCGCTTGAGCACGCGCCGATAGACTGCGGGCGGGCGTGGATCCACATTGATGTGCAATGCCTCAATCCGCTCGGGGGGCACAAGCGTGCGTGCGTAGTCCAACGCCTGCAACACGCCCTGATGCACGCTTGGCACCAACACCAGCACTTTGTGACGCAAGGGGCGAGGCGGTGTATAGCGCGGCTGCAGTTGAACCTTCATCTCCATATAGTGCTCGTGCACCTTGAACAGCAAAAACATCAGCACACCAATCGCCAGCAGCGTAATCCACGCGCCGTAGCGGAAGTTGGCGATTAGCTGCGTCATAAACACCAGCCCAGTAGTAAACGCGCCGAAGCCGCTGATCGTCATCCCAATGCGCCAGCCAGGGGGCTTGAGGCGAGCAAAGCGACGCGCCATCCCCGCCTGCGACAACGTAAACCCAATAAACACCCCCACGGCATACAGCGGGATGAGCGAGTGCGTGTCGCCCCGAAAGTAGATAATCAGCAGCGCCGACAGGATGCCCAGCAAGATAATCCCGTTGTTGAACACCAAGCGGTCGCCCAAGTTCGCCAACTGGCGCGGTGCATACTGCGCGTTCGCCAACACCGACGAGAGGCGCGGGAAGTCTACATACGCGGTGTTCGCCGCCAAAATCAAAATCAGCATCGTGGCTGCCTGCACCACGTAGTAGAACCACTCAAAAGGCGTGCCCTCCAGCACGGTGCGCGCCAAACGCGAAGTAAGCGTTTCCACAATCTCGCCGTGTTCGTTTTTGAGAGGCAACACGTGGAAGTACGACGCCGTGTAGGTGATCCCCAGCACCAACCCCGCCAAGATGATTGCCATCAGCAGCAGCGTGAGCGCCGCGTTGCGCGATTCTGGCGCGCGAAAGGCAGCCACGCCATCGGAAATCGCTTCCACACCCGTTAGTGCTGAGCAACCCCGTGCGAACGCCGTTAGAATGACAAGCCATGTGAGCGCCTGTGTGCCCTCGCCATACGGCGGGTAAGGCGCAGGCTGAATATCCCCCGCAAACCCACGCGCCAACCCCACCAGAATCAAAATCGCAAAGGTCAGCACAAACCCGTAGGTAGGCGGCGCAAATACCAAGCCCGACTCCCGCGCCCCCCGCAGATTGACAATAGTCATAAACGCGATGAACAAAAGGCACAGCTCCACGCGGTAGGGCAACAGCGCAGGGAACGCGGAGATGATGGCGTTCACCCCTGCTGCAATACTCACTGCTACCGTTAGCACATACCCCACCAGCAACGCAGAGGCAGCCAGAATGCCCCAAAACTCGCCTAAGTTCTCGCGCGAAACAATAAACGCCCCACCCCCCTGCGGGTAGGCATACACCGTCTGCCGGTAGGAAAACACCACGATAAACAGCAGCGTCACCACTGCCAACGAGATGGGGAACGCTAAGCGCAGTGCTTCCTCACCCGCCGACCACAACACCAACATCATCTCCTCAGTAGCGTAGGCGGAGGAAGAGAGCGCGTCGGAGGCAAACACGGGCAACGCTAACCACACCGGCAGCCGCTCGTGGCGCACCCGCCGCGTGGACAGCACCGGTCCTACCAAAAACCGCCAGATCCTGCCCAGCATCCAACGGCAAAAAAGTATACCTGCTTACTCAGTCGGTATAATGCCTACGGCAGCTATGACGGCGACAATGCTTGCTGTTTCTGTGCTGTTGGTGCTGTTCGGGGGCGCGTTAGCTTACGCAGGTGACATCATCGGCAGGCGATTGGGCAAACAACGGCTTAGCCTATTCGGCATCCGCCCGCGCCACACCGCCACGCTCATCACTACGCTTATGGGCAGCCTCATCGTCGCCCTCACTGTTATCGGCATGACCATCGTGAATGAGTCGTTTCGCGTGTGGATTACGCGCGGTGACCAGATTTTGGCGGAGCTGCGCCAAAACGAGGCGCGCCTCAAAGAGCTACAGGCGCGCAACGCCGCCCTCCAAGCTGACAACGCCCGCCTTAGCCGCGAGCAAGCCCGCCTGAGCCAACAGCTGCGCCAGCTGCAAGCCGAATACCAAGCGCAGCTACGCCAAGTGCAGGCGTTAGAGGCGAGCCTTGATGCCGCCGAAGCGCGCCTGCGCCAGAACCGCCAACAGCTCGCCCAAGCCAGTCAGCAACTGAACCAACTGCGCAAGCAGCGTGCCCACCTGGAAAGCCAAATCGCAGACGCCCACGCCACCATCCAGTCGCTGCAGGCGTTCCAGCAGAGACTGCGTGAGCAAAACGACCTGTTTGCCGAGCAAGGTGCTGCCTTAGCCTCCGAGAACGCCCGCTTAGACCGCGAAAACCGCCAACTTCGTGAGGAGGGCGAGCGCCTACGCACGCAAAACCAACAGCTCGCTGACCAAAACCGCCAACTGGAAAGCCAGAATCGCCTGCTGTTAGACCGCGCTACCGAGCTGCGCCTGCAACTCAACGCCTTGGAGCGCGCCACCCGCGAGTTAGCCCAACTGGCAGACATCCGCCTCAAGCCGATTGCTGTGCAAATCGGCGAAGAACTGGCACGCATCGCCATCCCCGCGGGCTGGAGCGAGGTGCGCGTGCGTCAGGCACTTCAAGACCTGCTTCAGCAAGCCGACCAAGCTGCTCGCACGCGCGGCGCCACCCCGACTGCTGGCCAAACCCGTGCCGTGTTCATCCCCGAAAAGCGCGTGCGCCTCGCTACGGGCGAGCAAATCGAAATCAGCGAAAACGAGAGCCTCGAAGCCGTTTTGCAAAACATCCGCGCCTCAGGCGAATCGGTAGTGGTGCTTGCGCTCGCACTGACCAACACCGCACAAGGCGAGCCTGTGCCGATTGAGCTGCGCCTCTATCGCAACCGCAAAGTGTACGAGGCAGGCGAGGAAATTGCCCGCACCACTATTGACTGTCGCCTCGAGCGCAACCCGATTGCGCAGGTGCTGACATTCCTGCAGGGCGAGGTGCGCGCACGCGCCATTGAAGCGGGCATTTTACCCCGCCAAGAGCGTGCGGGCAGCCCGCCTACCGTCGGCGAGACCTCGCCCGAAGCCTTGCTCAAGCTCATAGAACAGGCGCGCCAGTGCCGCACGGAGCGCGTGTGGCTCATTGTGCGCGCCGCCCGCACCACCTACGCAGGCGATACGCTAGAGCTGCGTTTCGAAACCCTGCCCTACCGCGCAGCAGGGAGGAGCTAACACCCGCCGAACCCCCATAGTATGCAACGGCTCATCGGCGCACACACCTCCACCACAGGCGGGCTGCAAAACGCCCTCTACGAAGGCAAGCAGCTCGGCTGCACCGCCGTGCAGCTCTTTACCGCCAGCCCCCGCCAGTGGAAAGCCCCTCCTATCACCCGCGAGCAGGTCGAAAAGCTCAACCAAGCCCGACGGGAAACAGGCATAGAGACCGTCGTATCGCACGCGGCGTATCTGATCAACCTCGCCTCGCCCGACCCCGAAACACGCCGCAAATCCTACGAAGCCTATCGCGCCGAACTGCAGCGTTGTGCCGCGTTGGGCATCCGCTACGCCGTGTTCCATATGGGGTCGCATCCCGACTTCGATACGGGTATGCGACTGCTGATAGAGAACCTGCGCAACCTACTTGCCGAGCTGCCCGACGGCGTATGCATCACGATGGAGACGATGGCGGGGCAGGGCAGCACGCTTTGCTATCGCTTTGAGCACTTTGCGCAAATCTACGACGCCTTACCCGACGAGCGACTGGTGATTTGCGCCGACTCGTGCCACCTGTTTGCCGCGGGCTATGACTTGCGCACGCCCGATACCTACGAGGCGGTGTGGCGCGAGTTTGACCGTTTGATTGGGCTGTCGCGCCTGCAGGTGTGGCATCTCAACGATTCCAAAAAGCCCCTCGGCTCACGCATTGACCGCCACGAGCACATCGGTGAGGGCGAGCTGGGCGAGAGTGCCTTTCGGCTGATTCTCAACGACCCGCGCTTTGCTGCCTTGCCGATGATTATCGAGACGCCCGACGAAACCCGCTATGCCGAAGACTTGGCAAAGCTCTGGAGCTATGTGGGGCAGTTGCCCCCTGCCAGTTAGAGACCTCCGCTTGCCTGTCGGAAGGTTCCGAAGCCGCATCGGAAGCTCCCGAAATTGCATCGGAAGGTTCCGATGGTGCATCGGAAGCCCCTGAAGCCGCATTGGAAAGTTCCGATGGCGTATCGGGAGGCTCCAGTAGCGCGTTGGGAGATTGTATGGTTGTAAGGGCAGCCCCCCGTGTCTGCCCGTATTCCGACGGCAGGAATGCCGTCGTACCGTAGCGTCGGCGTCCCCGCCGACGAAGTTGTGAGACGGCTAAAGCCGTTCCTGGGCAAACGAAGCCCGCCTACGCAGGCTCATCAGCCGACGCAGGTCGGCTTCGTCTGCATAGGAACGGCTTCAGCCGTCAGAGCCATTCCCAACCGAGCCACCCGTGTGGGGCTATTCGTGGCGTCAGCATCTGCCCCCCAGACTGTGCTACCCCTCCTCTAACACCCTACGCAGGTAGCGAATGGTCTCTGGGAACGGGGGCACGCCGCCGTAGCGTTCCACATTCCCGGGTCCTGCGTTATACGCGGCTAATGCGAGGCGCAGGTCGCCGAAGCGACGGATTAGATGGCTTAGGTAGCGCACGCCCCCTTCGATGTTCTGTGCGGGGTCAAAGGGGTCGGTAATGCCCAAGGCGCGGGCGGTTTCGGGCATCAGTTGCATTAGCCCCATTGCCCCCTTGGGCGAGACGGCGTTCGGGTCGCCCCCCGACTCCGCTTGAATAATCCGTAGCACCAGCTCTGGGTCTACGCCGTAGCGAAGGGCGATTGGCTCCACAAGGGATGCCCATTCGCGCACGCGCAGTTGCAGTCCTGGCGGGGGCGTTCCGCCCACAGGAAAGCCCACGGGTTCTACGAAAGGCGTTGCAAGCGGGGCAGATGGGGCAGGGCGCAACGCTTGCAAACGCGCCTCAATCTCCTGCACCCGCTGCAGAGTCCTCTGAAAGGCGTCGCTGATACGCATAGACCACCGCCTCGTCCGCAGCGTTTTGCAAAGCGCGTTGCAGTTCTTGTTGGTATTGTTCGTAGGCGCGTTGGCGCAATCGGCTGAGTGCCTCCCGCTCGCGACGAGCGTGTAGATACACCTCGCGGGCGTGGACTTCTTGTTCCAGCAGTAGGGGGAGGGTGTCGTTCAACCGTTGCAGGCGCGTGGTGAGGGTTTCCAGAATGCGCTCGCGTAGACCCCACTCAGCAGGGCTAACAGGAGCGCGCGCGACTGCCTGAATCTCGGCTTGCAACTGGGCGATTTGCGCCTGCAGCTGCATCCGTTGCTGAATGACTTCCTGCATCGCTTGATAGGCAATTTGCTCACGCGCTGTGCGATAGCGTAGTACTCGCTCTAACCGAAACCGAAAGCGGCGCATTGCTCAGTGCCTGATTCTGGGTAGCTCGCGCGCGCTCTGCAGGGGGGCGGTGCTCTGCATCAGTCGCAGGCAAAAGCATTCCAAGAAGCGGCTACAAAGTGCCTCTTCCTTTGCAGGCAGGTATACTTTACATGCCCCGTGCGGTTATTCGGAACCGCTACTGCTAGGGCGCTACAGGAGTGGCACAGCGAGATGAATGTGTTATGACAACCAAGTGGGCGTTGGTGAAGACCAGCCCATTCCATTGGCTTAGCGAAAGCGAAACCCGCGAGATCCTGAGCCGCATGCTCACCCTGCACTACAATCCCGGAGACCGTCTGGAGTTGGGACGCGAGCCTGGTGGATGGTGGGTTGTGGAGAAGGGCTTGATGAAAGTCTACACAATTGCGCCTGATGGGAGTGCGCTGACCTATGCAATTTTGGGTAGTGGCGACTCCTTTGGCGAAACCACCATCCTTACTGGGCATTGGCTCCGCGCCACAGTCGAGGCACTGGAGCCTACGGAAGTGCGCTACCTTTCTGCCGAGCAGTTCGAAGCCCTGCTCAAAGAGCACCCTGACTTTGCATTGGCGCTATTGCGCATCCTCGCCGAGCGGATTCGCCAATCTGAGGAGCGCGTGTTTCATGTGAGTCGTCTCAAGTTGGGGCAGCGCGTAGCATATGCGCTTCTGGGATTGGCGAAGACTGTCGGTGAGCGGACCTCGGAAGGGATAGAAATCCACCTGACGCATCAAGAGATCGCCGACTATGTGGGCGCAAGTCGAGAGGCGGTCAGTCGCACACTCAGCCGTTGGGCACGCAAGGGCTGGGTGACTACCAGTCGCAAGTCTATCATCATCAAAGACCTTCGCCCACTTCAGCAGATCACCGAGCAACTAAGCTCTGCAGCGTAAACCAAGAGTGGAGAGAGGAGCCTCTCTCCTCTCGGCTTAGCTGCGAGGCGATCCGCAGCTTACTTGGGCATGATGACTTTGTCAATGACGTGGATGACGCCGTTGTCTGCTTCAATGTCGGTTTGGATCACGTTGGCGTCGTCCACGCGCACGCCGCCCTCGGTGCTGACAGTGATGCTCTGACCCTGCACGGTTTGTAGCTGAGTGCTGCGCGCTACATCCGCTGCCATCAACTTGCCAGGCACCACGTGATAGGTCAGCACAGCGGTCAGGCGCTCCTTGTCTGCCAGCAGGGCTTGCAGTGTCTCTTGCGGAATCTGGGCAAACGCCTCATCCGTAGGGGCGAACACGGTAAACGGACCTTCACCGCTCAGCGTCTCCACAAGACCCGCAGCTTGCACAGCTTGAACCAGCGTGTTGAAATGACCCGCTTGAACAGCTACATCCACAATCGTTGGCATAGTGAACCTCCTACTTCGGTTTGCGCATTCGCGCTGGCACAACTATACCTCGTAGAGCAAGAAGGGTTCTGTGATGGGAGTCACACTAGCAGGGTTCGGGGGTATAATCCCCCCTGCAACAGGAGGCGGCGTATGGAGCAGAAGGATGCTCCTGAGCGCACGGACGTGTACACCCTGCTGCGCTACACGCTAGATTTGTATATCGCTAGTGCGTGGCAGCTAATGGGGTTTTTGCCCGACCCCGCAACTGGCAAGACGCACATGGCTTTAGACGAGGCGCAAATCGCCATCGATTGCGCCGACTTTATAGCAGGAAAACTCAAGCCCCATCTCGAACCAGAAGTGCAACGCGAGTACGAGCGGCAACTTCGCGATCTCAAGCTGAACTTTGTGGTCAGGCTGGACGAGTCGCGCAAGGAGGCGTAAAGGATGAGCGTACCACTATGGATGCGTGCACTCGCGCATGGCATTTGGAAAGGGTGCGTATACGCGCAAACTGTCGTGCGCATTGGGGTAAAGCATGTGCTATCAGCGTGGCGTTCTGCAGTAGCGCTGCCGTACAGCAGCCAAGCTGCTACCCGTGAGTTCCCCATAGAAGACCAGCGATTGCTGCTGGCAGAGTACTACGAGCGGTTTGAGCAGTTGGCGGAGCTAATATGCGACGCGGCGTTTGCGGGGGAAGGTACGCCTTTCCAAGAGAGGTACGCGCAGCTTCGACGCTGGCACCTGCGTGCCTATCCGCAGCTCAAGCCCTACCTGACGGCGCACCTAAATCACGACCCAAGCGATGCAGAGTTCGGCTTGCGCGTTGCAGGCAAACCGACAGACGCCATAGAAGCCCTGTTTATCGCCGAAACGGTTGATGAAATCTTGCGCTATGACGAGGGTCACCTCATTGGGCGGTTAGAGCGTGCCCGCAGCGCGCTTTACCGCTACAGCGATTACCTACGCGAGAGCCTCTGAGAGGGCTATGGCAGGCACGCCTGTGCCTGCCTTCCGTGTTATTCATTGCCACTAACCTCATCGCTAGAATCGTGCCATTGGTCATGAAGCATTTGCCTCGCATTCACAGCGTAAGTCGCCCCGCGTAGACGCAGGTGGGTATCCTTAGACGAGGATGGAACGCCTCGCTGGCGACTTAGCGCGGGATTATGCTTACTGTCGCGCGGTGCAACGCGCGCACGGTGTTAGCTACTACTTTGCTACGCGCTTTTTCCCGCCCGAGGTGCGGCATGCTGTCTACGCGCTGTATGGCTTCGTGCGCTACCCCGACCAGTGGGTGGATTGCCCCCATATCGGCACGGTGGTATCTTGCCGTCAGCAGCCACTGGAAAGCCGTCGCTTCCGTTGGGGCAGTGCAACTCCTGCTACCACAAGTGTGGCTGTGCCCCTCAACCGCCAGCGAGACGCTAATGCTATAAGCGCGTCTGTCGTCTTGCACACAAACGTGGCGCAACGCATTCGGCAATTGCTGGACGCCTACGAGCGCGACTTCATCCGCGCTGTGTGCGGGGAACGCGTTGAGTTACCCCCACTCCGAGCGTTCGCCGATGTAGTGCGCCGCTACAAAATCCCCCTACGCTACCCGCTAGAGTTTCTGGATGCGATGCGGATGGACTTGGAGCGCACGCGGTACGCTACGTTTGAAGAGCTACAGACCTACACTTGGGGCAGCGCGTCGGTGGTAGGCGTGATGATGTGCTACATTTTGGGTGAAACCTCGCCACGTGCGCTGGAATACGCCGCCACGATGGGGCTGGCGATGCAGATGACCAACTTTTTGCGCGATGTGGGCGAGGATTGGCAGCGCGGGCGCGTTTACTTGCCCCAAGATGAGCTGGCGCGTTTCGGCGTCACCGAGGCGCAAATCGCCAATGGCACTGTAGATCATCGCTGGCGTGCGCTGATGCGGTTCCAAATCCAACGCTGTCGCGAACTCTACGCCAAGGCAGAGCAGGGGATTCGCCTACTGCCGCAAGCGGTGCAATACCCTGTTCTATTAGGCAGTCGGCTTTACGCGCGGATTTTAGACGCTATTGAGCGCAACGACTACGATGTGTTCCGCAAACGCGCGCACACGACTTATGCCGAGAAAGTGGCGATCGCTATTCAAACCTACCTTGAGTGGCGCTATAGCATTGCCACGAACCGCTCCGCCTCGCGCGTGTAGGTGTTGAACGGGTCGCGCATATCTACTTGGCGGTTGCGGTCTACGTACACGATGTCCCAGTCGATGTAGTAGCGGTTGTAGCGTCGCTCAGCGAGCTTCTTGATGACGTAGCCGCGGGCGTGGGCGCGCGTGTTCGCAGGCGGTGTCGTGATGCCCGCTTCGATTTGTGCATCGTCCACCAAGCGCACTACCTCGCCCATTTGCTGAAGGGCATAAAACAGCCCTTGGTCGGGGTTGATGTTGTGATACTCCATGTCTACAGCGTGGAGGGCGTCATCGCCCCATTGGGCGCCCGTCTCTTCCATGTAGATGCGAAGCACTTTGAGTTTGATGAGCCAGTCGATGCGGTCTTCCAGCTTTTCGGGGTCGGTTTCCAACGTGTCCAGCACGTATTCCCATTCGCGCAGCACCCAGTCGGTTTCGGGGTCGCGCCCTGCAAAGCGTTTCTGCGCTAGTTGCAAGTAAATGCGCTGAAGGTCGATTGCTGAAATCGTGCTACCGTCCAGCATCGTGACGATCCACTTGCGGGTGGGGTCGCGTGAGATGCTCTTGAGGGTGTGCAAGGCATCTTGCAGGCGGAGCCAGTTGGGCAGGGCGCGCGCTTCGGCAAGGTCCAACACTAAGCAAGTAGTGCCAATCTTGAGGGCGGTGGCGTACTCGCTCATATTGCTTTCGCCAAAGAGCAGGTGGAGCCGTTGGTAGTTTTGGTAGCCGTACACGCTGTCCCACTTGGGGTTGATAATGGCACGGTTGAAGCGTACGCGCGAAGCGTTCTCGCGCACGATATGGTCTGCCCGCTGCGAGAGTTGGTATTGAACAGTGGGGTCAGGCTCCACGTTGTAGACGTTGGAGACCCAAATGAAGTCGATCGGGTGCTCGGCTACCTCAGAGAGGGAGGGGCGGAAGCCCGCATGTTCGAGGCGGTGCCCGCCTACGCGCCCAGCGCCTGCGAAAATCTGGCGCGTAGTTAGAAACGGCAAAATCAGCTTGTGCCAGTCGCTGGGGAGGCGGTCATCGGTGCGCACAAGGTAGTTCTCGTGGCAGCCGAAGGTGTGCCCCGCGAAGTGGTCAACGTTATTATTGTGAAAGCTCACGCGCTCTTCCCACCCCATCTGGCGCAGGATTTGGCAAATGATGCGTTGCCCTGCCTTCTCGTGGGCGACAAGGTCGAATAGGCTGGCGCATTCGGGGGTAGCGTATTCCAAGTGGCTGCCAACCGCATCAATGTATAGGCGCCCTCCGTTAATGAGGAATCCGCCGCTGCGGGCAGGTTCAAACGCTTCGTCGCGGGCAGTAAGGTCAATCAGTCCTAAGCGGGCTTTGTGGAACACATAGTTTTTGACGGCTTCTACAACGGTCTCAGCGGTTCCGATGCGCTCGTCACGTACGAAGCAGCCGAATTCGGTCTCAATCCCGAACACGCGGCGCCCAATCATCACTGGCTCCCCCTACTCCAACACTACGCTATTATACACGATTCCGCGAGTTGTGGTTCCGTTTTAGCCCTGACGCGCGTAGCGGAGTGCGTGGTCGGCGGGCACCAAAGCGACTTGAGCACCCTGTTGCCATGCGCGTTCGGGCGAATCGGTCTGAAGCACCACGCCCGTGCGACGATATTGCGCTTCTGGAAGCAGCGTCTGTAGGGTAAGGCTATCGTCGGGCAGCAATATCACCTCGAAAGCGTCATGAAGCCGCCACAGCGCAAGGATGTGCAAGGGGTTGCCCAGCACTGCTAATCCGATTGCGCCTACTTGCCCCTCCTGACGCGCCACTTCTAACGCTTCTAAAGCGCCACTGAGCTGCGCTTCGTTGGGCGTTTCGCGGATCCCCAGGAAATAGTAGTCCACTTGGGTGCGCCCGATCGCGCAGAACACCTCAATAAGGTGCGATTGCACCAAGTTCGCAGCGATTCGGGCATCTGCCGCGGAGAGAATGAGTTCGGGTTGCGATACGACCGCCACTTGGAGGTGGTTGGGCACTTCGCGTAAGAAGCGCCCCCACAGTCCAACGGCGGGCGTGATATCCAACGTTTCGATGGGCGATTCCAAGAGGGCGTGCATGAGGCGTTCGGCGCGCTCTTCGGCAGAGCCTTCGCCTGCAAGATGCCCTCGTGCCCAAATGGGATACACCATGCGGTTTGTTCGCCCGAAGCGGATGCGTGTGGTCATTTGCCCCCTATACGCGCCAATAGTTGAATATACCCCGCGTGAGCAAGCGGTTGACTGGGGTCATAGTCGCCTGCCACGGCTTGGGCGAGCTGGCGAGCGCGTTCACGCCAGTGCCCCTCGCCTGAAGCGTTGGCATACTCCCACATCGCCAGTGCCAGCAAAGCGTTATCTCCTGGAAGGGAGTCATCGCTGCCAACACGCACGGGGGCGACTCGAAGCGTGCCCCATTGCTCACTACGCGCGATGTCATAAAACCCTCCCGTTGGGTCGGCGTGTTCTTGCCAGATGTACTCCAGCAGCGAACGCGCCAGTTGAAGGGCGTTGGGATCGCGCGTAAGGTAATACACGCGCACGGCGGCGCGCACCGTTAGTGCCATGTCGGGGAGCCAATCGCGAGCGGCGCGTAAGGAGCTGTGGAACAGGTCGCCATACCGCGTGCGCATAGCTACCAAGGTTTGAAGCACGCGCGGCGCGGTCTGTCGTGCCCAGTATGCTTGCGGGTCCAGTAATCCAAAGGTTTCTAGATAGTCTGCAAGTGCGATCACGGCGTAGGCGTTGGCGTCGGTGTAGAGCGCAAGGTCGCGCTGCGGAATGCCAGGCAGATGGGTAAGCACGGATTGTAGCTTTGGTGAGGCTAAGGTTGCTATGAAGCCTGCGGGGCGCTCGCGATAGTAGCGAGTGCGCAAGGTATTGGCTAAAGCGTGGGCGATTTCGCCCAGCTCAGGCTCAAAGCGTGCGGCGCGGCTGTACAGGCTCAGCAAACGCGCTTGGTCAATCAATCGCTTGCCGCCGATGGGCTTGCCCTCAGGGTCTACGCCCTCTTCCACCGCGTGCACGGCTTGTGTTCGCAAGCACCAAAGTGGGCTATTCGGCAGCGACTGCAAGCGCGCACGTAGTATCCGCTGGGCACGCGCATCGCCCCGCTCGGCGATCGACAATAGCGCTTCCAACACGCTAAGGTTGTAGCTACTCTCAGGCGACAACTCCGCTGCTTGGAGGAACGCTTCTATGGCGCTCGGTTCTGGTATGGCGAAGCGCGCGGCACGCACCCAACGCGCGTTCCACGCTTGCTCTAGCTGTGTAGCCAGTTGCGCAACCTGCTCTGGGCGGTTGCGGAAGAGGTGGCTCAGCTCCTCTAGGTGGCGCATGAGTTCGGCGCGTGTGTCGGGCGCCACGGCGCGCACAGGCTTGCCATCGGGCGTGAACCATACCAAAACGGGATAGCGCGCAGGGTAGCCTTGCAATGCCGCCAACTGACGCGCATAGCGTGCTAGCTTAGGCATCGATTCGGCGTCCACCTTCGCCGCTATAAACTCGCGGTTGATAAGGTCTGCTACCCCCGAATCTGAGAACGCTTCGCGTCCTAACCGCTGGCAACGCCCTGACCAGTATGCCCCCACTTCCACTAAGACCAAGCGATCGCGCCGTTGTGCCTGCTCAAATGCTTTTTGGAGTGAAGGCTGCCAGTTGACCAACTGGTACTGTCCGCTGCGTAGGTAAGCCTCAGAAGCATCCTTGAGTGCGTTGGGATGTTGCGCTCGTTCCAAGCTCCGCAGCAAGATACCTAGCCATGCCATCAGCACAATAAGCATACACACGCCGCTGAGCGCCGTAAGGCGTGGGGCATACCGCTCGACTACCGCGTGGTATTCGGGCGTAAGCCAGCTCACATAGGCAGTGTACCCTGCGCAAGCCTACAGGGTGCCACTTTCAAAATCGCTGGTATAGGGTATGATTCGCGCGGTATGACATCCTTTGTGTCGCTACCTGATGTCGCCTCCGAAAAGGATCTGCGCGGTGTTGCGTTGCATGCAGTGGGCATCCGCGGGTTGCGCTTACCAATACTTTTGCGCGCGCCTTCTGGCAAAGAGCAGCAAGTTGTTGCGACTGCCAGCTTGAGCGTAGATGTGGAAGCCACCCAACGCGGCATCCACATGAGCCGCCTTGTAGAGTCGCTTTACGAGTGGGCAAGCGTGCCTCGAACGCCTGGTGAGGTGCGTGCCTTGCTGACCCACGCGCGCGATCGCCTCAACAGCCGTGCTGCACAGCTACACCTGCGCTTCCCTTACTTCGTAGAACTGCCTGCCCCTGTAACCCGAGCCCCTGGCTGGCTGGATGTGGAAGTGGAATGGGAGTGCAAGCTCAACAACGGGGCCTCGCATGCGGTTAGCCACTTTGTGTTCCCAGCGATGACGCTATGCCCTTGCAGCAAGGCGATTTCTGAGTACGGCGCGCACAATCAGCGCGCGCTGGTGCGCCTGTGGCTTCAAACTAAAGACAAGCTCCCGCGTCTACCCGATGACTACCTGTCCCTTGTTCAAGAGTCAGTCAGCTCGCTGGTCTACCCTGTGCTCAAGCGCCCTGACGAAAAGTATGTCACGGAGTACAGCTACGAGAACCCGCGCTTTGTGGAGGATGTAGCACGTGAGCTGACCCTACGTCTTGCCGCGCGCGAGGAAATCGCGTGGTTCCGCGTGGAATGCGAGTCGATAGAATCGATTCACAACCATAATGCGTTCGCGATGTACGAATCGCCTCGCCGCAAGTGAGGTGTGCGATGTGCTTGGTGAGTGTTTCTGAGTTGCAGGTGGTGCTGGGCGGGCGAACTGTGCTGGACGGCGTTTCCTTAAAAGTCAACGCAGGCGAAACGGTTGCTGTGATTGGTCCCAACGGCGCGGGTAAGACCACGCTTTTGCGTGTGCTGCTTGGGCTACTGCCGTATCGCGGGCGCGTGCAGGTGTTGGGCAAGCCGCCCGAGCGGCTTACGCCCGCCGACCGCCGATTGATTGGCTACGTGCCCCAAGCGTTGGAGTTTGATCGGACGATGCCGATGCTCACGCGCGAGCTGCTGTGGGCGATTCTGGGCGAGCGCGCTCGCCAACGCACGCAACTGCTCCAAGTGTTGGAAGCCGTCGACGCCACGCACTTGCTAGATAAGCCCTTGCGCACGCTCTCTGGGGGCGAGCTGCAGCGAGTGATTATCGCTGCCGCGCTGGCGTTGCAGCCAAAGCTCCTGTTGCTGGACGAGCCTGCCACGGGGATTGATGCTGGCGTGCGCGTACAGTTCTATGAGTTGATTGAGCAGTTGCGCGTGGAGCAGCAAGTCGGCACGCTGATGGTTTCGCACGACCTAAGCGTGGTTAGTCGGTATGCCACGCGGGTAGTATGCATTCACCATCGGTTGGTATGTGCAGGCTCGCCCCAAGAGGTGCTACAGATGCCCCTTTTGGACGAGCTTTACGGACACCCTGTGGGCGTTTATCGGCACACGCATGATTAGCGCGTGCCCTGTATAATCAAGCCCTCTATCGGCTTGCCTTCTACAAACCGCCGCAGGTTTTCCACCAGCGCTTG
This sequence comes from Fimbriimonadales bacterium, assembly GCA_025061985.1. Taxonomy (GTDB): domain Bacteria; phylum Armatimonadota; class Fimbriimonadia; order Fimbriimonadales; family GBS-DC; genus GBS-DC. Next base: position 17,604 of record JANXAW010000023.1, read on the forward strand.
AGAGATGCGTTGTTGCGCACCGCGCGTGATGCCTGCTCCATGCGGCGTCAAGATCACATTCGGCAGTTGCAGCAGCGGATGGTTCGCAGGGATCGGCTCCTCCCAGTAAACATCAATTGCAGCGCCGCCTAGGTGCCCCTGTAATGCCTCTATGAGCGCTTGCTCGTCAACTAATCCTGCGCGTGCTGTGTTGATGAGGAACGCGCCCTGCTTCATCGCAAACAGCCGCTCGCGGTTGATGATCCCGCGCGTCTCTGGAGTGAGTGCAAAGTGCAGCGTCACGAAGTCGCACCTAGGTAGCATCTCATCTAGCTCCATGTAGGTGACGCCGAACTGCGCCTCTTCTTCAGGCGACAGGCGCACCACATCGTAGTATAGCTTGGTGACCCCAAAGGGCTGGAGGCGCGTAGCTACCGCGCGCCCTGTGTTGCCCATCCCGACGATGCCAACCGTCTTGCCGTACAGGTCGTCTGCGTATCCCATCCAGTACGAGTAGGGCCATTGCCCTTGCTTGAGCGCGTTGTGCACGTGGATTAGCCCGCGCCGCAGCGCTAGCATCACCATAATCACGTGCTCTGCCACGCTAATCGCTTGGACAGCAGGCAGCGACGCTACTGTAATCCCCAGCTCACGCGCCGCGTCCAAGTCCACATGGTCAATTCCTGCTCCTGCCACTTGGATCAGCCGCAAGCGAGGTGCGCGTTCCAACATTTCGCGCGTGACTGGCACAAAGACGACGGAAATCAGTATCTCCGTCTCTGGCATGCAAGCCATCAACTCGTCGGCATCTGTCGCCACTTCCACGCTGAACTCGTGGAACAGCGAGCGCACTAACGCCTTGTACTCCTCAATCTGCTCCATTTTTGGAAGAACAACAGTAAGTTTCATTATTCGCACCTCCCTTTTGCCAGCTTCGGGGCAGGGAAGGGTATTCCCACTGGACTTTCGCCCAAATGCGTAGTATTTTGCGGAATCAGCGCGTGCCTTGCACGATCACATCTGCCAGCGGCTTGCCCTCCATAAAGCGCAATATGTTCTGGATAACGCCTTGTGCGATCCGCGCTTGCGCCTCTTGCGTCACGCCTGCGCCATGAGGCGTTAGCACTACATTCGGCAAGCGCAACAGCGGATGGTCAGGGGGTGGCGGCTCGGGTGAGAACACATCAATCGCTGCTCCACCTAAGTGCCCTTGCAGGGCTTCAATCAACGCCTGCTCGTCAACCAGCTCCGCACGCGCCGTGTTGATGAGAAACGCGCCTTGCTTCATGGCAAACAGCCGCTCGCGGTTGAACATCCCGCGCGTTTCGGGCGTAAGCGGCATATGGAGCGTAATTAGGTCGCACTCGGGGATTAGGGCATCCAGCTCCAAGTAAGTCACGCCGAGGCGCGCCTCTTGGTCAGGGGGTAAGGGGTGGATGTCGTAGTAGAGCGTCGTGACGCCAAACGGCAGCAAACGCGCAGCTACCTCGCGCCCAATTCGCCCCATCCCGACGATACCCACGGTTTTCTCCTGCAAGTCGCGGGCGTGCGTCATCCAGTAGGGTAGCGACCACTGCCCTTGCGCCAGCATATTGTGCGCAGGGATTAGCCCTCTTAGCAACGCCAGCGCAACCATGACCACATGCTCGGCGACACTGACTGTATTTGCGCCCGTTACGGCAGCTACGGTGATGCCTAACGCGCGCGCCGCTTCAATATCCACATGGTCTACGCCCACGCCCGCCACTTGGATGAAGCGCAGGCGCGGGGCTTGCTCCAACATTTCGCGCGAGAGAGGCGTGAACGCTGTGGAAATCAACACCTCCACATCAGGCAAGTGGGGCGTCAGCTCTTCTGCACTCGTCGCTAACTCCACAGTATGCCCGCTGAACAACGCACGCACCATTCCTATCTGTGCCTGCACCCGTTCCGAGGGCGGTAAGACAGCGACAATCTTCATAGCGCGGTTACCTCCTGCTGCGGGAGTTCGGCACGCTTCCCTATATTCCTGCGCGGGTACACTATACGCGCGATGCACCCACAGCCTGCGCCTACGCAAAGCGAGACGCCTTTGGAAAGCCGCGTTGCGCCGCTGATTGAAATGCGCGGCATTACGAAGCGGTTTGGCACGCTCACGGCTTGCGATTCGGTGGATTTGCAAGTTGCCCCCGCTACCCTGCATGCGATTATGGGCGAAAACGGCGCAGGCAAGACCACACTGATGCGCATTCTCTACGGCTACTACACTCCCGACGCAGGCGAGATTTACCTCAGGGGCAAGCGCGTGCATTTGCGTAGCCCTGCCGACGCAATCGCCCACCACATCGGTATGGTCAGCCAGCACTACAGCATCATTCCTGAGCTGAGCGCGTTAGACAACCTGATTTTGGGCGCAGAACCGACTTACCCGCTTGGCTGGCTCAATCGGCGCGCCGCCCTGCAAAAAGCCGAGCAACTGGCGCAGATGCTGGACTTCCAGCCCGATTGGAACCGCCCCGCTGCGGAACTCAGTGTCGCTGCTCGCCAAAAGCTGGAGATCCTCAAGCTGCTTTGGCGCGACGCGGAGATTTTGATTTTGGACGAGCCTACGGCGATGCTCTCGCCGCGCGATGTGGACGCGCTGTTTGAGACCTTGCTACGCCTCAAGGCGCAGGGGCGCACGATTTTGCTGGTGACGCATAAGCTCAACGAGGCGCTGAACTATGCAGATTATGTGACGGTATTGCGCAACGGGCGCAAAGTCGCCGACGCGCCGATTGCAGCAGTGGACGCGCCGACCCTCACCCGCTGGATTATCGGCGAAGAGGCGGATGACAGGGCTACCTCGGTTGCCTTAGCCACGCCCGCAGAACGCCCGCAGGGAGAGGAGGTGCTGTCGGTGCGCCATCTGTATGTCGCTTCAGACCGTGGGGGCTGGGGCGTGCGTGACCTGTGCCTTAGCGTGCGCGCGGGTGAAATCGTGGGGATTGCGGGCGTAGACGGCAGTGGACAGCTGGAGCTGATGGAAGCCCTTGCAGGGTTACGCCCCGTTGCCAAGGGCGAAATCCGTCTGCAGGGGCAGCCCATTCACCGCTGGAGCACCGCCCGCCGAATCCAAGCAGGCATTCGCTACCTGTTTGATGACCGCTTCCGACGGATGATGGCGCCGCAGTGGAGCGTGCTGGAGAACGCGATTTTGGGAGCGCAGCGCGACCCTGAGTTGCATCTGCTGGGCTGGTTCAAACCCCGTGCGCTTCGCCAGCGCGCTGAGTCGCTCATCCAACGGTTCCAAGTCAAGTTACCTTCCTTACGCGCGCCCATCGTGCAACTATCGGGGGGCAACCAGCAGCGGTTGGTCGTGGCACGAGCGCTGCACGGCAACCCGCGCTTGCTGATTGCCTACGCCCCCACGCGCGGGCTGGATATCCGCGGCGCGCAAGCCACATACGAGGCAATCCGCCACGCTTGCAACAATGGGATGGCAGCGCTGATTATCGCCTTGGACCTTGATGAGCTGATGGAGCACTGCGACCGCATCGCAGTGCTGTTCAAGGGCGCGATAGTGGCGGAGTTCACGCGCGAGCAGTTCTCGCGTGAGGCGATCGGCGCCGCGATGGTCGGCGCCACTCTGCAGGAGACCCCCATATGAGACCCGCCCGCTGGACAACGCGAATGGTGTTTTTGTTCTACTCGCGCCCTGTGTTTCGGGCGTGGGAGGTGTTTTGTAATCACACGGCGCGCCTCATCGCCCACAAAGAGCGGATGCGTTCGTTGCAGTTTTCCCGCGAGTGGGCACGACTGAACCTGTGGCGGATGGAAATCCAGCGCGGGCTGGGCAAAATCAGCGATAGCCATGCCCATGTGTGCGCTGCATGTGGGTACTGTTGCAAGGGCACGCGCGAGCGCGACGCCTTCTTAGACCGCGTGATGCAGAACCCCCGTACAGAGCATCTCGGGGCACGCCGTCGCAGGGGCGAGATGGTAGGTATTGTGCTTGCCCGTGCGGAAGGGCGTCTGCTGCATCTTGACGCGCCGAAGGCACAGGGTTGCTGCAACGAGCTGACTTGCCACGGCTGTCGCCTGCCGCGCGAGCTGCGCCCGATGCAGTGCCTAGCCTACTTTTGCGGCGCCGCCGTTAAAGCCTTGAGCCAAGAGGAATGCGAAGAGGGCATCCGATTGCTCAAAGAACTGCTCAAGCTCCAGTGGGCAGCGGTCAAACTAGCGCTGCGCTCCCGCTGGGCACGCTCGTAAAACCTTCGGAGGTGGCTATGCCAACCCGACAGTTTCACCCTATCTCGCTGGCGCATGTGGACATCACCGACTCGTTTTGGCTTAAGCGCCAACGCACGCTTCGCACCGCCACCTTGCCCCACCTCTTCAGCGAGTTGGAGCGTGCAGGCAACATCCCCAACCTGCGCTTAGCCGCCGAGCGCAAACGCGAGGGCTATCAAGGACCCGTGTACATGGACTCCGACCTCTACAAGGCGCTGGAAGCCGCTGCCTATGTGCTACACAAGCACCCCGAAGACCCCGTCCGCGCCAAAGTGGATGAGGTGATTGACATTCTGGAGCGTGCGCAGGAACCCGACGGCTATCTGAATAGCTACTTCCAGGTGGTTGCGCCCGACAAGCGATGGACGAACCTGCGCGACTGGCACGAACTATACTGCGCAGGGCATCTTATTGAGGCGGCTGTTGCGCACTATGAGGCAACGGGCAGCCCGCGCCTACTGAACATCGCCAAGCGCTTTGCTGACTATATCGACTCTGTGTTTGGCGATGCGCCTAACAAGCGCTTGGGCTATTGCGGGCATCCAGAGATTGAACTCGCGCTGTTTCGCCTTTACCACGCTACAGGCGACGTGCGGTACGCCAAACTAGCGAGCTTCTTCCTGCTGAACCGCGGCAAGAAAGTCTTCGCGCAGGAACACAACATCCCGCTGGAGCAGTATGACGGCACGATTTGGCAAGACAACCTGCCCCTGCTAGAGCAGCGCGAGATTGTGGGGCACGCAGTGCGGGCGTGCTACCTGTTTGCAGGCGCAACCGACTTGGCGATGGAGACCGATGATCCCGTGCTGCGCCAGCAGCTCATTACGATGCTCCAGCGCGTGTGGGCGAACGCCCTCAACCGACGCACTTACATCACAGGGGGCGTCGGCAACGAGCCAAAGCACGAGGGCTTCACCAAAGACTACGAGCTGCCCAACCGCACGGCGTATCAAGAGACCTGCGCTTCCGTCGCGCTGATTTTCTGGGCGCATCGGATGGGGCAGCTGTTTGGTGAGGCGCGCTATTACGATGCCCTTGAACGCGCGCTGTACAACGGGGCGTTGGCGGGCATCTCGCTGGATGGCATGCGCTTTTTCTATGTGAACCCGCTGGAAAGCGACGGCTCTCATCATCGTCAGCCGTGGTATGGGTGCGCCTGCTGCCCGCCCAACATCGCCCGCCTGATTGCCTCGTTGGGCAGCTACATCTACGCGCGCAGTAAAGATGCACTGTATGTGAACCTTTACATCGGCAGTCGGCTGCGTCTGGAGTGGCAGAGCAAGCCCCTCGTCGTGGAGTTGCAAACGGGCTACCCGTGGCACGAATCCGTTGCGGTTCGGATTGCCGAAAGCGCGTCGCCGCGCTTCAAACTAATGTTGCGCTTGCCCGCGTGGTGCGAAGCGCCTGAGCTGCGCGTAAACGGCGCGCCTGTAGCAATCCAGCGCGAGCGCGGCTACGCTGTGGTGAAACGCAACTGGGCACCAGGCGACATCGTGGAGTTGCGCTTACCGATGCCCCCTGTGCTAATGGAAGCGCACCCGCGCGTAGAGGCTGACCGCTGGCAGGTCGCTATTCAGCGCGGCCCCATCGTGTACTGCTTGGAAGAGCACGATCAGCCCGCGCCCCTGACGCACCTTGCCATTCGGCGCGACCACCCGCTCCACAGCCGATGGGAAGCAGAACTGCTGGGGGGCGTGGTGGTTGTGGAAGGGATGGCGGAGGTGCTGGAGAGCGACGAGGCATGGGGCGATACCCTCTATCGCCCCTTGCGCGAGCGTGCGCTCAAACCGTTCCGCGCCATCCCCTATTATGCGTGGGATCATCGCCAACCCACGCCGATGCGCGTATGGATGCCAGGTGTCTAAGTGTTGCAGCGATTGGGTATAATACAGGCGGGGCCGGAGTGGCGGAACTGGTAGACGCGCCGGTCTCAAAAATCGGTCTGGGGCGACCCAGGTGTGGGTTCGAGTCCCACCTCCGGCACCAAACGCGCTTTTGAACCTCGCTGCGGGCGCAGTGCGTGAGAGAGGGAGACCTTATGCAACGTCGAGCCGCTGTCTCAATGATCCCAGAGCAGTGGGTGCAGTGCATCAAGTGCAAAAAAATCTTGTTTCGCCCCGACTTTGAGCGAGCGTTGCGTGTTTGTACTCACTGTGGGTATCATCACCGCCTAAGCGCACGCGAGCGGATCTTGTACACCGTAGACCCCGATTCGTTCCGTGAAACGGATGCCGAGTTGCGCTCGGCTGACCCGCTTGGCTTCCCCGAATACGCCGAGAAACTGCGCAAAGGCGTAGCCACCTCAGGCGAGCAAGAGGCGATTATCACAGGCACTGCTACGCTCAACGGCTACGAGATTGTGATTGGCGTGATGGATTTCGGCTTTATGGGCGGCAGCATGGGGTCGGTTGTAGGCGAGAAGGTGACGCGCGCGTTTGAGCGGGCTGCCGAGCGCAAGCTACCCGTGATTATGTTCTGCGCCTCAGGAGGCGCGCGGATGCAAGAGGGGCTAATCTCGCTGATGCAGATGGCGAAGACCACCGCTGCAGTAGGCAAGCTCCATCGCACCCGCATGCCCTATATCGCCGTGTTCACCGATCCCACAATGGCGGGCGTGCTGGCAAGCTTTGCTTCGCTGGCGGATGTAATCCTCGCCGAGCCGGGCGCGTTAGTGGGTTTTGCAGGGCAGCGCGTCGCCGCCCAAGCTGGCGTCAGCAAAGCTCCCGCCAACTTCCAAACCGCCGAGTTTCAGTACGAACACGGCATGATTGACCTCATCGTGCCCCGTCGCCAAATCCGCCCCACATTAGCGTATCTGCTGGAGATGCTGCTGCCATAAGCGCGGGAGGGCATACAGCGATGATGACCATCTTTGAGATCGAGAAGCCCATCAACGAGCTGGAAAGTGCAATCGCCGAGCTGCGCCAGCTGGCACTGGAGAAGGGCTTAGACCGCTCACGCGAAATCGCCGAGCTGGAAGCGCAGCGCGAACGCTTGCTTAGGCAGATTTTCGAGCACCTTAGCGCGTGGGATAAGGTGCTATTGGCACGCCACCCCAAGCGCCCCTACGCCTTAGACTACATCCGCCTGATGTGCGAGAGCTTTATGGAGCTGCACGGCGATCGGCTCGGCTTTGATGACCCTGCGATTGTAGCAGGGCTAGGCAAAATGGGGGGCTACAAGCTGGTCATTGTGGGGCAACAGAAGGGGCGCGATCTCAAAGAGCGCCAGCAGCGCAACTTCGGCATGGCAAAGCCCGAAGGCTACCGCAAAGCGATGCGGATGTTCCGCCTCGCCGAAAAGTTTCGCTTGCCCGTGCTTACCTTAGTAGACACGCCCGCCGCTGACCCCGGCGTGGAGTCAGAGTCGCGCGGGATTAGCGAGTCGATTGCGCAGTCTATGCTGACGCTGTTTGAACTTACCGTGCCCACGATTGCCGTAATCATAGGCGAGGGGGGCAGTGGTGGAGCAATCGCATTGGCTGCCACCAACCGCGTGTTGATGCTGGAGTACGCCATCTACTCGGTCATTCCGCCCGAAGGCTGTGCAGCCATCCTGTACCGAGACCCCAACAAGGCGCCGCAAGCCGCTGAGGCGCTCAAGCTCACTGCCGACCGCGCGCTGGAGCTGGGGCTAATCGACGGCATCATCCCAGAGCCGCTGGGCGCGGCCCATCGCGATCCGCAAACCACTGCGCTCAGCATCCGCGCCGCCGTGCTGCAGCAACTGGAAACGCTGAGCCAACTCTCTCCAGAGGAGCTGCGCGAGCAACGCTATCAGCGGTTCCGCAACATCGGCGTCTTCCAAACGGCGCAGTAGCCCACCCTTATGACCGTAGCAATTATCGGGCTGGGCAGTATTGGCGCGTCAGTGGGGCTGGCATATCAGCACTCGGTGCTCACCGACGCCGTGATTGGCTACGACATAGACCCCGAAGCCCTACGCGGCGCGTTGGAGCAAGGCGCGATTGACCAACCTGCCGACTCGGTAGCTGCCTGCGCCGATGCCGAGCTGATTGTAATCGCTACACCCCCGAAGGCTGTGCCCGAAGTGTTCCAGCATTTAGCCCCTCACCTGCGCCCAGAGAGCGTGCTAACCGATGTGGTCAGCCTCAAGCAGCCCGTGCTGGCGTGGGCGAGTGCGTACTTGCCGTATCCAAACCGTTTCGTAGGCGGGCATCCCATCGCAGGCACAGAACAAAGTGGCTACTTAGCCGCGCGGGCAGACTTGTTTCAGGGCGCGCAGTGGGCACTTACCCCCACCCCCAAGACCGACGCAGACGCCTTAGAGTGCGTGGAGCAGTTCGTGCGAGCATTGCGGGCAATCCCCATCCGAATCAACGCAGCGCAGCACGACCGCGAGTTTGCGTTGCTTAGCTTTCTACCGCACTGCGTCGCCTTTAGCCTTGTCGCACTGCATAGGGCGCACCCTACGCAGCTGCGGGGCGGGGGCAGTTGGCACTCTGCTACGCGCGTGGCTCAAAGCGACCCCGAGCTATGGGCGCAGCTGCTGAGCTTGGGGCGCGAGCCAACTGCGGAGTGGCTTACCAAGCTGATTGCCCATCTGGAGCGGTTTCGCAACGCCCTCCAACAGGGCGAGCCAGAAGTGCTCCGTGCCTTGCTACGGTAGCGACGAGGTATCATAGCGCGGCGCAGCGAGATAGAACCGCTTGCCCAACGCCGTTGCCTCACCCACTACAAACACTTCCTCGCGTTGCACAAACGCCGTGTCGGTCGTAAGGCAGTACGCCCCTGTGCGTTGCATCTGCTTTAGGGCGACTGTAGCATCGTCTGTCTGTGCGAACTTGCCTTTGCGATAGAACTGCAAGCTCGGATAGCCGGGGCGCACGCGATAGAGAATAAGCGTTCGGTAGGGCGGCGCCTTGAGCGCAAGCTCGCGTACGGGCTGCAGAGCGAGGCGGTCATAGCCTGTTAGCGCACCGTTCCAACCTATCAGCAAGGCAAGCACGCCTGCCCAGCGCAGGTGAGGCGATACCTTCGGAATCGCTAAGGCAAACGCGCATAGCGGCGCACCCACTGCCAGCGCAATAGCCCACGGCGCGTGCTGCCACAGCGGGGTGAATATGGCTACCGATGCCCACACTGCCGCACCCACCCCCACCAGCACCATCATACCTCGCCCCATCCGATAAGGCAGGGCAGTGCCACTTGCCTCTGCACGCGTCGCCATTGTGCATTGCGCCACCAGCAACGCCAGCGCAGGCATCATCGGAAAAATGTACGCGGGCAACTTGGTGAAACTCAGCGTAAACAGCCCAAACACCAGCCACAGCCATCGCTGTAGGTATTGCCCCACTGGTTCGCTAGCCCGCTGCCAAAGCACGCTTACTGCGCTCATCATCGGCAACCCGCCAAGCCATAGCACCACCACATAAAACAGCAGATACACTGCAATACCCGTGAGAACACGCCCAACCTCGCCACTCTGGAGCAGTGGCAACACCGAATGCGCCATATCGCCCCCTGCGAAGCGCAGCAAGTTCTGACGCACCACGAACTCGTTGAAAAACGCCGCCCCATGCTGCTGATAGACCCCCACATACCACGGCAAGGCAGTCAGCACCGTTGCTATCAGCGCAAGCACTACCCAGCGAAAGCGCAACCCCAGCGTGTGGAGCATCCGCGCGTTCCACAAGTAAAGCAGTGCAATTAGCCCCAACCCCAAGGGTCCCTTCGTCAGCACTGCAAGCCCCAGTGCAACCCCACCAAGCAGGCTCCAGATCGCCGCCTGCCACATGCGCGGGGCATTCGCCACCTCCCACAGCGCAATCAGGCTTACCAGCAAGAAGAAGGTGAGCGCCATATCGGTAATCGCCAACCGCGCAAGGAGGAGGCTCAAAGGAGCGACCCCAAACAGCACAGCTGCCCATTCCCCCACGCCTTTGCCCAGTCGCCGATTGCCCCACCACAAAAGCAAAAGCATTGTGAGCGCGTAAAGCACTGCCGAGGGCAGACGCAACGCGAACTCATGTTCCCCAAAGGCGCGCATGCTCAGCTTCATCAGCCAATACAGGAGGGGGGGCTTCTCAAACCACGGCTGTCCCATAAAAGTGGGCGTGTGCCAGTTGCCCGACTGACGCATCTCCCACGCTACGGAAGCGTAGAAGCCCTCATCCAAGTCGGTCAAGCCGAAGGTGCGCAGGTCGATCAGCGCAAACAGCACCAGCACCCACAGCAAGCCTCGCATGCGCCACTCGCCTTTTAGCCTATGGGGCGGAGTGCAAGCGTTTTCTCGCGCAGACGCTTGTACGCCAGCCCTGCCAAGGGCTTGAGGTTCACAACATCCTCACGGTTGTAGCGGAGCAGCGTTTCTAGTGCCGCGTTGTGCCCTAGCCGGTACGCTCGCCACAGCAGCACCGCCTCGCGCCCGCTAAGACCCTCCAAGTCAGGGTCGCGTATCAGCCCCAGCTGCTGCTCAATCCGCTTTAGCCCGCCGCGCAGCCCCAGCCGACGCAGCGTCGGGCACAAATCCAAGTGGAACTGATCCAGCACCAGCTCAGGGAAGGTGCGCTGAATCAGCGGGATATCAAAGCTCAGCCCGTTGAAAGTCACCAGCATCGCGAACTCTTGAATAAACTCTGGAAACTCTTCTAAGTTGTCGCCGCGCACAAAGTGATACACTTCCACGCCATCGTACACGCCGATTACGGTGATGCGTTGGTCTTCATCGGTCTCAACGTCTAAGTAAGCGGTTTCGTGGCGGAACTCTTCGTAGGCGCGCCAATGCTCGCGCAAGGGGAGCCTACGCGCAAAGTAGGCATAGTCGCCTTCCTCGAAAGCTTCAATGGAGGTCTTGGCTCCTTGCAGCACGGCGCTAAGGTATAGCTCGCCGATGCGCCATTTCTTGGGGGTTTGGAGCAGGGTGTACCAATCCGTCGCGCCCTGGAGCCACAGTTCGCGCTCAATAGGTTCTGTAATCTCAGGGATGTGGATGTAGGTGCGCGTTAGCACAGTGGCGCAATTCTACCTCAGGATGGCTAAGGAGCCTTGGGGCAACGCGTGCTATGGAGCTGCGCGATCATCGCCTGAGGCGAGTCGGGATACTCGGTGAGGATTTGCTGGAACACGGCGCAGGCGGCATCGGGCTGTCCGTGTTGGCGCAGCAAGCGTGCGTGGAGCAGGAGCCATTCGGGGCGTTCCGGCAGTTCGGGATGGCGTGTGAGCGTCTCCAGCCAGCGCAAGGCACGCTTACTATCGTGATGGCGCTCGGCGTGCTGGAACAGGGCGCGCAGCATCGAAGCGGGAAGCGCGTGGAGCTGTCCGAGTTGCGCCAGCTGGTCGGCTGCTTGCGCTGCAAGGGCATAGGTGCGTTGGTGGAGGGCATTTTGGAGGGCATGCAAGAAGGCAGTTCGCGCTTCGTCTGTGTCGCCCAACATCGTCCACGCAACGCCCTTAAGGTAGAGCCAGTATGGGTCGGGGCGTGGGGTGTTCGACAGCGGTTCTAAGTAGCGTAGGGCATCGCCTGCAGCGCCTTGCTGGAGCGCTTGCTCGGCTTGGTGAAGGGTGTATTCGCGTTCGCCTGCTGCGCCCGCGCCCCACATCAGTGCAAGCGTTAGCCCCGTGGCAAAGCCGCCCAAGTGCGCCCAATAGCCTACTTCTGAAGGAGTGGGCTGCCCCGCATCCAAAATCGCGCCAACGCCTTGCAAGATCACCCACAACACCACCCCGACCCACATCGGGATCCCAACCCCCCAGCGGCTGGGCGAAGCCCACAGCAGACGCACCCGATGGCGGTAAAAGCGCAGCGCAAAGTAGCCCACCAGCCCCGAAATCGCACCCGATGCCCCCACCAACCCTTCGTGATACAAAGCAGGTTGAATCGTCAAGCTCATCGCCCAGTGGAGCCCTATCGCCCCCAAGCCACTTAGCACATAAAGCACCAGCCAGCGATACCACCCCAACACCCGCTCCACATACCAGCCAAACAACACCAAAAAAAGTGCGTTCTTGAGCCAGTGGAGCCACCCCATGTGCACCCCCATGCTGGTGAAGGCACTCACCAGCGAGGGATGTGCCGGCACAAACCCCCACGACTCTACTGACTCCGCGCGGTTTGATACCCAGAGCAAGACAGCGGTGTTGACCCCCACCATAGCGAGGGTCGCAATGGGGAAGGCGACGCGCATTGCTTGCCTAACCCGCTCTTACGAGACGCCCGCCAATACTTCGTCGGGAATGTCGAAGTTGGCGTAGGTGTTTTGCACGTCGTCGTGTTCTTCGAGGGCTTCCAGCAGGCGCATCAGTTTTTGGGCGGTTTCACCTTCCACGCGCACAGTGTTGAGGGGCACCATCTCCAGACGCGCTTCCGCAATCGGCAAGCCACGCCCTTGCAAGGCTTCACGCACTCGGTGGAAATCCCCCACAGCCGTGATGACGCGGAAGAACTCCTCGTCGCGCGTGACATCCTCCGCGCCTGCCTCTAAGGCAACTTCTAACAGCTCATCCTCGCTAATCGCTTCAGCGGGAATGGTGATTACGCCTTGGCGCTTGAACTGCCATGCTACACTGCCCGATTCGCTGAGGTTCCCCCCGTGCTTGGAGAACAGGTGGCGCAGCTCGGCGACTGTGCGGTTGCGGTTGTCGGTTAGGCACTCCACCATAATCGCCACGCCGCCTGGACCGTAGCCTTCGTAGACGACCTCCTCGTAGTGGGTGCCCTCGAGCTCGCCCGTGCCACGCTGAATGGCGCGCTTGATGTTCTCCATCGGCATGGAGTGTTCCCGCGCCCGCTCAATAGCAAGACGCAGACGTGGGTTCGCATCTGGATTGCCGCCCCCCAATCGCGCAGCGACGATAATTTCGCGCGTTAGCTTGGTGAACAGCTTGCTGCGCAGCGCGTCTTGCTTGCTCTTGCGAATGCGGATGTTGTGCCATTTAGAATGTCCCGCCATAGGTGCTCCCTCCACTGAGTTAAGATACCCCAACTTAGGGGGTTTCCACTAAGCTGCTATCGCCCAGCATCAGGCGCATCGTGCGAGGGCGTCTCGCCCCGCCACGCACGACCACATTTTTGCCCAGCAGGCTGCCTTCAATTCGCGTTTCCACATGTTCTACGCAGCTGCCGTCCAGAATGATGCTGTATTCCACTTCGCAGCTCACTAAGCGCACGCCATCGCCAATAGAGGTGAATGAGCCGATATAGCAGTCCTCTAAGTAGCAGTTGGCGCCGATGATCGCGGGTCCGCGCACGATGCAACGCTTGAGCACGCTGCCTGCGCCGATTGCCACACGCCCGTGCAGTTGGGTCTCTTCCAGCGTGCCGTAGTTGTAGGGTTGCAAGTCCTCCAACACAAGGCGGTTCGCATCCAGCAGGGCATCAAGGCTGCCCGTATCCTTCCACCAGCCAGAGATTTTCTTCCACTCCACGGTGTAGCCGTGGTCGATGAGGTATTGGATGGCGTCGGTGATCTCCAGTTCGCCGCGCCATGAGGGTTTGATGGCGCGCGCCGCCTCAAAAATGTGCTTGTCAAACAGGTACACGCCCACCAGCGCGAGGTTGCTAGGCGGTTGCTTAGGCTTTTCAACAAGGCGCACGACGCGAGCGCCCTCTAACTCTGCCACGCCGAACTCCTGAGGATTGGGCACTTCCGCCAGCAAAATCAAAGCGTTGGGTTTGCGCTGCTCAAACGCCTCGATAAGGGGCTTGACGCTGGAGGTGACGATGTTGTCGCCTAAGTACATCAGGAACGGCTCCTCTTTGAGGTAGGGTTCGGCGGTGAGCACAGCGTGTGCCAGTCCCAACGGTTCGGGTTGGGGGATGTAGGTGACGTGCACGCCCCAGCGGCTGCCATCGCCTACCGCACGCTGAATCTCGGGCGCCGTGTCGCCCACAATCATCCCCACCTCGCGGATTCCTGCTTCGGCAACCGCCTCCAGCACGTAAAACAGCACGGGTTTATTGGCGACGGGTACTAGCTGCTTCGCCATGCTGAAGGTGATTGGGCGCAGGCGCGTGCCCTTACCTCCTGCCAAAATCAACGCCTTCATTGCAGTTTAGGCACAAGATAGCCGCTGAGGGTAGCTGTGAGTTCGCGAAAGAAAGCCGCCATAGCAGGCAAAAGCGCTTCGATTCGTGCTGCCAGCTCGCGCCACCCCTCCCAGCGCAAAAGCCAGTCACGCCAAGTGGAGGTGCTTTGCTTACCCTTCAGGTGGGTCTGCAGCCACTGCAGCACCTCGCTGGTTACGGTGAACCACTCGGTAGGTGGGGGCACGTGCCCGCCCTTGTACCACACAATCTTTTTCGGCTCGCTGGCTGCTGCGTGGAGCGCTTTGTTGGAGTCCACGGGCACAATATCGTCAGCGTCCCCGTTGACGAACAGCACGGGGCGTGGTGCAATTCGCCTAACCCAATGCACGGGGTCTACCACATCCATCACGCGTACCGCCTCTTCAATCTGCTTGGGGTTATCGCGAGCGACATCGCGCCAAACAGAAAGGGTGCTTTTCTCTATCAGGATTTTCCAGTTGCCGCCTGCCACCAGCAACACGGGGGCTTTGACTCGCTCATCCACCCCCGCAAAGATTGCCCCGATGATCCCGCCCATGCTCGCACCGATGTAGCCGATGCGGTCGGGGTCTATCTCCTTGCGCGTTTGGAGGTAGTCTAGCCCACGGCGCAGGTCGATCACGGTTTGAATTAGTGCATCACGGGCACGATAGGGGTACATTCCGAAAAGGGGTAAGTCGTCATTCGGTTTGCGCTCGCCGTGGTACTGGGCATCAATCGCGAACAAGGCATAGCCCGCCTGCGTCAGCGGGCCCCAAAGCATTTGGAACATCCGCTTGTCGCTTCCCAAGCCGTGCATTAGGATCACGCACGGCAGCCGCTCTTCGCCCCGATTCTTGGGCAAGATCAAAAGGGCAGGCACGCGCTGGTCGCGCGCACTGCGATAAGTGACCTTGTACACTTGGTACAGCGCTGTCTCCTCAATAAGGCTCTCCTGGGGGCTAAGCGGCAGGTTCTTATCATAGCCAAAGATGAGGTCAGCGTCGTACTTAGGGGCGTTTGTGGCTGTTTGGGCACAGCCTGGAGGCAACAGCACCAGCAACCCGCTTAGCGTCAACGCTCGCCATCTGTATCGCATGGCTAATAGGATACCTGTCAAGCGAGGCTTTGCGCGAGTGGGGCAAACAGCAGTGGAGGTGGCTCGCGATAATCCACCCACCTCGGCGTACGCCCCGTCTTCATAGCACTGATTGAGTATTGCTTGTAAGTCTAAGGCAACCACGCCCTCGCCGATTGCCAGCGGGATAGGGATTATGGGCAGCCGCTCGCGCACTGTGCGTGGGTACAGCAGGAAGTGTTCAGGTTCATCCGCGCGGCTGATGCTAATCAGATAATGCCACGGCTGGCGCACCTGCTCACGCAGGCGACTCAACGGTGCAGCAAGCGTGTACTCGCCATCGCGTAGCAAGTCTATCTCCACAAGATGCACATCGCTTTTGAGAGTTTCAGCTTGCTTGCGCAGGTACAAGGTGTGCCCTGCGGAATGGGGGGTCTTTATTGGTGGGGCTGAGAACCTCAATCACTGTTACAAGACGCATTCCATGGTCTCGGTCAAGAATGTGGATGTAGCCCTCTGTATGGAGGCGCTCCTCAACCTGTAGCACCAGGGGTGGGTCGTAGGTGGCTTCCAGCACGGCAACGTCGCCCATGCGTGGCTCTAACCGCCGTCGCAGCGACACGTCGGGTTTGATTTCGCGCAGCGACTGCTCCACATAGACACGCTCAAAGTAGCGGGGCGCAAAAGTCGTTGCAAGGTGTTTGCGATGTAGGTAATCAGCCTGTGGTGAACGCCTTCCCACAGGCTCCTGCGCTCCAAGTAGGGGTTCATGCCGGGGAATGGGTTCGACATTGCCTGTGCCTTCTCCGCTGTGATTATACCGAACTTGTGCTTAGCGCAGCCAGCACGCTTTCCAAGCGGATGCCGCACGCCTCCAGCGTTTGGCGAAGGAGCGCATCGCGCTCAGCGCGGGTATCGGCGCGTATGGTGATGTGCCCCAGTTTCCTGCCAGGGCGGGGGGATTTGCCGTACAGGTGCAAGTGTGCGTTCGGAATGCGCAGTACCGCCTCTATAGGGGGCAGCTCGCCAATAAGGTTCACCATCGCAGAATACCCGCGGAGTGCCACGCTGCCAAGGGGCAAGCCCGTAATCGCGCGCACATGGTTCTCGAACTGGCTGGTTTCTGCGCCCTCAATGCTCCAATGCCCGCTGTTATGCACGCGCGGGGCGACCTCGTTCGCCAGCAGCTGCGTGCCCACTTGGAACATCTCTAACGCCACGACGCCTACGTACTCCAGTGTCTGCAACAAGCGTGTGAGGTAGTCGGTCGCGGTACGCCACAGGGCATCATCGGTAGGGGTTTCTGGTGGGTTCACGATGGAGACGCGCAAAATACCCTCCCGATGATGGTTTTCCACTAGCGGATAGAACGCCAGCTCGCCGCTCAAGCTGCGCACGCCAAGCACCGACACCTCGCGGTCAAACGCCACAAACGCTTCGGCAATCAGCGCGTGCGGTTGCAGCTGCTGAAGGAGTGTGTGGAACTCCTCGCGGGTGCGTGCCACGCCTTGCCCTTTGCCATCATAACCGAATCGGCGCGTTTTGACCACGCACGGCAAGCCCACCACCTCTAATGCAGCCTCAGGGCAATGCGGATCCACTGGTGCAAAGGCGGGGGTGGGCACGCCGATGGAGTTCAGAAACTGCTTCTCATACAAGCGGTCTTGGAACAACTCTAAGGCGCGTGGGGTGGGACGCACGGGAATGCGCTCGGCAAGCCAACGAGCGGTTTCTATAGGCACGTTCTCGAACTCATACGTGATGCAAACCTTGCCCTCTGCAAGTCGGGCAAGGGTAGCGTGGTCATCGTAAGGTGCGCTAAGCAGCGACGCGACTTGCCCTGCGCAGGCGTCAGGGCTGGGGTCGTATAGCTCCGCTTGAATCCCCAGCGGGTAGGCTGCCAGCGCCAGCATCCGTCCCAGCTGCCCACCACCTAAGATGCCGATTTTCATACTTAGCCTGCCTCGCGAGGGTCAGGATGTTCCAGCACTGCTTGGGTCTGTTTGGCACGGTAGGCTTCCAGCGCCGCGCGGAACTGGGGATATTTGTTGGCTAAGATAGCGGTTGCCAACAAAGCTGCGTTGATTGCGCCCGCTTTGCCGATTGCCAGCGTGCCCACAGGCACGCCAGCAGGCATTTGCACAATCGAAAGCAGGGAATCCAGCCCCTTGAGCGCTTGGGATTCGATCGGCACGCCCAGTACGGGTAAGGTGGTCTTGGAGGCGGTCATGCCAGGCAGGTGCGCTGCGCCGCCAGCGCCTGCGATGATTACCTCCAGCCCGCGCTGCGCAGCAGTGCTGGCATACTCAAACATCTTATCAGGAGTGCGGTGAGCGGAGATGATTTGTACTTCGTAGGGCACGCCGAGCTGCTCTAAGGTCTCAACTGCATGGCGCATCGTTTCCCAATCGGAGCGCGACCCCATTATCACGCCCACCAGCGGTTGCATTGCCGCCTCCACGCCTTAGTAGCTGCCTCCTCCGCCAAAGTATTGCTCGAAGAACTTGCGCCCCATCTCAATCATTTCGCGCTGTTGTTCTGGAGGAAGCGTGAACCAATATTCCAAAGATAGGCGCATGCCCTCGAAAATCATTTGATTGCGGATGGCAGGGTCGGCGTTCATCCACATTTGGAAGCTGGCTTCCAACGCGCGCCGTCGCTCTTCGGGGGTCATGCGGCTCATTAGCTCCAGCATTTG
The DNA here is from genome assembly GCA_025061985.1 of Fimbriimonadales bacterium. GTDB lineage: Bacteria > Armatimonadota > Fimbriimonadia > Fimbriimonadales > GBS-DC > GBS-DC. The sequence goes on from JANXAW010000023.1 coordinate 35,615, forward strand.
GCGTTGCAGCTGGGCAAACTGGTCTAAGCGAGTGCCGCGCAGCTGCACTACGGGCTGGGGCGGGCGCGGGTTGAAAATCACGTACACTGGCTTAGCGTTGAATGGGGGCTGCATCTGCTCCAAAGTAGACTCTAAGTCGGAGGGCGCAGGGTAGTTCGCCACAAATGAGTGGAGGGTTGCCGAGCGTGGGTTGACCATAATCACGCCGCCGAGCTCAATACTCATAAGCGCGCGCACGGCGCTTAGAATCTGCTCAGGCTTTGGCTCCACGCCCAACAGCTTGTTGGTATACACCTTGCGCCACGTACTGCTTGGCACTTGAGCAGCCAGCTCATCGAGCGCTTGCTCTAGGGTAGTGGCTTTGGGGAGGCTAACGCGAGCCTCCAAAGTCGGGTCCAACACGATTTGTGCTTTGAACTTTTGGGCAAGCTCCTGAACAGCTTGACTGAGGGGAATGCGCCCATCATCTTGGGGGGCGGTGCTTCGTGGAGCGCGCCCGCTGGTCTGCGCCCCGCTCAGGGTTACAACCAACCCCAGCCCCATCAGCCAAAGAACTCCTCTCATAGGTCGCCTCCGATGAGGTGGCAGGAGTGCATGCCAACCTCGCGAATATTGTACCATACCATCTGCGAGGTTCGCGCATGCTATAATATCGAGTGCGAACTGTTGCAGCTGGCAGGGACAAGGGTAGGAGTGAGCATCGATGGCAATGACACGACGAACGGCAGGCGACTACCTGCTGGAGAAGGGGATTGTCACGCGCGAGCAGCTTGAGGAGGCGCGCCGCATCCAGCAGTCCACAGGCAAAGACTACCTGCGAGTGCTCATCGACCAGACGATTGTGAGTGAGCGCGATGCGTACGAGGCACGCGCCTACGAGCTGGGGATGCCTTTTGTAGACCTTGACCGCGTGCAACCCGACCCTTCTGCCGTAAACGTCGTCAAAGAACACATCGCCCGACGCTACAACGTCATCCCCGTCAAGAAAGAGGGCAACATCCTTTACTTGGCGATGGCAGACCCCAGCAACGTAATGGCGATTGAAGACGTGCGTGTGAACTCCCGTTGCGTGGTACGCCCTGTAATCGCTGCACCTGGCGCAATTGAGGACGCTATCCGAAAGGCATATGGAGGCTCAGCAGTCGCTACCGACGGCGCCACCCCCGCTACAACTGAGGGGGGCGCTCCCGTGCGCCAGCAGGACTTCAAAGGCTCAGTGATGGCGGATGTCGCCGTCTACGGCGTGCGCGAAGAGATGGAAGAAGACGAGAAAGCCGTCCTGCGCGAGGTCGAAGAAGGTCCCATCGTGCGCGTGGCGGATATGATCATCCGCCAAGCCATCAACGAGCGCGCCAGCGACATTCACGTGGAGCCGCAAGCGCGCAACCTGCGCATCCGCTTCCGTATCGACGGCGTGCTGCACGAGATTTTGACCCTGCCTAAGTATGTGCAAGCTCCGCTCATCTCCCGCTACAAAATCATGGCGGATATGAACATCGCCGAAAAACGCCTACCCCAAGACGGTCGCATCCCCATCCGCCATCAAAACAAGGAGTACGACTTGCGCGTGTCAACGATCCCCACACCCCACGGCGAGAAGATCGTAATGCGCATTCTTGATAAAAGCAGCGTGCTACTGGGCTTGAACAAGCTGGGCTTTACGCCCGAAACCCAAGCACGCCTGGAAGAGCTGATTATGCAGCCTCAGGGGATGATACTCTCCACAGGCCCCACAGGTTCAGGCAAAACCACCACTCAGTATTCAATACTTCACAAGCTCAACTCCGTCGAAAAGAACATTCTAACCATAGAGGACCCGATAGAGTATCAGCTGCCAGGAATTTCGCAGGTGCAAGTAAACCGCAAAGCAGGGCTGACCTTTGCGAATGCGCTGCGTGCGTTCTTGCGCCAAGACCCCGACATCATCATGGTGGGCGAGATGCGTGACCTAGAGACGGCAGAGGTTGCCATCGAAGCTGCTCTCACAGGGCACTTGGTGCTGTCCACGCTGCACACCAACGATGCCCCCTCTGCTGTGATCCGCTTGATCGATATGGGCGTAGAGCCGTACTTGATTGCAGCGACCGTAACAGGCGTGCTGGCACAACGCTTAGCACGGCGCGTCTGCCAGCATTGCAAGGAGCCGCGCGAGATTCGTGCTGCTGACCTGCGCGCCTTCGGCTTCCAAGTAGAAGACCCCGACCAAGTGGTCACCATTTGGGAGGGCGTGGGTTGCGAAGAATGTCGCTACCGCGGCTACAGCGGACGCATTGGAATTTTTGAGCTGATGGTAGTAAACGACGAAATCGCTGAGCTAATCGTGCGCCGCGCACCCCTTGCCGACATCAAAGAAGCCGCTAAAGCCAACGGCATGAAGGAGCTGCGCGAAGACGGCTTGATCAAAGTATTGGAAGGCATCACAACGCCTGACGAAGTGCGACGCGTAGTCTTCACCGCAGGACACTACTAAGAAGGAGGTCTCAACAAGCGATGAATATGCAACCAAAACCCTATAACCCAGCAAACGGAGGTAGCACACCTGCAGCGCCTGCAGCCCCCTCCGTTGGGCAACCGCGTAGTCTTGACGATATTCACATCGACGAGCTACTCTACATCGTAACGGAAAAAGGCGCGTCAGACCTGCACCTGTGCCCGTACGTGGAGCCAGTCATTCGCGTCGACGGGCAACTTATCCGCCTCAACTACGAAAAAGCAACACCTCAACACACTCAACGACTCATCTACGACATCCTTACCGATGAACAAATTCAGCGGTTTGAAACCAATTTTGAGTTGGATTTCTCCTACAGCCTTTATAAGGTCGCGCGTTTCCGCGTGAATGTGTATAAGGACAAGGGGGCTGTGGCCGCGGCGTTCCGTCTAATTCCTGCCCGCGTGCCCACCATCCGCGAGCTGAACCTACCCCCAATTCTGGAAGACCTGACTCGTCGCCCTCGCGGACTGATTTTGGTGACTGGTCCTACGGGTTCAGGCAAGTCCACCACGCTTGCTGCGATGGTCAACCAAATCAACTCCGAACGCAGCGCGCACATTATTACCATCGAAGACCCCATTGAGTACCTGCACCAGCATAAGCTTAGCATTATCAACCAGCGAGAGCTTGGGCAAGACACCAAATCGTTTGCGGCGGCGCTGCGCTCCGCTTTGCGAGAAGACCCCGACGTTATCTTGGTGGGCGAGATGCGCGACCTGGAAACGATCCAGTTAGCCATTACCGCAGCCGAAACAGGGCACTTGGTGTTGGCGACCTTGCACACAAACAACGCCGCCGAGTCCATTGACCGCATCGTGGACGTGTTCCCGCCCGGGCAGCAAGAGCAGATTCGCATTCAGCTAGCGAACAACCTGCAAGCGATTATTAGCCAGCAACTGCTGCCGCGTGCAGGACAACCAGGACGCGTGCCAGCAGTGGAGGTGATGATCGCTACGCCCGCTATTCGAAACCTCATTCGCGAAAACAAGACTCACCAAATCCACACCATCATTCAAACCAGCGGGCAGTTAGGCATGCAGACGATGGATCAATCGTTGCGCGACCTCTACCTCAAAGGTTGGATCACCTACGAGGAAGCGATGTCGCGCGCAATCAACCCCGACGAGCTGCGCAAGATGATTGCGCCCACAACGGGCACGACCAGCCCCGTGCCCCCACGAATGCGCTAAGGAGGCGAGTAGGACATGCCGTATTTCAACTACACTATTCGGGACGCAAGCGGTCAAACCCGCTCGGGCAGGGTGGAAGCGCCTAATGCCGAAGAGCTGCGCAAGCGGCTTCAAGCAGAGGGCTACCAGGTAGTGGAAATCAGCGAAGACCGCAAAGCACCGCGTGTACCCCCTGGAGGTTATGGGCGAGTCAAGCTCAGCGACCTAGCAATTTTTGCCCGCCAGTTCGCCACGATGTTGGATGCAGGCGTGTCGCTCATTCGCTGTTTAGACGTGCTCCAAGCGCAAACCAACAACGCTCGCCTGCGCAAGATTTTGATAGACCTATCCACGCGCGTAGAGTCGGGCGAGAGCCTCTCGCGCGCCATGTCACGCCATCCCAAAGCGTTCAACCAGCTGATTATTGGTCTTATTCGCGCCGGTGAAGTGGGTGGCGTGCTGGAAGAGTCGTTGCAGCGCATCGCCGCGTTCCTTGAGAACGACTTGCGACTGCGCCGCAAAATCCGCTCTGCGATGACTTACCCTGTTATCGTGTTGCTGGTGGCAATAGGGATTGTGATTTTCTTGGTGTCGTGGTTGGTGCCTAAGTTTGCCGAACTGTTTAGAGAGTTGGGCATTAGGGACCTGCCTGCGCCCACCCAGTTCTTGGTGGACCTTAGCGCGCTGTTTACCCAGCGCTGGTATGTGCTAATCATTGCGGTAGTAGCGATCGTCGTCGCGTACAAGCTGTTTGTAAGCACGCGTGTGGGGCGGCGCGTAGCTGATCGGGTCAAGCTACGTGTGCCCGTGTTTGGACCGTTGCACCACAAAATCGTGATGGCGCGCTTTAGCCGCACGATGGGCACGCTGCTAGCGTCTGGCGTGCCAATTTTGCAAGCGCTGGAGACAGTGGCGGGCGTGGTGGGCAACGCCGTGGTCGCAGATGCGGTTATGGAATCGCGCTCACGCATTCGTGAAGGGGAACGTATCGCCGACCCCCTGCAACGGAGCAAGATGTTCCCACCTATGGTTGTTCACATGGTCAGCGTGGGCGAAGAATCTGGCTCGCTGGATCACATGCTCAACAAGATCGCCGACTTTTACGAGAACGAGGTCGAGATGACGGTCGCTAGCCTCACGGCTGCGATTGAGCCAGTAATGATCGTGATCCTGGGCTTCATCGTGGGCTTTATCGTAATCTCGATGTTTTTGCCGATGATTGAGGTCATCCAGAAGCTGAGCCAGCAGCAAGGCGTTTAGACCCTCGATGTTGCCCAGCTGGAGCCTTGTGTTTGGCATCGTGTTCGGGGCAGCGGTCGGCAGCTTTTTGAATATGCTGGTCTACCGCCTGCCCCGAAATCTTTCGATAGTGTTCCCGCCGTCGCATTGTCCTGCGTGTGGGCATCGGCTAGGTGTGCTGGATCTTGTGCCACTGCTAAGTTACCTCTTTCTGCGTGGTAGGTGTCGCTATTGCCGCGCGCCTATCCCCATTCGCTACTTTCTGGTGGAGGCGTGGAATACAGCGCTGTGGGCATGGCTATGGCATCAGTGGCTGATTGCAGGCGACTTACCCCTACGCTTCGTGATTTACGCCTTTGCTAGCTCTGTGCTGATTGCTATCTTTTTTATTGACCTTGAGCACTATCTTATCCCCGACGAGTTGAATGTGGCGCTGCTGATTTTGGGCTTGCTGCATGCGGGGCTACTTGCAGGAGCTGCTACGGACTGGAGCTGGGCGTCGTTAGGGGTGCTAAGTTTCCGAAACGCTGTGTTAGGCGCGTTGGTGGGGGCAGGGCTGTTGAGCCTGATTGCGATTTTGGGGCGCGTAGGGCTACGCAAGGACGCGATGGGGCACGGCGACATCAAGTTAGCGCGTGGGATGGGCGCACTGCTACTTGCTCCGGGAATGCTTACCGCTTTTGCGCTGGCGATTGCGCTGGGCGCAACCATAGGTGGAATATGGACGCTGCTCCGCTACCGTAAGGCGCCCGCTAACGCATCCACGTTGGAGCTGCCCGAGCCTGAACCTGAGCCTATAGCGAGCCTTGTCCTTGCGTGCGCTCTGTATATGCTGTGGGTAGACGCCCTGCTTACGCTTTTGCCACAGCGCGTGCAACAGCGCGTATATGCCTTGTTAGGGCAAGCAGAAGAGGTAGAGGAGCCGTTTGTAGAAACACCTCATACGCTACCGTTTGGCCCGTTTCTGTCGCTGGGTACGCTAATGGTTCTGCTGTTTGGCGAGGTGTTTGCGGGGTGGGTGCGGGCTTACTTGGAGTGGGCGGGGCTGTGAGCGCGCTGCACCAATACTACACGCACCTGCTCAAAGTTTACCGCTGGGCGCACCCATGCCTTTTTGACGGAGAACTGCCGGTCCAGCCACACGGCTTCTACTGTGCCGATTGGGATATCGGGTGGGTATTTGCTGCCCAGCCCTGCAGATACGACTTGGTCGCCAACTTGCACAGGGGCTTCGGGCGGGACGAAGTTGAGTAGTAGGCGACTTTCGCCGCGCCCCTCACACACCCCCAAACTTACCTTCTGGGGGTTGAGCACCTTTACGCTAACTGCCATGCGAGGCGCAGAGAGCAAGCGCACGATAGCGCGGTCGCGATCAGCCCATGCCACCACGCCTAGTAGTCCTGCCCCCGCTACGACGGGCGCGCCTGCGATGACCCCGTCGCGCGTGCCACGGTCAATGATGAGCGTCTGCTGAGCAGGCTGGGGGTAGGCAGCGATTACGCGACAACCAAGCCACTGGTGGGGCAGCCGGGCGCGCAGATCAAGTAGCTGGCGCAAGGCTTCGTTTTCGGCAGCAAGCGCACGCAGCTGCTCCACCTCCTGCCTAAGACGCGCATTTTCAAGGGCTAAATGGTCGTACGCGCGCAGCGCCTCACGAGCGCGGATAAGCATCGCAGCAAATTCACTGGCTCTGTCGGTAGCGTGTTGCGCGCCTCGCTGCAAGGGGATGATTAGGCTTCGCACAAGCGCCGTAAGTGGATTGGCACCGCCTCGCTGCACCACATGGTTGTGGTAGATTCCCAGCAGCAGTCCCAGCGTAGCCAACACCAGCCACACCCAGCGCCGACGCTTCAATTACTCTCACCTCTTGCGCGGCGATTGCGCGGTCTGCAACACCTTACGCAGCATCGGGTTGGTTTCCAGCTCTTCCAAGACTTTGCCCGTGCCAAGCACCACGGCGGAGGTTGGGTCGTTGGCTACGTACACAGGCATCTGCGTCTCATGCTGGATCAGCTTGTCCAGCCCGCGTAGCAGCGCGCCGCCCCCACATAGCGCAATCCCTTGCTCCATGATGTCTGCTGCCAGTTCGGGTGGGGTGACCTCCAAGGTTTGCTTGACCGCTTCCACAATCGCATGCACAGGTTCCGCAATAGCTTGGCGAATCTCTTCTGAGGAGACGACGATGCTGCGTGGCAAGCCCGTGATGAGATCGCGCCCTCTGACCTCCATCTCCAGCTCTTCGTCTAAAGGGAACGCAGAGCCGATTTGTATCTTCACCTGTTCAGCGGTGCGCTCGCCGATGAACAGGTTGTAAGTGCGGCGGATGTAATTGGCAATGGCTTCGTCGATCTCGTCGCCTGCGATCCGAATGGAGCGGCTGGCGACAATGCCTGCTAGCGAAATCACGGCGACTTCGGTTGTGCCACCGCCGATATCCACCACCATTGAGCCGGTAGGTTCCGCCACGGGTAGCCCAATGCCGATTGCAGCTGCCATTGGCTCCTCAATCACATAGGCTTCGCGCGCTCCTGCTCGCAACGCCGCTTGGAGCACAGCGCGGCGTTCTACCTCCGTCACACCACTGGGGATGCCCACTACCATGCGGGGAGGAATCCAGCGGTTGCGCGACACCTTGCTGGCATAATGCTGAAGCATCTTTTCGGTTTGCTCAAAGTCGGCAATCACCCCGTCTTTGAGCGGGCGCACTGCAATGATGTTCGCGGGCGTGCGTCCTAACATGCGCTTGGCTTCCTCGCCCACTGCCAGCACGCGGCGCGTCTCTTGGTCGATCGCAATCACTGACGGCTCGCGCAGCATAATCCCCTTGCCGCGCACGTGCACCAAGGTGGTCGCTGTGCCTAAGTCAATCCCCAAGTCGCGTCCAAACCGCCCAAACAGCTTGGAGAAGAAGAACACGCTCCTTTGAACCTCCCAGTATTTAGTGTACCCGTTGGGGAAGGCATTGGGGGCAAAGGGCAGCCTTAGCTCCTCCGCGACCTTGCGAAAGAAGGCACAGCTTCTTGCATCCGTCCTACGCTTTCAGGTACAATACCAGCGTGAAGACTGCCCTACGCCTATCAAGCGCATCGGTATGTACAACAGCTATGCAAAAGTTGCGTGCGTATTGGTTACTTAGTAAGCCGCGCGTCACGCTGTTGGTCTGGCTCACCACCGTCGCGGGCTTTGTGCTGGGGGGCTGGGGGCAGCCACTGCAAGGTGGGCTGGTTGCAGCCACGCTGATAGGTTCGTGGCTGGTGATAGCCTCCGCGAACGCGCTCAACCAAGCAATTGAATGGCGTCAAGACGCGCTGATGCCGCGCACAGCGATGCGCCCCATTGCCTCTAAGCGAACTGCCCCATGGGAGGGATGGCTAATCGGAACGCTTTGGGGCGTTGCGGGGGTGCTGAGTTTGGCACTGTGGGTCAACCTACCTGTAGCAGTGTTGGGGGCAGTCTCAATCATTCTGTATGCCTTTGTGTATACCCCCCTCAAGCGATATACGCATCTTTGCACAGTGGTCGGCGCGATTCCTGGGGCAACGCCCCCACTCGCAGGCTGGGTTGCCGCACAGGGTAGCTTCTCCGTAGAGGCATGGCTGCTGTTTGCGCTGCAATTCGTGTGGCAGTTCCCACACTTTTGGGCAATTGCGTGGCTTTACAACCGTGAGTACGCTCAGGCAGGGTTCCGCATGCTTCCTTACGAAGGCGCTTCAGCTGAGGCAACAGCGTGGTTAGTGCTGCTGTACACGCTGGGAATGGTCGCGTTGAGCTTGCTGTTTACGCCGTTCCTTGAGCGGGCATGGCTGTACGCAGCAGGCGCACTGACGTTGGGGCTATGGGCAGTACGTGCCGCCTACCGCTTCTTGAAAACCCCAGAAAACTTGCAGACGGCACGCGGGGTACTAGTTAGCTCCTTGGCGTACCTGCCGCTGTTGTTGCTTTGGCTGATTGTAAGTGCGTAGCATCGGCATCTTGCCGGTGGTGGAAAGGCGTGGCGGCGAAGCCGTCTTATGCGAGCCGGGCTTGGTCGTATAGCCGTTCATGCGGTCGGCGTTGCGCCGACGGCAGCTAAAGGAGCATTCTATGGCGAAGCTCAAGTCGCGCCCCCAGATGCGTGGTCGCGGAGTCAGTGAGACGAACCCGCCCCCGCCCTACCGAGGCGATGAAGGTGGGGAGAGCGAGCAACCACACGACTTTCAATTGGCGCGTTTGGGACTGTACATCTTCTTGGGCGCGCTGACGATGATGTTTGGCGCGTTGGCGTTGCTGTACCTGCTGCGCACCCCGATGCAAGAAGCGTTCGCGTTTCAGCTGCCTAGACTTAGCTGGCTTAGCACAGCGGTAATCCTGCTCAGTAGCATTCCGTGCCAAATGGCGCTCAACGCTGCGCGAGCAGGTTCTGTGGTAAGCGTGGCACGCGGGACTGCACTAACCTTTGGGCTAGGCTTGCTGTTCCTTGCCATGCAAGCGGGTAGCTGGAGCGAAGTGGCTCAACAACTGCAAGGTGCGCCCGTGCACTTCTTCTCTGCGATGTTTTACGTCATCAGCGCAGTGCACGGCTTGCACTTACTGGGCGGATTGGTGTTTATGGGCTACCTGCTGTATCAAGCCTTTGCGCTGCGCATAGTGAACCCGCAAGTAGTGGAGCTAGGCGCGATTTACTGGCACTTTCTGGGCGTGTTGTGGGCAGCCTTGTTTGCAGTAATGCTTGTCAAGTGAGGCGTATGTCGATGCGTGTTGCGACGCTTTTCGCATGGGGACTGCTGGTGCTAGCGCTTGGAGCGCTCGTGTTCGCCCTTATGAGCCGTCAAGCTGCGCTTAATCAAGCAGAGTCGCTGCCCATACTGGGCGTAGTGGATACTTCTTTCCGCCTTACGAACCAGTGGGGCGAAACGGTGACGCGCGAGCAATTCAAAGGCAAGGTATGGGTGGCGTATTTCTTTTTCACGCGCTGCCCCAGCGTGTGCCCCATTATCAACCGCAACGCTATCACCATCCAGCGAGCTTACGCTGACAACCCCGATGTGTTCTTGGTGGGTTTCTCGGTCGATCCCAAGCACGACACGGTGGCGGTGCTGCAAAAGTGGTCTCAGCGGCACGGCGCGATCAAGGGGAAGTGGCACTTCCTAACAGGTGAGCGCGAGGTAATTTACAACCTTTCGCGCAAAACCTTCAAATTAGGCGTAGACCCCGGCGATGCCCAGCATCCTATCGTTCATAGCGACCGCTTTGTGCTTGTTGACCGCCAGGGGCGGATTCGCGGCTACTATTCGGGGATGGATCCCGCAGCAGTGCAGCAACTGATTGCCGACATTCAGCGCGTGCTGAAAGAGTAGCCCAGCTACTGAGGCAATTAGCAGCTGTGTTCCCTGTGGGCTTCCTCGGCAAGTGAGGGGAACCGAAGGCTACAACCTCGGTTTCCACTCCGAATGGAGAGGAGCCATCGCGTTTGCAGTGAGACGGTGCCTGTGCTGATCACAAGTCTCTCCGAGGGGTGCCCTTGGGCGTATGTATAGCTTCTATTTCTGTCGCAAAAAGGGTAGAATTGGCAGGGGCGACATAGCTCCCCATCGCAGCAGAAAGGAGGTGTATGGCGATGACGCGACTGCGCAGAGTGGCTTTAGTGTGTGCGTTGATTGCTGGCACGGCGCTGGCGCAATCCCAAGTGGTCATCAACGAGTTTGTATACGACGATCAAGGCACCGACAACCGTGAGTTCGTGGAACTCTACAACGCTAGTGGGCGTGAGGTAAACATAACAGGTTGGAAGCTGATGGCTGGTGACCGCTCAGACTACGATGACAACAACCCTGATTACGTCATCGGCGACACAAATGGCGATGGCACCCCCGACACGACAGTGATTCTCGCTCCTGGCGCGTTTTATGTGATTGGCACTAACACGGGCTTAGTCCCGAATGTCAACCAGCCAGTAGGTGCAAACGACTTGTGGGAGAACGATAATGAGTGGCTTGCCCTCGTAGATACGAACAACCAGATTGTTGATGCAGTAGCATACGAGGTATTTCGGGGACAGAACTTCCCTGCTGAAGTCAATGCTGCAGCAGGTCCAGGCATTTGGGGTGAGCTAATGGCGACGGAGGGTGGTCAGACCGACGCTACGTACCAATCGTGGTCGCGCTATCGGGATGGCGCAGATTCCAACAACAGCGCTCGTGACTTTGTGCTGGTACCTGCTACGCCGGGTGCGCCTAACAATGTGCCTGCTCCGCCTAGCTCCCGAATCTCGGAGAACTTCGACAACCTCGCCGTTGGCGCAGCCGTTCCCGATTGGACAGGCTCCTTCCGCAATCCGCGCGTGATTGACCCCACTCAAGTGGGCAATCCTGCCATCAATCCAAACGCGATCCCTGCTTCGCCTCAAGGCGGGAATGCAATGATTGCGTGGGATTGGGCAGGCGGTGGCAACCAAGCAGCGCTCAACTACGTGTATGACCGCGCCGCGGGCTACACCATGCTGGTGTATATTGACCCAACACGGCGTTCGCGCACTGACGAAGACGAAGCATGGGCAATCGGCGTGTTGGGAACATCAGATACGTTCTTCCGGACGCCATTTCGTACCAATGCGTGTGGGATTACAGGCGTTGCGTGGGTGTTCTACCGCTCCAGCAGCGTATCACGGCTTCAGTTAGTAGATGCTGGGGATGGTGGCGACAGCACCGACTCCCCAGCACCGCGTCGCTGGCAAGTGCTGCAGACGATTGACCTGTCTTCGTACAGTCCGGGTTGGTACCGCCTCTCGCTGGTGGTGCGCAATGGCGTAATCCGCGCCAAGTTTGACAACATCAGCGTGTGCGGTACCACTGAACCACGTGTGGGACAGGTCTACATTGGCTACCGCGAGTTCATCTATGATAACTCGACCACGCGCCCGCCCACAATCGATGACCTAACGATCTTCGTGCCTATAGAGGGCGATGTGAACTACGACGGCGTAGTGAACAACGCCGACTTGCTGGAGATCCTGTTCAACTTCGGCAGCACTGCCTGCAGCGACGCGGATCTCAACGGCGACGGCACGGTGAACAACGCCGACCTGCTTACCGTGCTGTTCAACTTCGGACGCAGCTAAACACTTTGTAAGCTCCGTAGCGTCGGCAGCTTCGCCGGCGCTACGGGCAAGGAAACCGCAGTTTGCCTCGGTACCTTAGCGGTGTGCTTCGCAGCGAGTTCAGACGCAGCTTCGCACGGGGGTTAGTAGGCGGAGCGCATAGCACCATAGCCGCATGGGCAACGCCACAGTCGGTATCAGAGCGACATTGGCACTGCTGTCGTATTTTAGGGGGGCGCTAACCAGTTTGCTCTCAAGCGTGGCAGCTCTTTGCAGAAAAAGTCAGTAAACCCCATTACGTTCGTCTCTTTAGGAAAACGATTGCGCTTGATTGGATCTCGCACTACCAAGTAAACGTTTTGGGCATTCAAACTACTCACTTTTTCTGAGGTTATGTCACGTTGAGCTTCCTCTTCTGTTTCAGTGACCATAAGGTACACAGTCAGCCCTCGCGTAATGCCCAGCTCTTCGAAGACTTGCTTGTACCGCTCGCGTAAGGAGCGCTCGACCGAAACAAGCGTGCATCGGCGTCTGTCTTTTTCTCACATTGCACGACTGGGGAAAGGAAAGTCCACTGTGCTATTCAACTTCTGCTGCATCTCGTATTGCCCCTTGTATCCCAATGCATCTAGCACGTATGCGATGTGGTACTGAGCGCTGCCCCCTGCGCGAGTTCTACGGCTCTGAGCGAACGCCTCGCTAATAAGTTTGTACAGGTCTACCAGCGAGGTACCTGAACCGCAGAAGGGATCCAACAGCGTCCCCTCACTGCGCCCGTAGAGCCGAATTAATCGCCGTGCCACCTGCGGGATCATCATCGCGGGGTAGATGTGGTAGCAGTGGGTGTGCGTTTTGGTGTCGGCGGTAGCATAGTCCCAGTCCTCAGGCTCCCCCTCGGCGGATGCCTGCGCGAAAGTGAACGACAATTGCTCCCTGACTCTGTCAACTGCAGTCGTTACAAAGCCCTTTGGTTCCATAAGCCACAGATTTTGCTTCTGCGGCGTTTACAGGTCTTTACTCGGCTCGTCGTGACTCGTACTGCTTCAGTATTTGCTCGGCTTCGGCGCGAGTGATCAATACCTGTCGGGGTTTGGCGCCGTCCAGCGGTCCTACGATGCCGCGGCGCTCCATCAAGTCTAGCAAGCGCGCCGCACGCCCGTACCCGATCTTGAAACGCCGTTGCAGCATAGATGTGGATGCTTGCCCGTGCGCTACTACAAGGCGTACGGCAGCGGGATAGAGTTCGTCATCTTCCTCGTCTTCGTCCCCGCCACTTCTTGTGGGCGCATCGAAGTCAGTGGGGCTGAGGAGGTATACGGGCGACTCCTGTGCGCGCCAGAAGTCCGCCACTGCTTCAATCTCCGCTTCAGAGACATAGCAACCTTGAATACGTATGGGTTTAGAGGCGTCAATCGGCAGATACAGCATATCGCCGCGCCCTAGCAAGCGCTCTGCGCCTGCCATATCCAAAATCGTGCGGCTGTCCACTTGGCTGGAGACCGCGAAGGCGATACGGCTAGCGATGTTCGCCTTAATCGTGCCCGTGATGACATCCACAGAGGGGCGCTGGGTGGCGATCACCAAGTGGATGCCCGTAGCGCGCGCCAGTTGCGCCAGCCGCGCAATAGAAGTCTCTACCTCTGAAGCGGCTTGCATCATTAGGTCTGCCAGCTCATCGATAATGACCACTACGTAAGGCAACCGCTCGTCTTCGGGCACGCGCTCGTTGTAGCCTTGAATGTTGCGAACGCCTGCATTTGCAAACAGGTCGTAGCGTCGATCCATCTCTTTGAGCACGGCACGCAGTGCCCCCGCAGCAAGCTTAACATCGCGCACGACGGGACACATCAAGTGCGGGATGCCATCAAAAAGCGTTAGCTCCACACGCTTAGGATCAATCATCACGAAGCGCAGTTGGCGTGGAGTTGCCCGAAATAGCAGCGAGGTAATCAGCGAGAGCAAGCACATGCTTTTGCCTGAGTTCGTAGCACCACCAATCAGCAGGTGAGGCATGCGCGCAAGGTCAGCGTACTTAGGCGTACCTGCCACGTCCTTGCCCAACGCGAACGTAAGTAGGCTCGGGGCATTCCAGAACTCTGGGTTCTCCATCACCTCACGCAAGGTAACAATCTGGGGGTGGTCGTTAGGCACCTCAACGCCAATAGCGTTCTTGCCAGGAATGGGGGCTTCCACGCGCACGGCGATCGCTGCGAGCGCCATCGCCAAGTTATCGGCAAGGTTGACCACGCGGTTGACCTTAATGCCAGGCGCCAGCTGGATTTCGTAGCGCGTGACGGTCGGTCCGTGTGCGACCTCCACTACGTTCGCCTCGATGCCAAAGTCTTGCAGCGTCTCTTCCAGTTTAGCGATTTTTTCGCGGATTTCAGCTTGGCTACGGCGCGGCGGTGCAGGCGGCTCTTTGAGGAGCGATAAGGGTGGCAAGGTATAGTTGCCAGAAACAGCGGGTGCTGGCAGTGGTACTTTAGGCTTTTCGGAAGTAGCAGGGGCGGAAACCTTCGGTTCTTGGCGCTGCGTAGCGGTTTGCGGGGCGGAGGTCGTTTCGCGCGATTCAGCAGGTTTAGGGCTGCTTGCAGGGGCAGGGCGGGTGTCGGCTTGCGCGCGGCGTCGCTCGGCTTGGCGTTTAACTGCCTCCGCTGCGCGCGAAGCGGTTTCCGTAGCTGCGGAGGCGATGGCTTTGGAAGCAACAGCGGTACCCCGCCAGCCTGCTTGCAAGGCACGGACAAGCCCGCGCAGCACTTGAGCTAACGGTAGGTTGAACATCATCAGCAGCCCCAACAGCACCAGCATGCCCAACACAACCGTGCGCCCCTGCCCAAGCGCCATGGAAAGCAGGAAGCCCACTACTGCGCCCAGATAGCCCCCTGACGCACGTAGCATATCCGCCTGGAACCAGTCGCCTGAAGAACCAGGTTTTGCCATCCAACCCAGCACCGCAAGGAACACCAATAGCCCACCCCCTACCACCTCGGGTAAGGAGAGTTTGCCGTAGCCAAACACCAGCGCGCCCGCTGCCAGCCATAACACTATGGGCAGCAAGAACGCCCCATTGCCAAACAAGAGCCTTAGCCCGTCGCGGAGGGTCGCGCCCAACGCACCACTGTTGGGCACGGTAAGGCTAATCAGAACTATTAACCCCAGCAACGCCAATCCGATAGCAACTCGGTCGTAGAATTGCTGGGAACGCGGTTTCGAATCTGTCGTGATCCTTCGCCTCTTCGATGCGTGTTTATTCCCACTCCGCTTCGAGTTTGCCATACTCTCACCCAGCGGTTGCGTGGAACATTTGTTTCCACGCTACTGATTGTACCCTATCGCTAAGAGCCACGCGGTTTCCCCCTTGGAGAAGGGGGCCTTGCAGAGGGGGCTTTTGGGTGGGCGAGGCTAGGCGCCGTTTCGTTGCAGGTATAATCGTGCCAAGACTATGCCCACCATAGGCATTTACTCTACCGTTGAGGAACTGGCGCAGGGAGTGTTGCGTGGGGAAGTGCGCGCGATCGCGCGCGCGATTACGCTAGTGGAATCGCGCTCTGAGGCGCGACTGGAGCTACTGGAGCGGTTGTTCCCTCACACGGGGCACGCCTTCAAGGTGGGGATCACGGGCGCGCCCGGTGCGGGCAAAAGCACGCTCACCTATCAGCTGATCCCTCACTTCAAGGCGCAGGGTTATCGCGTGGGTGTGCTGGCGGTCGACCCCACCAGCCCTTTTAGCGGCGGGGCAATCTTAGGTGACCGCGTCCGCTTTGATGAGACGCTGGACGGGGTTTACATCCGAAGCCTTGCCAGTCGTGGGAGCATCGGCGGGCTGTCGCGCGGGGTGCCTCCAGCTATCCGCGTGTTAGAGGCAGCCGGCTTCAATCTAATCCTTATCGAGACCGTTGGGGCAGGGCAGCTTCAGGTCGATGTGCGCTTTGTGGCGGACACAGTAATACTTGTTCTCGTGCCCGAGTCGGGCGATGTGATCCAGGCGATGAAGGCGGGCATCATTGAGATTGCCGACATCTATGTCGTCAACAAAGCCGACCGCGAAGGGGCATCTCGCATGCGCATAGATTTGCGCAACGCCCTAGAACTGGGTGGCAAGCCCAAGGGCTGGAACCCGCCGATTCTGCTGACCGAAGCCATCCATGGCAAAGGCATTGATGAACTGGCGAAATTTATTCACGAGCACAAGCAGTACCAGCAGCAGTCAGGCGACTGGGATAAGCGGCGCCTGCAACAGATAGATTGGGAGCTGCGCTCACTAATTCACGATGCGCTAGAGCAGCAAGCCCGCAATGTAGCCTCGCAGCTGTTTAGCCCTAGCGCGCTGCAAAACGTGCTGCAGCGCACCGAAAACCCCTATCCCATCCTACGGGCGTGGCTGGCGAGCCAGCCTAATTAGGGCGAGGAGCGCTGGCGCATTAGCGGCTCGTTGCGTCGACCGCCCACACGAAAGCCTGTACCTTCCTCGCCCAGCACGTGCAGGAATACCAAGCACATTTCATCCTGCGTGCGTTCACCCCACGTGACATCCTTGGGCGGGCGGTTCGGGTTATTCGGGTTCTTCTCAGAGTTGTCGTAGTAGGCATAAACGACCACCCGCGTGCCTCGTGGGAGCTTCACAGGCGTTTTGTAGTGATAGGTGTCTTGCCACTTGAAATCCCAGTCGTTGATCCAAATCAGCACTTTCTGGGAGCCATCGGGCAGCTCGGCGACTACCTTCATCTCGCGCCCTAGCAAGTGCATATGCGGAGTGATCGCCACCACCTCCACATCGCGTGGAGCGATCCACATTGCACGCACTTCGTGGCGCTCAGCACCCGCAGGGATTCGGAACAAGGGGTTGAGGATCCATACGATGCCCACAGGGGTGGGGTTGGGCGACTTTTCGAGATAGATACCCACGCGCGTGCGGTCCCTTTCGGGCTTCCCCGTGCGGTAGTAGTGGATTTGTAGCACCACATCTGCCCCTTTCGGTAGCCGATAGCCTGTGCCAGGGGGTAGCACGCTGGGTGAGAAGCCCGGTGCCCAACCGCCCAGCATGCCTGCAGGCACAAAACCAGGCCATCCGAACGCTGCATAGCCTGGCTTGGGGTCCGCTGCGTCCAGTCGCCGCGCCGTGCCCGTGGTGTCCACAAACACAAGCACGTGGTGAACGGTATTGCGATTGCCGGGTTGGATATCTATCGCCCGCACAAACACATCTCTGTCGAAGTTGGTCGGAATGACGAAGTGGCGGTATTCATCATCGCCCGTGGGACCGACCTCGTACTCTTCGGGCATTTCGAACACGATGTCAGGCTCGCCCAGCCTCCAGCCACTGGGGAACTGCTTGGGGGGTGGCAGGTCTTTCGGGTCGCCAAGGGGCGCGCCGAGTTCCACCCACTTCCGGATTAGGGCGATCTGTTCCTCGGTGAGTCGTCGTTCGCCTTGGAACTCGCCGTAGCCCGGTAAGGGCTTCCATGGAGGCATCTGCCGTGCCTCCACCACTTTGGCGATTTCCTTGCGCCAAGTGTAGACATCACGGTAGGTCATCAGCGAGAAGGGCGCAACCTCGCCTGGGCGATGGCACGGTTGGCAATACTCTTGGATAATCGGTGCGATGTGCTTGGCGTAGGTGATAGGGGCTTCTTTAGTGGCTTCTTCGCGCAGGCGAATTGTGCAACCGAAAGTCTCAGCCGCTGCGACCTTTACGGGCTTACCTGCCAGCACCGCCTCCAACGCGTTTTTGAGGTAGTGCTCGCGCACGCGGTTCTCATAACGGTTGTCGTCGATCGCCCCGCGATAGCGCAGCAACATCTTTTGGTCTATCACAATCGCTTGCGGGGTCATCGTTGCACCTAAGGTGCGTGCCAGCAGCCCTTCGGAGTCGTGGATGATGGGCGGCTTCAGCTTATACTCGCGCTGATGCTTCTCAATAGCTTCGCGCGTGTCATCGTAGTTGGAGTACACCAAAAACAGCGAAACGCCACGCTTGCGATAGATTTCATAGAGCTGGTTGATGCGTACAGCATACCGCTGGGCGGCAGGGCACTGAGTGGCAGTAAAGATGAACACCACAGGGGCGCGCTTCACGAGTTGGCTTAGCGTGTAGCGGTGCCCTTGCAAGTCGCTAAACTCTACATCAGAAACACGTCGGTTGACCTCGCCTGAGCGAGGCGCTTCGGTTAGCACACGGTGTTTCAACGACACAACTTTGTCGCCCAATAGTTGCTGACTCGCGGGAGTGGCGTACCAGCCCCCTGCAATCAGCCCGCTAAGTATGCCCACCATCCAGATAGCTCTCGTATGGCGCCGCACTTGGCTCGAGGGGTCACGCATGTGTATCACCCTGCGTGAAGTATACCCCTACGAGGAAACAAACCAAGTATGCCTTGACTGGGCGGCGGGGCGTTTCGGAGCATCCCTGCCGCCCAGCAGGATAGACTTTAGCAGCCTTGACCGAAGTTGAACAGCACTAGCAGCAGGTCAGCGTTGTTGACCGACCCGTCGCTATTCAAGTCTGCTGGTCTAAACGGGCCCTGTTGACCGAAGTCAAACAACACTTGCAACAGGTCGGCGTTGTTCACGCACCCATCGAGATCGACGTCCCCTTCGTTGAAGCCAGTAATCAGGATGTTGTCAACAGCAAGGATGTTCCCAGTGGCTTCTCCAGTACCACCACCCACGAACAAGCGGAACGCTGTTGGGTTCTGACGGCTGGGGTTGTTATAGTTCACAAGGTACCAATACGGGAAGCTCTCTGTTGGACCAACTCGCGTAGCTGCCAGTTGACCTGTGGTCAAATCGCGGATTCCAACCTTGACCAACACGCCGTTTTCCAGATCGAATGCAACGTACCGTCGGTACCAGCGGTTGATTTGCAGCCCATGGAACGGGTTAGGGGGCGTGAAGGTCACCAAGAACGTGTCGCTGCCTGCTGCGTTTGTGACGACCCACCCTGCACGCCAGCCATCATCAGGGTTCCCGGGTACCTCACCTGATGGTGTAACCCACTGGAATAGATCAATAAAGTACCGCGTAGGGGCAGTGGCTGGCTGCAACGAGAAGGAACCGATATTGTTGGCGTTCATTCCAGGCTGGCCGCTGTAGCTCACGTACACGTCATAGCCGACTAACCAGCGGGTACGTTGGCTGAAGTCGAAGTCGCGCTGAGCACGTGGAAAGAGGCCAACGGTGTCCTTTATCGCTCCAGCCATCTGGGTACCACCGTTTGGGTTAGCAGTAATGCCCAGCGGGTTGTTTGCGTACGAGTAGACGAACCATGGGGTAGAGCCTGCAGGCAAGGGCAAGAACCAATTGTTCTGACCCGACAGCGGAAAGCCTTCGCGGTAAGGTGGCTCAAACCCGTCGTTGTACGACTGCGCCAAGACTGCACCAGGCAGTACCACCACTATCGCAGTAACCGCAAGGGCTCTGCCTAGTCTCATAGCATAACCTCCTTCAGTCCCTGCAAAGCATCAGATTAGTGGATTGATTCATTATACCTCAAGATCTTTCTCAAACTGATAGAGCTCTCGCCCGCAGAAAGCAAAGCTCGCCGAAAACTTGTTGTGTCTGCAGCAGGCTTGGGCATCCCTGTCGGGCGCTCAGCATCTGGTATACTGCATGCCGTGCTGTTGGGCATTGATGTGGGTAACACGCACACGGTGCTGGGCGTGTACACTTCAGGGCGTTGGCACGCCTGGCGTGTGCATACGAACCCCGCCCGCACGGAAGATGAGCATTATATCCTGCTACGCACCCTGTTGGAAGCCGAGGGACTTAATCAGCCGATCACAGGGGTGGCGATTTGTTCGGTTGTACCTGCTTTGGAAGAGCCGCTGCGTCAGTTGGCACGTCGCTGGCTGGGTTGTGAGCCGCTGTTTGTCTCTGCCGAGCTAGACTTAGGCATCAAGGTGGACTACAATCCGCCTTCGTCGGTGGGCGCTGACCGCCTTGCAAACGCCGTTGCGGGTGTCCACTACTTTGGGATGCCCGTCATTATAGTGGATTTTGGCACAGCAACTACGCTGGACGCTGTTTCGCGGGAGGGCGTCTACGTAGGTGGGGCAATCCTGCCTGGGGTAGAGCTGATGCTGGAGTCGCTAGCAGGGCGCACGGCGCGCTTACCACGCATCGCCTTGGAGGGCGCGTGCCAAGCGATTGGCAAAAGCACGCCTGAGAGCCTGCGCAGCGGTGTCTTACTCGGCTCGGTAGGTGCGATAGAGTACCTCATCCAGCAGTTCAAGCAGGTGCTGGGTGAGCAAGCCCGCGTCGTCGCAACGGGTGGGCTAGCACCTCGTCTTGCCCCCCAATGTCCAAGCATCCAGCATATCGAGCCGATGCTCACCTTAGAAGGTTTACGCATTCTGTGGGAACGCTTGAATCGGGAGGCAGTATGAGGCCAGAGATGCAGGAGGCATGGAGCCTTATTCGCGAGCGCGTGAAGCAAAAGGTCAGCGGGCGCACGCTTTACCGCGCATTGGATGCGCTGCAGCTAGTCACGATAGAAGGCGAGACGGTTGTGCTAGGGCTGCCCCACGAGGAGTACTCGCTGGCAGGGCACCTCAACGCTCCAACGGTGCGTCGAGCGCTGGAAGAGTGCATTCAAGAAGCCTATGCTTTCCGCCCGCGACTGGTGATTATCGACGGCACCACGCTGCACGATTGGCACCTTTACCAGCGCAAGTTGGAGGAGTTGCGTCGGCTTAGCGAACAAGGCATTCGCCGACGCGAGGTAGAGTCGCGCGCGCTCGCAGATTGGGACGCAGTCTACGAGCAGGTAGGGCGCAAGTTTGCTGAGACACACGGACGTAGCCTCGCTATCAATCGTGCCCGCTACCTAAACGAGGCGCTAGCGCTTGTACGCGAGGCGATGCGACGCCTGCCCCTCGAAACAGACGCCGATGAGCGCCAGCTCAACCGCATCGTTGAGCGTATCGCGACACACGCCGAGGTGCCCTCAGCACTGGTCGCTTGGCTCCTCCTGTACGGTGCGCCTTCACACAGCCATGAATCCGATCAAGCGTCGTGAGCGACTCCTGATTGGCATACTGGCGGTAGTTGCGATGGTGGGTGTGCTTGCGGTTATCCGCTCACAACCGTGGGGGCGGGTAGACCTGCGCCTGCTAAAACCCAATACCCTCAACTGGATTGTATGTGTCCGCCTCAACGAAGACGGCTATGGCGACTTGATGATGCTGTTGCCCGACGGCAAAACGCTAATGCTCACCGAAGACCCTTATGATGACCGTGACCCCGACTGGGCGCCTGACGGCAAAAAGCTGGTGTTTTCGTCCAATCGGCGCGACAATGTGTACCAGTTGTGGACAATAGACCCTGATGGCAAGGGGCTGAGCCAGCTAACCATCGGCGGCGGCGCCAAATTCGCACCCTGCTATGATCGTGATGGCACGCACATCCTGCATGTCGCCCAAGGCTTAGTAACCGACATCGATGTGAAGGGTGTGCACGCCACGCAACTCATCCCTTTGCCTGCACAGATGGTGCAGGTGCGTGAAGTTTACGGCCAGGTTGCGTTTCGCTATGCCAAACGCCCCATCCCCACCCTCATTGCAGCTGTGCAGCGGACTGACGAGGGCGAGCAAGCGGTTTTGCAAGACCTTTCTACCGCTCAGCAACAGTTTGTGCTGCCTGTGCTGCTGGCGGGCGAGCGGGTGGACTTAGATTGGTCGCCGCAGGGGCAAAGTTTGGTGGTTGCGGGCACAGGGCTACTCATCCCTACGCCCCAAGGTGAGCGGCGAACAGGAGGGGTCATTCGATTTGATCTCAAGGAGGGCACCCGCGAAGTTGAGCCAATCCCCCTTTGGCTATCGCCTGATAACACTCAAGGAGCGGTTGAGGTCGTCTGGTCGCCTGATGGATCGCGAGTTGCGTTTGTGCTGGTGGAGCGTCGGGCTGATGGCACGCTCAAGCGACTGGCGTTAGCTAGCGTGCCTGAGGATGGGGGTGAGCCGACAGTAATCGTGCGGGGCGAGATTTATCATCCCCACTGGTCGCCTGACGGGCAATACTTGGTATTCGCAAAGGGGAAGCCGGGCAACCGCCAGATTTACACGGTGCGTTACGATGGCGCGGAGCTAACTCAGCGTACCCAGGCGGGTGATCACATTACCCCTCGCTGGTCGCCAGCACGCTAAGAAGCGAGTTGCTCGCGTTCCAGCTGTGCTTGGGCTGCTTGAAGCACTGCTTCGGGAATAGGGGCATTGAGCGCGCGCTCTAGGCTTTTGCGCTTGCGAGCGAGCCGAAAACACTCGGCGTTGGGGCATAGATAGGCGCCCCGCCCTGGCAGACGCTGCGAAGGGTCAAACGCCACCTGACGGGTTTGGGGGTCACGAACGAAGCGGAGCAAGGTATGCTTGGGAGCGGTGCGCCGACATGCAGCGCACCGCCGAATTGGGCTATGCAGACTTTTCTTTTTCGGCACGGGCGATCTCTTCCTCCGAGCGCACTTCCAGCTTCCACCCTGTGAGCTGCTCGGCAAGGCGCACATTCACGCCCCCGCGCCCTACGGCTTGGCGCAACTGATTGTTGGGCACCACAACCAGCGCGCTCTTATGCGCCTTATCTAAAATCACCCGATTGACGCGCGCAGGGCTAAGTGCATCCCGAATGAACTGCGCAGGGTCACTACTCCACTCGATGATGTCAATATGTTCACCGAAAAGCTCGTTGCTGATCGCTTGGACGCGCATCCCACGCTGTCCTAAGCACGCGCCCACGGCATCAACAAGCGGGTTTTTGGAATGCACCGCAACTTTAGTGCGTTCGCCCGGCTCGCGCGCGATCGCTTTGATTTCCACGTCGCCGCTAGCGATCTCAGGCACCTCGTGTGCCAATAAGCGGGCAACCAGCTGGGGCTCCGTGCGTGAGGCGATTACCTTCATGTCGCGCAGGCGCGGTTCGCGTCCGCGCTCCGTAGGGGGAATGCGTACCTCCAACACCAGTACCTTGATCGGCTGTCCTATTTCATAGGTGTCGCGCGGGCTTTGGTGCTTCTCTGGCAGCAGAACATCGATGCGCCCGTACGAAAGTAGCACACGGGGTCCGATAAACCGCTCCACGCGCGCAGTAATGATGTCGCCCACGCTGCGGTTTAGTTCGCGCAGGGCATGCTCACGCTCCAGTTCACGCAAGCGCTGCGTCAGCACCTGAAGCGCATTTTGCACCGCAATCCGCCCGAACTCCTCAATAGAGGCTTCCATCCGCACTGTATCACCGACTTCCAGCGTAGGGTTGAGCCTACGCGCCTCCTCTAAGGCGATTTGCGTGGCTTCGTCGGTGACGATACCTACGACTTCCTTCTCAACGAAAATCTGAAAGCAGTGCGGCTTGTCTGGGGCGAACTTTGCGTACACACGCGCACTGGGAGGTAGGCGCATTTGCTTACGATAGGCGTTAGCAAATGCCCCTTCTAGCGTCGCCATAAGTTCATTAAGCGGGATGCCCCGCTCACGCTCCAACTGTTTCAACACCTCAATGATTTCGTTGCAGTGCATTGCGCTTACCCCCTTTGGGGCACTTGCGGTATAAAGAAAAGAGTGGGCGTATACACCCCACTCTCTTCCCGCCCTTGCCGCCCGCCCATAGTATACCCCGTCGAGACCTCGACAGGAAATCCTAAAGCTCGGGGCGTACTTAAGCGCGGGTGACTCGAATGTATCGCAAGAGGCTTTTTTGGGGCATTCTCTTGATCAACAGCGTCGTCATATCAGCAACATTTGCACAGGTAGGCATGCGAAGCTACGTCGTGCGCAAGTTATATGAACCCGGTCAGAAGCAACGATTCAATGCCGTCTACTCGTTGCGAGGCGATGTACGCTCCTCGACCTTTGAGCAGAGCATGCCCATTGCGGTGGATGCGCAGCTGCGTTTTGACACAGAGGTGCTTCAAGTGCTGGAAAACGGGCAGGCGCGGATGCGCGTCTCCACCCGCTACGTCAAGCAGGTGATCGACTACTTTGCTGAGACTGAGTTGCCTCCGCCCTACACAGAGATTGTGCGCGTAACGCCTTCGGGCTTCCCCAGCGAGGATGACGCCGAACGGCTGGTCAAGCGCGTCAAGCGCAGCGAAAAAAAAGAAGACCAGCAAGAGCAGACAGAAGAGGAGGCTCCCGAGCTGGATTTTCTGTTGCCCCCGTCTTTCTTCCTGCAAATGATCGGGCTGAGCATCGTGCCTGGTCCGTTCGGGCCATTTCCCCAGCAAGCTGTGCGTGAGGGTGATGAGTGGCAAGTGCGCTATCCCACGCCGTTTATCGATACGCGCGGTGGCAAACTCTCGCTGGAGCAGGCGACGGTTTACACCTACCCCGTTACGGTGCGTGTCATCGGCGCTAAAGAGATCAACGGGCGCCCCGTGCTGCACGTGAAGCTCATCACCGACACTGAAATTGACATTCGCCTAGATGATTTTCTGCTTGCGATTACGCGCTTGCGCGACCGTAATGTCCCGCGGGGCACGCTAAAGGGCACCATCAAGGGCGAAATAGACTACTATTTTGCCTTGTCAGATGGTGCATTGGTTCAGGCGTCGGGCTACGAGAAACTCAAGCTGCGCGCAGAGTATGACCCGCAAACCGTTCGCGAGTGGGAGCCTGAAGAAGCGTGGGCGGAGTGGGAAGCGCAAGCGACCTTCCGTCAGGTGCTAGCAGAGGAGCGTATCGCTCCTAAGCCTCAGCGCCCTACACGCGCCAACCCACGCTCTACACCTAGCCGACGCCGCTAACCAGCACACACGCTCCTATCATCGTTCGCTTGGAGAGTCATCGCCCTACCTGGTGGCGGTGACTTCTCTTGGTGTCATAGCTGCCGACAAGAGCGCCGTCGCCCTAGGTAGCGTTGGCGTTGCGGCTGACGATCCGCACCCGTGCCCCACGCCCAATCGGGACAAATGTCCTATCAGATGCTATGGGCGCAGTGCGTAATGAGAAGTGGAGGTGCTTCCCATGGCTCGCGAAGAAGTGCGCCAGGAGTTGGAGACAATAAAGGCGCAGCTAAGGCAGTTGTATGCTCGTGTGCAGGCGTTGGAACAGCAGCTTGCAGCAGAGAGGCAACGCCCAACCGAACCTCCTGCTCAGATGGAAGCGTCTTCGCAGAGAGGAGCAGTTCCTTCGTCAGAAGTGCAGCCTACCTCGCTTGGTGCATCGCTTCGAGTACGCGCGGTCGTGCCGACACCCGAAGCGGAGCTTGTTCAGCCTGTATTAGAGGAGGAAGCTGCCTCGTTCGAACGCACCTTAGGTGGCAAGGTTGCTCTTTACACAGGGGTTACCCTTCTGTTTTTGGCGGCTGCGTTCTTCTTGAGCTGGGCGTGGGCAAAGCTGCCTCCTGTGGGTCGCCTAGCATTGAGCTACTTAGGTGGCTTCGCCCTGATTGGCATAGGCGGATTAGCCCGCCACCGCTCGGAAGGCTGGTTTGTAGATGGCTTGATGGGGGCAGGCTTAGCCGTGCTATACCTTAGCACGTGGGCAGGTTGGGAGCGCTACGCGCTAATGGGCTTCGCCCAAGCGTTTGCATCAGCAGCATTCATCACGGTATTCGGCGTGATATCGGCGGTGTGGCGCAATTCGCAGACGCTGGCAGTGGTTGCTACCGTAGGCGGCTTTAGCGCGCCCGTATGGCTGCGCGGGGAAGGTGGCGGCGGTAGCCCCCTGAACTTTTTCAGCTACCTTACTGTGCTCAATGCGGGCATGTTGTCGGTAGCGGTTTGGCGGAAGTGGGAGGGGCAGAAGGCAACCTGTCTCGCTGCGACGATAGCGATTCTCGGGGGATGGATGGTGGCAAGTTATCAGCCTAAGTTCGCTGCGCTTGCGCTGGGGTTCATTACGCTGAACTATGTGGTGTTTGGTCTTGCGTACCTGCTGCCTAATGCCTTGCGGCGCCAGCCTACTAAGGAGTTAGAGCTGGTGCAATTTGCAGTGGCATCCTTAGGGTATCTGCCTACAAGCTACGCGCTGGCGCGCCAGGGATTGCCAGCAGACCCCGGCGTGTGGTTGGCTGGGGCAGGCGTGGCGTATGTTCTCGTGAGCGGGCTAAAGTACCGCCTGCGGGATGCGCCCGCAGCTGCTACCTTGCTAACGTTAGGTGTCGCATCTTTAGTGGCTGCTGTTGCGATTGAGTTCCAGCGCCCGGTTCAAGCCGTACTGTTCAGCCTGATTACAGCAGGGTTGCTGATTACTAGCCTGCGCTACCAGACCAAGTCGCTCTACGGCTACGGTGTGGTGCTAGCGCTGGTGGCGGCGGTAGTGGTTATGGTAGTGTTGTTTGAGCCGATTCGCATGCCCCGTGTAGTGCTGAACGAGCATGGTATAGCGCTGCTGGCGTGGTTGCTGGGCTTGGGCGCGACTCAGGCAGTCCTGTACCGGGATATGCGTTTGCAGCGCGTGTCACCGCTGGATGGGGTGTTTCCGCGTGAGGTGCTTGCTGCAACGGGCGCGCTGGGGGTTGTGTTCGGCGCACTGTGGTTTAGCACAGAGCAAACCCTGTACGCCTTTGAGCTGGTGGGGCGTAAAGGCGCACCTGCGGCTCATCTGCTGGTCTCGTTGGAGTGGACGCTTCTCGGCGCAGCGCTGCTCATCAGTGGGGTGCGTGTAGCAATCCGCGCCCTGCGCCTGATGGGGTTGGGCACGCTGGCGCTCACGGTAGGCAAGCTATTTTTGTACGACCTAAGCTTTCTGGAGATGCCCTACCGTGTGTTCAGCTTTGCAGGGCTGGGGCTAACGCTGATTGGCGTGGCTTGGCTCTACAGTCGGTATGGCGGCGCAGACACCCACGCTCCTACGGCACAATCAGCGACACCCCCAACAGGCTCTCCAGCACATGCAGCACCGCCATCAGCCCCCACGCCCCGATAAGGATTTGCACGAGGCCGCTGTTGAGTAAGCGCAAGCCAAGGGAGGGTGTGGCGCCGCTGTAAGGGCGCGCCTTGCGGAGCAGCTCTTCGCCCACGCGAATGGCATTGAGCAGCTGGCGCTCGGTGGGGGGCTTAGTGGTGGCAACCCACTGCAGAAAGCCCCCAAACGGTCGCCAAAGGATCAAAGTGAACAGCAGTGCCATCAGCAACGCGAAGTCGCGGGCATCCTCATCGGACACGCCGAACTGAAACACTTTGGCAAGCCCTAAAAACAGGGCAATTCCTGCCACAAGGTTCGTACCGCAGCGCGGATGCACCCGCGGCATGCGTCGCACCACCTCCAACGTGAGCGGCTCACCGCGTTCAATCGCATGTACCACCATGTGCTCTGCCGCGTGCGTGCCTGCAATAGGCAAAAGGCGAATCAGCACTAAGAACACCACAAAGACCGAGCTGCGCAGCACCAGCCCCATCACGTCCGAGAATAAAAACCACTGCCCCGCAAACGGCGAGTTGTAGTAGCTGTAGAGGGGGATGCCGAACTGATGTTGCGCCCACCACATTCCACCCACGACTAACCAATTTGCTGCCAGAAAGAGGGCAAACAGCAGGGCGCCTGTGAGCATTAGCCCGATGGTACCTGCGCCTGCGCTTACCATGCCGTTGGTGAGGTAGACACCTAAGGGAGTCGCCATCCCACCGATTGTGCCCACTTGGGGCAAGGTGAGCGGGCGAGCGACGAGACCTGCCAGCGAGACCACCCCCACGTAGCGCCCCCACGGGTCCACGCCAATCGCGGGCTGATTGGTGTAAGCAAGGGTTTCTATTGCCTCTTCTATAGGCGCGTCAATGGGGATGCGCAAGAATGCCTCGTCCATCCATGCGGTGACGGGTTCCATCCAGTTTGCGCCTTGCTGCACGGCTTCGCGTAAACGTGCCTCTGTAAGTACGCCGACAGGCGTGCCCAGCTCTACAATCGGTAGCACGCCCGCTCCGCCTTGCGCTAACAGCTCGGCTGCCCTCAGAAGGCTATCCTCGGGGTAGGCGTAGGGCACCCGCTGCAGCTTGTCTGCTACGAATATTTTCTCAGCCATGCCTGTGGAGGGTGTTGGGAGCGCTGCTATTCGCCACGCTTACCCAACATTAGAATCTGCTCTCGCGTGAGCGTGATCACCTTACGCACGCGCCGATATGAAACCTCGCGCGTGGGGTTCTCCACTTCGCGGCGCACCTCATCCGACACTTTGGCATACTTAGGCACCTCAACCGGTGCAGGCTTTTCGCGTACCTCCTCCAAGTAGCGCGCGTCATACATCCCTACACCGTCCGAGCCAATTCGTGCTTGAACGTTAGGCGAAGCGTAGCGCGGATCGAAGATAAACTCCACCTCGTACTCAGGCGCCTTGAACGGGTACATCTTCGGGTCTTTGCTCATATCGATCTCGCGGCGGAACTTCTCCTCGCGCACTGCCAGCGAGTCTTGCATATAGGTGAACTTCGGGTCAACCTCGAAGGTAAAGGTTTCAAGGGCTTTGGGCGAGTAGTTGATGGTTCTGCCTTTGTCGCGCAGGATGACCGTCACGCGCGCACCGATTGTGGGAATGCCAAGCCTGCCCTCTACTAGCAACACGCGCGGGCGAATCACTTTAACCGTCGCGTCGAAGCCCAAATCCACAGGAGGCTGAGTTTCTGGCTCAGGCCCATAGCGACGCAGAATGTCTAAAATAGTGTCTTCCAAGTTGTTTTGGCGCACGTCGTATAGGTTGCTCGATTCCCAATCCTTGTGGCGCGTTTTTTCGGCATCCAAGAAGAGTTTTGCCCACCAATCTACCGCGTCATCGAAGCGCCCCGATTTAAAGTAGGCGTGCGCCAGCAGGTGGCGCCGCGCAGGGATCATATCGGGGTGCTCGTTCGCAAGGCGCATCCACGGCACGGCATTCGTGGGATCTTGAATCTTGTGGAAGTACATCCAGCCCATCTCAAAGTACAGATCCCACACTGCGGGGTTGTTCTGGATGCCTTCCTCGAGGAACTTGAGTGCCAGCGGGATGTAGCGGCGGTCGGAGCGTTGAGATTCGTCAGTGAAGTTATAGCCCATGTGCCACGCGCCGGTGGCATAGACATCGAGGTTGTGGGGGTCAAGCCATGTTACAAGGCGCAGCATTGGCAAGACGGCATCGTAGTTGCCCGAATGGAAGAAGCCGTCTGCGCGCACCCACAAGATCGCTGCCAAAAATTCGCGAAAGCCTGCCACTGCAACCAACAGCTGGTCGGGCGACAAGCCAATCGGCGCCGCTTGCTTGGGCGCGTAGTTGCGCACCCACAGCGGGTAAATCCGCCACTGCAGCACCGCTTGCACAATCAGCAACACTACAACCAGAACCTTCAGACCTGCGTGGTTCCGCCTCATCCGCATACCCCCCCCGCTACATCTCGCGCTGGTTGAAAATCAGCATGCTAAGCACCAGCAGCATTGTCATATACACCAACGCATACGCCAAGGTTTGCACCGTGTACGCCACAGGGTCTGTGATGACCTGCTCAGGGTTGATGATAGGGTTTTGCACATTGAAGTTGGAGAAGTTGGGCAGGATAAGCGTGAGTATCTGCACCGGGATGCGCGTAAGGGGCGTAACTTCGGGATTGCGCTGAATGGTTTCCAGAAAGCTACTGAGCAAGTTGCCCAGCAAAAACACACCGCCCGAAAGGAAGTAGTTTACCAACGGCGAGACAAAGGTAGAGAAGAAGAGCACCACTGCTGCTAGCAGCGAGCTTTGGAAGAAGAACATTATCAGCCCCGGTATGATGCGTGCATCAAACTCGCCTATCGCAAAGCGCGTGGCGATGAGAAACACGATTCCCATCATTAGGTACATGAAGCCAAGCGTACCAATCGCCCCAAAGAACTTGCCTAACACAAACTGGTAGCGTTGCACGGGTTTAGATAAAATCGTGTAAATCGTGCGTCGCTCGATCTCAGTGGGAATCATGGTGGTGCACATGATGATGGCGATAAAAGTGCCTGCCAGCTGGATCACGCCGAAGCCGAAGCTAATGATCATTGTGCGAGCGCCACGCCCACCTGCGAACGGCCCAAAAGCAGGGCTAATCAAGATAATCAGCAACGCAATCAGCAAAATAACTATCAGGATACGCTTACGGATTGCCTCCCCGAAAGTTGCCCCTGCGATTGCCATTACTGCGTTCATACGCTCTTGCCTCCTTGGATGGTCTCCACAAACAGGTCTTCCAGTGTGCGGCGGTAGGGCTTGACGCTAATGATGTGCCCGCCTGCAGCGCGCACGATGTCAATGACGCGGTCTACGGAGCCGTCATCGGGCTGCTGCACGATTAAGCGGCCGTCGTGCAGGCTCACCTTGCCGCCCAACTGGCGGATTGGCTCCACCACGTTGTCAGAGACCTTATCAGCGATAATTTCCACGTGCCCGCCTGCCAGCAGCTCTTCGATTTTGCCGAGGCGCACCAGCATGCCCTTGTTGAGGATGGCGACGCGATCGCATACGCGCTCCACATCCGACAGCTGGTGAGAGCTGATAAAAAGCGTTTTGCCCTGATTGCGCAGCTCCAAAATGAGGTCGCGGATGTCGATGTGCGCGATCGGGTCTAACCCTGCGGTTGGCTCGTCTAAGATGAGCAGTTCGGGGTCGTTGATGAGGCATTGCGCCAACCCAATGCGTTGCAGCATTCCTTTAGAGTAGGTGCGGAGGGGCTGGTCTGCTGCGCGCGACAGCCCAACGCGATCTAGTAACTCCTCCACGCGCTTGCTGCGCTCTGGCTCGGGAATGCCAAATAGACGAGCGTAGAAAGTTAAAATCTCGCGCCCAGTCATGTAGTCGTAAAAGTAGGGGTTTTCGGGTAGGTAGCTGATTTTGTAGTGGTTTTTGGGGTCGCCCGCGGGCTTGCCCAGCACATATGCTTCGCCTTCCGTTGGGTAGATGATGCCAAGCAGGATCTTGATGGTGGTCGTCTTTCCTGCCCCGTTCGGGCCAAGAAAACCAAAGATTTCGCCCCGATAGACTTCTAAGTTGAGATTTTTGACTGCATCTACAGGATGCTTGCTCCACAGCCCCGAGTAGCGCTTAGTTAGGTTGACCGTCTTGATGGCTATGTCGCTCATTACGACCTCCTATGATGGCGAGAGTGCAGGAGAGATTATACCCGTTAGAACAGGCGCATCTCTTCGGTAAGCGTAATCGGCTCGATTAGCGAAGGGTCGTCGTTAGCGGGGTTGTTCACGCGTGTGCTGACGGGGTAGGCGATTAGTAAATCATTGGGGGCGGGCTTGAGTAAGGCATCCAGCTCGCTGGGCTTAGCGTCGGGGCTGAGCCAGAGAGCATACGCTTCAGGAGGCAGCACCACTGCCATGCGGTTGTGCAGGGGCTGGATAGTGGCGTTGGCATCCGTGGTAATGATGGTGCAAGTGTGCAGTTCGCTTCCGTCGGGGCTGTGCCACACTTCCCACAAGCCCGCCAGTCCCATTGGGAGATTGTCTGCTGCCCGCACGAAGTAGGGCTGCTTAGTGCGCCCTACCTTTTTCCACTCGTAAAAGCCGCTAACGGGCACGATGCAGCGACGATAACGGTAGGCGTTGCGGAAGGCGGGTTTTTCGCGAAGCGTTTCAGCGCGGGCGTTGATCATCCGATTGCCGATGCTTGGGTCTTGTGCCC
Organism: Fimbriimonadales bacterium; assembly: GCA_025061985.1. Classification (GTDB taxonomy): domain Bacteria; phylum Armatimonadota; class Fimbriimonadia; order Fimbriimonadales; family GBS-DC; genus GBS-DC. The sequence goes on from JANXAW010000023.1 coordinate 67,131, forward strand.
AAGCGGGTACCAGTCCCCAAATCAAGTGCGTCCATTCGCGGGCGTTGGTGTCTGGGTTGTAGCGCAGCGCCAAAATCGGTTGGCTGGGGGCGATGTTGTAGCGGGGCACTATGGGGTGGGGCACTGGTACGCCGAAACGCCGCGTTAGTTGCTCGCTGTTTGCGTAAAGCGCATAGCGTCCGCACATCGTGGTTCACCCCATCCGCTCGCCAACTTGGGGGCGATAGCCGTTGATGAAGGCGCGCACTTCCATCCGCACGCGGTTTTCAGGTTGCACCTCCAGCAGGCGCAGCGCACCCTGCCCGCAAGCGACCAAAAAGTGCTCTGGTGCAACCGAAAGAATAGTGCCCGGCTCCGCAGGGGGTGCATCGGGCACAGCGACCGCTTTCCAAAGCTTAAGCAGTTTGCCGCGCCATGTGGTGAACGCGCCTGGTTTTGGTGCGAAGGCGCGAATGCGGTTTTTGCAGCGTTCCGCAGGTTCTTCCCAACGCATGCGGGCATCGTCTTTAGTGAGCATCGGCGCGTAGGTGGCTTCCGCGTGGTTTTGGGGGGTGCGTGTGAGGGTGCCTGCTTCCAGTTGCGATAGCCCTTCCATAAGCAGTTCCGCTGCGCGTTTCGCCAAGCGCGCCTCCAAAGTGCCGTAGTCGTCCTCTGGGTAGATAGGTTCGGAAACCTGCAGATAAATGTCGCCCGCGTCCAGCTCGGCAGTCATCTCCATCAGCGTCACGCCCGTCTCGGTTTCGCCGTTTAGGAGAGCGTATTGGATCGGTGCTGCCCCGCGATACTTGGGGAGCAACGAGGCATGCAGGTTCCAGTTCCCCAACGGCGCCACTTCCAGCACGCTTTGAGGTAGGATTTTGCCGTAAGATGCCAGCACCAGCAAGTCAGGGGCGAGCGCACGCAAGTGCGCCAAAAACTCTGGGTCGCGCAAGCGTGCGGGCGTGAGCACAGGTAATCCAAGGGCTTCAGCGCGGGCGTGTACAGGGGTCTTTTGTAGGTGCATGCCGCGCCCCGCGGGCTTCGGCGGCTGGCTGACTACTGCCAAAATCGGGTAGCCCGCAGTATAAAGCTGCTCTAACGCGGGTACAGCGAACGCACCCGAGCCGAAATAAACGATGCGTGGGCGGTTCAGATAACCTCCTCCTCGTGCTCCGTGCGTGGATGTTCCCAATAAAGCGTTTCGGGAATGGCTCGGTCAATGAACAGGATGCCGTCTAAGTGGTCAATCTCGTGCAGGGCGATGCGAGCGGCGTCGCCCTCTAAGGTCAGGCGGATGGGCTTGCCATGGCGGTTGAGACCGCGCACCACAATCTGCTTAGCACGCTTGACTTGCCCGAACAACTGAGGGATGCTCAGGCAGCCTTCCAGCCCTATCTGCTCGCCCGCGCGCTCCAGCACTTGTGGGTTGATAATCACGCGCGGGGGTTGGTCTTCAGGCGCGATGATAATCAGTCGCTGCGACACGCCTACCTGCGGCGCTGCCAACCCCACCCCGTTCGCACGCTTCATCACGAGCATCATGTACTCAATTAGCTCGTGCAGTTCGGGTGTGATGCGTTGCACGGGCTTGGCGACTTTGCGCAAGAAAGGGTCTGGATACTTGACCAACCCATCCGCCCGTTCAAAGTAGATACGGAACTCCTCAGGGATCTCAATCTCGCGCAGCTTCATTGCTAACGGCGATTATACCTTATTGCCCTTGAGCTACTTTTTCGGTTTTCTGCGTGCGCAAGGGGAGCCGAGCCTGGCTTGCTGGCTTCTCAAGGAAGAGCATTACTTGCTCTTGAGCGCAGCGATGATTTGTTGCACCCCCTCGCGGGCATCGGCAAACAGCATTAGCGTGTTATCGGCAGCGAACAGCGGGTTGGGAATCCCTGCGAAGCCCGGGCTGAGACTGCGCTTGATGACTACTACGCTGCGTGCTTTATCCACATCCAAAATGGGCATGCCTGCGATAGGGCTGTTTGGATCGGTACGCGCTAAGGGATTGACCACATCGTTGGCACCGATGACGATTGCCACATCCACTTGCTCAAAGCGTGGGTTGATTTCGTCCATTTCCTTGAGGCGGTCGTAGGGCACATCGGCTTCGGCAAGTAGCACGTTCATGTGCCCTGGCATCCGCCCTGCCACGGGGTGAATGGCGAACTCTACGCGCGTGCCTTGCCGTTCCAACAGCTGCATCAGGTCGCGCACGGCGTGTTGCGCTTGGGCAACTGCCATCCCATAGCCGGGCACAATCACCACATAGCGTGCCCCTTCCAGCAGCAGCGCCACCTCCTCAGGCGAGGCGGCTTTCACTTTGCCTGCGTAAATATCTTCTGCCTTTGGCCCCGCTTCGGCGGGCACCCACACTCCAAACAGCACGTTGCGCAGCGGGCGGTTCATCGCACGGCACATAATCGTGGTTAGGATAATCCCCGACGCGCCTACCAGCGACCCCGTAATGATGAGCGCGTTGTTGTTTAGCACAAAACCTGTGGCTGCCGCTGCTAGCCCAGAGTAGGAGTTCAGCAAAGCGATCACCACGGGCATGTCGGCGCCTCCGATCGGGATCACCAGCAACAAGCCCACCAGCGAAGCAACTGCCAGCAGCGCCCAATAGTAGCCTAACTGCACAGGATTGAGCGCAAGCAGCACCCCCAACCCAATTGCCCCCAGCAGTAAGACGCCGTTGATGTAATGCAGAAAGGTAACCTGCAGCGGATTTTCGCTAACTAGACCTTGTAGTTTCGCAAATGCCACCAGGCTTCCCCAAAAGGTCAGAGCACCAATCAGCCCCGAGGCAGCAGCAGCGATTACTAGCTGCGTCAGCGGAGCGGGAAGCTTTGCTTCGGGAAGCGTGCTCTCCACCAAGCTTGCGCCCGCCACCAAGGCAGAGGCAGCACCACCGAACCCGTTCAAGAGCGCGACCATCTGGGGCATTGCGGTCATCGCCACGCGCTGCGCCATCACCGCACCAATCAGTGAACCCACCACCAACCCTGCGATGATCCACTCATAACTTAGTATCTGGCGATCCAGCAGCGTGGCAACGATCGCAATCAGCATGCCAGTCGCGCCCATCAAATTGCCTCGCACGGCAGTGCGAGGGTGCGACAGCCCTTTTAAGCCGAAGATGAACAGCGCTACCGCCAGCAAATACGCCAAGTTGATGATCGCTTCAGTGCTCATCGGCATAAAGTGTACCTGCAGCGACGCCGTGCTTAGGTACAATTTCGCGCAATGGCGCGGGTTACTTTGATTGCTGTTCAGATGGGCTACCGCTTGGTGGATTATCGAAGCGCGGAAGCATTTCGGGAGCGGATCTTGGGGTTGGTGCGCGAGGTGCGCAACACTGCCCCTGTTGGCGAGCTGATCGTGGTCTTTCCTGAGGATGTGGGGTTAGGGCTTGTCTTCACGCAAGACTTCGAGCGCATTCAAACCAGCAAAACGATGGTGGAGGCGGGGTTGCGCCTAATGGAGCGGTATCGCATCAACCCGCTCACGCTGGAGGGCGGCTTTCCCGCGGCGGTACGCGCGCTTTTACGCACACTTAGCCCATTCATAGAGCGCACCTACCACGAGGTGTTTGCCGAAGCGGCGCGAACTGCACGCGCCTGGATCGTGGCGGGGAGTGCCCCAATTGCTCAAAATGAGTGCGTATACAACACCACCTACGTATACAACCCTGCAGGCGAGCGCGTGTTAGTCCAGCGCAAGATCAACTTGGTGGACTTGGAGCGCGAGGTGGGGCTAAACCTTTGTCCTGCGCCTTGCGAGTTGCCCGCCGTGTTCACCCCTGCAGGTAAGTTGGGCGTGCTTATCTGCTTGGACGGTTTCCAGCACGAACTGATCGACCAGCATGCTAAGCAGGGAGTGCGGATACTGGCGATGCCCTCATATAACCCGCTACCATGGACCAAGGAGGAGGCGCAGGGTTGGGAAGGGGGCTTGTTAGCGGGCGTCCAGCGACATCCGCAGATGGTTGGGATCAACCCGATGGGTGTCGGAGGCTTTTTTGATGTACAAGCGGAGGGGCAGTCCTCCATCGTAGCCGCGCGCCGCCGCACCCCAGACGGCACAGGCTACCTCGCTCGCGCTAAGACTAAGGACCAAGAGGAGATAGTGGCTTACGCCTTGAAGGCATAACCTAAGCGGGTGCGGTTTCTGCCGCGCCAGAGCTCGCCCCGCCGTCTATGGTGGCTGGCAAGCGCACGCGGAAGGTGCTTCCTACGCGGTACTCGCTTTCCACTTCCACAGTGCCGCCGTGGGCTTCCACGATGTGCTTGACGATCGCCAATCCCAGCCCTGTGCCACCTGTCGCTCGCGAGCGCGTCTTATCCACGCGGTAGAACCGCTCAAAAATCCGCGGCAGCGCCTCACTGGGGATGCCGATACCCGTGTCTTCCACCTCAATCACCGCCTGATCCTCTTGCAAATAAGAGCGCACAATGACACGCCCATTCGGCTTATTGTAGCGAATAGCGTTGCTTAGCAGGTTCAGCACTACTTGCAAGATTTGATCGCGGTTAGCAAACAGTTTGAGGGGTTGTAGTTCCGCCTGCATGTGCACCTGGTGGCGTTGCGCCTCAGCTGCCATCTCTTGCATCGCTTGCTGAATAAGCGGCTCAAGGTCAAAGACCTCTTTCTCTGGCACAGTGGACTCGACACGAGCAAGCGTTAGCAGGTCGTCCGCAATCCGTGTGAGACGGTCAGCTTCTTGAATGATAAGGCTTAGGAACCGCTGGCGTGTCTCTTGAGGCATTGAGGGGTCATCGTGGATGGTCTCTGCCAGCGAACGGATAGACGCTAGCGGCGTGCGAAACTCGTGCGACACGTTTGCTACAAAGTCGCGCCGCACCTGTTCTAAGCGAAGCAACTCGCTTTTGTCCAAAAGCGCGATCGCAAACAGGTGATGCGAGTCTGCTTCGCCCAAGTACCAGATGGTGACCTCCACATGGCGCTCCTTCGGGAAGCTGAGGGTAACTTCGCCTGTCACGGTGGACATGCGGCGCGCGGCTTTGAGCATCAGCAAGTACAGGTCGTAACAGAAGGTGAGCGCTAGCAAGGACTTGCCTGTTATATAGCGGAAGCCAAACCACTCCAAGGCGACGCGGTTGACGTAGCGGAGCATCGCGTCTTCGTCGCAAATCAGCAACGGGATGGGCAATCCATCAATGAGGGCGAGGCGACGCCGCTGCTGGGCGGCAAGCTCAACGTTCAGTGATTCGAGCTGCTCATTCAGTTCATGCAGTTGTTGGCGCATTGCGCCCACTCGGTGGGCAAGACGATGCGCGAAGTAAATTGCAAGCAGCATACCCCCCAGCGCAGCAACCAGCAGCGCTTCGCGCCATGCCGATGGTAGCCTCGGCAGCGCCGTAAGCAGTAGCAGCCCTGCGCTCGCTAACAGCGACCAGGGCAGCCAGCGAGGGTTCATTTCTCCAGACGGTAGCCGCTCCCGCGCACAGTCTGAATGTAGCGAGGGCGATGTGGGTCTGGCTCGATCTTCATTCGCAACCAGCGGATGTGAACGTCAACAGTGCGTGGGCTAACGTACGTTCCCAGCCCCCATATGTGGTCAAGCAGTTGGTCGCGAGTGAACACCTTGCCTGGGTGAGTTGCCAGTAGTGTCAGCAGGGCATACTCTTTGGGCGTCATCGGCACTTCCACACCGCCTTTATACACGCGACGCGCTTCCAAGTCTATCTCAATGTCGCCGAAGTGGATGCGGGCGGGCGGAGGTGGCTGAACGCGCCGTAGGATGGAGCGAATGCGCGCGATCAGCTCTGCCACGCTAAACGGCTTTACGATATAGTCGTCCGCCCCCAGTTCAAAACCGCGGATTTTGTCTTCTTCAGCAGCACGGGCTGTCAAGAACAACACAGGCGTTTGACTATGCTGACGGATGAGGCGACACAGGTCAAACCCACTCCGCCCAGGCAACATCACATCCAAAATCACCAAGTGGGGCTTGTGCTGATGGAACAGGCGGAGCGCTTCTTCTGCCGTGTGAGCTACCAACACGTGCAAGCGCTCACGCTGAAGGTTGTATTGTAGTGTCTCACACAGCACAGGGTCATCCTCCACCAGCAGAACGCGCGTGGTCTCGCCTGAGGGCACCTCCTTCTGCGGTGCTACTGTGTGCGCACCCATGCCTACTCCTCCGTGATAATCTCTACGTTAGCACGTGGCACCACAGCAATTGTACCGTCCTCAAGGCGGGCTTTGAGTACGCGGGCATAACTGCCCGATTCAAGCTCCACCAGTTCGGGAGGCAGCTCCACTACAGTGCCAATTCGCCCAAAGTATGGGGCGCGAATGATACGGACAATGCTGCCTACCTCTAAGGTTTGCGCTTCTCGCGCGGGCGGTGACTCAGGTAAGTCGCTCACATCCTCCAAGGGCACCACGAGTTCGGGACGGATAACCCCTGCGCGGATTTGGGTGGCGCCGTTGATGGAAGCCTGTTTACCGTCCAAGCTTTTGAGCAGGCGGAAGGTGCGCGTCGCCATGCGAATCGTGCCGAAACCCTCGGTGAGGATTATCGTGAGAGGGATTTCTTCCGAGCCGGTGATTGCAACGCCGATGTCGCGCCCGAGGTAGCGAACCAAGTCGGTGTCACGGATGCCCCCAACTACGATGCCAACTGCGCCTAGTTCTGCTGCCCGCTGGATGGCGTCTGCTTCTACAGCAGCGCCTCCTACTAACACTTGCCCCGCTACATCAGAGGGAATGTGTTGAGCCGTAAGGGGCTCGTCGGGGGTGTCGACCAACACGCGCAAGGTACCGCGCCGCTCCCCTCCAACGCCGAAAATGCCTTGGATTAGCGCACCTCGCGTTTCAACCACTGCCCCCTCTTGGGGCAGAATCTTCACCACGCGCCCTTGCACATAGGCGTTGACGTCGATCACCGTAGGTGGCTGACGCACGCCCACATGCCCTGTCACGTCTGAAATCAGCTCCACCGTGCCTGCTACGGGCGACTTACACACGCCTCGGAACAACCCAAATAGCCCCTTAGTCTCTGCGATGACTTGATCCTTCTCTACGGCATCGCCCTCCTTGACCTTCAGGACGTTGCGGATTTGCTTGGGTTCAATCCCTAGCGTTTGGGCTACGCGCACGGTGTGCAAGATGCCGGGCAGTAGCGCACGCGCCACAACTGTGTCGGGCTGAACAAAATCGCCTTCGCGTACCAACACCTCGCCCTTGATGGGCAGTCGGCGCGTCTTTAGAATAATCGTGTTTGCACTTACGGTCAGTCCAGGGGTATATGCTGTTCCCATCGCACCTCGTCTCCTGTAGCGTTTTAGCGAGTTTCAAAGCGCAATGCTTGGCGTTGGCGACGCCGCGCGATCCACGCCACTAGCGCAACACTCAAAAAGTACAAAAACACCATCGGTAGCCCGATTGCGACCATTGAGAAAGCGTCGCCCGAAGGGGTCAAAAGTGCCGACAGCAACCCGATTATCAAAATCGCGTAGCGCCAGTGGCGCCACATCGCCTCGGGCGTAACGATGCCCACGTGGGCTAAAAATACCAGCACCACGGGTGTTTGGAAGCCCAGCCCAAAGGCGAACATCATTTTCACGACGAACATAATGTATTGTGCAGGATTTTGCAACAGCTGTGCGTCGGGATAGTCATCTAAATAGCTGAGAAAGAACCTGAATGCGGCAGGCAGGATATAGTAGCCCAGCGCCACGCCTCCAAAAAACAGGCAGAGGCTAAACGGGGCGATTAGCTTTACGGCGCGTCGCTCTTGGCGGGTCAAGCCGGGCGCTACAAAGCCCCATACCTCGCCCATAATCAGGGGCATCACAAGGATAAGCCCTAAGATTAGGGCGAGTTTGAGTTTGAGAAAGAACGGTTCAGTGGCGTGGGTGAACACAAACTTTGTGCCTTCGGGCTTGATTTGCAGCAGGGGCGTGGCTAAAAAGTCGTAAACATACGGCGTCAGTGCAAAAGCAACGACCCAGCCCAGCATGATGTAAAGCAAGGCGCGGAAGATGCGTCGGCGTAGCTCTTCCAGATGCTCCATAAATGTCGCCTTCGGTTCATCTTCACACGCCTCAGGCGGTGGTGTGAGGTTTGCCGGGCTGGTCATCGCCGATTAGTAAATCCCAATGAGGCGCATGTCGATTTCGCTCACATAGCGGTTAATAATGTTGCGTGCGCCTGTTTGAACGGCGCCCCCACCGAAGCCGCTCCGCACTCCACCGCCAGGGGCACCAGGCACGCTGAGGCCACCCATCGCTGGACCGCGCATGCCGCGGGGAGTGCGTGGCTCGCCTTCTTCATCCGCGCCAAGGCCGCCCCGCCCGCCGAAGCTTGGCGGTGCAGCTCCCGGCGTGCCAAAGCCGCCCCCAAACTGCTCTTGGCGCGTTGTGCCCTCTAACTGAAACGTGGTCGTGACGCGAATAACCTGTCCGATATCGTAAGCGAAGTACACGACTCGGCGAATAGTGCTTTTGGCTTTTTCCACTCGCAAATCGCCCAAATCAATCGGGCGGTCAATGTTGCCGGTAAACTCATAGACAATCTTTGCGCATTTATAGCCTTGCTCCCACTCGAAGCGCTCCAGTCGTGCGGCGACGGGGATCTTCAGCCCGATTTTGTTGATGTCCCCCGACTCTAGCGGGTTGCTCAGCACGATCACTGCCCCCCATCGATCGCCGGGCTTGTATCGTCGGGGCGGGAGAAGAGGTAAGTCAGCGGTCCACACGTAGTAGACCTCTTGCTGAACGCTTTCTGCTCCGCGCGACACTTGATACAGCACTCGCCCCGTGGTTTCAACCTCTTGGTAAACGGGCACCATCCGCTCGGACGTGATCGTGTTGACCTGGTTGGGTGTGACCTCTATAGCTGGTGGGATCGGGGTCCACGAGATCAGCCCAAGGTTATTGCGAAAGTCTATCACATTCAGTTCCCCGCGGAAGGTAAGTTCCCTCAGCAGGGTCTCTTCTGGAACCAGCCCTGAGTATTGGATTTCGTTGACCTGTTTGACAACGCCTCGGACTTGGTAGCGATACGTTTTGCCAGGCGTCCAGTTGTAGCGTAGGAAAATGCCTCCCGCGGGCACTTTGATCTCGTTTTCGACGCGCACGCGCACTGAGCTGCGGGCTAAAATACGTGCGCGCCCGCCTTCAGGGCTCTGGTAGAGTGTAAGCTCGATGGTGTGCTCACCATCAGGCACGTTTAGCTTTTTCGTATCCCAGCGGTAGATGTAGTGCCCACGGTCGCGATCAATCCCCAGCGCCGAGGGGGCAACCGCCTCCACAAACTTGCCGTCGATGGTGACTCCAATGAACCCACCTGGTGGTACGCTACGGATGGGGAATCGTATCTGCACAACTTCGCGCACGCGTGCCCCATCTTGCGGTCGCACAATCGTGAAGGGAGCCTGTGCGTAGACCAACGCGCTCCCTAACATCAGCAGCCCAATCGCCACACGCCTCATTGTCGCCTCCGAGATGATTGTACCCCATCGTAAGCGTGATTCCTGCAGGTGGGGTATAATCCCGCCGTTGTGGTGCGGCGCGGGTGGCTCGGACTTTTAGGGTTGTGGCTCACTGTTGGGCATACTCAGCCCACGGGGTTGCCTGATTACATGCGCGCGCCTGAGTTGGTAGTGCTCCTTTCTGCGCAACCGAATGGCACCCAGTGGGTTTCATGGACCTTCAATCGGCGCGTTCCGCATGCTACAGTGCGCCACCGAGTAAAGCAACTGCAACGATGGAGCCAGCGCGCTGTTAGCCACCTTGAAATCCTCGACGACAGCCTCAAGCGCAACCCCAACCCCAACGAGCTGCTTACCGTTGCAAGCTTTCTCTCCAGTGGCCTGGTGAACCTGCAAGAAGGGACAGTCAACCTCACGCCAATTGTACGCGCCTGTGCAGACTTGAAAGTCATCCACGTATATGTGCTGCTTCCACGGCAGGTGGAATACGCTGGCTATTGGCACTATGCTTCGCCCCACCTTCAGATGTGGGCGGAAGCCCAGCCACACTTATGGCGGAGTGTGATTCACATCTACACCCCTGAGCCAACCTTGCTGGAGATCCCCCTCAAGCGTCCGCTGCCAAAACCTCAGGGGGGGAAAAGCCATACGCAACCTCGCTCTTTTGGCTGGCTCGTAGTGCTGATTTTCGCCGTAGCAACCGCCGCAGGGGTAGGGATTTACTGGGGCACTGCGAAACTACTCAAACGACACTCCCAACCATCAGCGATTTCATCAGAACCCAAAACAGACGAGGAGGCTGCTGCATGCTAAGCTATACATTGGAGGACCTGATCAAAACGGCGTTTGGGTTGCGCGCTTCAGACGTGTTCATTAAAGCGGGTTCTCCGCCGATGATGCGCCTGGATGGGAAAGTCGTTCCCTTCGAGCAAGAGTACGCGCCCCTTACACCCAGCCAAGCACGCGACCTCTGCTTCAGCCACATGACCCACGAGCAAATCGCCAAGTTCGAGCATAGGCTCGCGATCGACTTGGCCTTCACGGTGGAAGGGGTGTGTCGTGTCCGGGCGAACGTGTATATGCAGCGTCAAACCGTTGCTGGTGTGTTCCGACTCATCCCACTCCAGCACTGGAGACTTGAAGAGCTGTGGGCAGACGAACCCGAGATCGCACGCGTGCTGGCGGGGCTGACTCAGTACCGTCAGGGATTGGTCTTAGTTACAGGCCCCACAGGATGTGGCAAGTCCACAACCCTCGCCGCTATGATTGACCTTATCAACGAAACCCGCCGCGGACACATCGTGACAATTGAAGACCCGATAGAGTTTGTCCACACCGACAAACAGTGTATCGTTAGCCAGCGTGAAGTGGGCATTGATACAGAGTCGTTTATTGACGCAATGCGCTTTGTGGTGCGCGAGAGCCCTGATGTGATCCTTATTGGCGAGATGCGCGATGTCGAAACTATGCACGCCTGCATGCAGGCAGCAGAAACAGGGCACTTAGTATTCTCTACCGTGCACACCCCCAGCGCCTATGAAACGATGGACCGCATTGTCAACATGTTCCCCCCTGAGGAAAAGAAACACATTCTGCAAAGGCTGGCGAACACGCTTCGGGGGATTGTGGCGCAGAAGCTCGTGCCTCGTGCGGGAGGGCGTGGACGTATTGCCGCTGTGGAGATTATGATCAATACCCCCACTGTTCAGAAGATGATTGAAGATGGGCACATTGGCGAAATCTACAATGCCATCCGCGAGGGCGAGCACTGGGGGATGCGCACGATGAACCAGTGTCTGTATCGTTATGTGCAAAAGCAACTTATCACGCCTGAAGAAGCGCTCAACTATGCAGGGATTCACTCTGAGCTGCGTCAAATGCTGCGACGCTTGTAAACGGTAACTCAGCTTCCACAGAGGGGGCAGGGCAGGCCTCCTGTTGCCCCCTTCCTCCTGTGGGGTATCCTTCCGATGGATGCCTGAAATATTGCTCTCCATCCAAATTGTCAACTGGAATGCCCGAGAGCCATTGCGGGTAGCTTTGCGCTCCATTTTAGCGTACCCGCCTTCCTGTGGGTATGAAATCATCGTGTTAGACAACGCCTCCAGCGATGGCAGCGTGCAGATGCTCGAGAAAGAGTTCCCCCAAGTTCGGCTGATTGTCAGCGAAGAAAACTTGGGCTTTTCCAAGGGGCATAACCTTGCAGCTCGCGCTGCTCGAGGGAAATACCTTTTCATCCTGAACCCTGATACGGAAGTACTGCCGAATGCACTGGACCTGCTGGTTGCCTTCGCTGAGCAACACCCCGAAGTCGGTATCATTGGCCCAAAGATTCTCAACCCCGATGGCAGCTTGCAGTACTCTTGCCGGCGGTTTCCTAACCCTGTGGCGGCATTGTTTCGCAACACCCCCTTGGGCAGGCTGTTCCCCAACAATCGCTACACGCGCGAGTATCTAATGACTGACTGGGACCACAACTCCGTGCGTGAAGTAGACTGGGTTTCAGGAGCTGCGCTGTTTGTCCGCCGCGCTGTGTTCGAACAGCTGGGGGGATTTGACGAGCAGTTTTTTATGTACTGCGAGGATATGGACTTGTGCTATCGCGCGTGGCAGGCGGGCTACAAGGTCGTGTATTACCCTGAGCCTAAGATCATTCATGCGATCGGGCGCAGCACAGACCTCGTGGCGAACAAAATGATTATCGCCTTCCACAAGAGCATGTACCTTTTTTACAAGAAGCATTACGTCAAGCGCGTTTTCCCTTTGTTGCGCCCGTTTGTGCCGCTAGGGTTGGCACTGCGCGCCTCGATCTTTCTGCTGAGAAACTATCGAGATGCGCTGGTGCGCCGCTTGCGAAGGTAGTTCGGATCAGTAGTCCTCTGGCATTGCCCCGCGTCGTCCAAAGCCTCCGCCCCCACCAGGCGGGGCAGCAGGAGCCATGGCAGCAGGCCCGCCGGGCGGTCCACCAAATCCGCCTACCGTTGGGATGGCACCAGAGCTCGTAGCCGCCGACGTGGCTGCCGCGAGAGGGTCTTCAATCTTACGCTCTAGGCCAGCGAGGTCAGGCATTTGGGGCGCTGGTAAGGGTTGGGGCATCATGTTATTGCTTAGCACCACCAGTACAACCAACAGCACCACGCCCAATGCGATCACGCCAATTCCGATGGGGTCTACACCCTTGCGCATGACTTGCCTCCTAAGTCTAACGCCAAAATTCTACCCAACCAATGGGGCAGTTGGAAAGCTCGCAGGCGGCTTGTTTGGCAGGAAACTGGGAAGGTTATGCTCGGGATCACTTGCGTCCTACGATGTTCGTGAGAATGACCGCTCCCCCAGCGTCGCCTTCTACGTTGACCATCGTGCGGAACATATCTAGGATGCGGTCTACTGCTAAAATCAGCCCAATGCCTTCTATTGGCAGTCCTACTGATTGCAGCACGATGACCATCGTGAACAGCCCCGCGCTGGGAATGCCCGCTGCGCCGATAGCTGCCAGGGTCGCCGTAAATAGCACCACAATTTGCTGCGTAAACTCTAACTGGATGCCGTATGCTTGCGCGATAAACAGTGCGGCGACTGCTTCGTAGAGAGCGGTGCCATCCATATTGACTGTAGCGCCGATCGGAATGCAAAAGCGGCAGATGTAGCTCGGCACCTTGAGTTCCTGCTCTACGGTGCGGATTGTCACAGGTAGGGTGGCAGCGCTGGAACTGGTGCTAAGCGCGGTAAGCATTGCTTGCGAGATCCCCCGCAGAAACCGCCACGGTGGCATGCCCCCTAACAGCCATACCAGAGTGGGTAGCACAATCAGTCCGTGAATCGCCAGTCCGCCTAGTACCGCGCCCATATATTTTGCCAGTGGCGCGAACACCTCAAACCCTGCTTGCCCAACTGTGCGCATCAGCAGTAGCGCCACCCCTACTGGCAGCAGATACAACACCCAGCGCACAATCACCATTGAAAGTTCCAACACTTCGTGCATAAACTGCCTTAGGGACTGAGCGCGTTCGCCCAGTAGGTTGAGCGCAATCCCTGCGATGAGGCTGAAGGTGATGATTTGTAGCATGTCGGCGCGCACCAGCGCATCAATGGGGTTCACAGGGATAAGGTTGCGCAGCAAGTCAGCGAAAGTGGGTGGCTTTTGTTCGCGCAGCTCTTTGGGCAACTCGGCTATTTGGAGCACGGCGCCCACCCCTGGGTCTACGAGGTTGACAATCACAAGCCCCAGCGCTGCCGCTAAGATGGTGGTGGACAGGTAGTACACCATGGTGACGGTGCCGAGCCGCCCCAAGTAGCGCGTGTCTAGCCCTGCAGCTGCTGTAACCAAGGAAGCGACTACTAGGGGCACAATGACCATCCGCAGCAGGCGAACAAACAAGTCTGCCCCTAAGGCAACCAGTTCGAAAAAGCGTGCCTGTGCGCCCCCCGCTTGATTGAGGAGCAGACCGCCGATAATGCCCACTACGATCCCTGCTACTACCCAGCGTATTGAAATGAGCTGTCGCTCCATTTGGTGCTACGTAGCCGCTTCGTGCCTGCAGAATTTGGAGCGTATAAGAAGCCTCCCGCTGGCAAACAGCTTACGGGTCGACTACGCGACGAGCCCCCCTAGGTTCTTGCGTGGCGTCGCTTAGAGTAGCAAACCTGTGAAATGCTCCATTTGGCGAGCCCTTGGTGGCGTGTGTCTATCGCTACTCCTCGACGCCCAAGATTTGGGTATAGACTACTTGCTGAGGGTGTACGGCGACAACCCCACGCGCTCCCAACTCTGATGAGCCAGCTGCCCGAATGTAGCAGATACCTGGCAAGTCCACTAAGTCATCGGAGGCGCGTAGCTGGTTGATGATTTGATACGCCTCCTCACGCGAGTTGATTGGGCAGTCAATCTCTTGCCCGTTAGTTAGGCCAATCAGCAAGGTTACTCGTGCCATAGCAGGTGCCTCCCCAAAAAGCATTTCGGGCAAGAGTTGTTGATTCCTGCTACTCGATGCGCGTGATTCGATAGCGCACGATGCCTTTTGGTGTGTTGACAGTCACTTCTTCGCCTGCTGTCTTACCTAGCAACGCTTCACCCAAAGGTGAGAGGATAGAGATGAGGTCTTGTAGCGGATCTGCCTCAAATGAGCCGACGATAGTGATAGTGCGTTCCTTGCCTGTTTCAAGGTCTTGCAGGGTGACCTTGCTGCCCATGTGGACAATCTGGTCGGCATTTTCGGGGCGTGGTACAACGCGCGCGCGGCTGAGCACGGTCTCTAAGTCGCGGATGCGCCCTTCCAAAAATGCCTGCTGGCGCTTCGCGTCTTGGTAATCGAAATTCTCGCTGAGGTCGCCTAATGCGCGCGCTGCCCTGATTCGCTCCACAATCTCGCGCCGCTTGACCGTTTTGAGTTCTTCCAGCTCGCGCTTCAGGCGCTCGTACCCCTCAGGTGTGATAAGAATCTCCGACATGGCTACTCACCCGCGCTTCGTGTTTTCCACGCGCTCCGCAAGATACTGGCGGAATGCCTCGTATGTGGGCTGTTCCAGAAGCTCCTCATAAATTTGCCACAGCAGGTCTGGACTCTCAACTTGCTGCACTAGCGGTGTTAGCCTTGCCCCCTTTTCACCAAACCGTTTCGTGAGGGCGCGGATGATGACCTCTCTCAACGCTTCAGCGCGTCCTTCTGCGAAGCCTTCGGCACGCCCTTCCGCGAAACCTTCAGCACGCCCCTTTGCGTACCCTTCTGTGTACCCTTCCACTAATCCTCTGCGCAGCCCGATGCGCTCCGCAGCCGAGATGAAGGGCACCTGTTTCTGACGCTTGTACTCTTCAAGGGCACGTTCAAACTCTTTCTCCAGAAACTCGGGCAGTGCCATAATCCCCTCCAGCAACTCGTCCAACTGAGCCAGCAGCTCTTCATTATACCCCCGCTCGCGTGCCAAGAACGCCAACTGCTTGCGTGCCTCAAAGCGCAAGTCTGGGCTACCTGCCGTTTCCCGCGCCTTCAAAAATGCTAGTAGCAGGAGCGCGACGGGGTTTCTGCTTTGCTCCAACTCCGAGCGATCAAAGTCCAGCAGCTTGGCTACGCGAAATCTGAACCGTAGCTCGCAGCCCCCGAAAGCATACCGATACTCCTCTGGGCGCCAGCGACGGTTGGTGTCTACCAGTAGCGCAAAGCTGAGTATCGGTGCGTCGTACTCTAAGAACAGCCGCGCAAAGTACCGAAACATTCGCTTTGCGAACAGTGGCTCGCGCTGAGCCTGTACCTCTATGTGGATTAGGAGCAGTGGCGTCTCCCCTGAGTGAAGCCTAACTTTGAAGAGGCAGTCTACGAACATACGACGTGCGCGTCCTCGGGGCGACGGCGGCAGCAGCTCCTTGTCTATGAACTCGACTTCGCGAGACCAGTCTATTTGCGCATGCAGGTCAGGAGCTACCAGCTCCAGGAACTCTTTCAGGAATCGCTGTAGCAAAGATTTCCACCATAGGTCAAGCGTGCCTGGCGCAGGTTCCATCCGAGCTGTGTAGCGCACGTTCGTGGCATGGCGTACAATTCCTACCCAGATTAGGTACACTTGGGAGCATGAGGCGCGCGGTTTTGGGGTGGTTGGCGAGTGTTGCGTTTGTCGGCAGCACCCTCGCAACAGCAGAGACGCCTACCTTGTGGGGCATTCCGATTGGTGAGTATGCCCAGCGTCGCGCACAGCTGCGCAAACTACTAGAGCCTGACCAGATAGCCATCCTTGCCAGCGAGAGTAGCCCGCCCACACGCCTGAAATTCCGCCAAGACAGCAACTTTATGTATCTCACGGGGCTGGAAGCCATCAACGGAGTGCTGGTGATTTTGCCCAAAGACAGCCCATTAGAGGAGAGCGAGGTTCTGTTTTTGCCGCGTCAGTCACGCCTTTCGCGCTTATTTGAGGGACCTCTGCCCGAGCCGAACGCCCAAACCCGTCGCGAGTCGGGCATAGAAGACATTCGCGAGCGCAGCGAGTTGCGCGAGTTCCTAGCCCAAGCGCTCAAGGTACACCCGCGCGCTTTGCTCAACCGCCCTGCACGCACCTTGCTAACCGATACCCTACGTGAAGCGAACCCTGAAGTGCAACTAAGCAGTGTGGATCGCTTGATGGCGCGTCTGCGCGTGATCAAATCGCCAGCAGAAATCGCCCTTATGCGCAAAGCGATTGAAGCCACTATTGCAGGGCATCGCGCCCTAGCGCAACGACTAAAGCCCGGCGTATACGAGTACGAGCTGGAGGGCGCTGCGCAAGACGCCTTCCGCCGCCACGGCTCTGAACGCGAAGGCTACCCGATGATCATCGCCTCTGGACCCAACGCCTGCATCCTCCACTACCACGCCAACAAGCGCCGAGTCAACGCGGGCGAACTGGTGCTGGTGGATATCGGCGCAGAGTACTCATACTACACTGCCGACATTACGCGCACCTATCCTGCTTCAGGCAAGTTCACCCCACGCCAGCGCGAACTCTACCGCGCCGTGCTGGACGCACTCAAGTACGCCGAGTCGGAAGCAAAGCCCGGCATCACACTGGCGCAGCTCCACCAGAAGGTGGTCGCCTTCTTCCGTAATCATCCCTTGCGCGCTCGCGACGAGAACGGGGAACTCAAAACCCTTGACCACTTCTTCGTGCATGGGCTGTCGCACATGCTGGGCATGGATGTACACGACTTAGACCCGAACCTGCCCCTCGCCCCGGGAATGGTGTTTACCATCGAGCCTGGGCTGTACGTCCCCGCAGAGGGCATCGGTATCCGCATCGAAGATAACTACTTGGTAACCGAAAAGGGCGTGGAGAACCTTAGTCGTGCGTTGCCACGCGAGCCTGAAGCCATTGAGCGTATGGTGGGCGCTGGCAAATCCCAACGTTGAGCGCGGTATAATTGCGCTATGCAAGACCCGCTAATCCGTATCACCGAGCGTCCGAAACCGCCGCGTCCTGAAGAACTCACCCTGCGCTTTTCGGAGCGCGCTGTCAAGGAGCTGGAAGCTATCCTAAAGCATTACCCCGACCGAAAGTCGGCAATGCTCCCGGCGCTTTGGATTGCCCAACGCGAGTATGGGGGGCACCTCACTGCCGAAGCTCTCGCAGAAGTCGCTTACCGCTTGGGGCGCTCCTACGCGGAAGTAGAAGGCGTAGCGACCTTCTACACGATGTACAACAAAACACCCGTCGGCAAATACATGCTGGAGGTCTGCACCAACCTCCCTTGCATGCTGTGCGGTGCCTATCGCATTCTAGAGTACCTTGAGCAGAAGTTAGGCATCAAGCTCGGCGAAACGACCCCTGACGGGCTGTTCACGCTTACTGAGGTCGAATGCCTCAACAACTGTGGCGATGCCCCCGTGATGCAAGTGGGCGATGTGTACTACCGGCGCCTTACCCCCGAAAAAATCGACGAGATTATTGAGTATCTGCGCACCCACGAAGAGCACACCGTAGTGCAATTAGCCGATGCGGAGGTGCAGCTCCATCTAAGCGAGCAGGAACGCCAGCAGATTGAGGGCACACAAGGCTGACTATGTACGAAGCAGGCTTTGACATTCAGCGGGTTATCGAACTCATTGCCGAACGTAAGGTAGAAGAGGCAATGCAAGAGGGCAAGTTCGACAACCTGCCCGGCAAGGGTAAGCCGCTGCCGTTGGATGAGGAGTGGTTTGCGCCACCTGAGATGCGTCCAGCTATTCGCCTTCTGAAAAGCGCGGGTGTGCTTCCTGATTGGCTGGAACGCGCTCGCGAGATAGAGCAGCTCCGCGAGCACGTGGCACGCTTGTGGCGTATCGCCGAACACGAATACCCTCGCGCCTGCCAGCTAAGCATAGAACGCTTCCACGAATGGCGCGACGCCAGCTGGAATGGCATTCAGACGGTGATGCAGCAGGTCAATAGCCTTATTCTGACCTACAACTGTATCGCGCCCGCGAACGCTCGCCCCCAAATCCCATTCCGCATTGAGGCGGAGCGGATGCGTTTCTACGCGCAGTTTGTGGCGGTAGACGAGCGATAGGCACGCTCCGCCCCTCCTGTAGCCAGCTACGCAGCCCTTAGTGAGGTATAATCCCACCCGTGCAGTCGGCGGTAGAGACGGTAGAGCGCTGCTTGAAGCTTATGGAGCGCTACCAGCTCCAGACGCTGGAGATTAGCCTCGGCGAGACCCACCTGCGCATTGAGCGGGCAGAGGTATCTCCTGCGCCTGTTGCTGCGGTTGCGGCCCCTTCCGAGCCTGCTTTTGCCGAAGCCCCTGAATGGATTCCTATTGAAGCGCCGATGACAGGCATGTTCTACCGAGGTCCCTCGCCGAACGAACCACCCTACGTAGAGGAGGGAGACCTCGTATATGAAGGGCAGACGATTGGGCTGATTGAAGCGATGAAGGTGTTCAATGAAATCCCCTCGCCTGCTACGGGAATCGTGCGACGGATTGTGGCGCAGAATGCGACGTTGGTGCATCAAGGCGAAGTGTTAATGCTGCTGGAGCCGCCCGAATGAGCAAGACTGTGGGCTTAGCGCTGCTTGGTGCAGGCACCGTAGGTGGGGGCGTGCTTACCTTGCTGCAAGAGAACGCGGATCTGCTCTATGCGCAGACGGGCAAACGGTTCGTCGTACGCCACGTAGTGGTGCGCGACTTGAGCAAGCCCCGCACGATACCGATTCCTCCGAGGGTGCTCACCACAGATGCCCAGCGCGCCTTTGCTGACCCCAAGGTGAGCGTTGTGTTGGAGCTGATGGGCGGGCTGGAACCTGCACGCAGCTACATCCGCGAAGCCTTGCAGCGCGGTAAGCATGTCATCACGGCAAACAAACTGGTGATGGCAGTTGCAGGCGAGGAGCTGATACGCTTGGCACAGCAACAGCGTGTGCGCCTGCTTTATGAGGCAAGCGTTGCAGGCAGTTTGCCGATCCTTACTGCTTTGCAGGGTGCTTTGGCAGGCAACCGCATCACGCGCGTGGTGGGCATCGTAAATAGCACAACCAACTTCATTTTGCGTGAAATGGAGCGCGCCGTAGAGGCGAACGAACCCGCTGAGACCGCCTACGCCAACGCCCTACGCAAGGCTCAGGAACTTGGCTACGCCGAGGCTGACCCTACTAGCGATGTAGAGGGCTATGACGCGCAATACAAGACCGCTATCTTAGCGCGCTTAGCGTTCCTGCAGTATGTGCCTGTGGAGAGTGTCTACCGAGAGGGAATCACCCACCTTAGCGGGCGCGACCTACTTTGGGCAGCGCGCCTTCAGATGGGGCTGAAACTGCTCAGCATCACCGAGCGGTTGCCTGATGGGAGGCTCTGCGCGCGGGTACATCCCACGCTTATCCCGCGTGAGCACCCCCTGTATGCCGTGCGTGGAGCGTTTAGTGGCGTGTGGCTGCAGGGCAATGGTTTTCAGGAGATGTTCTTCCACGGTTTTGGGGCAGGGGCGCGGGCGACCGCCAGTGCTGTGATCGGCGACTTGATTGAGATTGCTCGCCACCCACGCCCCTTGAAGCTGGAAGACCCCTCGCTGCGGGCAGGTGAGACCGCCCCCATTGATGTCCTTACGATGCGCTACTACCTGCGTTTTCGTGCCCCCGACGAAGCGTCAGCGCAGCCCCTGCGCAACACGCTCACCTCGCTGGGCGCAAAACTCTATCCGCCAGAGGTGCTGCCCGATGGCATAGAGCAAGTAGCGCTCACACCGCCGCTTCTTGAGAGTGACTTGCAACGCCAGCTAGCCGAATGGCGCCGACATACTGCGCTCACAGTCCAGTGCATTCGGTTGTTGGAATAGCTCCAACTGCCAACAGGGTACAATTTCCCCCTTGAAGGAGGTTCCGTGCGACTGGACGAGTTCAAGCGGCTGGTGGAGGCTGAGTTTGGTCCTGGGCTGCGCAATGCGACACCTGCGAATGTACGCGAGTTTCTAGACAGGCTGCAGCAGGAAGCGTGGGTGCAACAGCGTTGTCTAAGCACTCGCTACGAGCTACCCCCTGCAAACACTTGTACCTTCGAGGAAGTGATGAAGCAGTTTTTTGCAGATGTGTTGGACTTACCCCCCGAAAAGGCAGTGATTTTGCTGTGGACGCTGGCGTTAGAGCTTACGTATGCTGCCATTGAGCAGCAGTACGCTGAGGTGCTTGACCCCCTTTTCCGCACGGCAGAGGAGTAGGGACTACTGGCTGATGGCGTGTGTCGCTTGAGCAAAAAGCCCGCGCCGCCTTCACGCAGCGCGAGCTCTGGCAGAGTAGCTGCGAGGCTTAGCGACAGGTGCGACGACGCAGACCCACAAGGCTAGTCAGCGCCGTGGCTAACGCAATCAAGCTTGCTGGCTCTGGCACGGGACGAATCAACTCCCAATCAGTGAGGGTGAGGAATCCGGGCCCCAGGTCAAGCCATTGGTTTGGCCCGATTTGCGCTTGAATGTTGCCCGCAACCACGAAGTTAGGACCGTTGTTGTCCACAATTCGCCAAACGCGCGGTCCGTAGGCTTCAATAACGGCGTTGTTGATTCCCACGATGTCGCCGTTGGCGATTGCAGTGACCCCATGGAAGCGGAGAGCCATTGGCAGTATAGCCCCCGCAGGCACTTCAATCAGAGGGTAACCCGCAGCCAAAATAGTGGTCTGAGGAGTGGGCAGTGGGTTGATGTTCCCAGTCAATACCAGCGTAGAAGGGTTGAATCCTGATGGCAGTTGGTGCTGCAGTTGGTAGCTGTTGGTGGCTGTCTGGATAATCTCCACACTGGCGTTAGTCACGCTGACAGTGGTGGAGAATCCCATCGAAGGCACGAGGAGGTTGCCACTTAGGTTCAATCTCCAGTCGTTGCCGTAGACGCTTAGGGCATGAGCGTTGACCGTCAAAACCGCTGCAACCGCTACCAACCCCACAGCTCGGTTGATTGTTCGCATCGTTTCACCCCCGCTTCGTAGTAGTTGGTACTTCGTTGGGGAGCAACATCTGTGCCACAAGGGCTTACTGCCCCTGTCATAAATGTGAGGATTGCGTCAAACCCCACAATTTTGCAAGCATCGCCGAGTAGAATTCACTTGATGGAACCGCGAACTCCGTCGGAGACGGCAGTGACGCTTACTCAGGTGATGAATCCAGAGCATGCAAACCCGCTGGGCAACGTGCATGGCGGGTGGATTTTGAAGCTCATTGACGAAGCAGGGAGCATCGTTGCCTCGCGCCATGCGCGTCATCCTGCTGTGACGGTGGAGATAGACTCAGTCAGCTTCCGTGAGCCAGTGTATGTGGGCAATCTTGTGCATGTGCAGGCGCGCATTGTGCGCGCTTGGCGCACCTCAATGGAAGTGGAGGCGATTGTAGAAGCGGAAGACCCTCTCACGGGCGAGCGGCGCATTACTTCGCATGCTTATTTGGTCTATGTGGCGCTTGATCGCGCGGGTCGCCCAACCCCCGTGCCCCCTGTGCAGCCAGAGACTGAAGAAGAGTGGCGTAAGTGGCACGAGGCAGAGCAGCGTCGCGCCGAGCGATTAGCCCGCCGCGAACGCGAACGGCTTTCAAGCCGCTAACCGTACTTCGGATAGCAGCACTTCTTGTACTTTTTACCGCTGCCGCATGGGCAGGGATCGTTGCGCCCTACCTTGCCTGAGGGAGTGCTTTGGGTGGTAGAGCCGTTTTCGTCGCTAAGGCGTTGAATACCCATCCCACTCCGCGCGCCTGAAGCAATGGCAGGGTTCGGCTCACCTGCAATGCGGATTACCTGGCGCGGTTGCGGAGGCGCTACCTGCGCTCGGAACAGGAACAGTACTACATCGTTGCGAATGGCACGTAGCGTGTCGGCAAACACCTGCGCCGCTTCCTGCTTGTATGCCACCAGCGGGTCAATCTGCCCGTAGCCACGCAATCCAATCCCCTCGCGTAGATACTCCATCGATGCCAGATGCTCGACCCAGCGGCGCGTGATCACTTGGAGCATGAAGTAGCGCTCCAGTTCGCGCATAACCTCCGCGCCCAACTGCTCTTCGCGCATTAGATATGCTTGCTCCGCCCATTCGCGCACTTGGTCTAACAGGAGGTCGTGCCGTGTGAACGAGAAGTCATCGGGCTTGACAAATAGCTCCAGTGGGAAAATCGAGTTCAGGCGCTGGTACAGCCCCTTTAGGTCCCACTCCGTTGGGGGCAGGTTGCGCGGGGCAAACTCATCTACTACCTCGGTGACAACCTCGTCGATGTACTGCAGGGCAAGTTCGCGCGTGCCTTTGCCTTCTAGGATCTGGCGGCGCAAGCCGTAGATGATAAGGCGCTGGTTGTTCAGCACATCGTCGTATTGCAACACATACTTGCGCAGCGAGAAGTTATGCATTTCGACGCGCTTTTGTGCGGTCTCAATCGCTTTGGTGAGCATCTTAGCTTCCAATGGCTCGTCTTCGGGCCATCCTTTGAGAATGGGGCTGTTGCGCAGGTTTTCACCGAACAAGCGAATCAGCTCGTCCTCCAATGAGATGTAGAAGCGCGATTCGCCAGGGTCACCTTGGCGTCCGGAGCGTCCACGCAACTGGTTGTCGATGCGGCGGCTCTCATGGCGTTCCGTGCCCAGCACGAACAGCCCGCCTAGTTTGCGCACCTCTTCCGCGGCGACGGAGCGTTCCTGCTCAGATAGAGGCAAGGGTGGGGCAGCGCGCACTCTACCTCCGCGTCGGAACGACATCTCGTCCGTGCCAGAGGTTTCTTCTGCCTTGCCATTGTCTGCGCCTTCGGGTTTCGGCTCTTGCTTGACGATGGAGCCACCCAGCAGGATGTCCACGCCGCGCCCTGCCATGTTAGTGGCGATGGTCACGGCGCCTTTGCGCCCCGCCTCGGCGATAATCAGCGCCTCTTTCTCGTGGTACTTAGCGTTCAGCACGTTGTGGGGAATGCCATGTTCCATCGCCTCGACGAAGTGTTCAGCGTTCTCTTCGGGCAGCCCCCAGTGCTCCAAGAACCACTTCACATGGGCGGGGTCAGTGGGGCTGGTGGGCAGCCCCAGTTCGCGCAACATTGGCGTGATTTGGCGCATTGAAAGCTCGTTGAGAGGCTTCAGCAGTGTCTTGCGCCACTCCTCTTTCTTCGCTTTGTCAATCTCTTTGTTTTTCTCCAGTTCACGGCGTATGCGCTCGATCAGCACCAGCAGCTGCAGTTTGTCGAACGCCAAGCGCGAGGAAACCACTTCTGACATCTCAATCGAGCGTGTGCCGACCAGCACAGGCTGCTGCTTGGTGTAAAGGCGTAGGATTTCTAACGCAATCCCCCGCAGCTTGGCTTCCATCGTCTTGTACACCACATCGGGGTGGTCGATTCGGATCATTGGGCGGTGTGTGGGGATGCACACTACGTCCATTCCGTAAAGCTTGCGGAACTCTTCCTCTTCGGTCTTGGCAGTGCCCGTCATGCCTGCCAGCTTCTGGTAGAGGCGGAAGTAGTTTTGGAAGGTGATGACGGCGATGGTCTGGCTTTCTTGCTTGATGGGCACGCCTTCTTTTGCTTCCAACGCTTGGTGGATGCCGTCGCTGAAGCGCCTGCCGTACATGAGGCGTCCCGTGAACTCATCCACGATGATGATCTCGCCGTTGCGCACCACGTAGTGCACATCCTTCTTGAAGTAGCCGTGCGCCTTGAGCGCGGCGTTGATGTAGGGCAGCAGTTCTACCTCCTCGGCGAGGTTCTTGACACCGATCATTTGCTCCAGGCGCGCCGTGCCCTCCTCGGTAAGCGTGACGGCATGGTGTTTCTCATCCACGATGTAGTCGCGCCCGGGCTGGAGACGGCGCACCCACGAGTCCACGCGCGTGTAGATGCTGAGGTCTTCCTCAATTTGCCCAGAGATAATGTGTGGGGTGCGCGCCTCATCGATGAGAATGCTGTCTACCTCGTCGATGATGGCGTAATAAAGTTCGCGCTGCACGAGGTCGTCGACGGAAAAGACCATATTATCGCGCAGGTAGTCAAAAGCGAACTCGTGGTTGGTGCCGTAGGTGATGTCAGCGGCATAGGCTTCTTTGCGACTCACCTCGCGCAAGTGCAGATAGCGCGGATCGGGATGCTTATAGCCCGGCTCGTAGATGTAGGAACCACCGCGCTCATCAGTTTCGGGGCTTTGCCCTTGAATTACGCCTACGGTCAGCCCTAATGCGTGGTAAATTGGTCCCATCCACACGGCGTCACGCCGGGCTAGGTAGTCGTTGACGGTCACCAGATGCACGCCCTTGCCCAGCAGGGCGTTTAGATACAGGGGCAGGGTAGCGACCAGCGTCTTACCCTCGCCTGTTTTCATTTCGGCAATGCGCCCTTGGTGCAGCACGATACCCCCCAGCAGCTGCACATCAAAGTGGCGCATGTTCAGCGTGCGTCGCGCGGCTTCGCGTACCGCCGCAAACGCTTCGGGCAACAAATCATCTAAAGTCTCACCGTCTTGTAGGCGCTTTTTGAATTCGTCGGTCTTCGCCCGCAGCTGCTCGTCAGATAGCGCCTGAAACTCTGGCTCGAGCGCGTTGATTTTGTGTACAATCGGCATCAGGCGTTTGATTTCGCGCTCGGTGGGGTCTAGCAGTTTTCTCAGCCACTCTCGTACAATCATCCTCGCCTCCAAACGGGAGCAAGGTATATGATACCATATGTGAGGCTCACCCACGCCTTCGGCAGGTGAGGGGTGCCGCCGCACCTGCCTTATTCGATTTCAAACGCCTCAATCAGCGAGTTGTCTATCCGGTATGCTTCCACGCGCAGCGCTCCTTGTGCGGGCACGCGCACTTTGAGGTAGCAGTAAGTTTTCTCGCGTTTGGCAGTCCACGGCGTCGGTTCAGGCATCAGGTCATAGAGCGAGGCTCCGCCTCCGCCGCAGGTAACATACACCACTCCTGCGCCTTGCTTGTAGCGCGTGCCTGACTTGACCACCGCCGTGTTGTTGCGCATTGGGTACATGCGCTCGTACACGTGGTCGTGCCCGTGAATCACCAAGTCCACGCGGTAGCGGTCAAACAGGGGCTGAAAGCGGCGGATCATCGCTTGGTTGTTGCCGCGTCGGCGCGTAGAGCCGTAGAGGGGATGATGCGCAAACACGATGAGCCAGCGGATTGTGCGGTCGGCGCGGGCGCGCTGTAAGGCGCGCTCCAACCAAGCGTACTGCTGCTCATCCTTGCGCTCGTTGCTATTGAATGCCACGAAACGCGCATTGCTGATGGTGAACTCATAGTACTGCCCGCGATTGGGCATGGCAAAGCGCGTCTCGGCAGCGACATAGCCGATGCGTTGCTCCCCAATCCGCTCGTTCTCGTGATTGCCGAAGCACACCATCACGGGGATTCGGGCAGCCAATACTTCCAGTTGCTCCAAGTAAGTGTCCCATACTTCCTGCCGCCCGTCGGCGTACGAGAGGTCTCCCACAATGAAGTGGAAGGTGGGGTTATGTGCCAGCACGTTGCGCGTGTTGCGAACGCTGTAGCGCGTCGTGCCGTGGTCGGCAAACGCGGTGAACACAAAGTCGTGTAGCCCTGCGCGGGGTGTCCGAAAGTCGTAGGCACGCGAGAAGCCACCTTCTGCACTGCCCACGCGGTAATAATACCGATGACCGGGTTTGAGGTCGGTGAGCAGGGCGCGGTAGATGGCGCCTGTCTCGTAGGGATAGCGCACGCGCTCCGCGACAGCACGCCTGCCCAGGTTCGGTGTCTCGCCATACTCCACCACCGGGTTTTTCACAGGCTGGCGTGTTTGCCAAGTGATGCTTATCTGCGTAAGAGGGTCTGCGCCGAACGCAATTCGCAACTGGCGTGGCTCTGTGCGCATGGCGTGGGGCATGATTCACGAGCGCCTTATCGTGCCCTGCTGCACAAGCTGTAGGGGCGCGGTCTCCGCGCCCCGTCGTAAACCCTTGTGAAGCCGTCTTTTCAGACACCGATGCCTTGGTAGGGCATCGGCAGGATCACTGACGCTACGCTATCGGATAGCCGTCGCGTGCCAGCACGTGTTCGGCTAAGCGGTTGGCAGCCTCAACCGCGTTGAAGCGCGGGATTGGTACGCGCGGCACTGGCTCGTTGATGCCCAGCGCCCCGTAAATGAGGTCTAACTTGTCGTTTAGCTGTAGTGCGCCTTCACGTGCGAAGAGCAGCGCCATCAGTTCGCCCGCGTTGACATTTGAGCCGCGCAGTTTGGGTAGGCGTGCCAAGATGCTGTCCAGACCATACAGGTACACTGCCATCTCCGCAATGGCAGCGGCGACTTCTTGTCGCTGTTCGCGCAAATGCTCACCGTAGGCTCCCCATGCTCGCTGGAATGCCAGCAGGGTCGCAGCGCGAAACTGCTGAGCGAGCGTGCACAAAGCATCCTGCGCGGTAGTATCAGCCACTGACAGCTCGCCGTTGCGCAGAGTCTTTGCCTGAGTACGCGCTTCTTCCAGCAGCGGTAGCCCGGCGCGCTGCATTTGTCGTATCAGATGTTGCGTGAAGTTGAGGCGATTGATTTCGTTTGTGCCCTCGTAGATGCGAGGCACGCGCGATTCGCGAAAGATTTTCGCGATTGGGAAGTCCTCCGTGTAGCCGTAGCCGCCGTGAATCTGCACCCCTTCATCGGCGCATAGGTATTGCACTTCTGTTCCGTAGAACTTGAGTAGGGCACACTCGCCCGCGTACTCAGAGGCTGCCTCGCGATAGCGCAGATGCAGTTCGGGATAGTCAGGTGGCAAGTCATGCAGTGGCTCAAACCACGCTTGGATTAAGTGTCCCGTGCGGTAGAGCATGCTTTCCAGCGCGAACAGATGGGTTGCCATTAGCGCGAGCTTGCGTCGAATAAGCCCAAAGTTGGCAATTGGTTGTCCAAACTGGTGGCGGTCTTTGGCGTAGCGGGTTGCTAACTCAAGCGCGTATTTACCTGTGCCCAACGCGCTGGCTGCCATCTTGTAGCGTCCGAGGTTCAGTGTGTTGAGCGCGATGTAGTGGGCTTTGCCGACCTCGCCAAGCAGGTTCTCTGCGGGCACGAACACGTTTTCAAACGCTACGCGGCGCGTGCTGGAGCCGTGCAGACCGATTTTATGTTCTTCGCGCCCCAAGTGTACGCCGGGGTAAGTGCGCTCTACGAGGAACGCTGTGAACTGCTCGCCGTTGAGTTTTGCGAAGACCGTAAACAGGTCGGCGAAGCCTGCGTTGGTCACCCACATCTTCTCGCCGTTGAGGATGTAGCCGCCGTTGGTGGGAGTGGCGCGGGTACGCATGGCTAGGGCATCGGAGCCGCTGGCGGGTTCGCTCAGGCAAAACGAGCCGCACCACTCACCTGATGCCAGCTTAGGCAAGTATCGCTCTTTTTGCTGGGGCTTGCCCTCCAACACAAGGGGTAGGATTGCCAACCCCGCGTGCGCCTGAAGCGTAAGGCACGTTGCTGGTTCAGGACCCAACTTCTCCACGATCAGAGCGACGGTAGTTTTAGGCAGGTCTAAACCGCCATAGTGGGTGGGCACTTCGGCAGCGGTAAAGCCCAGCTTGCCCATTTTGCGGTCTAATTCGCGCATCAAGCCCTCTTTGGCTTGCTCGATTTCGGGTAGCAGGGGCAACACCTCGTTGCGCACGAAGTCCTCGGCAGCTTTACCCATTAGGCGGGCTTCAGTGTCAAAGTCCTCGGGGGTAAACACTTCGCTGGAGCAAGCAGGCTGGATCATAAAGGTGCCGCTGCGTTGCTTAGCCATCGTCGATCACTCCTTCCGTTGGTGCAGGTGATTATACCGCGACGGCTTGCTCTGGCGCCTATGCAAAAGCATTTGCGGAGGGGCAGAGCTGCCCCTCCGCGGATTTTTTGCACCTGCCTCCAAGCGGTGAGCTTGAGGCAAGCGGTTAGGGCGTGCTCTTATCCGCCGCAGCCGAAGTTGAACAGCACGATGAGTAGGTCAGCGTTGTTGACCGTACCATCGTTGTTCACATCGCCCGGCAGCCCGAAGCCCGACTGACCGAAGTTGAAGAGCGCGATCAGCAGGTCTGCGTTGTTCACGCGCCCGTCGTTGTTCGCATCGCCCGGGCAAGCAGGCTCTTGACAGCCGCTTGGTCGGACGAAGTAGGCGCCACGCAGCCTAATGGTGTACGCGCCACCGCTAGCCGTCTCGCCTGTCCAGCCTGCTAGCGGGTTGTTCGCACCTGGACCATCGGGGCAGCGGATTGTGCCGAAGGGCGTGTTGTTCCAAATCAGCTGGCCATTGGCGTCCACTGCGTCGCGGTTGTAGCGGCTGATACCCAAGATGTAGATCCCCGGTTGCTGGATGCAGTTGGTGCTGTTATCAATGCGCGACTGGAATCCACCACTATCGTCGTTGAACACCACGCCAGTGCCGTCGCAGCGGAACAGCCAAAGCTGGGTGTCCCACGTAGCGCCGCCAACAGTGGTGGCGACGAATCGTGCTGGGTCGGTAATGCAGATGACAAAGAGGTCTACATCGTTAGCGTCATTGGTGCCCATGATGGGGCTCACTAGCGTCTCGCATGGAGTAGCCGTGGAGGAGTGCACGATTTGAGCCGTGTTTACGAGGTCACCAGCATCGCCGCCGCCGTTGCTGGTCTCATCCCACGGTTGATAGGGTGACGGCGGACAGTCGTTAGGATCACCCGGATTGGCGCCTTGCGCACCAGAGAGGAAGATAATGTAGCTACCACCTGCGCTGGGTTCGCCGACCCAGCTTTTTACGCGCGAGTTTGCCTCGGGTCCGTCGGGACAACGCATCGCACCATATGGCGTGTCGTTCCAGATCCGTTCGTCCTCGCAGCCGATAGGATCACGATTGAACCGCGTGATTGCCAAGTAGTAAAGACCCGGCCCAGGGATGCACCCTGTGGAGTTGTCGATCCGAGAGAGCTCTCCGCTCCCCGTGTCGTCATTGTGCACAACACCTCTGCCGTTCGCATCGAACAGGAACAGCTGCGTGTCAAAGGTTGCTTGACCCGGGATGCAGACTCCTTGAGGCGCAAGCGTGGACGCAGAGAAAGCGGCGGGGTCAGTGATGTAGATGGCGTACACATCGGTATCGGCTGCGCCCAAGGTGCCCCGAATGGCAGTCAGTGCGCCGCTGGGCGTTGCTTGAGCTGTCTCGGGCAGCTCACCTGCATCACCTTGCTCTTCGTACCCCGTGAAGGGCGGTACATTGCCGAAAGCAAAGGTGAGCGTGCCGCTGTCCCAGTTGCCATCTTGACCGCAGTTACGGAAGTCGTCGAAGGTCTCGAAAAACTCTAAGTACAGCCTCCCATCGGGCAAGGGAATGGGGGGTAGGCTGTACACGTTGCACAGGTCGTTCACACCGTTGCTGGAATAGCTTCGCGTACCTGCGGACCCATCCCTTGCGCCGGGGCGCAGCACGTAGCCTTCGCCGTTCACATTGGTGACAAGCACCGCGATTTCGCTCAGCCAGCTAGGCGAGAAGGCGGTCAGCTGCACCTCCCAGCCAATCCCGGTCCACGCCGCTTTACCAGCGGGCGCCTCAACTACCCTGCGTATATTGCAGCTCGCTCCGCGCCCATCGTAGCTGGGCGTGTTGCTCACATCAAGCGTGACCGTGCCGCCCGAAGCGGGGTAAAAGTCGCTGTAGGGCACGTACTGGCTTGGATCGCGGGGTCCAACATTCACAGGCACGATTTGCAAGTTCTGGGGCACGCTGAGCTTCTCGTTGGGATCAGGTTTCTCGCCTACCAATCCTTTCTGCGCAAAACCAATGCCACTTAGCGCTAACGCGCTCACAAGCACTATGCTCAATGCCCGCCACATAGTGTAGCCTCCTCTCGCGGATGCAAAAAGTATTACCCCATTGTACCCCATCTGCCCACTGCTTTTGCCTTGTTTCGGCAAAAATGATGGGCTTTGCCTAAGATAACGGTTTGTGTGGGATATAATCCAGTGCGCAGGGGGTGCATCTTAGCGTGTCTGAGCCGGGTGGCTCGGGTGTGATGACAGATGGTCGGTGGGATGGGCGCGAGCCGATTTTCCACGATGTGCCCTTTGAGCAAAGCGAATGGGCAGCGCTGCACGCTACGCTGGCGCAAGTGAACCCAGTCAAGGCAGAGTTAGTGCGCGTGCAGTACGAGACGGTGCGCATTGCCTACCGAAATTATCGCGAGGCTCTCAACGAGGAGCGAGAACGCTACCAAAAGCAGCGCGAAATCGACCTTGAGTACAACGCTCGGCTACACGGCGAACGAGCGAGACTACTCAGCCAGATAGAAGGGATTCGCCATCAGCGAGAGCCAGAGTTAGATGCTCTACGACGCCAGCTCGATGAAGCGCGGTTGCAAGCCTTTCGCCTTGCTGCACGCACAGGCGTTCAACTGCGCGAAGACCCAGAGGCAGGGCTGGAAATTGTGAACCCTTCCCAACCTCCTGAGGCTTCTTTGCAGAAGGAGGAAAGCTCGGAGCCCCGCTCCAGAAACCTGCCGTTGGTTGCGCGCTTCTGGAGGCGATCGCCCCAGAGGGTCGCTCCATCAGCAACTGATGTGCCTGCTTTCGCGGATGCTACGCCACTTGCACCCCTTACCCCAGAAGAGGTAGCACACGCACCCCAACTTCCCACAAACCACGCCCCTGCTGCGCCGCCATGGCTCCCGTGGGGTGCTACAATTGCCGTAGGGCTGGCACTGGGGCAGATTTTGCTGGCGGCGATGGAGCATCCTTGGGGGGCGTGGCAATCGCCGACGTTCTGGATTGCCTCGATCGCGGGCGTGCTGATTGGGATCGTGTGGTACCGCGCGGTATGGAGCCTCAGTCGCGCCATCACCGAGTTATACTACTTGCACGATTGGGAGGCACGCAAGGCGCATCGTGCAGCATGGCTAGGCGGTGGCGTGCTGATAGTGGTGCTGCTGTTGCCTATGACTGCGCTGCTCATGGCGATTATGCGCTTGCCCGCAGCCGGGGCAGCGGATAGCCTCTTACTGGCAGTGCTTACCACTGTGCTGACTGTGCCTTTGTTGGCGCTGGCGCTGGTAGGAGGCTACTTTTATGGACGAGCTGCAGTTGTTCACAACATCATTCAAAGCAAGGTAACTGCAGCGCTACGGGAGCATCAGCATGCTGAGCATGCTCAAACACGTGCCGCGGCAGCATCCGAATCGCCTGAGAGCGACGATTTGCCACGCGGCGCCGACGAGAACGAGAAGCTCACTCCTCAGCCTCCTGCTAACCACTCTTCACCTACGCCAGTTTCGGAGTCGCCCCGCTCGTCTTCGCCCCCTGCCGAGGTGCGCGAGGCTGTTGCAGAGGTGCGTGCCCTGCATAAGGCATGGCTTCGCCTTCAGGCGGTTAGGCAGGAGGAGTTGTCGCCCTATGAGCGTTTGCTGAACGAGATGCAGCCGCGCCCGATTTACGACTACCTGCCGCCCCACGCGGAACGACGCATTGGGGTACTGTACGCGCAGTGGCTCAAGGCTTATGTCGCCTTTTTGGACTATGTGGGCGAAGCCGTGCGCGAGTGCAAGGACGGCGAACAGTTGCAGCAGCGGATTAGCGCGTTTAGGCAAGCTATAGAGCGTTAGCGTGTAGCCACTGCTTGCAACGCCGCGCGCACCCCTTGCATAATCGCTTCGCCTGCCTCGGGTCCGTTGAATGAGATTGTTGCCTCGTAGCTGCCCGTATGGTACTCGCGTGGCGTGAGGATATAACCAATCCACTCATTTGTGAGGGCGACAGGGGTGGCATAGCGCAAGCCCATCTCTCGCCCCATCTCGCGCGTGCGTAACCCTAAAATGCTTGTCGGCTCTCCCGGAAAACCTACCAGCACCAGCTCCCCAAGTCGTAGCACGCTCACGGGGGCTGTCTCAGGCATCAGTTGCTTGACTAACTGCTGCAGTAGGGACTCAGGCACTTTGTATTCGCGCCCGGCAGTTTCGTAAAAGGCGGGGTGGGGGCGTGCTTCGGGTAGGCGCACCTGTACTTGGTGGGTGCGCAAAGCGGCAGGCATCGGTTGAGCTGCTCGAAGCAGGCGGAGCGCGTGTCTTGCAAGTCGGCTTCCATAGCGTTGGACGCGCTCGTGGGGCGTGCTGCCTTCGTTCGCGACAGGAGAAACATCACCCAACGCGCCATTTAGGAAAAGTGCCACGGTGCCTCGCCCAAGAGCGTGCTCCAACTGTAACTGCACGACGCCTGGAAAGTCGGCGGAGATTTCCATCATCGTATGCGGGTAAATCGTAGGGTGAGCTGCGAACACCACCAGTGCTCCTATTGGCGTTCCGCGTTCAGTCTCTACGCGTAGTACGGTC
Organism: Fimbriimonadales bacterium; assembly: GCA_025061985.1. Taxonomy (GTDB): domain Bacteria; phylum Armatimonadota; class Fimbriimonadia; order Fimbriimonadales; family GBS-DC; genus GBS-DC. Next base: position 99,763 of record JANXAW010000023.1, read on the forward strand.
ATCGTGGGGTCTACCACAGGGCGTCCGCGGCGGTTGCGGTTTAGTTGAGGCAGGGGGTGGGCTGCTACCGCAAGCGTAGCGGGCTTTAGCGCGCGAAACGCTTTACGCACTGCTTGCGCCACGCGCTCCGCCGTGAATTGCAAAAACTCTGGCAAGAAGGTACCCACGCCGGGAAGGGAGAAACGCATCCGTTCATTCAGCCCCATCGAATCGGGCGCGCTGTGCGTATGAGTAGCGCACAAAAACAGCTGTTCAGGAGCCAGCCCTGTGGCGGTTAGCACCTCGCGAGTAAGGCTCCACGGCACCAGCAGATGGTCTATGGATACGATTGCTGCCCGTTGCTCGCCATACTCCAGCGCCAGCGCCCGCGCGTAGATTGGATCGTGCACGCCTTGGGGCGGCATGTTCAGCCGCGCGTTGTAGCCCCCTAACTGGATTCGGATTCGGCTAATGTCGGGGGTGATGTCTACCTTGGCAACGCCCGCTCTCATCCGCCCGCGTCTCATAGCCCTGATTTTACCGTTTCTGTGAGTTCTTACAGCAGGAACCTTCTTGAACTCTAACGAATCAAAAAATCCGCTATGCGAAGGAGCGGGTTTACACTGATTGAGCTGTTGGTTGTGATTGCGATTATCGCCATTTTGGCAGCGATTCTGTTCCCCGTGTTTGCTCAGGCGCGCGAAAAGGCGCGTCAGACCCAGTGTCTCAGCAACCTGAAGCAAATCGGCTTGGCAGTGATGCAGTACATCAACGACTACGACGAGAAGTTCCCGATGAGCATTTACCGCGCCACTGATAGCAACAATCAGCCCTGTTTGTTTACGCTTTACCACGCGATCTTCCCCTACATCAAAAACATCGAGGTGGCGCAGTGTCCTTCGGATCGTCCTGGCTTAGACATTCAGACGGGCTTCGCGCCGTTGGGACAGCTGTGTCCGTTGCAGGGGTTCCGCTACACGGGCTATATTTTCAACTGGTGCGTGCTGGAGAATGGCTCACTGCCTCCTGCGTTGCAGCCGAACCCCGTCGTGTCGCAGGCGCAACTGGAGTTCCCCGTTCAAACCTCAATGGTGTATGATGGCACGCTTGGACCTTTGCAGCAGGGCATTCCCTCGTACCTACAGGCGCGGCATAATGACTTGGCGAACGCCAATTTTGCGGATGGGCACGCACGCGCCGTGAAGGGGCGCCCTGTAGACCCGCCAAATAACACTCGCCCCACCATGGACGGCAGGACAGCGCGCCTGTTCCGCGTGGGCGAGGTAGGTCCGTATCAGGGGCAGACCAGCCTGTGGGGTGTGGCGCGTCAACGCACGGACGGCTCGTGGTGCTATGAGTGCATCAACCGTCGAGATGCGCAAGGGCGTGCACCTGGCAATTGCAGCCAGTAGTGTGTAAGACCACCTGCGCAGGCTCGCCCTGCGCAGGTACACCCCACTTTAGGGTTGCGCAATCCAAGCAGGTTGCGTGATGAGGGAGCGCTGGCGCTTGAGATAGTCGCCGATTACTTCGGCGAGGGTACGCCCTGTAGCGAGGGTGATTTGCTCCCGGCTCCAGATGCGGAAATAACCTAACGCTCCGCGTGCCATTGGCGCAGTGGTAGCGACCTTGTAGAGGCGTTCTGGCTCCAGTTTTGCCCCTGCAATTACAACGCTCACAACACGCTTACCTACATCCGCACGCGGGCTGAAGCGCACTTCAACCCCCGCCAGTTGCAAGAAGGCGTTGTTGCGCTGCGGGTAAAGTTCCAAAGCTCGCTCCAGCGCTTGCAGAATCTGCTCCCCGCGAAGGCTAAGCACTACCACTTCATCGTCGGGATGTGCCAACGCCTTCACCAAGTCCTCAGCGGTAAAGCCTGTGGCAGGCACAGAGGCAGTCTCGTTGAAAAACGCGGCGCCCAAAAACGCCATATCCGCGCCTGTGGTGGAGCGCATGGCGTCTACAATCGTTTGCGCCACAGGGTTTGGTCGCTCGCCCACAGTTGCCAGCGACTCACTTGACCCCCCAACTAGCTGCCCCCAGCTCAACACGCATACGAACCATCCCAGAAGAGCTGCGCAAACCGCTCTCATCGCTTACTCCGCTTTTGCCTCAAGCGCAGCGCGCTTCGAGGCGTTCCACCTTAAATACGCTTCAATGAAGCCGTCTATCTCACCATCCAACACCGCTTGGGCATTGCCCGTTTCGTAGTCTGTGCGATGGTCCTTGACAAGCGTGTAGGGGTGCAATACATAGCTTCGGATTTGGTGTCCCCATTCCGCAGGAGTGACTTCGCCCTTGAGTTGGCGCAGCTTTTGCTCTTCTTGGCGGCGGTAGTACTCGGCTACGCGCGCTGCCAGTACCTTGAGGGCGACTTCTTTGTTTTGGTGCTGGGAGCGCTCGTTTTGGCACGAGGCGGTGATACCAGTAGGGATGTGCGTGACGCGCACGCCAGTCTCGGTTTTGTTGATGTGCTGCCCGCCGTGTCCACCAGCGCGGAAGGTTTCGATTTTGACCTCCTCAAGCTTGAGTTGGTACTCCGTGTGTTCCACCTGAGGCATTACTTCCACCAAGGCGAAGGAAGTGTGGCGTCGCCTATTGGCATCGAACGGCGAAATACGCACTAATCGATGCACGCCATGCTCAGACTTGAGCAAGCCGTAGGCATTTTCGCCTTCAATCAGCACGCCGACGCTGGAGTAGCCTGTTACTGTGCCGGGCGATTCATCGACAATCTCAGTGCGGAAGCCGCGGCGTTGTGCCCAACGCAGATACATCCGCAGCAACATCGCCGCCCAGTCGCATGCTTCCGTGCCTCCCGCGCCTGAGCTGATCTCCAAGATGGCGTTGTGCGAGTCATATTCCCCGCTGAGCAGGGTGAGCAAGTCTAAACGCTCCACTTCGCGCTGGAGTTGAATGATTTGCGCGCTCACCTCGCGGGCAGTAGGTTCGTCGTACTCGATTTGCAGGAGGCTAAGCCACTCGGCGAGTTCATCTGCTTGGCGGTGGAGCCGCTCAATTGGCTCAATCTTATCACGCAGGCGCGCGATTTGTTGCATTATGCGCTGCGCCTCAGCGGGGTTCGCCCAAAACTCTGGCGACTCGCTGCGGCGCTGCAATTGCTCCAGCTCGGCTTTCAGGCGAGCGAGGTCAAAGATGCTCGCCGATGGCGTTGAGCCGTCGGCGAGCCTCCTGAATCGCCCCGTTCAGCATGTGGAAATCCAGCATCGTTAGGATTATACCTGACTTTTAGGTATCCTGCTTTAGGGATGCGTAGCTTTAGATGGGGCATTTTGGGCACGGGCAAGATCGCTCGGCGCTTTATGCAGGCAGCGTTTTATGTGCCTGAAGCGCAGGTTATAGCGGTTGGCTCGCGAGCACAGTCCACGGCAGACGCTTTCGGGGCGCAGTTTGGCATCCCTAAGCGCTACGGCAGCTACGAGGCGTTGCTGGCTGACCCCGAAGTGGAGATTGTGTATGTCGCCACGCCGCATAGCCTGCATGCGGAAAACGCGCTAGCGGCGCTGCAGGCAGGCAAGCATGTGCTTTGTGAAAAGCCATTCACGCTGAATGCCCTCCAAGCGGAGCAGGTGATTCGCGTGGCACGCGCCTTGGGCAAATTTGTGATGGAAGGCATGTGGACCCGCTGCTTCCCGCTGATTCGCGAGGTGGTGCGTCGTGTGCAGGCGGGCGAACTGGGCGAGGTGCGGTTAGTAATTGCCGACTTCGGGTTCCGCCCCCCGTTTGATCCCAACAGTCGCCTGTTTGCCCCCTCCCTGGGAGGTGGCGCACTGTTGGATGTGGGGGTTTATCCGGTGTCCTTGGCGTTCCTGATTTTGGGTGCACCTGCACAGATAGTCTCCTACGCCGCGCTCGGCGCCACGGGCGTAGACGAACTCTGTAGCATTATCTTTACCTATCCTAACGGAGCGCAGGCGATCCTAAGTGCCTCCTTGCAAGTGGAAACGCCTAAGCAAGCCCACCTCTGCGGCACACACGCTCGGATTGATATCCCCGCCCCGTGGTGGAAACCTTCCGAAGCGTGGCTTACCCGCAGCGACGGCACGCGCGAACACCTCTTGTACCCCTATGAAGGCGACGGGTTGCAGTTCGAAATCCGCCACGTGCACGAGTGCATTCACCAAGGGCTTACTGAAAGCCCGTGGATGCCACTGGATGAGACGTTAGCGATTATGCGGGTGCTGGATACGCTGCGCGCGCAGTGGGGCGTGCGCTACCCTGGTGAGTAGCCCGTTGGTGAACATTCTTGCGCTACCGTGCGTCAATCCCATGAACCGTCTGCGCAGGTTTCCCCTGCGCTAATCCTACGCGGTCTGGAGGTATCTCTATGAGTGTCGTGAAGGTTGCCGTTATCTACTACAGCTCTACAGGCACAAACTATCAAATGGCTCTGGAGGCGACCCGTGCAGCAGAGCAGGTAGGCGCAGAAGTAAGGCTTCGTCGGGTGCGTGAGTTAGCGCCTGAGGAAGCTATTGCCCAGCGCCCCGAATGGAAAAGCCACCTAGAGGCGACTCGGCACATCCCTGAAGCGACCTTAGACGACCTCGATTGGGCAGATGTCATTGTGCTGGCTACGCCCACCCGCTACGGCTTAGTCTCCGCCCAGATGAAGCAGTTCCTCGACTCTACGGGTCCACTGTGGGCACAGGGTAAGCTTGCAAACAAAGTGATGACTTTTATGAGCAGTGCCCAAAATCCCCACGGTGGGCAGGAGATGACCTTGCTCTCGCTGTTTGTGATCGCGGCTCACTGGGGCGCGATTATTGTGCCTCCTGGCTACACAGCTCCAGCTGTGTTTGCTGCAGGCGGCAATCCGTATGGCACAAGTACTGTGCCCCAGCCTACTCTGAGCGATAATACTGTGCAAGCAATCCATCACCAAGTGCAACGCGCAATCCAAGTTGCCCGGTGGATCAAGCAAGGACAACAAGTCAGTCAGTAGGTGCTTTCGGTGCTCGTGGGGGTATTCTCCCTACGAGCACACAACGAGGTCGCTATGGCTCGCACAGGTCGGTTAGTGGTAGGCGTCACTGGCGCCAGTGGTGGGATTTATGCCATTCGCTTCCTACAGCAAGCCACCCAACACTTTCGCGAAATCTACTACATTTGTACGGATCAGGCGCTTCAAGTGATGCAAACCGAGTTGGGGATGGAGGTGTCGCGCGAGACGCTGTGTGCGCGCACCCTTCTGGGCTACGAGTGGGATGGCTTGCGGGTTCTGGATCCGCGCGACTATTTCTCGCCACCTGCCAGCGGCAGCTTCCGCCACGATGGAATGGTGATTATCCCGTGCTCGATGGGCACTTTGGGGCGCATTGCCAACGGCATTTCCGACGATTTAATGACCCGCGCTGCAGATGTTTGCCTCAAGGAACGCCGCCCGCTGATTCTGGTTGTGCGTGAAACGCCGTTCAACTTGGTGCACTTGCGCAACATGGTGCGAGCGGCGGAGGCAGGTGCGGTGATTTTGCCCGCGAACCCCGCGTTTTACCATCGCCCCACCACACTGGAGGAGGCAGTAGACACTGTAATCGCGCGGGTTCTGCAACACTTAGGCGTGGAGCAGCACTTAGTGCCAGAGTGGGGAACAGAGGGCGATTGAGGAGGGGGGTGTGGCTAGCGAGCGATGCCTGCCTAGATACCCGCACGGGCAGTTCCCGCACCAGCCTTCGAAGGTGCGTCGAGGCACGCCGCCTCACGGCTGGCAAGGCTGGTAACGGAGCCGGCGCACACCCCCCACAAAGGAAGTTCGCCACTTTCGTACCTATGGGTAAGCATCTGCTGTTCATAGAGTTCCAAAAAAGTTGCCCCCGCGCCAGCGGGGGCAAGTGTAGTCCCGTCTCGAGTTGCTGGCTTATGCTGTTTCATGGCTGCGCAGGCGCACGCGCAGGTTGCCATGAACCGCTTCCAGCGTGAGTGTGCCTGTGCCGTCTCCTGCGACCCCGCGATAAAAGTGGCGTCCGCGCTCTACGGCACGACACTCCAAGTCGCACTCGATGTCGCCAGCGCTCGTTTGCAACTGCACTCGGCAATCGTTGCCGTCGGGTAATGCCACCACAATATCGCCACTCACGGTCGTAAGGTAGATATCTCCTCGAACAGGCTCCAGCAGTTCCAGTGTGAGGCTTCCGCGCACTGCCTCTGCCTTCAGGGTGCGTACGGTCAGGCGTTCGGCTTCTAGGTCGCCGTTGGTAAGGTGAAAAGCGCCACTGTCAATCTTCACTTCGCTGAGCCACACGTCCCCGTTGACGGTGGTAAGGGCAAGGCGGTCGCCTTGCAGGTCAGTAAGGTGGATATCGCCGTTGACAGTTTCCAGCGTAGCGCTGCCGCGCAGGTGGCGCAGGTGCATGTCGCCGCGCGGGGTGCGCAGGTCAACCGAGCCGTCCAGCTTCTCGACTTCAATGTCGCCTTTATGTTCTAGGCGCACACGCAGGTTCACCTGGCGCGGGATGCGCAGGGTAAGGTCTACCTTTTGGCGGATGTCACCTTCTAGTTCGGGTGCGCGGATGCGCACCCCTTCGTCGGTTTGCTCAATAGTCAGGCTATAACGTGCTTTGGCTTGCTCTACTGCTTGTGGGTTGGCTCCCCGCAGGCAGATAGCGGCTTCGACCCGTCCCCCGTCGAAACCGCCTATGATGTGTAGGTCGCCTGCGGGGAGGTCGATGGACAGCGATTGCCCCCCACCAATCGCGAAGTCCATCGTTTGATGCAAGTCGACCTCATATTTGCTCCACCGTCCCAAGGACCAGTCGCCCTGTTCCAGCTCTTGAAGCACTTTTCGCAGCTCTTCGAGGCTGCGTTGGGTTTGTTCGCGCACACTGCGCCCGATCTGTTGCCAGTCGACGCGGCGTACGGCTTGCCCAGTGGCGCGTACGGCTTCTTCTGCTGCACGCAAAATCTGGTCGAACAGCCCTCGCACAGGGCTTGTGCCACCGCTGGTTTCAGCTGTCGCGGTCTCAGATGACGCCTGAGACGCCTCATGCGTTGGCGATACCTCATACAGGGCATCGATAAGCTCGGCAGCCTCTTCGGGCGTCACAGTGCCCTGCTGCATCAGGTTCAAGATTCGCATCAGGGTTTCGCGTCGGCTATCCATTGTGCGCCTCCTTCATCGCAGGTTGCGCAGTTTGCGGGCGGCTTCTTCCGCCGTGATCTGCCCATGTTCCAGCATGTCTAAAATCGCGCGTCGCTGTTGCGCTAAGTATTCGTCTTGCTCTTGGGTAGGCGCGGGCGCTAGCCCCAGCGCCAATAAAAGCGCGTCTAACTTGTTGCGCGCGGTAGGATAACTAATCCCCAACTCACGCTCCACGCCTGCCAACATGCCACGATTACGCAGAAAAACTTCCAAAAAGTGCAACTGCTCTTGATCCAGCTGGCTAAAACGATTAGGCAAAAATTGCCCGCTGATGCTCGTGCCACAGTCCTCGCAAGTCACTTGCGTGACCACGAGCTTGCCATTGCAGATGGGGCAGCGCGTTGGCTGCGCGTGCGACTTTTTCATGGTGCGCTGTACAGTACCCGATGGGCTTCAAAAAAGTCAAGTCCTAACGCCTTCAGAAGTCAAATTTCCTAAGCTGGAAATAAGGATTTTGAAGGCGCACACTCTCGGTACGCTCTCCTCCATTGCAGTAGCCAAGCGGGCTACCCTGAAAGGTAAGGAAGGTAGACCGACGGCAAGGTACACTTTCCGCAGCCATGCGCCTATAATGCGATGAGGGAGCGCCATGAAAATCGCAGTGGCAGGGGCGGGCTACGTAGGGCTGGTAACAGCCGTCGTGTTCGCGGATTTGGGCAACGAAGTGATTTGCGTGGATGTAGATCCCGCGAAGGTGGACGCCATCAACAAGGGCAAATCGCCCATTTATGAGCCAGGGGTAGACGAGCTGCTTCAGCGCAACCTGGAGGAAGGGCGGCTGTGCGCTACAACAGACTTGGTTTACGCCACGCGCGAGTCGGAAGTGATTTTCATATGCGTGGGCACGCCCCCTACCGAAACGGGCGAGCCTGACCTAAGGCATGTAGATGAGGTTGCGGCGACCATCGGGCGCGCCTTGAACGGCTACAAGATTATCGTGAATAAGTCCACGGTGCCCGTGGGCACGGGCGATCGCGTGCGACGCATCATTGAGCAGCACCGTGTGGAGCCACACGAGTTCGATGTGGTGTCTAATCCCGAGTTCCTGCGCGAGGGTTCGGCGGTGCACGATACGCTCAACCCTGATCGCATCGTGATTGGCGCTGACAACCCGCGGGCGGCGATGAAGATCGTAGAGCTGTACGCGCCGTTAGAGCGCCCGATGCTAATCACGAATCTTGCCACTGCTGAAATCATCAAGTATGCCTCTAACACTTTTCTTGCGCTCAAGATTTCGTTCATCAACGCGATTGCAGACTTGTGCGAGCGTGTAGGGGCGGATGTGGTGCAGGTAGCGAAGGCAATGGGCTATGACCAGCGGATTGGGCATGCCTTTTTGCAGGCAGGGCTGGGGTTTGGTGGCTCGTGCTTTCCGAAGGATGTGCAGGCGTTCGCGCACACTATGCAGCGCTACGGCTTGGATCCTTCGCTGTTCCAGCAGATTCTGGCAATCAACGAGGCGCGCCCTGCGCAGTTTGTAGCGCGGATTCGCGAGCGGCTGGGGGATCTGCAGGGGAAGGTGGTGGGCATATTGGGGCTGTCGTTCAAGCCCAATACCGATGACATCCGCGAGGCGCGCTCGCTGGAAGTGATTCGTTTGCTGTTGCAGGCGGGGGCGACTGTGAAGGCGTACGATCCCGTCGCGATGCCGCGCGTGCGCGCGATTTACCCCGAAGTGATCTACTGCCGAAACGCTTATGAGGTTGCCGAAGGTGCGGATGCGCTGGCGCTGGTTACTGAGTGGAACGAATTTCGCCAACTCAACTTTGAGCGCATTCGCGACCTGATGCGCCAGCCGAACCTCTTTGATGGGCGCAACCTGTATGACCCGCAGCGGATGCGCAAACTGGGGTTTTACTACTATGGCGTAGGGCGCAGTGCCGACAGCAACGAGTTCCGAGGTGTGCTATAATCGGTTTGCCATGGCACGCAAGCGAGTGGCTCTGATTGTGCCCCATAACGACCGCAATAGCTCAGCATATCATCGCAATCTGCGATTGGCGCGCTTTTGGCGCAACGCCTTGCGCCTGTGGGGGGTAGAGGCGGGGATTATTGTTGCTGGGGATGTCTCCAAGAGCCAGTTTCAACAAAACTACGACTTCGGGATCGTGCCCACGATGGAGGGGATTACCAGCAATGTCGTAATCAACACTTGGCTGGATTACGCCCCTGGCGACAAACCCCTTTACCTTTGTGGCTACCACATCCCTCAGGGCACGGCGGGCACACCAGCCACGGGCGTGTTGGGGCTAGCTCCTATTGAGAACGGAACTACCGACATCAAGCGTGTTGGGCGGCGGGCGCTGTGGCGGTCAGGAGCAGCGGTTTACGTGGCAAGCTACGCCGCTCGGATTGGAAATGTGTATCACGGCTTGCGCGTAGACCCCACTCATCCCCAGCTGCAGGTGCTCCTGCGCCCCGACCCCGACTTGCATCCTGCAGATCAGCACGTGTACATCGCACGCTGGCACAATCGCTATTTCCTTCCCACCACTACCGATGGCTTCAACAGCTCTTCGTGGGTTGTGCCATGGATTATGGTGAACGAAGATGCCGAGCCCGAATGGGGTCGCCCGTGGAGCGCGGACATTGACCATATCGTTAGCGCGTCTGGGTCGATCATGGACTTCAACTACTATCTGCAAACCTTTTTGTGGTTATACACTTTCTGCCAACAAACGGGGTTAGTGGTTCATTGTGGGGCAACGACGAGCGCCCTAAGCAACATCCGACCTGCGAACAACTACCTCCACCGCAATGCGCGCAACGCTAATCCCCAACTGCAGCAGATACATCAAATCTTAGTTGCTGAGCAACACCGCTATTTCCCAGTGTGCTTGCACGACCACTTCTGGACTGTAGAAGACACGCGCGGAAGTGGAAATGTCACGACTTTTTCCAACCCCTACGGCACTTTTTGTGAGCTAAGCTCGCCTGCAGCGTTTCGCGCGCACTGGAAGGGCAGCATGGACGAGATGCGTCAGATGGGCTTTACGGATTGCCATTGCAGTCATTACCGATATGCGAACTTCGCTAACAATCAGTTATCTGACCGCTATTTGCGCTTTTTGCGTGATGAAACGCCCTTACGCGCTGTGCGCATCTGGTCGGGTAGCTGCGTTGTTTCGCCCCATACGCGCATGATGGCGCCCGCCCCCTTTACGCGCAACCCGTTCGAGCGGCGCTACGGGATTGAGATTGTGAACTCCTATGACGCCCTATGGATCAACCAGCCAACGTGGCAGTACCGTATGAATCGCCTGAACATCGCCGTGCTCGATGGCTATGGAAATGCTTCGGAGAATGTGGAGGTGCTATGGGCGCGGGTGATGGGGCATCGGTTTGGCACGATTATGTGGGATCGGTGGCTGCGCGAAGGCGCGTTGCACTACCACCACCAAGTGGAGATGGCGACAGAGTACCCCAGCCCTGCGATGTATGTGTATGAGCAAATGCGCACGTGGCGCCAGCTGCTGAGTGGGTGGGTGTTCTTGGGAAGCATTACGGATGTCGTGAACTGGCGCAATCGTGCGCGCAGTGCACTGGGCTAAGCGGTCACGCGCTGCTGGGTATCCTAATAAAAGCGCATGGGCGCGCAGATGGCGTTACCCGAGGGATTGTCCAAAACAGCACCAGGCGCACGGCTCCTCTACCGGAGCGAGCACGCGCTGGTCTTCGAGCGACGGTTCTACTCTGATGACCCGTTAGCAACGCCTGAGTTTGAAAGCGCGTCGGATTGGGTGGAGTTCGTACTTAGTTTGCGTCCGCCTGACCCTGAGCACCTTACTTGTCCGCGCACGCTCCGTAGTGATGTTCGCTATCTGCATCACCATCTGGTGGTGCGCTTTGCGCCAAGTTTCCTGAGAACGCTGCTAAAGCCTGAGGTTGAGCGAGTATTGCCTGAACTGCAACCGTTTGTGCGGGAGAAGGCGCCGCAGGCCCGTCCCATCTACCTGTTGGTGAACAACCCCTTGCTTCAAGGTGTAGTAGAGGCGTTGCGTACGCCTCCGCCAGTAGGAAGCTTGCGCCTTTACTATGAGGGCAAGCTGCGTGAACTGGTGGCGTTTTTATGCTTTGCTGAGCCAGAAGTTGTTGCCACGCAGGAAGGAGAGCGGCTGCGGGCTGCCTTGGAGTACCTACAAAGCCACCTCAGCGACACCGACGTGCTACAAAAGGTATCCGAGCGGCTATGTGTTAGCCCGCGCCAGTGTCAACGACTCTTTCGGGTGGTGCTGGGATGTTCACCCTCGGAGTATCTTACTGAGTTACGGATGCGTCGGGCAGCGACTCTGCTGGTTAGCACCAATATGAGCGTGTCCGAGATCGCGCTGGAGGTGGGGTATCTGAGCCTAAGCCATTTTTCGCGCGTGTTTCGCGAGCGGTTTGGCAAAACGCCGCGCGCTTTCCGCCGAAACCCCACGTTGAACATAGAAGAGCTGCAGGTCAAATAGCATAAAAGTGGGACAGCCACGCTTGTGAGCTGCCCCACCCTGTAGTGAGTTCAGCGTTCAACTGGCTATGCGTTGGTGGTTTTGCTGGAGGTGTCGGGTTGAAGAGGTGCGCCTAGCCACGAGAAAGGATACTCTGGGTCTTCAAACTCCAGCGCGGCTTTAGTCACCTGCAAGGGGCGGAAGGTGTCCATCATCACTGCCAACTCTTCTGTGTAGGTCTTGCCCAAGCTGGCTTCCACGACACCTGGTTGCGGTCCGTGAGGAATGCCCGCAGGGTGCAGGGTGATGGAGCCAACGTCGATCCCACGCCGACTGCTGAACTTCTTGTTCACGTAGTACAGCACCTCGTCGCTGTCGAGGTTGCTGTGGTTGTAAGGCACGGGGATTGCCTGCGGATGGTAGTCCAGCATGCGCGGGCAGAAGGAGCAGACGACAAAGCCAGGGCCCTCGAAAGTCTGGTGCACAGGTGGTGGCAGATGGATGCGCCCTGTGATGGGTTCAAAGTCGTTGATGTTGAACGCCCACGGATACACGTAGCCATCCCAGCCAACCACGTCGAAGGGGTGATGCTCGTAGTGATACGAGTAGATGCGTCCGCGCTTGTGGATGCGTACCTCAAAATCACCAGTCTCGGTATGGGTCTCTAACTCTTCTGGCACGCGGATGTCGCGCTCGCAGAAGGGCGAATGTTCCAGCAGCTGCCCGTACTCGTTGCGGTAGCGCTTGGGGGTTTCGATTTGCCCGCCGATTGCCTCAATCCACACCAGCTTCGCAGGCAGCTGGTCAAACACCAAGCGCCAGATGGTGCCGTGTGGGATCACCAGGTAGTCGCCCTCGCGGAAGCGCAGGTGCCCAAACTGCGACTCCAGCTTCCCGCTGCCTTCGTGCACGAAGATGAGGTCGTCGCCGTCAGCATTTTTGTAGAAGTAGGTCATCTGTTCCGCAGGGCGCGCCACGGAAAAGATGACATTCTCATTGAACATCAGTTCCACGCGCCCAGTTACAGCGTCGCCTGCAGGGGGCATGTTGCCCGTGCGGAAGTGGCGATGTTGCAAAACTGGCTCCTCAATCGGTTCGATTTTGCGCTCGTAGCAGGTGTAGAACTCCTTGACGCGCGTCGGGGGATAGTAGTGGTACAAAATGGACTGGGTGCCCGAAAACCCGTGGGTGCCTAAGACCTCTTCCGCGTATAGCCCTCCATCGGGGCGGCGAAACTGAATGTGCCGTTTAGGGGGCACTTGCCCCATCCGTACATACCACGGCATCGTGGGTTACCTCCTTCTCCTTGCGAGATGCAAAATTATAGCATGCTGAGACGCCTTGCGGGCTAGTAGTAGTTTGTGTCGCCGTAAAGGAGTTGAATGTAGGCGATTTGCCCTAGGTGATAGGTGAGGTTCCAGAAGTGCCCAAGCGCGAGTTCTTTGAGGGAGTAGGGTTCACCCCATGGGGTGGCGACCGTTTGTTCTAAAAGCTCGGCGGGCAGCTCCTGCACAGCTTTTAGGAACTGCTCGGTGTTTGTGCGGAGCGCGTGCTCTAGGGCGTCGAGCGTAGTGAGTTGGGCAGCTTGGGCTTGGATGGCGTTGAACGGCTGCATATCCCTAATCTCGCCTTGGGGGCGAGTTCTTAGCAGCAGCTCTAAGGTAAGCGGGGTTGAAGCGCACTCTTGGAGGATTTCGATAACGGAACGCGCGTGTTCGGCGGGGCGCCAGTGGAGTTTGTCGGGAGGAACGGCGCGCGCATAGCGCATAATCTCGTCTACGGCATCGCGCGTAAGTTCTGCAACTAGCTCGGGGAACGACATCGCCCGCCTCCTACTCGAAGATTTTCAAGCCAGCTTTGTGCCAATCGTCCAGGAATCGTTGCAGTCCGATGTCTGTGAGGGGGTGTTGGAAGAGCTGTTCCATCACTTTGAAGGGCATTGTGGCGATGTGCGCCCCTAGGCGCATAGCCTCCACCACGTGCATCGGGTGGCGAATGCTGGCAACTAGTACCTCGCTGGTGAAGCCGTAGTTTTGGACCATTCGCACGGCGTCTTCGATCGTGCGCATCCCTTCGCTGGAGACATCGTCTACGCGCCCCACGAATACGCTGATGTAGGTGGCGCCTGCTTTGGCAGCCAGCAGCGCCTGAGTGGGGCTGAACACGAGGGTCATATTCACGCGGATACCTTCGCGAGTCAGTTGGCGGGTGGCTGCTACGCCTGCGGGGGTCATCGGGATTTTGACCACGATGTTCGGCGCCCACGAAGCGATTTCGCGCGCCTCGCGTAGGATTTCGTCTACACTTGTGCCTACTACCTCTGCGCTGACTGTGCCGTGGGGAACCAGCGAGCAGATTTCCAGCACTGTTTCCTTGAAGCCACGCCCCGCTTGGGCGATGAGGGAGGGATTGGTAGTCACGCCGTCTACGATGCCCCACTCGACAGCGCGGCGCACTTCCTCAACCTTGCCTGTGTCCAAGAAGAGTTTCATCGGGGGTCTCCTAGAAAAGAAGCTTGGCTGCCGGGGGTGGATTCGAACCACCACTACCAGATCCAGAGTCTGGCGTCCTGCCATTAGACGACCCGGCAGCGCATAGGGATTATACCCTACTTCGCAGCAGGGAATTCAAGGTGTTGTGCTATGCAGTGAAACCGTTACGTTCGCTTAGGTGCTCTGCGCCCTCGCTTGGGCGTGTTGCACACGCTCGGCATAGGTATACGGCGTTTCCAAGTACCGACGCGCACGGGCGTGATAACGCCGCGCCTCATCGTCGTAGTCAGGAAACTCCAATGCTTTGCGGTAGCACTCCGAGGCGCGTTCCCGCTTGCTCAGTAGGTCGCAAACGAAGCCGTGCTGCAGCCACGCCTCTCCTCGCAGGGCTGTCTGCTCCTGTTCAGGGGCTGTGGCGGCTTGTTCCATCCACGCCAGGGCTTGCTCTAAGTCGCCCTGCCAGAAGGCGTAGTGCGCCAGCCCGTAGTATCCTAACCAGAACTCAGGGCGGTCAGCGACCATCGCTTCTGCTAGCAAGCGAACGCGCGAAATGCTGTCGCCACCGCGGATTGCCCACACCAGCGCGTCGCGCAACGCGCTTCCCAGAGCTTCGCGGCGCGTTGTACTAGGCAGTTGTGTGTGCAAATAATCGCGCCAAATCAGTTCGGCTTGCCCAAGGCTCATCCCAAACTCTGCCTGAAATGCCTCGTCCGCCAACTGGTCTGCCAAGCGATGGTAAAACCGCCTGACTGCGGGCATTCCAAATCGCTCAATCAAAAACCGCATAAAGCTACCCGCCCACGCATAGTTAGCGTATTGCCACTCGCGGTTGTAGAACTGCTGGCGGTTCAGCAATGCCCCCAACGGGCAGTTAGGGAAGTAATGCATAAAGTAGAGCGCCTGCTCGTGTAGACGTTGCGGTATGTCGTGAAACTCAGTAGCTTCGGCGATTCCCACTTCGAAAAGTGGGGGTGCGTTACGGCGCCACTGTGTTACGATGAGATGGGCGAACTCGTGTGCTATTGTGCGGTAAGCTCGCTCAAGGTCGCCTGTATACACCACCTCGACGATATTTGGCAACGAGTGAGCGCGCCCGCCGTAGCTCGGCGCACTTTGGTAGATTTGCCGATACACGGCATCTGGGGTGACGAACACCCAAACGCGAGTGCGATTGACAAGGGGCGTTTGCAAGAACTGCTCCGCGTCGTGGAGAGCGCGCTGCGCTGCTTGCATCAGCACATCTGCTTGTGCCTCAAGGCTCTCGTCATAGCTGAGTACAACCCTGTCGCTTTCGCGGTAGCGTTTGTGCGCAGCAAAGCGGTAGGCGCGCACTGCAATGGGGGCGACCTGAACGCCCAACCACGCACCCCAAATGGCTAACAACGCTGCTGCTAACCAGAACATGGCTTCGCGTACTGCTATGGGCAAGGTGCGCTTAGCTACAAACCAAAGCACAAACCCTGCAAGCACTCCCAGCAACACGCTGTAAGCGGTTCGTGACTGCTTGACGCGCTGCCACAGGGCGCGAATGCTGTACCGTGTTGCATGCCATGCTCGCAACAGGTCCTCCAACGCGATCCACCCCCCCGAAGTATGGCTATCCGCGTGTTGGTCGTTCCATCCAAAACATCGCTTCGGGAGTGGCGCGCACGTACCACGATTCGCCCATCCTGCCAATAAAGTCAGCGGCAAGGTTATCCACTACCCCCTCAGGTTTGAGCAAGTGTTCAGCGATGTGAAAGCAGATAACCTCGCCGATGATGTAGTTGGCTGCTGTTGGCCCTGTGCCGTGCGGAACAATCTGGAACAGTTTGCATTCCATCGCAATGGGGCTTTCGGCAACGCGCGGGGGTTTGACATATAGCGAGGGCGCGCGGGTTAGCCCTACCTGCTCAAACTCGCACACGCCATACTCGTACTCAAACGAGGTTTGGTTCATCTTTTCTGCGAGCCAGTACGGGGCAATGTTGATCACGAACTCGCCCGTGGCTTGGATATTGCGCAGGGTGTCTTTGGGGCTACCGTCGCGAGCGTTTGTGCACGAAAACACCACGGACACAGGGTTAGACCCGCCTGCAGTGAAGTAGCTATAGGGCGCAAGGTTGGTGCAGCCATCAGGTGTGCAGGTGCTCACCCAAGCAATAGGACGCGGCGCCACACAGCTGATTAGTAAAGCGTGTGCCTCGCGTGGCGGTAACTCCGCCGGGTGAATGACGCGGATGTTCATCGGCAACAGTATGATACCCTATGACTGGTCGTCGTGTTTGTGCGTGGCAGCCTCTACGCGAAAGCGCGGGAAGTAAACCGTAAAGCATGTGCCCTCGCCCACTTTTGTGTGCACCTCTATGTAGCCGCCAAGTTGCTGCACTGCTCCCTGCACGGCTGCCAGCCCCATCCCCGTGCCCTGACCAGGGGGCTTGGTGGAGAAGAACGGCTCAAAGATGTAGGGCAGCACCTCTTCCGGGATACCCGTACCCGTGTCTGCTACGCTAAGGGTCACGTATTCTCCCTCGGGAACTTGAGTGGTGCGCGTTTGATCTACGGTCTCGTTCCGAAGGCGGATGGTGATCACGCCACCATTGGGCATCGCATCGCGCGCGTTTACGACTAAGTTTAGCACGATTTGCATCAGCAGGTTTGTATCGGCTCGGACGGTCCAGAGGTTCGAAGCGACTTCCGTATGGAGGCGGATGGATTCGGGGAGCACGCGCTGCAGTAGCTCCAGCGCGCCTTCCAGCCAGTTGCCTAAGTTTACAGGCCCAAGTTGCACAGTCTGTCGACGTGCGTATGCCAACAGCTGGCGGTTGAGGTTTGCGGCGCGCTCGGCGGCTTGAAGAATGCCATCTATGTAGCGGAGGGTGGTCTCGTCCTGCACGCGCCCGCGTGCCAGTTCGGCGAACCCAACAATGGCTGTCAGCACATTGTTGAAATCGTGAGCAATCCCGCCTGCAATCCTGCCAATGCTTTCCAAGCGGTAGGCTTGCATCAATTGCTGTTGAAGACGGCGTAGCTCAGTAATGTCAGTCTGTACCCCCCATGCACGCACCAGCTTACCATCTTCTACAACTCCGACGAAGCTGTTCAGGAAGTACCGCTCTGTGCCGTCAATCGCACGTTCGCGCGAAACATGCCCCTCAACGCGGTAGTTGTTCATAACAAATGCACGTATCATCTCGCGGTTTTCGGGGTTATCAGGCGGGAGCAACTTCACCAACGGCGCGCCCACAATCGCCTCGGGAGACTCCAAGCCGTACATCCGAGCAAATGCCTGGTTACACTCGGCGAGGTAGCCTTCCTGCCAGATGCGCTCTATCTGCTCTTCAACGGGCAAATCTGTTGGAATGGGGTTGCGCGCTTCGAACCGCCAGATGCCTTCATTCGCTAGCTGCACAAACAATCGATAGCGGGCTTCGCTTTCCTGAAGGGCACGCTGCGCTTGGATAAGTTCGGTCATGTCGTGCAGTACACTCCACGCCCCCAGCAACAAGCCTTCGCGCACGATCCCGCGAAAGTTGAACACAAAAAAGCGCTCTTGCCCGTCGGGCAAGGGGAGCCGTAGCAGCACGTCTCGCAGCGAGTATCCCGCGAGCACAAACTGACGCATCAGATCTATAAGCTCGTGTTTGGGCAATGGGCAAACGCTACGTAGCGGGTTGCCCACGATCTCGTGCAGCGACATGCCTCTAAGTTGCGCGAAAGCAGGGTTGCATTCAGCAAGGTAGGCGCGTTCGTAGATCAACTCCGCTTGGCGCGCCACAGGAAGCTGTACTGGCACTGGCTCTGTGAGCATCGCGCGGTAGATTGCCTCATTCGAAAGCTTTATGAACGCTTGGTAGCGATCGTGGCTTAGTTTCAGCTCTTGCTGGACGCGCTCGCGGTCGGTGACATCGAGGCAGAACAGATGTACCACCATGCGCCCCCGCGCCTGGGCGAGGGTGTAGTGAGCCTCGACTAGGCGCACTGTGCCCCTTGCCGTGTACTGGCGCAGCATACGTACACCGTACCGGCACTGACGCACTACCTCCCGCAAATCGCGGGACCACACTAAACCCTCGGCGCTAAGGCAGTCAATATGCCCTTCGCGAACTGCATCGCCGTAGAACTGTTGTGCCGCGGCGTTTACTGCCAAAATCGCGCCGCTTTCAAGGTCTACAAGTAGTTGAGGCACGCTACTTTCGTGAAACAGCTGCACCCCCCACTCGTGCGCTTCTAAAGCGTGCTCCAGCTCTGCAACGCGTTGCCGAAGCCTCTCCAGCTCCGCTTGCAGGCTCAAAGGCGCATCACTCTGCATAACAGCCCTCTGCCCCCACTAATTTTACCGTGTGCTGACACTGGTACGACTTGCCACAGGCTTACCCCCTAATAGGCTCAGGTATAATCGGGCTACTATGCCCAAGCCTAAGTACGCGCAACCGAAGCTGGTCAACATCGAAATCAACGGCATCCCCCTGCAAGTGCCCGAAGGCGAGCCTTTGGTGGAAGCTGCAAAGCGTGTAGGAGCAGATATTCCCATCTTTTGCTATCACAAGTATATGCAGCCTGTAGGGATGTGCCGAATGTGCTTGGTAGAGATAGGCTACAAGCAACCTGATGGCAGCGTGCGCAAAATGCCCAAGCCTCAAACTTCCTGCACGCTTCCGTGCACCGAAGGGCTGGTTGCATGGACTGAGACCGAGCAAATCATCAAAGACCGTCGCGCTATATTGGAGTTCCTGCTGATCAACCACCCGCTGGATTGTCCTATTTGCGATCGAGGCGGAGAGTGCCCTCTGCAAAACAACACGCAGTTCTACGGACCTTCCACCAGCCGCTACATTGAGGTCAAGCGCCATTTGCCCAAAGCGTTTCCGCTTTCTAAGTATGTTATGCTAGACTTAGAGCGGTGCATTCAGTGTGGGCGATGTGTGCGCTTCACCGAAGAGGTGTCGGGCGATTCGCAGCTGGCGTTCCTGTTCCGTGGAGCGCAAACGCAACCCCACACTTTCCAACTCACTGAGTTCACCAGTCACTTCAGCGGGAATGTGATTGAGATCTGCCCTGTCGGGGCGCTGACCAGCCGCACGTATCGCTTCCGTGCTCGCCCGTGGGACATCACCACGCAAAAAAGCATTTGCACAATGTGTTCCAACGGTTGCAATCTCTATGTAGATAGTCGTGCAGGTAGGGTTGTACGCATCAACGCGCGTGAAAACCCGCTGGTAAATGAGACTTGGACATGCGACAAGGGCAAGTTTGAGCAGACCTACATGCATGCATCTGACCGCCTTCTGCAACCGATGGTGCGCCGTGGCAAGGAGTGGGAGCCAATCCGCTGGAGCGACGCCTACGACTTATTGCTGGAGCGCTGGAGCGCGCTCAGCGGCAACGGGCGTGCTGTCGCAGGGCTGGCAGGACATCGGCTTAGCAACGAGTCGCTGTATCTGTTCCAGAAGCTATTGCGTGGGGCATTCCAGACTAACCATATCGATCACCGCTTCACGCGCTATCAGGGCGCCCTGTGTGTGCCCACCACGCAGAACGAGTACCGCGACTTAGAAGCAGCTGCGCTGGTGTTTGTGTTCGGCATGGATCTGATTGATGAGCAGCCGATGGTGTTCTTGCGCTTGCGCAAGGCATGCCGTCGCTACGAGGTGCAGTCGATCGTGGCATACCCTGTGCCCAACGCGGCGGAGGAGTTTGCTACGCTATGTTTGCGCTACCGCCCTGGCAGCGAGGACGCACTGCTAAAGGGCTTGCTGCATGTCGTGCTGGAGCAGCTTCCCACGCTGCCTGCTGAGGCAGAATCACTCAAAGCTCAACTTGCAGATTGCACGCCCGCGTGGACGGCTGAGCAGACAGGCGTACCTGCTGAGACCCTGATGGCAGCCGCGCAACAGATCGCTCAGTCGCCTAGCATGGTGATTTTGGCAGGGGAGAAGGTGTGGAACCACCCGCGCGCTCACGAGGTGGTGGAATGGCTTCAGGTGCTGAATCGCCTTACAGGCAACGATACTCGTGAGGAAGGTGGGTTGAACTTGATGCCCACAGGTGCCAATCAGCAGGGTGCGTGGGAGTTAGGCGTTGTGCCACATCTGTTGCCGGGCTACGCGCTTGTGGAGGACGCAGCCGCGCGTGCCCGCTTTGAGCAAGCGTGGGGCGTGTCGTTGCCTGCAACCGCAGGACTGAGCACGGATGGCATCTTGCAAGCCTGTTTGCAAGGCGAGGTGCAGTTGCTATACATCGCGGGCGCAGACCTCATAGGCGCGCACTATGAGCCAGCCCTTGCCGAGCGCGCCCTCCGCGCGTGCGCCTTCGTGGTGGTGCAAGATGTGCAAATGACAGAAACGGCGCGCTATGCCGACTTGCTGCTACCTGCGTGCCCGTTTACCGAGTATGAGGGCACTTTCACTAACTGGGAGCGGCGCGTGCAGCGGTTCTGGCAAGCCCATCCGCCCCAGGGCGAGGCGAAACCCGATTGGCAGGTGTTTGCCGAGCTGTGGCTGCGCATACGTCGTCAAGTGCCACCTTTCAGCGCCCGTGAGGTAATGGAGGAGATCGCGCGTCTTGTGCCCGCCTTCGCGCCCGCGGACTACGCGCGTCTTGGCGAGGAGGGCGTGCGTCTCGGCGTATAATATGCCGTGTTTCGGGCAATGCCGCGGTCAATAGCGTGGCTGGGCACGCTTGGGGTTCTGGTAATAGTCGGCGTGCTGTACGCGCCCACGCTGGACTTCAAGTTTGTATGGGATGATAACCAAGTGATTTATGGGCGTGTGGACTACCGCGCGCCCGCGCGTTGGTTGGAAGCCGTTCGCCAGCCGCTGGATTTCTCGCCCAACTACTGGCGCCCACTGGCGTTGAGCAGCCTGCTGGTGCAACTGTGGGTTTGGGGCGATAACCCTGCGCCGTTCCACGCAGTGAATATGCTCCTGCACTTGCTCAACACCGCATTGGTATGTACTTTAGGGCTACGCTTGGCACAGGGGCACTGGCTAGGGGTGCTGCTGGGCGGGCTGTACGGCGTGCACCCAGCGTTAGTAGAGAGCGTTGCTTTCGTCTCCGCACGGTACGACCTAATGGTCACGCTGTTTTTGCTGTTGGCGCTATGGCTAGAGAGGCGATTAGGGGGAATCGCGCGGATAGTCAGTGTGAGTAGCGCGTTCGCGCTGGCGTTGCTGTGCAAAGAGTTAGCGATTGTATTCCCGCTGGTGTTGGTGGCGTGGCAACTGGCATGGCGCGAAGGGGAGTGGCACACGCGCCTTCGGCAGTTGTGGCGGGCAGAAGGCGGGCTGTACGCCGCGATCGGGCTGACGCTGGCGCTGTACTTGGGAATTCGCTACCTCACGCTTGGCTACTTGCTTACCGAGCCGCCTCCTGGGGTTCAGATAGACCCGGGCACGCCCGTGCAGCATTTGCTGTTGATTGGGCGCACGCTTACAACGCTAATGGGGCTGGTGGTGTTCCCGTTTTTCAGTATCACGCCAGCCCATCATTCGGAGTTGCCGATCCCGTTGCACGACGGTTGGGCGTGGGCGCAGTTGGGGGTTGCAGGGGGCATACTCGTGGTGTTAGCCTTACTGGTGTGGCGTGTGCCCCAAGCAGGGTGGTTGCTTTTGGCAGGGTTGATCAGCTTGCTGCCAGTGCTAAACCTGCGCCCGCTGGAGTTCGCCGTAGGCATCTTTACAGCGGAGCGCTTTCTCACTTTCCCACTGGCACTGTTTGCGCTGGGCTTTGGGCAACTGGTGTTGGCAAAGCGGGCTACTACTGAGTTGCACAGGCGGAGCAATGCGGTGGCAACGCAACGCGTGCGAGCTTTCGCCTTGGGCGCTGCGGTGTGGGGTGCAGGAGCAGTCGTAACTACAGCGACTATATTGCCGAACTGGCGCGACGCCGAAACCTTCTGGTTATGGCTTACGCGTGCTTCGCCCCGCTCGCCCATCGGCTATGCGAACCTTTCCGACCTGTACAACAAGATGGGTAGGTACCAAGAAGCAATACCCTATGCAGAGAAGGCGATTCAGGTTGCCCCCCATTGCGGGATGGGGTATGTAAACAAGGGTGTGGCGTTGCTGCACTTAGGCAATCGTGAGCAGGCAACAGCTCTCTTTCGTCAAGCTACCCAAGTGGAGCCTCAGAATGTAATCGCTTGGAATAACCTCGCTGTTATGCTCGCCGAGCGTGGCGCATACAACCAAGCAGAACGGATCATTAAGCAGCGTGTGCTGGGCAAGGTGCCAAAGTTTTTAGGGCACCAAGCGTTAGGGCTAATCTACTCGCGTCAGGCGCGTTTGGACTTAGCAGAGCAGGAGTTCCAACGCGCTTATGCACTAATGACTAACCCGCATGGCTCGGTAGCCGAAAGAGCGCTTCAACAGCTGCGCGAAGCAAGCAAGTGGATTGTTGCTGCCCACCACTGGATGAACCGTGGTGACCTGACCATAGCCGAGCGGCATCTCCAGTCGGCAGCTACGCGCGACCCCAACCGCGTGGAATATGCAATCGCGTTAGCGCGCCTGCGCCTACTGCAAAATCGCCCTACCGAAGCCCGACGACTGCTTTACGAACTGCGCACCTACGGCTATAGCGACTCCACAATCGAAGCCCTGTGGGCAGAGCTACAACGGGCACGCTCCCGCCCATAAGGTATGCTTATATGCGTACTCTCTATCGCTTGCAATGCTCGACGCAGAGTAGCACTCTGGAGGTTCAGAGCGATGTCAATGCCTATGGATTGGAAAGCCGAGGTTTACAACCGCGAGATCGATGTTCTTCTGGGGCAAGCGAAGCCACTCTATCACAACCTCTCTGTAGCCGCTCTTGTGGAGCATGCCGTTCTCAATGGCGAGGCGCAACTTGCTTCCAACGGCGCCCTGATCGCGCGCACAGGGCAATACACAGGTCGCTCGCCCAAAGATAAGTTCATCGTTCGGCATCCTGAGTACGAGGCAGAAATCCACTGGGGAGCGATCAACCAGCCGATGGCGCCAGAAGTTTTCGACCGCTTACTCCTGCGCGTATCGGCATACTTGGTAAATCGACCGCTGTATGTGCAAGATTGCTTTGCGGGCGCCGATCCCCGCTACCGCATCGGCGTGCGCGTGATCACCGAAATGGCCTGGCACAACTTGTTTGCCAAGCAGCTATTCATTCGACCGTCGCGCGAGGAGTTGGCGCAATTTCGCGCTAACTTCGTAGTACTGCATGCGCCCAACTTCAAAACCGAACCTGCGATAGATGGCACGCGCAGTGAAGTGGTCATCGCTATTGATTTCAAGCGACGCATTGTACTGATAGCGGGCACGGGCTACGCAGGCGAGATCAAGAAGTCCATTTTCACGGTGATGAATTTTATTTTGCCGACGCAGGGCGTGTTTCCGATGCACTGCGCGGCGAACATGGGCGCAGCAGGCGATGTTGCACTGTTTTTTGGGCTAAGCGGCACTGGCAAGACCTCGCTTTCTGCAGACCCAGAGCGCCGATTGATTGGCGACGATGAGCATGGCTGGAGCGACACAGGCGTGTTCAACTTTGAAGGCGGATGTTATGCAAAGTGCATCAACCTCTCGCGTGAACACGAACCCCAAATCTGGAACGCGATCCGCTTTGGCAGCGTGGTGGAGAATGTGGTGGTAGACCCTTACACGCGCGAACCTAACTACGCTGACGCCTCGATCACCGAAAACACGCGCGCAGCCTACCCTGTGGAATATATTGAGGGGGCGGTACTTCCCAGCATCGGGGGACACCCGCAGCACCTGTTCTTTTTGGCCGCGGACGCATTTGGCGTGCTACCCCCAATCAGCCGACTGACCATTTCGCAAGCGATGGATATGTTTTTGCTGGGCTACACAGCAAAGGTTGCGGGCACAGAGCGCGGGATCACCACCCCAGAAATGACCTTCAGTGCGTGCTTTGGCGCGCCTTTCCTACCCATGTCGCCCGTGCGCTATGGGGAAATGTTGGCAGCGAAGTTGAGCCAGCATCAAGCACAAGCGTGGCTGGTCAACACGGGATGGACAGGAGGCGCATACGGTGTAGGGCATCGCATTCCCATTCGGTACACTCGCGCGATGATTCGCGCTGCCCTAAGTGGCGCATTAGACCGCGTGGCTTACCGCACCGATCCGATTTTCGGGTTAGAGGTGCCTGTGAGCGTGCCCGACGTGCCAGACGAGCTGCTGACCCCACGCAACACATGGCAAGACAAAATGGCTTACGAAGCGCAAGCACGCCAGCTGGTGGAAAAAATGCAGGAGCGCCTCAAAACCCTGCGAAGCTGAACTACTCTGCCTCTCGAAGCATTGTGCCTCCCGACACCAAAGTATCGGGAGGCATCTACGCTGCCGCCTCAGCGTTTGAGGATTCGCCGTGCGCCTACATAGCGTTTTTTGTAGTAGCCTGAGTTGAGCGTGTCGATACGCACGCGTCCCCGCGCGCTAGAAGCGTGAATGAACTTGCCGTCGCCAATGTAGATGCCCACATGCGAGACGCTGCGCCCCCGCGTGCGGAAAAACACCAGATCGCCCGGTCGAAGCTCGTGGCGTGCTACGGGCACGCCCACGCGGAACTGCGCGCGTGAGCTATGAGGCAACACGATGCCGTGTTTACGAAACACATGCATTGTGAACCCCGAGCAGTCAAACCCACGCGCACTGCTCCCGCCATAGCGATAGCGGCTGCCCAAGTACGCCAGCGCGCTCCGAACCGCTTCGGGCAACCCGCGTGACTTAAGCGCGGCTAGCGTTTGCAGACGCGACGGCTTTCGAGAAACGCGCTTTAGGGAAACGCGGCTTGACTTCGCTACTTGCTTCTCTCGCGGAGGTTTGGTAGGGCTTAGATACTCGCTTTTGATCCAACCCGCACGCCCATTCGGCAGCTGTACGCGACTCCATTCGCCCTGTCGTGCCAAGATGCGCACCTTCGTCCAGCGGTCCACAAGGGTGATGCGTGCAGCACTAAGGCGGGGGGCAACGCGCACGTTCACACGATCCCGATTAAGCACTGCCCAGCCCGATGCAGAGGCGTTCGAGCGAATAGAAGAGCGACCCTGGAGCGAAGCGCGCTTTAGGGGGATTTTGATTTTGTCGCCAATCTGAAGCGCGTGCGGATTGCGCAGTTTGTTCACGCGCAGCAGGTCTGGTACACGCAAGCCGTGCCTACGTGCTATCGTGGACAGCGAGTCACCTTTCTTGACAGTGTAAGTGATAGTTTGCTGCGCCGAGGCTGCAACCATCAGGCTCACGAGCGGGGCCATCCAGCCCCAGCGTTTGAGTGTGTGCATTGCTACCCTCCTTGAATAAAGTCTCGTGCCCTGCGACCTCGGTCACAAAGCAGGGGCAGTATACCCGTTCGAGCCCCCGCAAGTCAACAGGGGAGGAGGGTGTTCGAAGAGTGCCTGCACTGGCTACGGTAGATGCCGTTGCTGTGCAAACGAAGCCCACCTACGTGAGCTAAACCGCCGACGAAGATCGGCTTCATCTGCGCAGGAACGGCTTGAGCTGTCTCGCTCAGGAGAAAGTTTTGCAAACACCCTCATCGGGGAGGGGTAGCGCCGCTTGAATTCTTAGCGTGGCTAAGGGTACTATCTATGGAGAATGGAGGTGATAGCCGATGGAGACACAACTCAGTTCAGCGGAAACGACTACCTCTATGCAGGCAGAGGGGCAAACTATCGGGGGCTTTGTGGCGATCAACTACATCACCTGTGCTCCTGAATATCGTGAGCGGTTTGAGTACCTCTTTAGAACGCGAGCGCACGCGATTGATCGCATGCCGGGCTTTCGTGGGATGTATGTGCTGCGCCCCCAGCGTGAAGGCGACCCTTACTTGGTAGTTAGCCATTGGGAAAGCGAAGCGCACTTTCGCGCTTGGCTTCAATCGCCTGAGTTCCTGGAAGGGCACAAGCGTGGCTTTGAAGACTTGCGCGCTGCAAAAGCTCGTGGGGAACAGCCACCGATGCACTCGGACTTTCGCACCTACGAGGTCATTGCCCGCTAAAGCAGGAGACGCACTAAACAGCACCTCTTCTTGTCTCAACCAATAGGAAAGTAGTGGTTGCTGCAGAATCGTATCGGGTACAATCTATGACGCTCCTGCCAATGGCAGGAGCGTCGCTTGCCTTGTCGAACACACGATCGGGAGACTGGGATGGCGAAGCAACCAAGCGTTGTTGTAGGGATTGACTTGGGCAGCCGCCTGATGAAGGTGGCAGAGGTGCGCACGGGGCGTCCACCGACAGTGACCAATATCGGCATTGCACCCACCCCAGAGGGCGCAATTGACAGCTCAGGCATTGTCGACAAAGCAGCGGTTGCTGCAGCGCTCAAGCGACTACTTGCCGATTCGGGAATCAGCACGAAATACGCCGCGTTTGCCTTGGCAGGGCAAAACTCGGTCGTCGTGCGCGTGCTGGAAGTCCCCAAAATGAGCCCCGCAGAGTTGCGCCAGCACATGGAGTGGGAGATCGGGCGCAACATCCCCTTCGCAGATACCAACGTGCAGTCCGCATACGAGGTCATCCGTCGCCCAGACGCCGATCCAAACGCGGATAATATGGAAGTCGTGCTGGCGGTGGCCCCAGCGGAGGCAGTTGACAGCTTAGTTGAAATCGCAGATGGGCTGAAGCTGGAGCCTTACGCAATCGATGTGGAGCCGCTAGCGCTGGCACGGAGCTTACTGCTGACCCAACCTGACACGAGTGCAAAAAGTGTCGCGATTGTTAATCTGGGCGCAGAGTCGACCTCGATAGACATCTACACGCATGGGTTGCTTAGCTTTCCCCGCGTCTTGCCGATTGGGGGCAACGCGCTCACGCGAGCGATTGCAGACCGCTTGATGATTAGCGAGGCTGAAGCGGAGCAATTGAAAGCGCAGCTAGCAGAAGTGCTGATGGATCAGATTCCCCAAGTCACCTCGCCATTTAGTGTGCCAACAGGCGGTTTTTACACGCCAGGGTTCGGAGGCATCCCTACTGTTGGCAGCGAACCTTCTCCATTTATGACCCCTGGCTCCCTAACGGGCGGCTATGAGCCAGGGGCGCCTGAGGAGACGGAGCCTTCCTTCGAGGGGCCTCGCGAGCCAAGTGCTGAAGCGACGCTCCCTGCCCAGTCGCCCATAGATCCCCAAAAGCGCGAGGTGTTTTTGGCAATCTACCCATTGTTGGAGGAGCTAGCAACCGAAATCCGCCGCTCTGTGGAATACTTCCGCAGTCGCTACGCCAATGCAGACATCCATCAAATCATCCTGTGTGGCGGTGGTGCAGCACTCCCCAACCTCGACCAGTACATCAATGCTGCAACGGGCATACCTACCGTTATCGGCAACCCCTTCAAAGGGGTTCAGCTAAGCGTCAAGCGCCACGGGCCTGACTATGTGGCTGCTCATGCCCACCTTATGGCGGTCGCTGTTGGAATGGGGCTGCACGCCAGCTTTTGACGGAGGCGAACAGCGATGAAACTAAACCTGGTGCCTGATTATGTACGTCAGCGCAAGGTCAGCAAGCGAGTAGTAGCAATGCTGACCCTGCTGTTTATAGCGGTAAACGCCCTTATGGTATTCTGGTTGGTTAGCGTGCAAGCACAACTAGCTGCTCTGCAGCAACGCAAAAGCGAGCTGGAACTGCAAGCGCAACAGGTCGATAACTTCTACAATCAGGCAAACCAGATGATCGACTCTGCAGCGTTGCTGTTGGGGCTAGTGGAGTGGGCTAAGCGCGTGCAGCAGCACAACTTGCGGTATCCTGAGCTTTACAGTCAGGTAAGTCAGTACACTTCGCCGCGCGTGCGTTACGCGTCGATGCAGGTGGTTCAGGGCAACCAGCTTCAGCTCGCAGGGTTTACACGCAGCATTCGGGATCTGGGGCTATTTTTGCAAGCGATGTATCAGTGCCCGTTGTTCACGGCAGTAAGTTTGACCTCGGCTTCGTTGCCGGGCTATTCGACTGGGGGCACGCAGCAAGGCGTTGCGTTCGGTTTTGGGACACCGGGAGGAAGCGCGCCTGCTACCCCTGCAGCACCTGTTGCTGCAGGCGTTGTTGGGGCTAGCGTAGGCGGTGCACCACCCGCGCCTTCCGCTCCATCAGCGCCTCCCGCATTCGGGGTACCCGGAGGAGGTTTTGGCGCGGGGTTCACCGGCAGGGGTACTCAAGCGATGAGTTCGCCCGCAAATCTAATGCCATTCCAAGTCGTCGCCTATCTGAAGGAGCCGATTACTCTCCCCGTGCCGCCTGCCAATGTTCCAGGGTTGAATCTAGGTAGCGGGAGCGGCTTCGGCATGTCTATTGGAGGCTTTGGCGGCACAGCTCCGATGGCTCCTCCAGGCGGAGGCTTCACACCACCAGGCATGTAAAAGGAGCGGACGCTATGAAAAAAGGCTTGTCGATGTTCGCGAAAGTTTCGATTGGGCTAACGCTCACGATTGTGGTGGCAGCAGCGATTTTCCTGCTGGGCATCCGTCCCACTTTGCAAAACATTGCATACCATGAGGAAAACATTCGACAACTCGAAGCGAAGGTAGCGCAAATCCCCACTGCGCAACGCTTGGTGCAGCGGGCACAGGAGCGCGTTCGGCAGGCGGAACGCGATCTGGCGCATATTCAGCGCACCAAAATGCCTAAAAACACTATTGATGTAAGCGACCGCCTCAAGGCGTGGATGCAGTATCCCGATATGGTGCGGGAGATTGGCATAAAGCTGCGAGTGTGGCCCGAGCGCACGGGCGTGCAACGCCTCTATGAGGTCAATCTCCCACCCCCACCAAACGACCCGAACGCCATCCCCACGGTGGTGTTGGTATTCCCGATTGGGCAGGTGCAAGTGCGCGCTCCCTCGTTCCAAGCGCTGCTGAACCATGTGCGCAAGTGGAACGAAGTGCCCAACCTCTTAGTGCTGGTAGATGGGCTGGCTATTCAGGGAATGAGCCCGGAGTTGTACGGGAGCTAC
The DNA here is from genome assembly GCA_025061985.1 of Fimbriimonadales bacterium. Lineage (GTDB taxonomy): Bacteria > Armatimonadota > Fimbriimonadia > Fimbriimonadales > GBS-DC > GBS-DC. The sequence continues at coordinate 128,735 of JANXAW010000023.1, forward strand.
ACACTGACTGTGTTTGTGTATCCGCGTGTCTCGGGTGGTCAAGTAGGTCCGAATGTCCCATCATCTCCTCAGCAAGCGACGGGCGCAACCCCCGCCCCTGGAGGCTTTGGGATGATAGGAGGCGGCGCCTTTGGAGGACCTGACATGTGAAATACCAGCAGGAATCGTGGGGTAAATCGTCGAACACGGCGGGTGAGCAGCGATGACGAAACAGACACAGATTGCGTTGGCTGTTGCGGTGGTGGTGCTGGTAGTGATTGCGGTGGCACTGCTACTTGTGTTCACGGGTGGCGGTGATGTAGACACTGCGACTCAACCACCTTCTGTAAGCGACGATCGAATGGGCATTCCGCCGACGCCTCCTGCGCCGACGGGGGGGATATCGCCTCCGCCTGCGGCGGCGCCACCGGCTGCGCGAACGGCGCGCCCGCCTTTTACCCCACGTCGAGATCCGTTTGCACCCTTGCCTGAAGAGCTAGCAGCGATGCAGGCGGAAGCATTTGATCCCTCGCGCTATTTTGTGCTCGCCAGCCCACCTAAACCGCCGCGCGTTGAATTGCCCGAGCCCTACGAACCGCAGCCTCGACGACGCGTAGCCGGGGTAATCATCGGTAACACTGTTTCGGCTATCTTAGAACAGGAAGGGGAAGTGCCTCGCATTGTCTACCCCGGCGACATGGTGGGCGAGTTTCGCGTGGTGTCGATCACGGCAGATGGCATCCTTCTGCGTCGCCCGAAAGGTAACCCACGCGAGGTCCGTGTGCCTCTTGAACCGCCCAGTGCCTCCACAGGGGGTGCTGCCCCTGGTGTAGGGGTAGGCGCACCAGGCGCACCGGGCGTCCCAGGCGCTCCCGGCGGTTTGCCTCAGCGAGGCGGTGTAGGTACGCCAGGAGGACGCGGTGGCGGAGTAGAGTTTTAGAAACGCGCTCGGTTGCTGTGCGTAATCTTATATGGAGGATGAAAGATGATGCGAGCGAAACTGATGTGGTTGATAGCAGTGGCGATGCTAATGCAGGTGGCGCCACTCAGTGCGCAAGACGGCGGCCAGCAAGACCCCACTCAAAAGCGCGTAACGCTTAAGTACGAAGATGCTGATGTGCGCTTTGTGCTAAAGCAACTGTTTGAGAGCGTGGGCTTGAACTATGTGCTTGACCCGAACGTACAAGGTACCGTGCGGGTCTCGCTGACCGACGTGCCGTTTACCGTAGCACTTGAAAGCATCTTGCGCCCGTTGAACCTTACCTACCGCGTGGAAAATGGGGTGTACTATATCACGGTGCGCCAGCCTGAGGAGGTGCGCGTGCCAGAGGAAGCTCCCGCTCCTACCGAGGAGGGGCCTCGTTTGAACCTGCCGGAGAAGATTCAGCTCAACTATGCCAATCCGTTGCTGATTGCCAGCCTTTTAGGAGGCACAGTGATTGGGTACGCCCAGTATGAGCTGCAAGGTGGGGTCGGCCTTGGTGGCTTTGGTGGTTTTGGTGGCTTTGGTGGCTTCGGCTCTGGCTTTGGCGGCTTTGGCGGTTTTGGCGGCTTTGGCGGCTTAGGTGGCTTTGGTGGCTTCGGCTCTGGCTTTGGCGGCTTTGGCGGCTTTGGCGGCTTTGGCGGTTTTGGCGGCTTTGGCGGCGGCTTTGGAGGCGGTGGCTTTGGCGGAGGCTTCCGCGGTGGCGGCGGCTTTGGCGGAGGCTTCCGCGGTGGCGGCGGCTTTGGCGGTGGGGGCGGCTTTGGCGGCGGAGGAGGGTTTGGACGCTAACCGCCCCTACCCACAACTTTGACAGCACAACTTCATGGAGGAGGAACCACCCGATGCGGAAAGGAAGAGGAAGTGTGTTGTTTGCTGCCCTGCTGGCAGGAGCTTTGTTTCTAACCAGCTGGGGCAACGAAGATTACTTGGTCAGCATCGATCTCGTGGACGCCGACTTCATTACCGCAGTAAAGGGCATCGCGCTTCAGGCAAAGGTGGAGGTTGTTTTTGAGCCGACTGACGAGCCCTACCGGCGCATTAGCTTCATCAGCATTCGCGAAAGACCCTTCGAGCAGGTGTTGCGCTATTTGTGTCAGTCAGCGGGGGCAACTTTCCGCAAGGAAAACGGCGTGTATGTCATCAGCCCCCTTCGGGCTGCTAAGCCCACCGAAACTCCTCCGGCAGCGGCACCTACTCCGCCCGAGCGACAGCGCCCCACGATTGTGGTAGAGTCAATCCCGCTCCGCTACAGTCGTGCGTCGGACATCGTGCGGATTATCAAAACGGAGATGCTGACCGACGACCCGTTCGCCGAGATTCGCGACTTCGTGAACCACACCATCCAGCAAACTGCGCCGGGGATGCAGGTTCGCGTACCCCCCAGCGTGCCCTTGCGCGTGGACGGCAATCCAGCCATCCCATATAACAATGCACCTGTGCCCACCCCCACGACGCCCGCATCTCAGGAGTTTGGCGAGGGGCAACGCGGTGGCCGTGGCTTTGGGGGGCAGTTTGGCTTCGGCGGGCAGCCCCCAGGGGGCGGCATCGGCGGGCAATTCGGCGGCGGACAACCCGGAGGGGTTGGTCAACCAGGTGCACAAGCAGCTGGTATCCTCATCCCTGAGGGGCTGGATGGCATCGTTGCCAATGACATCGATAACTCGTTGATTGTGCGTGGCACGCCCGAAGCCGTAGAGTATATTCGCCGAATCTTGCGCTTCTTGGACATCGCTCCCAAGCAGGTGCTTATCCGCGCAGAGTTCATCACAGTCAGTCGCAAAGACACTGAAAAGTTCGGTATCAACTGGAGCCTTTCGCGCGTGCACCTGCAAGCGGGGGCGGACCGTCAGGCAGACCTTAGCGCGCCCATCTTCGTCAACTACGCCACAGGCAACTTGGTGACGAACCTTCGAGCGCAACTGGAGCAGAGCCGTGGGCGCGTGGTCAATGCCCCCGTCGTCGTTACTCAGAACAACAGCCCAGCCGTCGTTGCTTTCGTAACCACAGACTACATTGAGCAGCAGGTAGTCGTGTTCGACCAAACAGGGCGCCCAACCACCTTCTCCCAGCCTGTGCCCATTCCTATCCCCACCCAGCTGACAGTGATTCCGCGCGTGAACGCCGACGGCACAATTACGCTTACTTTGTTCCCGCAGATCTCCACAGCGGGGCGTGTGCGCGTCGGTGCGCGCGACCTACCCCGCTTTGAGAGCCAGTTCGTGTTCACCGTACGCCGTATCCGCAGCGGAGAAACGATGGTGCTGGGTGGGCTAATCACGCGCAGCGACAACAACGTGGTTACAAAAGTCCCGCTCCTAAGCGACTTGCCCGTGATTGGGCAATTCTTCCGTGCACGCACCCGCGAAGTCACGGAGTCTGAACTCCTGATCTTCGTGACGGCGACCGTGCTGGAAGAAGACGAGAGCGCGGGACGCGGTACGCTATCTCCGTAAACCTCCTTCTAAGTAAGCTCAGCGCTACTGCAGGGGCAGTATGCCCCTGCAGCTTAATTTTGTTGAAGGGCATGAGGCACCTGTACTTAGTGGGAAACATGGGCAGCGGTAAGTCCACTGTGGCTGCGTGTGTGGCTCAGCGTCTGGGGATGCCGTTTGTGGACCTTGACGTCTGTATTGAGCAAGCAGCGGGAATGTCCGTAAGCGCCCTTTTTGAGCGGGAAGGGGAGCCTGCCTTCCGTCAGCGTGAACAGGCAATGCTGCGTGCAGTCGCTGAAATGCCTCCGCAGGTAGTGGCTACAGGGGGCGGTGTGGTGCTAAGCGAGGCAAACTGGCAACTGATGCGCCAAACGGGCTGGATTGTGTATCTGCAGGCGTCGGTAAAGACGCTATGGCAGCGCGTGCGCCGCAGTCGGCATCGCCCACTTTTGCGCACAGCAACGCCGCGCGCCACGCTGGAGGCGATTGTGCGCGCTCGCGAACCCCTTTACCAACAAGCTGACTGGATTGTGCCCACTGACGGGCGCACCCCTGAGCAGGTAGCTGAGGCAGTGCAGCGCGCTTTCCGCCCCACGGCAGAGCTACCCCTTGCGATAGAGGTCTTGCCACAGCATTCAGAGGGCTATGAAGTGCTAATTGCGCCCCAACTTGCTACCCGAGTCGCTACCTATCTGCAGGCACGACTTCACCCTACGCGCGTCGCGTTGCTTACCCATCCGCGTTTGCTGCAGTGGGCAACACCAATTCGCGACGCGCTGGAAGCCATAGGCGTTTCTACTCACCTTATCACAGTGCCCACGGGTGAGCGCATCAAAACGTTGCGCACTGCGGAACGGCTCTATGCGCAGCTGTTAGCAGCGGGCGTGGACCGCAGCGGCGCGTTGCTGATTGTTGGCGGAGGCGTGCTGGGCGATTTAGGAGGGTTTGTCGCCGCTACCTACATGCGCGGTATTCCATATGTGCAAGTGCCTACCACGTTGCTGGCGCAGGTTGACTCCAGTGTCGGGGGCAAGGTAGCGGTCGACTTACCTCAAGGCAAAAACTTGGTGGGCGCGTTTCACCAGCCTGCGCTGGTAGTGATTGACCCTGAAGTCTTGACAACGCTACCCTTGCGCCAGTGGCGCAACGGCTTCGCTGAGATGCTCAAGTACGGCATCGTCTTGCACGCAGGGTTATGGCAACGCTTGCAAGTGATGCTCCAACAAGGTGTGTTCCGCCGTCGCACGCTCCGAGACAACCCGTATACTTGGACGCTTCCGATTGCCCAATGTGTGCGCCTCAAAGCTGCGATTGTCGCCGAAGATGAACGCGACCTTACAGGCAAGCGTGCCTTGCTCAACTTTGGGCACACCATCGGGCACGCGATAGAGGCAGTGCTAGGCTACCGCCATTGGCTACACGGAGAGGCGATCGCTGCTGGAATGGTTGCCGAGGCGGAGTTAGGGCGGATTGTGGGCGTTACGCCTGCGGAGGTAGTGGAGACCTTGCGCGAGACGCTTACCCAGGCGGGCTTACCCACAAGCCTACCCCGTAACCTCTCGCCCGAGGCGTTGCTGGAAGCAACCCGCTATGACAAAAAGCGCGCGGGCGATACACCGCGCATCGTGCTCTTAGAGGGGATAGGCAAAGCGCGCTTGGAGCCGAAAATTCCACCCAGTGCCCTCAAGGAGGCGCTTTCGCGATGCATGCCGTCTTAGCCGTGGGTTGGCTAGGGGTGGCGCTGCTGGCGTTTTGGCTCGCGTATTGGGCGGGCGATTCGCCCACGCTGCTGCGTGTTGGCATGGCGTTCTACGCTTTGCTGCTTGCCCTGACCGTAGTGTTTGTTGTGTTGCGCAAGGGTCGCCTTACCTTAGGAGGCAAGCCGTGAAACTCCTTCGATGGTGTTGGAGCTGGGCTTGGGCGGTGATGATGGGCTGGGCGTGGGCTGCCGAGCAAGTTCCAGATTTGCGCGCGCCGTTAGACCCCGTGTTCCCCTCGCGCTTGCTCAGTCGCATCGAGCGCGAGGGCTACCTTGAATACAAGGTGGAGTTTCCTAGCGCGTTTGATAGCCCTTACCCCGAAAATAACAGGGTGCAGGCGTGGTGGCTGGTCCCTGTTCAGCGAAGTGGACGTGTCCCCACGGTGGTACTACTGCATAGCCTAGGCATTCGCCGTCCAGAGCTAGAAATGGCGCTTGGGCGCGAGCTGGTTCGAAACGGTATCGCGGTGTTCCTGATGACGCTCCCGTACCATATGGCTCGTACGCCTGCTGGTCAGGACAGTGGAAGCGCGATTTTATCAGGCGATGTGAACCTGTTGCGCGCTGCGGCTGTGCAAGCCGTTTGGGACGTGCGTCGCGCGTTCGATTGGCTGCGCCGCCAGCCTGAGACCGACCCGGAGCGGATAGCGTTGGTAGGTATTAGCTTGGGGGCGATTTTGGGCGCGACCGCCCTGGGCGTAGAGCCGCGTATCCACAGCGCCGTGCTGATCCTAGGCGGGGCAGATTTGGCACACGTGCTATGGCACTCTGTACTGACGCTTGGAGCGCGCGCTCGATTGCGTCGCGACGGTTACACGCTCGCCCGTCTCCGCGCGGAGCTGGCTTCGATTGAACCCTTAAATCTGCTCACGCCCGAGCATGGCGCAAAAACTTTTGTAATTGGTGCCCGCTTTGATATCGTCGTGCCTGCGGAAGACACCGAGAAACTGATTCGCGCCTTGGGGCGCCCTAAAGTGCTTTGGCTCAGCACAGGACACTTCGGTGGGGGGTTAGTACAGCGTCCGCTTTTTCGGGTAGTGCGCCAGTACTTGCAAGCTCGCTTTGCGGGGGAGAACCCCACCAATGCACCTGAAATCTGGGTGCCCACGCTGCGCATCGGCGCAATTTACAGCGCGGGGCGCGACTTTCGTTTAGCGCTGGGTACGGACTTTTGGCGCTCGGACAAAAATAGCACGCTGTTTGTGTCTGGTGTGCTAACCCCGCGAGGCGCTTCGCTGTTTGCGGGCGTCCGGCTACGATTGGGCTTTTCTGCAGGCGCAGAAATCACCCCCAAGCGCACCTATGGCGCTGTGTTCTGGCACTTCGTGCTGTGATGCCTTTCGGTAGCGCTCCTGCGAACAAACGCCACGTAGCAGGAGCGTTGGCTACTTTATGTGCGGCGTTGCCTGAAAGAGTAAAGCACCCCTTGAGCGCCTTTTGCCACCAGAAGCCCCGCAAGATATGGGCAGCTGCAGCGCGTGCCAAACCCCCCGTGTGGGCACTGCATTTGCCCACGTGGAGAAAGGGCGTGTATCCCCACTGCTACCGCGCGCGTGCCGAGGCGTCAGCTGCTATTAGTCGCGCTCGGCGCGAGTAGCATTAGGCGCGTCGATAATCGCCTGTGGAGGGGCATACACGAACACGTGCTCGCTTACGCGCTCCACGCTGCCCTCGATCGCATAGACCACGCCGTTGAGGAAGTCGATAATGCGTTCGCGCACCCCCTGAGGCGTGGATGCTAAGTTGATGATTTGCTGCACGCCTTCCTTAAGACCATCGGCTGCAATGCGCGCGTCCTCAAGGCTGTGCAGCTCCTTGCGGATGCTGATGTAGTAAGCGTGGAACCGTCGGTAGCGCACATCTGATTGCGGGTGCGGTAGGTTTTCCTCATCCTCGGTGCGTCCTAGTCCAACCCATGTGCGCAGGCGCGTCCATAAGCTCTGCCGTTCGCCGTATTGCTCCTCCATCTCCTCGTAGTAGCGATTCATGCGCTTCCCTCCATCCGTGTGAGGTGCGTTCGCGATAGCGTCGGCATTTTGCCGACGGAAGCGCTTGTTTTATGCTGCGGGCGGGAAAGCTTAGATTCCTCGCTCCGCTTGGGATGGCAAAGGGTTATGTCATCGGTCGGCGACGGCATCCCTGCCGTCGTATCAGTTCAGGCGCGTTCGCCAAACAACGCGGTGCCAAGGCGCAGCATCGTGCTGCCCTCCTCGATAGCAATCTCGAAGTCGTGGCTCATGCCCATCGAGAGCCACTGGCGGTTTTGAGCGGGCAGCTGTTCATAGAGTTGCCGAAGCTTGCGGAAGGCGGTGCGGATTGTGGGCACGTCGTCGGTGAAGGGAGCGATGCCCATCAGCCCCTGCAGTATCAGGTTGGGCATTGCTAAGGTGCGCTCAATGAGGGCAGGGGCATCTACGAACGACACGCCTGCACGCTCCGCAACTTCCGCAAGGCGTACCTCAATCAACACGGGTTGCCTCAGCCCGCGCTTGCTCGCCACGCGCTGTACCTCCTCCAATAAGGATACCCTATCTACCGATTGTATCAATGCAAATCTCCCCACGACATATTTGACCTTATTGGTTTGGAGGTGCCCGATGAAATGCCACCGTATGTCGTGGGGTAGGGCATCGAGTTTGGAGCGTGCTTCTTGCCAGTAGTTTTCGCCGAAATCGCGTAGTCCCAGCGCGTAGGCTTCGGCAATGCGCTCTATGGGGACTCCTTTCGTGACGGCAACGACGCGGATTGCAGAAGGGTCGCGTCCTGCGCGGGCGCAAGCGCGTGCGATTCGCTCTTGGAGCGCTGCCCAGCGCTCAGACAGAGAGGTCATTGGTGCTTATTTCATCATTGCGCTGCTCAGCAGCGTGCTGAGCCGCTTCTGCGAACGCCTCTTCTAAAGTGCCGCTTTTGTGTTTTTTCGCCAATTGTTCCAAACGCCCTGTTTCCATGAACCACACGCGCTCGGCGATGTTCGTGGCGTGGTCGGCGATGCGCTCCAAGTAATGGGCTACCAGCAGCAGCCACGAGGCAGCAGTTACTTTTTCGGGATGAGCGCGCATAATCTCTTGGAGCTGCATACGGATGCGTCGGTATATTGCGTCTACTTCGTCGTCTTGCTGACACACGTGAAGGACCTGCTGCAGGTCGCGCCTTACGTATGCCTCGATGCTTTCCAAAAGCATTCGGCGAGCCGCGTTGGCAAGGCGTGGGATGTCCACCAGTTGCTCTACGGGCGGTTCATCGCGAAGTTTGCGCGCGGCTTTGGCGATATCTACTGCGTAATCGCCAATGCGCTCGATGTCGGTGATCATCTTCATAATTGTGCCGATGGTGCGCAGGTCGCTGCCCATCGGTTGCTGCAGGGCAATCAGGCGCAAACACATTGACTCAATCTCAATGTCAATCTGGTCTACCTCGTCATCGCGTCGGATGACCTGCTCGGCGCGCTGCATGTCGTTGCGCCATAGTGCTTCCACTGCATCGGCGACCATTCCCTCCACAATGCTCGCCATCGCGAGCACCTTTGTCTCCAGCTCTTGCAGTTCAGCGTCAAACGCTTGGCGCGTCACCATATAGCCTCATTATACCTGATGCGCGAAGTTTTTCTAGAAGTTTCAGCCGAAGATGTTGGGGTAGCGAGACCTGCCCCTACTACTGGTTGGATTTTACGCGCTGACGCATGCTAACAAGCAGAAATGAACGAAAATGCCCGCTTTGTGCACCTGACAGCAGCTAAATGGCTTTTGGTGGCATTCTGGGCGTCTTCATGATAAGGCGTTTGGCAGGAGGTGAGGGGTGCCTTGTGCTATTATATTAGCCACCCCTCAGGCGGGGAGCATGGAAGCCACCCACAATGCGCAGGGAAGAACTAGACCAGCTTCGGCTCGGAGAGGACATAGACGTAGCGCAGTTGCGCCGTGCGTGGCGTAATGTGGTGCAGGCGTTGCTTCCGCGCGTGGCCGCTTCCAGCCGGCGGTACTTGGAAGCGATCACGCCTGTGGGGATTGAGGGCGACTGCGTGCAGCTACGGTTAGATAACGCTTTCGGGCGCGATTGGGTGCGGCAGCGCTACCTGCGCGAGCTGCAGACCCTCTTAAGTCAACAGTTAGGCTTCCCTGTGGTAGTGCAGCTGGTTGGTGAGGATTCGCCTGCGCCCGTACCGGAGCCGGTAGTGGTTGCCGCTCCTGCTCCGAGCCAGCCAGCGTTTCCTCCGCCACGCCTCAACCCACACTACACCTTCGAGACCTTCGTGGTGGGCAGGAGCAACCGCCTCGCGCATGCAGCGGCATGGGCTGTTGCCAATGGCGCAAGCGCCCGCTACAATCCGCTTTTTATCTACAGCCCCCCTGGCCTAGGCAAAACCCACCTGCTGCATGCTATCGGGCATGCGTGCCTAAGACGGATGCCCAATGCTCGCATCCTCTACATCAGCGGTGAGGAGTTCGTAAATAGCTACGTACAGGCGGTGCGTCAGCAGAAAGTCGATGAGTTCCGCGAGCGCTACCGAAATGTGCAGTACTGGCTGGTGGACGATGTGCAGTTTGTAGCAGGCAAAGAGCGCACTCAGGAGGAGTTTTTCCATATTTTCAACATGCTCTATAACGCAGGGAAGCAGCTGGTGATGACCAGCGACAAGGCGCCGCGGGAACTGGTGGGGGTGGAGGAGCGATTGCGCACGCGCTTTGAGATGGGGCTATGTGCGGATATTGCCCCGCCTGACTTTGAAACGCGCTTGGCGATCTTGCTTAGCAAGGCGGAACGCGAGGGAATTGCCCTCCCGCTTGCTGTGGCAGAGCTTATTGCGGACAAGATTCAGTCAAACATACGTGTGCTGGAGGGGGTTTTGACGCGCCTAATCGCGCAAAGCTCCATCCTAGGTGAGCCGATCACTGTGGAGCTGGCTGCGGAGGCGTTGCGAGCCTATCTGGTGGAAGCGCAGCCTAAGGCGCCTTCGCTAGAGCAAATCGTGCAGTTAGTGTGCGAGGAGATGGGCATCTCGCGTGAGGAGCTTACAGGCAGCAGTCGGCGCGGCGAAGTAGTGCAGGCACGCCAAGTGGCTGTGTTCTTGGCACGCGAAACCACGGGCGAGCCGTGGGCGCGTATTGCGGAAGCGTTGGGACGCGCCGACCACACGACCGTGCTCCACGCCTACCGCCAGCTACAGCAGCGCCTGCGTCGCGATCCTATCTTGCGCGAGCGGATCCAACGCCTGCGCCACCGAGTGGCAGGGAGCGCTACCGTGCGCGCGTGAGCCAGTCCACAACCTCGCGCAACAGCGCGATAATCGCTTCCACCGCCTGCTCTATGAACTGACGCACGGCTTCCCAAGTGATCCCGCTGTTGTCTAAAAACCACCGAAGGATTGAGATCACTACTCCAGCGGTAGCTGCTAGGATGCCCAACACAATCAGGTCTCCTGAGGGCGCATCAGTTCTGCCATTGCGCTGAGTTTTTGGTAAAGTTGGCGCAGGTGAGTGGCGTTGAAAGCATCGTCGGTCGCAGTGAGTGCGAGGTCGGCTTGAAGGGTGGCGTCGGGCGCGGATGCGCCCCCACAGCCCGATAAAGCCACCCTCAGCCCCCCAACCAGCAGCAGTCCAAGTGCCTCTGAAAGCGGCTGCTTTTGATAAGCCACAGTTGCATCCCTCAATTTGCTTTCTGAAGCACACCTGCTCCAAGCAGGTATAATCCCGTGCGCTACGATGCTGACTCCCGATAATCGGCTGGCAATCTTGATGCACGGTGGGATTCTGGGGGATTTCGGCAAGACAGGGTTGGGGTTGCTGCGCTACAGCCGCAACCCGATTGTTGCTGTGATAGACGCTGAATGCGCAGGCGATTCAATCCCGCGCCTTACAGGCATTCCCCGCGATGTGCCGATTGTGGCTTCTGTGGGTGAGGCGCTTGCTTATCAGCCCGATACCCTCGTGATTGGGATTGCCCCTTCGGGCGGTATGCTACCTCCGGAGCTATGGCAGGAAGTGCGCACGGCGGTGATGGCGGGGTTGAACGTTGTGAACGGGCTGCATACGCCCCTAGCGAACCACCCCGATTTGCAACCCTTGCTGCGCGGTTGTCAGTGGATTTGGGATATCCGCAAAGAGCCGCCCGGGCTAAGCGTCGGCACTGGCAGAGCGCGTTTCCTACCCTGCAAGCGCGTGCTAACAGTCGGCACCGATATGGCGGTCGGCAAAATGACCGTAAGCTTGGAGATGCACCGCGCGTGTCTGCAACGCGGCTTGCGCTCGCGCTTTCTTGCAACGGGGCAGACGGGGATTATGATTGAAGGATCGGGCGTGCCATTAGACGCCGTGCGCGTCGATTTCGCCTCAGGCGCCGTAGAAAAGTTCGTGATGGAGCTGGCGCAGGACGCAGACATTATCCACATCGAGGGGCAGGGCGCCTTGACAAACCCCGCTTCTACCGCAACGCTCCCCTTGTTGCGCGGCGCTCAGCCCACGCATCTGATTTTGGTGCATCGAGCAGGGCAGACCCATATTCGCACCTTTCCCGATGTGCCCATTCCGCCTTTGCCAGAAGTGATCCGCATCTACGAGCAGGTAGCGTCTATGGGCGGGGCGTTTTATCCTGCCAAAGTGGTGGCGGTTGCGCTCAATACGGCGCACATGAGCGAGTCTGAAGCCCGCGCTGCAATTGCCCAAGTAGAAGCAGAAACAGGACTGCCCTGCACCGATCCTGTGCGCTTCGGTGCAGGGCGGCTATTAGAAGCAATTGAGGACGAAGGGTAGGAGGGGATGTGAAGCGTTATAGGTGGCGTGCAATCCGTTGTTCAATTGCGCCCTTTGGCATCGCGCCCACAATCTGCTCCACCACGCGCCCGTTTTTGAATAACAGCAGTGTGGGAATGCTCATAATTCCGTACTGCGCAGCCAGTTGCGGCTCTTGGTCAACATCCACTTTGAGCACCTTTAGCTTATCTGCGTACTGGCGGGCTAACTCTTCCACCACAGGCTCAAGCAATCGACAGGGACCGCACCAAACTGCCCAAAAGTCCACCAGCACGGGAATAGGCGATTCGATCACCTCGCTTTGCCACTCACGATGACTGACCAACTTCGGCATTTCCATAACCTCCTTACGCAGCGATGGCATAGTATACCTGACTTGTTTGTCTTTTGGCTCCTAAAAGGGAGTGCGCCTTACGCTTTATGCTTTGAAGCGGAACCAAAGCAGGCGCAAGCCGTTGAGCACCACCAGTAGGGTGCTGCCCTCGTGTCCTATAACGCCCAGTGGCAGGCGCAGGTTCGCTGTGAAGGTGAGCACCACCAACACGAGGATTACACCCGTTGCGAAGATAAGGTTTTGCTTGAGGATGCGCATGGCGTGGCGGCTGAGCGCGACTGCATAGGGCAGGTTGTTGAGGTCGTTGCCCACGAGGGCGATATCAGCGGTTTCTAAGGCGACATCGGTGCCTGCGCCCATGGCAATGCCCACTTCAGCTGCGGCGAGGGCGGGCGCGTCGTTGACTCCGTCGCCTACCATAGCGACTGCGCCGAACTCTTGGCTAAGCTGACGCAAGGTGGCGAGTTTCTCGTCGGGCAATAGGTCGGCATAGACGCGATCGATCCCTGTTTGATGGGCGACGGCACGTGCGATTTGCTCTGCATCGCCTGTGAGCATAGCAACGCAAGGAATGCCCAAGGCATGCAGTTGAGCAACTGCTTGCGCAGCTTGAGGGCGTACCGTATCTGCCGCAGCTGCCACGCCTAAAAACCGCCCACCCACCCATACGACCATAGCCGTGTTGCCCGCGGCGTGCAAGCGTTCCACTGCCTCCACAACGCCTGTGGGTATTTCCATCCCCTCGAATAAGCGCAGGTTGCCGATGCGGATTTCGGTTCCATCTACTCGCGTGGCGCAGATTCCCTTGCCAGGCAGGGCTTCAACGCGCTCTACAGGGTGCGCAGTATAGCCGCGCGCCGCAGCTGCCTGCACTAATGCTTGCGCCAAGGGGTGCTCCGAACGCGACTCGATATCGATAATCGCCTGCCATACTTCGGCTTCAGTGGCGTCGTTCAACACAACCAGCTCTGTAAACTGGAGTTTGCCTTCGGTGAGTGTGCCTGTTTTATCGAGGGCGATGGCGCGCACGGTTGCTAGGCGTTCGACCGGTTCGCCCCCCTTGAAGAGGATCCCGCGCTTAGCGGCGTTGGCGATCGCCGACAGTAGGGTAGCAGGCGTGCTAATCACCAGCGCGCAGGGTGAGGCAACTACCAGCAAGGTCATGGCGCGGTAGAAGGCGTCTGTGAATTGCCAGCCCAGCAGGGGCAATCCGAGCGCTACCAGCGCCGCTCCGCCAATGACCGCCAGCGCGTAGCGCTGCTCGAACCGCTCCAGCCAACGTTGTGTGCGCGCCTTTTGCTCTTGGGCTTGCTCTACCAGCTGCATGATCCGATGGAGCAGCGTTTCGGTGGCGGGGGCGCGCACCTCCACCTCCAGAGTACCCGTGCCGTTGATGGTGCCAGCGTACACGAATGCGCCAGGGGCTTTGTGTACGGGGATGCTCTCGCCCGTGATCGGTGATTGGTCTACGTGCGATTCGCCACTGAGCACGACGCCATCGGCGGGAATGCGATCGCCTGCGCGCACTAAGATGCGATCGCCCACTTGCAACTCATCTACAGGTACGGTTTCAGTGCCTGTAGGTGTAAGGCGCAGGGCAGTGTCAGGCTGCAGCGCCATCAGCGCGCGTACGGCACGGCGACTACGTGCAAGCGCATACGCTTGCAAGGTGTTCGAGAGCGAGAACAGGAACAGCAAAGTTGCGCCCTCGGGAGCCTCGCCAACGACCGCTGCACCAATTGCAGCCGCAATCATCAAAAAGTTCACATCAATTCGCCGCTCGCGCAGCGTGTGATAGCCGTCGATAACCCCAAAGTATCCGCCCGTAAAGTAGGCAACTGCGTAGGCAAGGTTTGCCCAGCCCGGTAGCCCCTGCCAACGCAGCACGCCCCCCACCACCAGCATTAGTAGCGTAAGCGCAGAGAGCACGGGCTCCCACAAGGCGCGGGTTTTCCAAAGTGGCTCGGGGCGTTCTAACGCTTTGACACGGCGCAGGAAACGGTCTGTTGGCTCAGAGGGCGCACCTTCTTGCTCGATGCAGAGCGTTTCGCCATCGAAGTGAGCGCGGTAGACCACACCATCCAACTGCCACCGCCTGCCCTTCTGCTGGATGCTGGGGCACGCAGCACACACGCCTGCTTCGGAGTCGCGCATGCTACACGTGGGGATGCGGATGCCTAACTCGTACAGCAGCGGCTCAGCAATGCGCCGCGCCTCCTCTTCGCTCAGTAGCTGCGGGTCGTACTCTACTTCTACGAGGTTTTGCCGATAGCGGTAGCGAATACGCCAAATCCCCTTGTGGGCAAGGGCGACTTTCGCCATCGCATCGGCACACGAGGCTGCCTCCGCCAGTCGCCGACGAATAGTGCGAACGATGCCCATTTACGCGCTCTCCTTCGATGAACCGTTGGCACGACATTCGGGGCACAAACCGTAGTACACAATTCGCGCGCCCAGAATCTCGTAGCCCGAGCGCTGAGCCACCGCTTGCTGAATCTCGTGGATCCGCTCCTCATCAAAGTCCACAACGCGATGGCAGCGCGTGCATACGAGATTGATGTGAGGAGTGAGGTCGGCGTCGAAGTGCTCTGCGCCGTCGCCCGCATCGCCCAGCGTGTGCACCAGCCCCATCGACTTTAGTACATTCAAGGTCTTGTACACAGTAGCCAAGCTCAAGGTGGGGAACTGAGGAAGCAGTTGGTGATAAATCATCATCGCGGTGGGGTGGTCTTTGCTTTCTGCCAGTACCTTGCAAATGGCTACGCGCTGAGGAGTCAGGCGCAACCCTGCCCGCTTTAGCCCCTGCAGTAGGTGGTTCATACACTGCCTCCTGTAGAAAATGGTTCTCTGTAGCGAATTATACTCCACAGCAGCAGGGGTTGTCAAGAAGCAGTAAAGAGTGGGTTTGAGAAAGGCCCCTCTTGGCAAACAACTGAAGCTGCGGGTGAGCAACCGAGCTTGCCTGCGCGGGCTAACCAACCGACGAAGGTCAGCTGCACATGCACAGGAGAAGAGTTTCGAACGGCGGGGTGGTGGTTTCTCGCAGGAGTTGCAAGCCTTTGCTCGAAATCCGTGTGCTATGAACGTTCGAGAGGCAACTGTTGAGTGGATGCGCGCGCGGAGCATTCGCTACGTGTTTGGCAACCCCGGCTCGACGGAATTGCCGTTTCTGGTGGGGTTGCCCGAGTCGGTGCGCTATGTGTTAGCCCTTCAGGAAAGCGTTGCGGTGGCGATGGCGGATGGCTACGCGCAGGCGAGTAGGACACCTGCCTTCGTGAACCTGCATGTGGCGCCAGGTTTGGGCAATGCGATCGGCATGCTGTACACGGCGCTCAAGAACCGTGCGCCTGTTATTGTCACCTGTGGGCAACAGGATACACGCCACCTTTTTCACGAGCCGTTGCTGGCTGGCGATCTGGTTGGGATGGCGCGCCCCGTGGTGAAATGGGCATATGAGGTCAAGCACGCGGCGGATGTGCCCGAGGCGCTGGAGCAAGCATATCACTTGGCGATGACTCCCCCGCGCGGGCCAGTGTTTGTTTCGATACCGATGGATTTCTGGGATGCTGTGGGGCAGCCGCCGCGCCTAAGGGAGCTGCGCCCGCCAAGTGCCCCCCAAGGCTTGGAGGTGGTTGCTGAGGCGCTCAGTCGCGCTCAAAAGCCCGCGTTGGTGTTTGGAGCAGGAGTTGGAGGGGCGAATGCCCTTGCAGAAGCGGTTGCTTTGGCAGAAAAGACAGGGGCAGCAGTGTACCATGCGCCCCTCAACTCGCGGATGGGCTTTCCAACAAAGCATCCGTTGTATGAGGGGATGCTTTTGCCTGCGGTGCCGCGCCTGTTGCAGGCTCTAAGCCAACACGATTTCGTGCTGGTAGTGGGCGCGCCCGTGTTTCTGCTCTATCCCTACTTTCCAGGCACGCTGGTGCCACCAGGCGTGCGCGTGATGCTTATTACCGACGATCCGCAAGAAGCGAGTCGTGCCCCTGTGGAAGGGGCGTTTGTGGGCGATATCAAGCGAGCATTAGAGGAGCTGGTGCAGCGTGTAGCGCCCCGTGAATACCGAGCGCCTTCGCGAGCTGCGGAGGAGGCGCGTCGACGCTCGGAAGCGGCACGTAGCCGTGCCAAAATGGGAGCCTCCTTTGTGTTGCATACTCTGGCGCAGCACTTACCTGAGAATGCGATCATCGTAGACGAAGCGATTTCCGCCAGTTTGTGCCTGCGAGAGTACGTGCGTCTCGCAATGAGCCACGACTACTACACCGCTGCCAGCGGCGGGCTGGGCTGGGCGATGCCCGCTGCTATCGGTATTCAACTGGCACAACCCGATCGCCCTGTTGTTTGCGTTGTCGGCGATGGCTCCGCGATGTACTCGGTGCAAGCGCTGTGGAGTGCGCGCGAAGAGAATACGCCCGTGCTGTTCTTGGTGCTCAACAACCATGCCTATAACATCCTCAAGAGCTTCACAAAGGCATTTTATCCGGGTTGCGAAGAGCGCGTGCAGGGGCTGGATGTGCCGCACTTAGACCTTGTACAAATAGCGCGCGGGATGGGGATTGACGCCGAGCGACTGGAGACGCCTGAGGCGATTGAGGAAGCTATCCCACGCGCGTTGCGAACACGCCGTCCCACCTTGCTGGACGTAGTGATCGATCCTACCGTACCGAGCTTGCTCTAAAATGGAAGAAACCCCCCGACCGTTCGGGGGGCCTGCACAACTTTGGCTGAGGAGGTACCCTATCTCTGCAGCGCAAGGCGACCCTTTCGCATTTTCCACCCCCTTAAGACTCGTAGGCGCGTCGAAACCGGACAGGTACAGATTAGTTCGCCCGCTCGGAGGGGCGCGGTTCGGTTGCCTCAATGCGCTCTAGTAGGATTTCGGCGATGTCTTTTACAGGCACTGTATCGTCTCTGGTCTTGATGCTATCGGAGACCATTATCATGCAGAACGGGCAGCCCACGGCGACTGTGCGTGCGCCTGTTTTGAGCAGCTCTTCCGCCCGAATAATGCCGGGGCGCTCATGGGGTAGCTCATCCATCCACATGCGCCCGCCTCCTGCACCGCAGCAGAAGGTGCGATCACGGTTGCGTGCAGGTTCGCGTAGATCGGCGACTGCGTTTTTGAGCACCTCACGCGGCGCATCGCTGATTTGGTTGACCCGCGCCAAATAGCACGGGTCGTGAAACGCCACGCCGCCATCAGCTAAGGGTTCTACCTTGGGTAATCGCCCCTGCTGAATGAGTTCTGCCAGCAGCTGCGAATGGTGCACCACCTCAAAGCTCGCACCAAACTTCTTGTATTCGTTTTTGAGCACGTGCAGGCAGTGCGGGCACATTGTTACGATGCGGCGCGGATTGACTTGCTTGAGCGTTTCCACGTTCTGCATCGCCAGCTCTTGGAACAGCAGGTCTTCTCCTAAGCGGCGCGGGGTATCGCCCGTGCAGCGCTCTTCGGGTCCTAGCACGGCGAAGTTCACGCCAGCCCGCTGCAGCAGTTTAACGATGGCGCGTGCTACTTGCTGCCCGCGACCGTCGTAGGCTCCTGCGCAGCCCACCCAAAACAGCACCTCGAAGTTCGGGTTCTCGCGTACAGTCGGCACATTTAGCCCCTGTGCCCACTTCATCCGCTCGACAAGGGGCAAGCCCCACGGGTTGGATTGCGCCATAATGCGTTGCAGCGTACCTGCTGCTGTGCCACGCAGGTTGCCCTCGGCTACGCGGTGGCGACGCATCTCCATAATCAGTGTCGGGTGCTCAATCAGCACGGGGCACTCATGCGCGCATGCACCGCAGGTAGTGCAGGCGAAGAGTTCTTCATCGCTGATTACCTGCGTAAGGTCATCGCCTTTGCCGTTGGTCATGGCATCGCGTAGCTTTTCCACGATGCGCTTGGGGTTGAGGGGCTTGCCTGTGGCGTAGGCAGGGCACGCGCGCTCGCAGCGCCCGCAGCCCATGCAAGCATCAAGGCTCATCAGATGCCAGCGCGAGAACTCCTTAAGCGAGTTCACGCCAATGCGCCCCGTTTGCTCCACACGCTCAATGCTTTCAATGCTGGGCACATTCGGCAGGTAGTTTGGCTTGTAGTAGGCAACAATTGGCGCAAGGAACCAGTGGCGCAAGCGCGTGAAAGGCAAGACAGCGAACCAGCTCGCAATCGTCAGCGCATGGAACCACCACCAAAGCCGATAACCCTCTACCGAGATACCCTCAAACAGCGGCGCGAAGGTGTAGCCTACAAACGACCACACTTGAGCGTACTGGGGGCGCGGAGGGTTCATAAACTCAGGGTTGCGCTCGATCGCAATCCGCGCACTCTCCAAAGCGTACCCGTTTAGGCAGATAAGCAGTAAAAGCCACACAGCGATTGCGTCCATCCGCTCAAGGCTCACCGAGGGCGGCTTTTGCACGTAGCGTCGCCACAGCGCCAAAAGGCATCCGAAAATCACGCCCAAGCCAAATAAGTCCAGAGTGACCTCGTAAAGGATGTAGTACAGCCCCTTGTGGAACCAGATGCCCTCTTCTAAGAAAATGCCCGTACCGATTTCCGTCCACTCCGCGATTGCCAGCAGGGTGGTGCCAATCAGCAGCATGATGAAACCCGCGTACAGGGGCAAGTGGAACAGCGCCGCGAACCGATGGCGAGGCACTTTCTTCTGCGCGAAGGCATAACCCAGCATGTTGCGCAGGCGCACGC